>NZ_CP077970.1:6746250-7395000 GCF_024758505.1 Bradyrhizobium arachidis | reverse complement strand
TCCTGGAAAAGCCCTATCGCAAGGCGGAGCTCGCAAGGCTGTTGCGCAAGGCGCTCTCGACGCAGGCGCCTGGCTAGAGCGTTTTCGAGCGAAGTGGAAACCGGTTCGCGTCAGAAAAACGCGTCAAAAAAAGAATTGAGAGCCCCGCTCCGATCCCATCGGAACGGGGCTCTCTCGTGAGCATCCGCCCGGCGCTCTTGCACCAGGCGGATTGAATGCGACGGCTATTTCGATGCCGTCTTGGTGTCCATGTTCACGACCTGGACGCGACGATTGATCGGGTCGGCGCCATTGGCGGTGTCCTTCAGCTTGGTCTTGCCATAGCCGACGGTCACGAGGTCGGTGCCGTTGAGGCCGTAGTTCTGGACCAGGTACTTCTTGATGGTGTCGGCGCGCCGCTCGGAGAGCCCCTGATTGTACTCTTCGCCGCCGATCGCATCGGTGTGACCTGCGACCACGAAGGTCGAGCCCTTGAGCGCCGGATCGGAGAGCGCCTTGCCGAGCGCCTGCACCGACGGCACCGAGGTCTTGGCGATGTCGGCCGAGTTGTAGTCGAACTGGATCTCCAGATCGATTTTCGGCTTGCTGGCGGCAAGTTCGGCGATCTGTTCACGCTCTCCGGTCGACAGCGAGCGCGTCGGGCGGTTGCGCACGGTGTTGAGGAAAGTGGATTCCTTGGCCTGCACCGCCGGATCGGCCTGCGGACCTGCGGACAGGCCGCGGGTCACCGGCGCCTTCGGCTTCAACGCATCCAGGATCTGGCCCGACGTCACGTTGTCGCCGGCCAAAGCCAGGCCCGCCGAGAGAGAGAGTGCGGCCGTCAAGGTAATCGCCTTCAGTCCAAAGAACTTATCGAAATGGGTCATTGTCGTATCCTCGCTGTAACGCCTGATGGCGATTTGATGCTGCGAGCCTAGGCCGGGTTCAAATGGCCAGATGTGATGCGGATCACATTCAAAAATGGTCCGATTTCCAAGCGCATTTTGGCGCCGAAGCCGGTCACGATCCAAGCGCCTGTTCGGTTAACGGCAGTTGGCCTGCCGCCAGTGCAACATTCCGCCGGTCGGGAAGCGGGGCTGTCACTTTCAGCACCGAGAGCAGGGCTCGGATTCTGTTACGCGTTTTCGAAGCAATGCTTGCGGCCCGCATCATGCTCGCTGGACTCGCCGCCCCGGCGGGTACATTCTCGCTGCCATTGCTCGTCACCAGCCGATTGTTGCCGCTGCACAATGCAGCCCGAAGAGCAGACGTCGCAGCGTCTTCCAGCTTGGTTCGAGCAGCAGAAATCCCCGAGTGATCCAGATCACATCGCATTTTCGTGGACTGGGTCAAATTGCATCCATCGGATCGGATCCGAGGGCAGCGAGGAAGTTTGATCAGGGGAGAATGATCATGCGCTTCTTGATCGCAGCAATTTCAGTCGCAGCATTTCTGGTCAGCGCGAACGCAGCTTCTGCCGACAAGCGCGTCGCCTTCGTGGTCGGCAACGCCGCTTACAAGAATGTCCCGCAGCTTCCCAACCCCGCGATCGATTCCAAATCGATGGCCAGGGTGCTGCGCAATGTCGGCTTCGAGGTGGTCGAAGGTGCCAATCTCACCCGCGACGCCATGACGGCAAAGCTCCTGGAATTCGGCAAGAAGAGCGAAGGCGCCGATGTCGCCGTGTTCTTCTATGCCGGCCACGGCATTGCCGTGAATGGCATCAACTACCTGTTGCCGATCGACGCCGATTTGAAATCCGAGATGGACGTCAAGCTGGGTGCGGCGATCAATGTCGACGTCACGCTCGATCAGACCATGGCGGATGCGAAGGTCAAGCTGGTGTTCCTGGATGCCTGCCGTGACAACCCGTTCGCGGCAAAGATCCGCTCGGCCAAGGCCACGCGCACCGTCAGCGTGCAGACCGGCCTTGCCGAGATGAAGTCGGGCGAGGGCACGCTGATTGCCTTTGCGACCGGCCCCGGCCAGACCGCACTCGACGGCGAAGCTGGCACCAACAGCCCGTTCACCCGCGCGCTGGTCGCCAACATTGCCCAGCCCGGCGTCGAGATCCAGCAGGCGATGACCAAGGTCCGCGCCCAGGTCAGTGACGAGACCAGCAAGGGGCAATTGCCCTGGGGCCATACCAACCTCACCGGCAACGTCTATCTCAATCCGGTTGGAGTGCCGGCCACGGCCGAGACCTCGAACCCGTCGGCGTCGGCTGCGACCAAGCAGAGTTCCGACGTCGAGTTGGAGTTCTGGCGCTCGATCAAGGATTCCAACAAGGTGGAAGAGCTCAACGCCTATCTCACCAGCTATCCGAACGGCACGTTCAAATCGATCGCACTGGCCCGCATTGCGGTGTTGCAGGATGGTCCGTCCACCGCCACCCGCAACCTTTCGACCGGGATCGATCCGGCGACCTTCACTGACGAAGCCAATCAAGTGTCCGAAGACCAGATCGGTCTCGACAAGGGCCTGCGCCGCGACGTGCAGCGCCGCCTCACCGGGCTTGGCTTCGACGTCAAGGCGACCGGCAAGTTCGACGACGAGACCCGTTCCGTGATCAGGCGCTGGCAGGCCGCACGCGGCTATCCCGCCACCGGCTACCTCAACAAGCTCCAGCACAAGGCGCTGCTGTCCGAGATCGTCTCTGCCCGCACCGCCTCCTCCGACTCGGCGGACGATGAGCCAGCGCGCCGCCGGTCCTCGGGTGGCAGTGGTCGGCGCTACTATGGTAGCGGCGGCGGTGGCGGTGGCGGGATGGGCGGTCCCGGCGGCCTGCTCGGTGGCATGATGGGTGGATTGTTCGGCCGCCGCTGAGAAGCGAAGGGCGAAGCAGAGGCGGTCCTCGGCATGAGCCGCCTTATTCGCCTCAGAAACCTTTGCTAACCGTTTGTCGCAAAGCCGTCGCCTGAAGGCCAGCGTGCGAACAACAAATCGGCCAGAAGCGCGCCTAGCAAAATTGGCCTGACAGGAAACGTAACGCAGAGAGGGAGCCGGGTTTCATCCAGTGCCAAGGCCGAGTGAGTATCAGTTCAATCGTGGTGGCCTGCCGGATCGGACAGCTTCCCAGAGTTCAATGCCCGTCTATATCGGCGCAGCCATGATTGCGATTGCGATCCTGCTGTCGACGCTGATCACAGGCGTCGCCAACCGCTATGTCGGCGTCGAAGGCCCGACCGAAGAGAATATGTGGCTGGTCGATCGGCTGACCGGCAGCGTCTATCGCTGCCAGGCTGCGGAGCGCGGCAAGGCATCCTGCGAGGGCGACATGGCCACGGGCAGCGTCGGTGACAGGGTCAAGGCGCCAAAGACGGGGCGCTGACGCAAACTTCGCACCGCAGCAAAGAAAATATCCTCTCCACGAAACATTCCGGGCGGAGAATGCGTAGTTGCGAATGCCGGCATGACGCCGGTTTCGTTTTACGGAGGAGACGTTTCCGATGAAGTTTTTGCTGACCGCCGCAGCCTTTGTCGCGTTCACCCTGTCGCCTGCATCCGCCGCGATGATGGCGTGCACCAAGGACAACATGGTGAAATCCGCCGCCATGATGACCACCACGGCGGATACGCCGGCCAAGATGGCCATGAACAAGGAGATGTCCATGGCCAACACCGATATGAGCAAGGGCAACATGCGCGGCGCCTGCATGCACTACATGAAGGCGCAGAAGGCGATGGCGTCGAAATAGTCGCCGCTCGCACGACCCGGCCGCGCTGTCAGCAACTGGCAGCGCGGCTTTTTCTTTGGCCTCTCCTCGCGCGAATCCCGCTACATTGCGTCTTGCAATGTCCCGCGCGCCAAAACCTCTCCCGCTCACCAAGACCCAAGGCCGGCAGATCTGGCTGCGTGCGCAGCGGCTGGATACGCGCGCGCCGTTCGGGGAGGGGCCGCAGGCGGTCGCCGATGCCGTTGCCCATCTCGGCTATGTGCAGATCGACACCATCAACGTGATCGAGCGCTGCCATCACCATATTCTGTTCAGCCGTATTCCCGCCTATCGTCGCGCCGACCTGCAGCAGGCCCAGAGCGCCGACAGAAGCGTGTTCGAATACTGGACCCATGCGCTGTCCTACGTGCCTTCAAGGGACTTTCGTTTCTTCCTGCCGGCGATGCGCGAGCACCGGCGGGACGGACACAAATGGTACGCATCGGTGACGCCGGCCGACACGCGCAAGGTGATGCGGCTGGTTCGCGCCGGTCCGCTCACGATCCGCGACATCGAGGACGACGTGCTCACCGAGAAGGAGCATTTGTGGCAGAGCCGAAAGCCCTCGAAGCGGGCGCTGCAGCTTGCCTTCTACACCGGCGTCGTGACGATCAGTGCCCGCCAGGGCATGCTCAAGACCTATGAGCTGATGACGCGCCATTTCGGCTGGGACAAGCCGCCGAAACCGGCCTCAGGCACCGAGATCGCAAACTATCTGCTCGATCGCGCGCTGCGGGCGCAGGGTGTGATCAGTCTGGATTCGATCTGCCATCTCGACGCGCCGAGCAAGCCGGCCGTGCGTCGCGCCATCGCAAGCCGCATCCGCCGCGGCGCGCTGGTGCCCGTCGCGCTCGAGGGTAGCGGCAAGCAGGAGCATTGGGCCGAGCCCGCCGCACTCGAGGCGAGCGGCGAGGGCGTGCCGTCCGATCTCGTACACATCCTCTCGCCGTTCGACCCGCTCATCATCCAGCGCAAGCGCACGCATCTGTTCTTCGACTATGAGCATCTGTTCGAGGCCTATGTGCCGAAGGCAAAGCGCAAGCTCGGCTATTTCGCTCTTCCCGTGCTGGTCGGCGACGAGGTTGTCGCCGCGCTCGATCTCAAGGCCGACCGGCAGAACAAGAAGCTCTTGATGCAGAAATGGAATTGGGTCGGGCAGGGCAGGAAGACCGCGGCGCGCAAGGAATTGAAGCGCGTGATCGAGGAGGAGCTCGATCGTTTCGAACGGTTTCAATTGGCGGATTGAGCGGTTCGAGGCTGCGAGGACTCGTAGGGTGGGTTAGCCTCGTGGCTGCGCGATGCGCAATCCGCGCGGCGTAACCCACCCTACGCACGACGCATCGCGGCGAGACGGTCGATCCAAACTCCGACTAAAATGCCGATCGCGTAAGCTGCGATATTCCACAGCGAGAAGATCCTTCCGAGCAACAAGGCGCCCGCCGTGGTGAGCCTGAACGCGTCGAGCCACGGTGCATGCACGAGGCGAGAAAGCTCGACCACGATCGCGATCGCCATCGCAGCCATGGCAATCTGCATCCGCGTCAGGCGCGGCAGCAGCACGCCGACGAGCAGGAAGACCATCGTCGCCCACAACAGTGAGCCACCATATTTCACGACGAAGGCGGGGAGTCCGAGCGGGAAGCCATACCAGCGCAAGGACAGGCCGCAGGCGATCACGACGGCGGCCAGGGCGGCGCGCACCAGCGAGCTCCGTAACGGCGCTATCGATTGGCCTGCCCTGCCCATTGCTCGCTCCCCCGTGCCTCACCCTCATAAGCGGGAACCCCCGTCAATTCCCTCCACTATACATTAACGCTCACGTTTTTCTGATGACTGACGATTATTGACTTTTATCAGTGATTACTCGACATTCCACAGCACGCAGCCGCAGGGAGTGTCCTCCAATGTTCGTCCGGTCGATTTTGTCGAGCTATTCTAGGCTCTTGGCAGGTGCCTCGCTGGCCCTGATGGCCGTTGCGCTGGCTGGGTGCAATGATACCGTCGCCCAGAAAGCCGAGCCGCCGCGGCCGGTTCTGGTCGCCACCGCCCATTTCGAGGCCGAAACGCCGGAACGCAGCTTCGTCGGCACGATTCGGCCCCGGATCGAGAGCGACCTTGGCTTTCGCGTCGCCGGCAAGGTGGCCAAGCGCCTGGTTGAGGTCGGCCAGACCGTCGAGGTCGGGCAGGCGCTTGCGACCTTGGATGAGGTCGACCTGAAACTGCAGGCCGAGCAGGCCGTGGCCGAGCAGACCGCCGCGACCGGCGTGCTGGCGCAGGCCGCCGCCGCCGAGCAGCGCGCCAAGGATCTGCGCGCCAAGGGCTGGACCACCGACGCCCAGATGGATTCGAGCCGTGCCGCAGCCGATGAGGCGCGTGCGCGGTTGAACCGGGCCGAGCGCTCGGTCGAGCTGACCAAGAATTCCCTTTCCTACGCGACGCTCGTTGCCGACGCCCGTGGCGTCGTCACCGCAACGCAGATCGAGCCCGGCCAGGTGGTTGCCGCAGGCCAGGCTTCGATCCGTGTCGCCCGCTTTGCCGAGAAGGAAGCGGTCGTCGCGGTCCCTGAGACGCTGGTCGGACGCGCCAAGTCGGGCGCCGCCAGCGTCACTCTTTGGTCGGAACCGAACAAGAAGTACGTCGCAAGGCTGCGCGAGATCGCGCCGACCGCCGATCCCGCGACGCGTACCTATCTCGCAAAATTTTCGCTGCCCGAAGCCGACGACAAGGTCGCGCTGGGCATGACGGCGACGCTGACGCTGACGGACGCCGCAACCGAGCGCGTCGCACGGCTGCCGCTGTCGGCGCTGTTCAACGAAGGCGGCAAGCCCTCCTTCTATGTCGTCGACGACAACGGCGCGGTGACGCTGAAGCCGGTCACGGTGAAATCCTACGAGAGCAACGACGTCGTCATCACCGGCGGCGTGGAGGAGGGCGCCAAGATCGTCGCTCTCGGCGTGCAGAAACTCGATCCGAGCCAGAAGGTGCGGGTCGTCTCGTCTCTGTCTTTTTAATTTGGTCATTCCGGGACGCGCGTTAGCGCGAACCCGGAATCTCGAGGTTCCGGGTCTGGTCCTTCGGACCATCCCGGAACGACAAGGAAAAGAGTTACTCCTGCGAGTGAGTTTCCGCTGTCCGCGCAAATGCGGCGGCAGAAGCGGCGAAGCGATCCAGAACCTGCCCAGCCCCCTGGATCGCTTCGCTTCCTCGCAAGGACTGATACGTCAGGGCTGGTCGTCTGAGTTTTGGCAATTGGGTCATCCCCGGAGAGTGCGATGAAGCGCTTCAACCTTTCGGCCTGGGCGGTCAGCCACCCCACGCTGGTGCTGTTCCTGATGGTCATGCTCGGCGTCGCCGGTTTCTTCTCCTATGAGAAGCTCGGCCGCGCCGAAGACCCGTTCTTCACGGTGAAGGTGGTCAACGTCTCCGTGATCTGGCCCGGCGCAACCGCGCAGGAGATGCAGACCCAGGTCTCCGACCCCATCGAGAAGAAGCTCCAGGAACTGCCCTATTTCGAGAAGGTGCAGACCTACTCCAAGCCCGCCTTCACCGCGATGCAGGTGACGTTCCGCGACAACACGCCGGCCAAGGACGTGCCGTATCTCTTCTATCTGCTGCGCAAGAAGCTCGCCGACGTGCAGGGCCAGTTGCCGCAGGGGATTCTGGGTCCGGTGGTCAATGACGAGTTCTCCGACGTCGATTCCATTCTCTACATGATGACCGGCGACGGCGCCGATTATGCCCAGCTCAAGAAGACCTCGGAGGGATTCCGCCAGCGCCTGCTGAAGGTGCCCGGCGTGACCAAGGTCGACGTCTACGGCAACCAGGACGAGCGCATCTTCGTCGAATTCTCCCACGCCAAGCTCGCCACCCTCGGCATCACGCCGCAAGCGTTGTTCGATTCGCTCGCCAAGCAGAACAATGTGACCCCCGCAGGCACGGTCGAGACCTCCTCGCAGCGCGTGCCCTTGCGCGTCACCGGTGCGCTCGACGGCGTCAAGGCGGTCGCGGAAACCCCGGTCGAGAGCAATGGCCGCGTGTTCCGCCTCGGCGATATCGCCACCGTCACCCACGGCTATGTCGATCCGCCGAGCTTCGTCGTGCGCCAGGAAGGCAAGCCCGCGATCGGCATCGGCGTCGTCACCGCCAAGGGCGCCAACATTCTCGAGCTCGGCAAGGAGGTCGAGAAGGCAACCGCCGAGTTCATGAAGGCCGTGCCGCAGGGCATCGAGGTCAATCTGATCGCCGACCAGCCCAAGGTGGTCGAGCACGCCGTCGGCGAGTTCGTGCACTCCTTCGTCGAGGCGCTCGCGATCGTGCTGTTCGTCTCCTTCCTCGCACTCGGCTGGCGCACCGGCATCGTGGTCGCGCTGTCGGTGCCGCTGGTGCTCGGCATCGTCTTCATCGTCATGAACACGATGTCGCTCGACCTGCATCGCATTACGCTGGGAGCGCTGATCATCGCGCTCGGCCTGCTCGTCGACGACGCCATCATCGCGGTCGAGATGATGGTGGTGAAGATGGAGCAGGGCTGGGATCGCGTCCGCGCGGCCTCGTTTGCCTGGGAATCAACTGCGTTTCCGATGCTCACGGGAACGCTGGTCACGGCCGCTGGCTTCCTCCCCATCGGCTTTGCCAATTCGGCGGTCGGCGAATATGCCGGCGGCATCTTCTGGATCGTCGCGATCTCGCTGGTCGCCTCCTGGTTCGTGGCGGTGATCTTCACGCCCTATATCGGCGTCAAGCTGCTGCCCGACATGAAGGGGCATGCCCACCACGATCCGCATGCGGTCTATGAGACCCGCATGTATCGCGGCCTGCGCGCCATCGTGCAGTGGTGCGTCAACCACCGCATCACGGTGGTGGCGGCGACCGTCGGCATCTTCATTGCCTCGATCGTCGGCTTCGGCCATGTCCAGCAGCAGTTCTTCCCGCTCTCCGAGCGTCCCGAGCTGTTCTTCCAGCTTCGCCTGCCCGAGGGCACCGCCTTCAATGTCACCGAGAAGTCGGTGAAGAAGGCCGAGACGCTGCTGAAGGACGACAGGGACATCGCGACCTATACCTCCTATGTCGGCCAGGGGTCGCCGCGCTTCTGGCTCGGCCTCAATCCGCAGCTCCCGAACGAGGCTTTCGCCGAGATCGTCATCGTCGCCAAGGGCGTCGAGGCGCGCGAGCGCATCAAGGCCAAGATCGAGACTGCCGTGGCTGACGGCATGCTGAGCGAAGCGCGCGTGCGCGTCGACCGCTTCAACTTCGGTCCGCCGGTCGGCTTCCCCGTGCAGTTCCGCGTCATCGGTCCCGATGCCAACAAGGTGCGCGAGATCGCCTACCAGGTTCGCGACGTCATGCGGCAGAACAAGAACGTCAAGGACGTGCAGCTCGACTGGAACGAGCAGTCGCCCTACCTCAAGCTCGTCGTCGACCAGGATCGCGCCCGTGCCATGGGCCTGACCCCGCAGGACGTCTCGCAGGCGCTGGCGATGCTGATCTCCGGCGCGCAGGTCACGACCGTGCGCGACGGTATCGAGAAGGTCGGCGTGGTTGCCCGCGCGATCCCGTCCGAGCGTCTCGACCTCGGCAGTGTCGGCGATCTCACCATCACCTCGCGCAACGGCGTCGCGGTGCCGCTGCAACAGGTGGCCAAGATCGAATACGCCCACGAAGAACCGATCCTGTGGCGGCGTAACCGCGACATGGCGATCACCGTGCGCTCCGACGTCGTCGACGGCGTGCAGGCGCCCGACGTCACCAGCCAGATCACGCCGAAGCTGCAGCAGATCAAGGACTACCTCGAGCCGGCCTACCGCATCGAGCCGGGCGGCGCGTTCGAGGAGTCCGCCAAGGGCAACGCCTCGATCTTCGTGCTCTTCCCGCTGATGGTCATGGTGATGCTGACGCTGCTGATGATCCAGCTGCAGAGCTTCTCGCGCCTGATCCTGGTGTTTTTGACCGCGCCGCTCGGCATCGTCGGTGCCTCGCTCGGGCTCAATGTCGCCAACCAGCCGTTCGGCTTCGTGGCGCTGCTCGGCCTGATCGCGCTCGCCGGCATGATCATGCGCAACGCGGTCATCCTGGTCGACCAGATCGAGACCGACGTCTCCCATGGCCTGACCCGCGGCGAAGCGATCGTGGAAGCGACCGTGCGCCGCGCGCGTCCGGTGGTGTTGACCGCGCTCGCCGCGATCCTCGCCATGATCCCGCTGTCGCGCTCGGCCTTCTGGGGCCCAATGGCGATCACCATCATGGGCGGCCTGTTCGTTGCCACCTTCCTGACGCTGCTGTATCTGCCGGGCCTCTACGCCCTGTGGTTCCGCAAGAGCCTGGACGAGGCGGGCACGCCCGAGCAGCCGGCCGCTGCACCGCAGCATGGGAGCGATGCCGAAACTGCATTTCCGCTTGCTGAGGCCGCTGAATAAATGAAGAGTGACGACTGACGAGTCCTGACAGATGGCATTGATTTCGGAACATATCGAAAGCGACACCCGGGAGCGCATCCTCGAGGTGGCCGAGCGGCTGTTCCGGCAGATCGGCTATCAGAAGACGACCGTCGGCGACATCGCCAAAGAGCTCCGGATGAGCCCGGCCAATGTGTATCGCTTCTTCGAATCGAAGAAGGCGATCCACCAGGCCGTGGCGCGGGACTTGATGGGCGAGGTCGAGCTCGAGGCACGCCGGATCGTGGCGCAGCCCGGCCCGGCGCGCGAACGCTTCCGCAGTCTGCTCACCACCGTCAACCGCATGAACACCGAGCGCTATGTCGGTGATTCCAAGCTGCACGAGATGGTCGAGATCGCGATGCAGGAGGACTGGGACGTCTGCGTGGTCCATATCGAGTGCATCGCCTCGATCATCGGTGAGGTGATCGCCCAGGGCGTGGCGTCAGGCGAGTTCGAGGCGCCCGACCTGCCATTGGCCGCACTTTGCACGTGTACGGCCATGCTCCGCTTCTTCCACCCGCAGATGATCGCCCAGTGCGCGACCAAGCCGGGCCCGACCATCGATCAGATGATCGATTTCGTCATTGCGGGTCTGTCGCCGCGCCACTGACGGGCTGCGGAATTTTTCCTATAAGCAGCTCCGCCGTCATTCCGGGGCGGTCCTTTAGGACCGAACCCGGAATCTCGAGATTCCGGGTTCGGTCCTAAAGGACCGCCCCGGAATGACGAGAGTTGTGGCGGCAAGACGGATCAACACACTCCGTCATTGCGAGCGCAGCGAAGCAATCCAGAATCCCACCGCGGGAACAGTCTGGATTGCTTCGCTGCGCTCGCAATGACGATCAGGGGAAGACCAGCGTGACCGAGAGAGACCTGCACTATTACGAGCCGGCCAAGGGCCACGGCCTCAAGCACGATCCCTTCAACGCCATCATCGCGCCGCGGCCGATCGGCTGGATCTCGTCCCGCGATCCCAACGGCCACGTCAACCTCGCGCCCTACAGCTTCTTCAACGCCTTCTGCTACACCCCGCCGATCATCGGCTTCTCCTCCACCAACTGGAAGGACACGGTCGGCAACATCAAGGCGACCGGCGAATTCGTCTGGAATCTCGTCACCATGGACCTGGCGAAGCAGATGAACGCGACCGCCGCCCACGTCGCCCCCGAGGTCGACGAATTCAAGCTCGCCGGCGTGACCGCGATCCCGAGCAAGCTCGTCAACGTGCCGCGCGTGGCCGAGAGCCCGGTGGCCTTCGAATGCAAGGTCTCGGACATCGTCCGCCTCAAGAGCGCCAGCGGCAAGGAAGCCGATGCCTGGCTGACGCTCGGCGAGGTCGTCGCCGTGCACATCGACAAGGCCATGATCAAGGACGGCGTCTACCAGACCGCCGCCGCCCGCCCCATCGTCCGCGCCGGCCGCCAGGGCGACTACTTTGAGATCAAGCCCGAGAACATGTTCTCGATGGTCCGGCCGGATTAGTCCCCAAGCCTCTCCTTCCTGTCATTCCGGGGCACGCGAAGCGTGAGCCCGGAATCCATTGGGCCGCAATATCTGCGGTGAAATGGATTCCGGGCTCGCGCCATTCTGGCGCGCCCCCATTGCGCACTTGCGCAATGTGGAATGACGGTGCCGCCGGAACTGCGCCCACACCCCCGCCGTTATCCTCAGCGGGGGGCCGCCCGGCCGCGTCAAATTCGCTGTTTTTTGCCAGCGAAGTCTTCACTTCTCGCAGCCAGTTTCCGCTAAAATGAGGGCGATCCGCGCCGCCGTTTCATGAGGTCACCGCCATGAGCTTCCGCCGCGACACCATCACCAAGCCGATCTTCGCTCTCGCCCGCGGCGCCTTGCCCGCGATGTCCGACACCGAACGCGAGGCGCTGGAAGCCGGCGACGTCTGGTGGGACGCCGACCTCTTCACCGGCAACCCCGACTGGTCAAAACTTCTGGCGATTGCGCCCGCGACGCTGAGCGGCGAGGAAAAGGCCTTCCTCAACGGCCCTGTCGACGAGCTCTGCGCGATGCTCGACGAGTGGAAGATTTTTTGGGAATGGCGCGACCTGCCGCAGGAGGTCTGGGCCTTCATCAAGCGCGAAAAATTCTTCGGCATGATCATCCCGAAAGAATTCGGCGGCCTTGGCTTCTCGCCCTATGCGCATTCGGAAGTGGTGCGGAAAATCTCGACCCGCTCGATCGCGGCCGCCGTCACCGTGATGGTGCCGAACTCGCTCGGGCCCGGCGAATTGCTGCTGCGCTTCGGCACCAAAGAGCAGCAGGAGCGCTGGCTGCCGCGCCTCGCCGATGGCCGTGACATTCCCTGTTTTGGCCTGACCAGTCCGGAGGCGGGTTCGGATGCCGCGTCGATGATCGACACCGGCATCATCTGCAAGGGCAATTTCGAGGGCCGCGAGGTGCTTGGCCTCAGGCTCAACTGGCACAAGCGCTACATCACGCTCGGCCCGGTCTCCACGTTGCTCGGCCTTGCCTTCAAGGCCTATGACCCCGATCATCTCGTGGGCACCCAGGAAGAGCTCGGCATCACCGTGGCGCTGATCCCGACAAACCTTCCGGGTGTCGAGATCGGTCATCGCCATCTGCCGGCGATGCAGGTGTTCCAGAACGGCCCGAATTGGGGCCGCGACGTCTTCATCCCGCTCGACTACATCATCGGCGGCAAGGAACGGCTCGGGCAGGGCTGGAAGATGCTGATGACGGCGCTCGCCGCCGGCCGCGGCATCTCGCTGCCGTCGCTGTCGGCCGCGGGCGCGGCCTATGCGGCGCGCACCACCGGCGCCTATGCCCGCATCCGCGAGCAGTTCGGCATCTCCATCTCCAAATTCGAGGGCGTCGAGGAGCCGCTCGCGCGCATCACCGCAACCGCCTATCAGCTCGATGCGGCGCGGCGGCTGACCTGCGCCGCGCTCAATGCCGGCGTTCATCCCGCCGTCATCTCCGGCATCATGAAATTGCACGCGACTGAGCGGATGCGCGTTGCCGTCGACGACGCTATGGACATCCATGGCGGCAAGGCCGTGATCGACGGCCCGCAGAACTACATGGGCAATCTCTATCGCGCCGTCCCGGTCGGCATCACGGTCGAAGGCGCCAACATCCTGACCCGCAATCTCATCGTGTTCGGGCAGGGCGCGATCCGTGCGCATCCCTATCTGCTGGAGGAGATGAACGCGCTCGCCGATACCGATCGCGAGCGCGGGCTGATCGCCTTCGACGCCGCGTTCTGGAAGCATGTCGGCCACAGTTTCAAAACGCTTGGCCGCGCCTTCGTTCGGAGCTGGACTTTTGGCCTGTTCGCGCCGGCGCCGGATGCGGGTGATGCGACAAGATTCTATCGCCAGCTCTCGCGCTATTCAGCGGCCTTCGCGCTCTGCGCCGACATGGCGCTGCTCACGCTCGGCGGCGCGCTGAAGCGCAAGGAGATGCTGTCGGCGCGTTTTGGCGACATCCTATCCGAGCTCTATCTGCTCTCCGCAGCGTTGAAGCGCTGGCACGACGAGGGACGGCAGAAGGAAGACTTTGCCGCGCTCGAATGGTGCATGGCGAACGGCTTCAAAACCATCGAGGTCAGGTTTGCCGAGATCCTTGCCAATCTGCCGAACCGCTTCGTCGCCGTGATCCTGAAGCTCGTCGTCCAGCCGTTCGGCGCCCGTGTGCTTGGCCCGTCCGACCGCGTCGTGCACCAAACTGCCGAGCTCGTGCTGGAGCCGTCGGCTGCGCGCGAGCGGCTGACGCCGGATCTCGCCCATGTCGACGACGGCGGCGGCTTTGCCCGGCTGGAGCATGCGTTCAAGCTGGTCGCGCAGACCGACGAGATCGCAAAGCGCCTGCGCGCCGCGCGCATCCACGACTGGAAGGACGGTGTCGGCAGAGGCGTGATCACGCAGGCCGAAGGCGAAAAGCTCGCTGCCGCCCGCGAGGCTGTCGCAAAGGTGATCGAGGTCGACGATTTCGCGCCGGACGCGCTGTCGCCGATTTACAAGAAATCCGCCGACGTGCATCAGTTCTTCCAGGAACTCGGTGAACAGAGGGCGGCGAGCTGATGGCACGACCTGTCTTTATCGTCGACGGCAGCCGGACGCCGTTCTTGAAGGCGCGCTCCGGCCCGGGACCGTTCACGCCGGTCGATCTTGCCGTGCAATGCGGCCGGCCGCTGCTGGCGCGGCAGCCGTTTGCGCCTGATGCCTTCGACCAGGTCATCCTCGGCTGCGTCAACGTCATCGCCGACGAAATGAACCCGGCGCGCATCGCCGCGCTCCGGCTCGGCATGGGCGAGGACATGGTCGCCTTCACCGTGCAGATCAATTGCGGCTCCGGCATGCAGTCGATCGACACCGGCTACCGCTACATCAGGGAAGGCCATGCCGATCTGATCCTCGCCGGCGGCGCGGAGGCGCTGAGCCATGCGCCGCTGGTCTGGCCGAACAACGGCGTGCGCTGGTTCGCGGGGCTTGCCACCGCCAAAGGCATCGGCGCCAAGATCGCAGCGGCGCTCAAGGTGCGTCCGAGCTACCTCAAGCCGGTGATTGGTCTGGAGCGCGGGCTCACCGATCCCATCACCGAGCTGAACATGGGCCAGACCGCCGAGGTCGTCGGCCATATCTTCGGCATTTCGCGCGCACAGTCTGATGCGTACGCAGCCGAGAGCCATCGCCGCCTCGCCAATGCGCAGGCGCAGGGCTGGCTCAAGGGCGAGGTCGAGACCGCGTTCTCCCGCGACGGCAAATTCTACGATCATGACGATGGCGTGCGCCCGGACTCCACGGCTGAATCCCTCGCGAAGCTGCGGCCGGTGTTCGAGCGGCCCTGGGGACAGGTCACCGCCGGCAACTCCTCGCAGATCACCGACGGCGCCTCCTGGGTGATCCTCGCCTCCGACGCAGCCGTGGCAAAGCATCATCTGACGCCGAAGGCAGTCATCGTCGACAGCCATTGGGCCGCGCTCGATCCCAGCATCATGGGGCTCGGTCCCGTGATGTCGGCGACGCCGCTGCTCACGCGCAACGATCTCACCGTCAAGGACGTCGAGACCTGGGAATTGAACGAGGCTTTTGCAACGCAAGTGCTCGGCTGCCTCGCGGCCTGGAACGACGACAAATTCTGTCGCGAGATCTTGAAGCTCGACGGCGCCGCCGGCGAAATCGACCGCGACAAGCTCAATGTCGACGGCGGCGCGATCTCGCTTGGTCATCCCGTCGGCACATCAGGCAACCGCATCGTGCTGCATCTCGTCAATGCGATGAAGCGGCTCGGCACGAGGCGCGGGGTTGCGACCGAATGTATCGGCGGCGGGCTTGGCGTCGCCATGCTGATTGAGGCGGTGTGACCATGGAATCCAAGATCATGGACGCGATCGGCGACCGCGCGCTCGAGCTTGGGCCGAAGCCTGAAGCCGGTCTCTACCGCCACTTCAAGCTGACGCGCGATGCCGATGGCGTCGCCTGGCTGCTGTTCGACCGCGACGGCGCGAGTGCCAACACGCTCTCGGCCGAGGTGATCGAAGAGCTCGACAAGGTGCTGGCCGGAATCGAGGCGGACCGCCCGGCCGGGCTCGTGATCCGCTCGGCGAAAAAGTCCGGCTTCATCGCCGGCGCTGATGTCAACGAGTTCCGCGGCGCGACCGATCCGCAGATGGTGGAGGCAGGAATCCGCGGCGCCCATGCCGTGATCGACCGGCTGGAGGCGCTGCGGCTGCCGACGGTGGCGGTGATCCACGGCTTTTGCCTTGGCGGCGGGCTCGAGGTCGCGCTCGCCTGCCAGTCGCGTATCGCAGTCGACGGTGCGCGCTTCGGCTTCCCGGAGGTGATGCTCGGCCTGCATCCCGGCCTCGGCGGCACCGCACGCTTCACCGCGCTCGTCAATCCGACGCAGGCGATGACCTTGATGCTGACGGGCCGCACCATCGATGCCCGCCGCGCAAAGTCGCTCGGCCTCGTCGATGCCGTGACTCAGGAGCGTCACGTCCGGAGCGCCGTGAAGGACGCGGTGTTCGGCCGGCTCAAGCGCGCCAAGCCCGGCATGCTCAACACCGTCCTCAATTTCACGTTCGCGCGCAGCTTGCTCGCCAAGCGCATGCGCAGCGAGACGGCCAAGGCTGCACGGCGCGATCATTATCCCGCGCCCTATGCGCTCATCGATCTCTGGGAGAAGCATGGCGGCGACAAGACGGCGATGCTGAGGGCCGAGCAGTCCTCGTTCGCCAATCTGATGGTGACGCCGACGGCGCAAAACCTGATCCGCGTCTTCTTCCTGCGCGAGCAGATGAAGAAGACGGCGGGCAGCGGCAACACGGTTAGGCATGTCCACGTCATCGGCGCCGGCGCCATGGGCGGCGACATCGCAGGCTGGTGTGCAGGGCAGGGGCTTCGCGTTTCGCTCGCCGACATGAAGGCGGAGCCGATCGCCGGCGCGGTGAAGCGCGCCGCCGAGCTCTATGGAAAGATCATCCGCAAGTCGACCGAGGTGCGCGACGCGCTCGATCGCTTGATCCCCGATATGGACGGCGAGGGCGTGCGCAACGCCGACCTCATCATCGAGGCGGTGCCGGAAAAGCTCGAGCTGAAGCAGAAGGTCTATGCCGGCATCGAGCCGAAGATGAAGCCGGGCGCGATCCTTGCGACCAACACGTCGAGCATTCCGCTTGAGGATCTGCGCACCAAACTGATCAACCCCGCGCGTCTCGTCGGCCTGCACTTCTTCAATCCGGTATCGCGGCTCCAGCTCGTCGAGGTCATCAGCCATGATGGCAGCGACGCAGGCGTTCTGAAGGAGGCGCTCGCCTTCGTCGGCGCGATCGATCGCCTGCCGCTGCCGGTGAAGAGCTCGCCTGGTTTCCTCGTCAACCGCGCGCTGACGCCCTACATGCTGGAAGCCATGGTGATGCTGGACGAGAAGACCGACCAGCGCCTGATCGATGCGGCAGCCGAAGAGTTCGGCATGCCGATGGGGCCGATCGAGCTCGCCGACCAGGTCGGCCTCGACATCTGTCTCGACGTCGGCGACATGCTGCGCGCGAAGTTCGGCGATCTCTTGCCGCCCACGCCCGCATGGCTGCGTGACAAGGTCGCCAGGGGCGAGCTCGGCCGCAAGACCGGCAAGGGCTTCTACACCTGGAAGGACGGCAAGGCCGAGAAGGCACCGCTGCCGGAGACCGGCCCAAAAGTCTCCGACGAGATGATCGACCGCCTGATCCTGCCGATGTCAAACGTCTGCGTGGCCGCCTTGCGCGAAGGCATCGTCGACGAGCCTGATGGCGTCGACGGCGCCATGATTTTTGGCACCGGATATGCGCCGTTCCGCGGCGGCCCCCTCAACTATGCGCGCACGCGCGGGGTGGAGGACATCGTCGCGACCCTGCGCAAGCTGGCCGACAAGTTCGGCGGGCGCTTTGCGCCCGATGAGGGCTGGGAGACCTTCAAGCAAGGCTCCCCCTGACGAGATGAAGCCCCGCGTTGCGAGGCTTCCTAGAGCATGATCCGGAAAAGTGTGCAGCGGTTTTCCGAAAAGATCATGCTCAAACAAAAACCTAAAGCGCGATGACGATTCAACCTAAAGCCATCGCGCTATAGGTGTGCTTCAATAAAGTTTCGAGCCGTCGCCGCGCCTGACGGTGACGTCGTGGCCGAGCCTCGTCATGCAGCTCTTGTAGATGGCGCCTTGTGCGTAGGTCGCTTTCCGTGCGGAGAATATGGCTTCTGTCGTTCCGGCTTCAGCGAGACATTTTGCACGATCGCTGGCCTTGCTTGCCATGGCCGGCGAAGCGGACAAGGCAAATACGCTCAATGCAGCAAGCAAAACAGAACCGGTCGCAATCCTCATTTTCCTACCCCCTGGAGAATCAACCACCACTTGTGTGATGCGCTGAACACCTACCATGCGGCAAGGAGCGGCTGCAACGGCGGTGCCTGCACATTGACTTCGCGAGACCGGCGTCATGACGGCCGCCGCTCGATGAGCGGAGCGGTTGCAGAGCGGCAGCCGCCTCGGTATGCACAATGAGTAGCTGCAGGAGATCTTCATGGCCGAGACCCACGTCCATCCGCTGGACAATCCGACCGGACCCACCGGCGATCTCTGCATCCGCACGCTGGCGATGCCCGCCGACACCAATGCCAATGGTGACATCTTTGGCGGCTGGCTGCTCAGCCAGATGGACGTCGGCGGCGGCGTGTTCGCCTCGAAGGTCGCGAAGTCGCGCACGGTGACGGTGGCGATCGACGCGATGAATTTTCGCAAGGCCGTCTATGTCGGCGATCTCGTCTCCGTCTACGCCACGCTCGTTCGCATCGGCCGCACCTCGATGACGGTGCATCTCGAAGCCTGGGCGCTGCGCCGCAAGGAGGTGCAGCCGATCCTCGTGACCGACGGCAATTTTACCTACGTCTCGATCGACGATGAAGGGAAGCCGCAGACGATCCAGCGCACCGATCCGCCGATCGCGACGTAAGCCCTGCGCGACTTAATCTCGCGCGGCCTCTTAACGCATGTGTCGGCGATGCGGACGCGCGTCGCGTCTTTGCCAACAACAGGTCACAAAACCGATGAGGTCGCGGCGTACTTAAGTTCGCGTCGATTCGGGTGGAAACGGCTTGTTTGCCTTAGGAACCATTGGGCAGACCCGTCGTTATTTGCCCGCACTGAGGGATCAACGGGCAATGCCGGACAGCTACATCATCGAAGTGAACTCGCAAACCGCAGGTATCGTCGTACGCAACCCGGAAGGATACCGCTTCTTCGCCTCATCTCACCGCTTCAACCGCCTCGAAGGCCAACTCTTCCGCAACGCACGCGAAGCCGAGCGCGCGGCGCGCAGGCTTGTGAACGGCGATTTGAAGGAGGCGGCGTGATCTTCGGCTCGTCATTCCGGGGCGCGCAAAGCGCGAACCCGGAATCTCTTGCCGCGAACTCTGTTGTCCCTTCTCCCCTTGTGGGAGAAGGTGGCATAGGCGGCCTTCGGCCGCCGTTCTTAAGAACGCCGATGCTTTGCATCGGCTATGGCGCCGGATGAGGGGTTGTTTCAGCAAACTCAAATGCGCGAGATTCGATCGCGGAGAGAGACCCCTCACCCGTCTCGCCGCTGCGCGGCGAGCCACCTCTCCCACAAGGGGAGAGGGTTAGCATCACAATTTCGTTGCTGAGCGCGACAGCAGCTTCCAATCCGAGCCCTGCTTCTGCCAGTTCATCAGAATGTGAAGGTTGGTCGGAATTTTCTTCCCATCGGCCAAGGATTCCTGTTCCCCAACCCAGTTGAAGCGCACGATCGCGGCCGGGCCGACGACCTTGATCTTGGGATCGCGATATTCGATCGACAGGAATTTCGTCTTCGACGTGTCGGTGGCGCCCGCAAGGAACGCCTGCTTGTCCTCGACCTTGCCGCTGGAATGGCTGTAGCTCAAATCGTCCGCGCAGAGCGCCGCGAGCGCCTTGCCGTCGGCCGTGAGTTGCCCCTGGCGAAACGCCTCGACATTCTTCGCGACCGCTTCGTCGTCGGATGAAGACGCGAGCGCAGGAACCGCGCTCAGCGTTGCAAGTGCCGCGGCCGTAAAAGCCAGGTCGCGCCGATTGATAGTCATTGTTTCCTCCGTTTTTTATCTTGAAGTGAGTGTTGCAGCAGCGCGCGACTTTGTCGAGTGTCACGTCGCCGTTAAATCTTTGCGTGCATTGCGTTGATCGCGCCGTATTGATACGTCTTTCGCATTGATGCGCGGCGCGCGAGGGAATGCGCGCAAAGGGAATGAGAGTGATGATGCAGGCAAAAGGCAGGGCGTTGCTGTTCGACATCGACGGCACGCTGGCAGATACGGACGCGCTGCATCGCCAGGCGTTCAACGAAATCTTTGGTCCGCGCGGACATGTGTTCGACCATGCCCGCTTCGCCAGGGAGCTTCAGGGCTTTTCCAACGCCTCGATCGGCGAGCGTTTCCTGCCTGACGAATCCGAGGACGCCCGTGCGGCCATTCTGGGCGAGAAGGAGCAGGTCTTTCGCAATCTGGTCGCCGGGCAAATCAGGCCGGTGCCGGGATTGATGGCGCTGCTCGACGAAGCCGACCAGGCCGGTGTCCCGATGGCCGCCGTGACCAACGCGCCGCGGCTCAATGCCGAGATGCTGCTGTCGGGGCTCGGCATTACCCACCGCTTCAAGGCGATCGTCATCGGCGACGAGCTCATCCACGGCAAGCCGCATCCGATGCCGTATCTGGAAGGGCTGCGGCTCACCGGCGGTGCGGCGCATGCTGCGATCGCGTTCGAGGACTCCCGCTCCGGAATCCAGTCGGCGGCGGCCGCCGGAATCAGGACGATCGGCATGCGCACCAGCCTCAGCCACGACGATCTGGTGGCGGCGGGCGCGATCGCCTCGGCGCGCGCGTTCGACGATCCGGAACTGGTGACACTGGTTGCGCAAGCAATGAGCTGGTGAGCGTTGTTGCAGCGCAGCCTTTAACGCTGTGCGCAGCTCTTGCGTTGACCTCGGCGGCGAACCGCCGCACCATGGCGACACCTGATTTGAGGTGTTGCCGTGACCGGACTGACCCATCGCCAAGCCGAAATCCTCAACATCGCGCGTGCCTCGGGCCGTGTGATGGTCGAGGAGCTCGCGCGCCGCTTCGAGGTCTCGGCGCAGACCATCCGCAAGGATCTCAACGATCTCTGCGAGCGGCGATCGCTGACCCGTATCCATGGCGGCGCCATCATCGCCTCAGGCGTGGAAAACCTCGCCTATGAGGCGCGGCGCTTCGTGGCCGCCGACGAGAAGAAGGCGATCGGCGCTGCCGCCGCCTCGCTGATCCCGAACGGCTGCTCGCTGTTCATCAACATCGGCACCACGACGGAAGAGGTGGCGAGCGCGCTGACCTCGCACGAGGATCTGCTGGTCATCACCAACAATCTCAACGTCGCGATGCTGCTCTACCGCCATCCGCGCATCGAGGTCGTGGTGGCCGGCGGCACGGTGCGGCGCGCCGACGGCGCCGTGGTCGGCTCGACCGCGACGCAGCTCATCGGCCAGTTCAAGGTCGACTATGCCATCATCGGCTCGTCGGCGATCGACGAGGAGGGCGCGCTGCTCGACTTCGACTATCGCGAGGTGCAGGTGGCGCAGGCCATCATCGCCAACGCCCGCAGCGTCATGCTGGTCGCCGACTCGACAAAACTCCGCCGCAGCGCGCCGGTGCGCATCGCTCATATCAGCCAGATCCAGACCTTCGTCACCGATCAGGAGCTCCCCGAGCGCCTCGCCACGATCTGCCACAGCAAGGGCATCGAGGTGGTCGAGGCCATGCCGAAGTCGGCCGACATCGACGACGCGCCGGCCGAGCCCGCGCAGGATTCCGCGCCCGAAGCGGGACCGGTTGTAAGGCTGCGATAGCTCTCGACTATCATCCTCCCCTGGAGGGGGAGGATCGGTTCGCATGTAGCGCAGCGGAATGCGGACCGAGGTGGGGTGAAGCCACGCAGGGACACTCACCGAAGCGCCACTCCATCCAGTTATCGGGCAGTTTCTTTGGGGAGAGACCGTCACCCCACCCCGCTCACGCTTCGCGCGATCGACCCACGAGCGAGCTACGCTCGTCTCGGACCCCTCCAGGGGAGGTGGCAAACGCGTGCTCATCGATTGATCCATCTGCCCATCAAAAAAGTTCCGGTTTCGCTTCCTTTCGTCTTGCTTTCGTTTTGCGATCTGTTTTAATCCGAAAACGAAAGTGAAATCGCCCAAGTGAACGGGCGGTCGCCGGGGGATGCGTCTTTTGGAGCGTGTTTTCGACCTCGCCATCATTGGAGGCGGTGTTAACGGTTGTGGCATCGCGCGCGACGCGGCCGGCCGGGGCAACGCGGTTTTCCTTTGCGAGATGAACGATTTGGCGAGCGGGACCTCGTCCTGGTCGACCAAGCTCGTGCATGGCGGTCTGCGCTATCTCGAATATTACGAGTTTCGCCTGGTCCGCGAGGCGCTGATCGAGCGCGAAATCCTCTGGGGCATCGCGCCCCATATCATCCGTCCCTTGCGTTTCGTCCTGCCGCACCATGCCGGCCTGCGCCCGGCCTGGCTGTTGCGGCTCGGCCTCTTCCTCTACGACCACATCGGCGGCCGGCACCTCCTGCCGGCAACGCGCTCGGTCGATCTCACCAAGGATGAAGTTGGCCGCCCGCTGATCCCGAACCGCTACACGCGCGCGTTCGAATATTCCGACTGCTTCGTCGACGACGCCCGCCTCGTCGTGCTCTCGGCGCGCGATGCCGCCGACAAGGGCGCCGAGATCCGCACCCGCACCCGCGCCACTGAAATTCGCCAGGAAGGCGGCCTCTGGCAGGTCAGCATGGTCAATACCGTCAGCGGCGAGCGCTCGACCATCCAGGCGCGCGCGCTGGTCAATGCCGGCGGTCCCTGGGTCGAGGATGTGCTGGCGCGCGGTGCCGGCGTCAATGCCAAGGCAAAAGTCCGCCTGGTGCAGGGCTCGCACATCGTGGTCAAGAAACTCTACGACCATGACCGCGCCTACATGTTCCAGAACGCCGACGGTCGCATCATCTTCGTCATTCCCTATCAGGACGACTTTACGCTGATCGGAACCACCGATCGCGACTATGAGGGCGACCCGGCCAAGGTGAAGGCGACCAAGGAGGAGATCGCGTATCTCTGCGCTGCCGCGAGCGAATATCTGGCAAAACCCGTGAAGCCCGAGGACGTGGTGTGGGACTATTCCGGCGTCCGCCCGCTCTATGACGACGGCGCCAGCGAAGCCAAGGCCGCAACCCGCGACTATGTGTTCGAGCTCGACACCCCCGGCGGCGTGCCGCTGCTTTCGATCTACGGCGGCAAGATCACGACCTATCGCCGGCTGGCCGAGGAGGCCCTGGAACGGCTCGCGCCTTATCTGCGCAGCTCCAAATCGCGCGAGGGCTGGACCGGAAAATGGCCGCTGCCCGGCGGCGACATGGACGTTTCGGCCGTCGACGCCCTGATCGCGGAACTCCAGCGCGGCTATCCCTTCCTGAGTGCGGAGCATGCAAGGCGCCTGGCGCGGGCCTATGGCACCCGCGCGCTAAAACTTCTCGGCGACGCCAAATCGGCGGCCGATCTCGGCCAGTCCTTCGGCGCGACGCTCACCGAGCGCGAGGTCCGCTACCTCATGGCCAATGAGTGGGCTGTCAGCGCCGAGGACATCGTCTGGCGCCGCTCCAAGCTCGGCCTGCGACTATCTGCCGACCAGATCGCGGCACTGAACGACTGGATTGCGACCCACGGTGTGCAGCAGAGTCCCTTGCTGGAAGCAGGAGGACGCTCATGACCGTGACCCTCGATCACGTCACCCGTACCGTCGACGGCATGGCGCATATAAGGGACGTCTCGCTGACGCTCGAGGGCGGTACGCTCAACGTGCTGCTCGGGCCGACGCTGTCGGGCAAGACCTCGATCATGCGACTGCTCGCCGGCCTCGACAAGCCGACCACGGGCAGGGTGCTGGTCAACGGCAAGGACGTCACCGGCATCGATGTGCGCCAGCGCTCGGTGGCGATGGTCTACCAGCAGTTCATCAATTACCCCTCGCTCACGGTCTATGAGAACATTGCCTCGCCCTTGCGCGTGCAGGGCAAGCCGGCCTCCGAGATCGAGAAGCGGGTCGCGGAAGCAGCAAAGCTCTTGCGGCTGGAGCCGTTCCTGAAGCGCACGCCGCTGCAACTCTCCGGCGGCCAGCAGCAGCGCACCGCGATCGCGCGCGCGCTGGTGAAGGGCGCCGACCTCGTGCTGCTCGACGAGCCGCTCGCCAATCTCGACTACAAGCTCCGCGAGGAGCTGCGCGCCGAGCTGCCGCGCATCTTCGAGGCCACCGGCGCCACCTTCGTCTACGCCACGACGGAGCCGACCGAGGCGCTGCTGCTCGGCGGCAACACGGTCTGCATGTGGGAGGGCCAGGCGCTCCAGATCGGTGAGACCTCCAACGTGTACCGCCGGCCGCAGACCTTGCGCGTGGCGCAGGTATTCTCCGATCCGCCGCTCAACCTCGTCGGCATCGAGAAGAAGAACGGCCAGGTCGCCTATGCCGGCGGCACCGCGGCACCGGCCTCCGGTCTCTATGCCGGCCTTGCCGACGGCGCCTATCGCGTCGGCTTCCGCGCCCATCAGCTCGGCCTCGCCAATGGCCAGACCGACCGCCACGCCTTCCACGCCACAGTGACGGTGACGGAGATCACCGGTTCGGAGAGTTTCGTGCATGTGACCCGCGATGGTTCGAACTGGGTTGCGGTGCTGCACGGCGTGCACGAATTCGAGCCCGGCCAGACGCTCGATGCCGTGCTCGATCCCAACGACGTCTTCGTGTTCGACGCGGCCGACCGCCTGGTCGCTGCGCCAACCAAAAATTCGTGAGGGAGATGCGCGATGGCCCGCATTGACCTCGTCGATCTCGCTCATTCCTACGGCGGCAATGCCGCCGCCCCCGAATGCTTTGCGCTGAAGCCGGTGACCATGACCTGGCGGCAGGGCGGCGCCTATGCGCTGCTCGGACCGAGCGGCTGCGGCAAGACCACGCTGCTCAACGTCATCTCCGGCATCATCACGCCGTCGCGCGGAAAAATCCTGTTCGACGGCCAGGACATCACACCGCTGTCAACCCAGAAGCGCAACATCGCCCAGGTGTTCCAGTTTCCGGTGATCTACGACACCATGACGGTGGGGGAGAACCTGGCGTTTCCGCTGAAGAACCGCGGCGTGGCCAAGGCCGATATCGACAAGCGCGTGACCGAGATCGCGCGCCTGCTCGACCTCGAACCCTATCTGAACCGCAAGGCCACGCGGCTGACGGCGGACGCCAAGCAAAAAATCTCGCTCGGCCGCGGTCTGGTGCGCAACGACGTTGCCGCCGTGCTGTTCGACGAGCCGCTCACCGTCATCGATCCCGAGCTGAAATGGCAGCTCCGATCCAAGTTGAAGGCGCTGCATCGCGAGCTCGACCTCACGATGATCTACGTCACCCACGACCAGACCGAGGCGCTGACCTTCGCCGACACCGTCGTGGTGATGCATGACGGTCGCGTGGTGCAGAGCGGCACGCCGGCCGAGCTGTTCGACAAGCCCGCGCACACCTTCGTCGGCTATTTCATCGGCTCGCCCGGCATGAACATTCTGCCAGCCGAGGTGAGGGGGCGGGAAGCGCGCATCGACGGCCACACCATCGCGCTCAACCGCAGCTACGGCAATCTGCCTGCGGCCGCGAAGATCGAGATCGGCGTGCGGCCGGAATTCGTCGACGTGGTCCCGCCCGGGCCTGGCCTGCTCACCGCAAAGATCGAGCGCATCGACGATCTCGGTCGCATCCGCTTCGCGCGCGCCCGTCTCGGCGAGGCCAAGCTCGCGGCGCGCGCGCCGGCCGGGTTCGCGTCCTCGGACGGATCAGCCGGACTGAAATTCGATCCGGCGCACGTCCACGTCTATGCCGACAGCCTTCTGGTGGAGGGAGCCGCCTGATGGACAAGACAATCAACCAAAAGGCCTGGTTCCTGGTGCTGCCGGTGTTTCTGGTGGTGGCGTTCTCGGCGGTGCTGCCGCTGATGACGGTCGTGAACTACTCGATGCAGGACACCTTCGGCAACAACCAGTTCTTCTGGAACGGTGTCGGCTGGTTCAAGGAGCTGCTCGATCCCACGACCGATCTCGGCGGCCGCTTCCTGGCTTCGCTCGGCCGCAATTTGCTGTTCTCCGCGATCATCCTCACGATCGAGGTGCCGCTCGGCATCGTCGTCGCGCTGTCGATGCCGCGCGAGGGCTGGACGGTTGCGGCCTGCCTCGTCATCCTCGCGCTGCCGTTGCTGATTCCGTGGAACGTGGTCGGCACGATCTGGCAGATCTTTGGCCGGCCCGACATCGGCCTGCTCGGCTACACGCTGAACAGCATCGGCATCGAGTACAACTACGTCTCCAACGCCCTCGATGCCTGGGTCACCGTCATCGCAATGGACGTGTGGCACTGGACGAGCCTCGTCGCGCTGCTCTGCTATGCCGGCCTGAAGTCGATCCCCGAAGCCTATTATCAGGCGGCGCAGATCGACGGCGCCTCGCGCTGGGCCGTGTTCAAGGCGATCCAGTTGCCGAAGATGAACCGCGTGCTGCTGATCGCGGTGCTGCTGCGCTTCATGGACAGCTTCATGATCTATACCGAGCCGTTCGTCGTCACCGGCGGCGGTCCCGGCAACTCCACGACCTTCGTCTCGATCGAACTCGTCAAGATCGCGCTTGGTCAGTTCGACCTCGGCAAGGCCGCGGCCCTGTCGCTGGTCTACAATCTGATCATCCTGATCGTCTGCTGGATCTTCTACACCGTGATGACCAACGCCGGCGTCGAACGCAAGGTTCAGGCGGAGAGCGAGCCGGCGGCGGAGCCCAAGGCTGCGGCCGGGCTCAAGCCCGTCACCGCGCTCAAGCCAAAGGAAGGAGTGGCCTGATGCACTCGATTCCCGGCCGTCGCCTTATCATGGCGCTGTTCCTGATCTTTCTCCTGTTGCCGATCTACTGGCTCGTCAACATGAGCTTCAAGACCAACGCCGAGATCGTCTCCAGCATGACGCTGTGGCCGCACACGCCGACGCTGCAGCACTACAAGCGCATCTTCACCGACGAGAGCTGGTACTCCGGCTACATCAACTCGCTGGAATACGTCGTCCTCAACACGATCATCTCGATCTCGGTGGCGTTGCCCGCGGCCTATGCGTTCTCGCGCTACCGCTTCCTCGGCGACAAGCATCTGTTCTTCTGGCTGCTGTCGAACCGCATGGCGCCGGCCGCGGTCTACGCGCTGCCGTTCTTCAACCTCTATTCGGCGATCGGGCTGTTCGATACGCCCTGGGCGGTCGCGCTCGCGCACTGCATCTTCAACGTGCCGCTGGCGGTGTGGATCCTCGAAGGCTTCGTCTCCGGCGTGCCGCGCGAGATCGACGAGACGGCGTTCCTCGACGGCTATTCCTTCCCGCGCTTCTTCGTGAAGATCCTGATCCCGCTGATCGCAAGCGGCATCGGCGTCGCCGCGTTCTTCTGCTTCATGTTCTCCTGGGTCGAGCTCCTGTTGGCGCGCACGCTGACCTCGGTCGCGTCCAAGCCGATCTCGGCGATCATGACGCGCACGGTCTCGGCCGCGGGCATGGACTGGGGCCTGTTAGCTGCCGCCGGCGTGCTGACCATCATTCCGGGCGCGCTCGTGATCTGGTTCGTCCGCAACTATATCGCGCGCGGCTTTGCGCTGGGCCGGGTTTAGGGAGGCGCTTATGGAATCCATCGCATGGATGGCCTGGACGCTGCCGACCGCGATCTTTTTCGCCGCGCTCGCCTGCACGCTCGCTGTCATGACCTGGCTTGCCGCCGTCTATCCCGAGGCCGAGCGGGTCGGCGTGCTGCGCATCCCGACCACGCGGGGCGATCGCCTGTTCATTTCTCTGATCGCGGCGGCCGTGATTCACCTGTTGTGGATCGCGTTCGTCGGGACCGACGCGATCGGCACGCTGCCGATCGGGGAGGACGGGTTCGAGATCTCGAACCTGTGGTTCGCAAGTGGAATTTCGCTTGTCACGGCCGTGCTCATCTTTCGCACGGTCTGAAGCTCGCGAAGAAGACCAGATCCGGGGCCCAACCCGGACCTGCATACAAAGTTTGTCGCTGCAACGGAGGAACCCAACATGCGACAGTTTAGGAGAAGGAAAGGTCCATTGACCAAGAATAGTTTTCTGACCATGTCTAGCGTCGCCGCCATCGTTGCGGTGTCGTTCGCCGTCTCGGCGCCGGTTCGCGCCGCCGACGACGCCGTGATCCAGAAGTGGATCGCGGAATTCACGCCCTCGACGCTGTCGAAGGAAGACCAGAAGAAGGAACTTGAATGGTTCGCGAAGGCCGCCGAACCCTTCAAGGGCATGGAGATCAACGTCGTCTCGGAAACCATCACGACTCACGAATACGAGTCGCAGACGCTGGCCAAGGCGTTCTCCGAGCTGACGGGCATCAAGCTCAAGCACGACCTGATCCAGGAAGGTGACGTCGTCGAGAAGCTGCAGACCCAGATGCAGTCCGGCAAGAACGTCTATGACGGCTGGATCAACGATAGCGACTTGATCGGCACGCACTTCCGCTACGGCCAGACGGTCGTGCTGTCCGACTACATGACGGGCGAGGGCAAGGACGTCACCGATCCGATGCTCGACGTCAACGACTTCATCGGCAAGTCGTTCACGACGGCTCCGGACGGCAAGCTCTACCAGTTGCCCGACCAGCAGTTCGCGAACCTCTACTGGTTCCGCTACGACTGGTTCACCAACCCGGACTACAAGGCCAAGTTCAAGGCCAAGTATGGCTACGATCTCGGCGTGCCCGTGAACTGGTCGGCCTATGAAGACATCGCCGAGTTCTTCACCAACGACATCAAGGAGATCAACGGCGTCAAGGTCTACGGCCATATGGACTATGGCAAGAAGGACCCCTCGCTCGGATGGCGGTTCACCGACGCCTGGCTCTCGATGGCCGGCAACGGCGACAAGGGCATTCCGAACGGCCTGCCGGTCGACGAATGGGGCATCCGCATGGAAGGCTGCCGTCCGGTCGGCTCGTCGGTCGAGCGCGGCGGCGACACCAACGGTCCCGCTTCGGTCTACGCCATCACCAAGTACCTCGACTGGCTGAAGAAGTATGCCCCGCCGCAGGCGCAAGGCATGACCTTCTCCGAATCAGGTCCGGTGCCGGCGCAGGGTGCGATCGCCCAGCAGATCTTCTGGTACACCGCCTTCACCGCCGACATGGTGAAGCCCGGTCTGCCGGTGGTGAACGCTGACGGTACGCCGAAGTGGCGCATGGCTCCCTCGCCCCACGGCTCGTACTGGAGGGAAGGCATGAAGCTCGGCTATCAGGACGCCGGCTCCGCCACGCTGCTGAAGTCGACCCCGGCCGATCGCCGCAAGGCGGCCTGGCTCTACCTGCAGTTCATCGTCTCCAAGACGGTGTCGCTGAAGAAGAGCCATGTCGGTCTCACCTTCATC
Source organism: Bradyrhizobium arachidis (assembly GCF_024758505.1). Classification (NCBI taxonomy): domain Bacteria; kingdom Pseudomonadati; phylum Pseudomonadota; class Alphaproteobacteria; order Hyphomicrobiales; family Nitrobacteraceae; genus Bradyrhizobium; species Bradyrhizobium arachidis. The sequence goes on along the minus strand of NZ_CP077970.1, from coordinate 7,365,848 downwards.
CGTGAGTCCGACATCTGGGACAAGTCGTTCACCGAGCGTGCGCCGAAGCTCGGCGGCCTGATCGAGTTCTACCGCTCGCCCGCGCGCGTGCAGTGGACCCCGACCGGCAACAACGTGCCTGACTATCCGAAGCTCGCGCAGCTCTGGTGGCAGAACATCGGCGATGCGTCGTCCGGTGCGAAGACCGCCCAGGCCGCGATGGACTCGCTCGCTGCGGCCCAGGACTCGGTGCTTGAACGTCTCGAGAAGTCGAACGTGCAGGGCGCCTGCGGTCCGAAGCTCCACAAGAAGGAGACGGCCGAGTACTGGTTCGCGAAGGCCGAGAAGGACGGCCACATCGCGCCCCAGCGCAAGCTCGCCAACGAGAAGCCGAAGGGCGAAACGGTGGACTACGACACCCTGATCAAGTCGTGGCCCGCCACCCCGCCCAAGCGCGCAGAAGTGAAGTAAGGCGTACCAGCCCACGCCATCCGCAAGACGAAAGGCCGGGAGCAATCCCGGCCTTTTTTCTGTCTTCGCCTCGCCCCGCTTGCGGGGAGGGGGTTGGAGAGGAAACGCCTGCGCCGCCTCCGCCGCCCATCGTCACTTCGGTCGCCGCACGAGGTTCTCTATCATCGCCTGCACATGCGCGAGCCACGCCTTTCGCCGCTCATCTTCTGCAAGATCGATCTGCGTGTAGCTCGAGAGCGTGTACAGATTGGCGCGGTAGAAATAGGTCAGCGACAGGATCGAGAGATAGAGGTGGAAGCGGTCGCAGTCCGCCCTGAACGCGCCGCTTGCGACACCGCTTTCGAGCAGACGATCGAGCATGCCGAGTTGCGTGTTGGCGAAGCTGCGGCGGATGTTGTTCTTGACGTGCCGTCCCTTGAACAGGTTCTCCGAGGCGAGGATCGAGAGCAGCTCCGGGTGCTCCCAGTAATAGTTCCAGTTGAACGCAACCAGCGCGGCGAGAGCCTCGCGCGGCCGTGAAAAATCGAGATCGAGTGCTTCCTCGCCTGCGACGAGATCGGCATAGCAATGCTCGATGACCTGGTGGAACAGCTTCTCCTTGCTCTTGAAGTAGTAATACAGCATGCGGTCATTGCTCTTGGCCGCCTTGCTGATGCGGTCGACGCGCGCGCCGCCATAGCCTTCGCGCGCGAACTCGGCGACTGCGGCCCGCAGGAGCTGCTCGCGCGTCTGCTCCGGCGCGCGCGTGCGCCGGCGGGGTCTTGCGGGGCCCTTCGCGGATGTCTTGCCGGACGTCCTGCCAAATCTCTTGGCGGATGGATCGGGTCGGGCCCTGGTCCTCGTCCGCGCAACAGGCTCCCGGGCCGGGACGTCGGTGTCATCAGCCATTGCGTATCCTCGGAATCACAATCTGCAGGATGGGGGCTGCCGGTTTTTTGGCAAGTCCCGCCGATTTTTGGGCGTTGACAATCCGGCATGCCGGGTGTTCGTTATGTAGTAAGTACTACATACATTGACTGGTCCCGTCACGGAGGGTGGCATGCGGCTGTCAGATGCAGTGAAACTGATCGTACTTAGTCTGCTGGCGCTGGTCGGGCTGGGCATCGAGGCCGCCCTGGCGGCCGAACCGCCGCCGATCAAGATCGGCGAGATCTCGAGCTATTCGGCGCTCCCGATCGGCACGCGCGGCTATCGCCAGGGTTGGGAGCTGGCACGGGACGAAATCAACGGCAAGGGCGGCGTGCTCGGGCGCAAACTTCAGATCATCGCGCGCGACGATGCCGGCAAGCCCGATGTCGCCATCACTCAGGCCGGGCAGCTCGTCGAGGCCGAGCAGGTCGATCTCCTCACCGGAACGATCCTGTCCCATATCGGCCTCGCGGTCGCCGATTTCGCCAAGCAGAAGCAGACCTTTTTTCTGGCATCGCAGCCGCTCACGGACGCGCTGATCTGGGAAAAGGGCAATCGCTATACGTTCAGGCTGCGGCCGAGCACCTATACGCAGGCCTCGATCCTGGCCAAGGAAGCCGCCAAATTCCCGGCGCGGCGCTGGGCGACGATCGCGCCGAACTACGAGTTCGGCCAGGCCGCGGTCGCAAGCTTCAAGCGCGAATTGAAGCGGCTGCGGCCCGATGTCGAGTTCGTGTCGGAGCAATGGCCGCCGCTCGGCAAAATCGATGCCGGCGCCGTCGTGCAGGCGATGACGGCGGACAATCCGGAAGCGGTCTTCAACGCGACGTTCGGCCCCGATCTCGCCAAGCTCGTGCGCGAGGGAACGACGCGCAAGGCCTTTGCCAACCGTTCGGTCGTCAGCCTGCTCACCGGCGAGCCCGAGTATCTGGCACCGCTGAAGGATGAGGCGCCGGCCGGATGGCTCGTGACCGGCTATCCCCGGAGCGAGATCAAAACGCCGGCGCACGACGCGTTCTTCAAGGCCTATGTCGACCGCTTCAAGGAGCCGCCGAACATCGGCGCGCTGATCGGCTACATCAACACGTTGGTGCTTGCGAAGGCGATCGAGACGGCCGGTTCGACCCGTGCGGACGATCTGATCAAGGCCATGGAGCATCTCAAGATCGATACCCCGGTCGGTAATGTTGCGTTCCGGGCGATCGACCATCAGTCCACCATGGGAGTCTATATCGGAACTCTCGCGGTGAGGGACGGCGAGGGTGTGATGACCGACTGGCGCTATGTCGACGGCGCCGACTTCCAGCCCGCCGACACGGAAGTGCTGGCGAAACTGAAGAACTAGAGCGTTTTCCAGCGAAGTGGACCCCGGTTCGCGTCAAGAAAACGCGTCAAAACAAGAATCCCGGCTCCTGCAAAGGTCGCATCATGAACCTGCTCGCCCCTCGCAACACCTGGTACCCGCTCACTTGGTCACGCAACGTGACGCGGACGCTGTCCCGGCACCGCATCCTTGGCATGGATCTCGTTGTCTACCGCAGCGAGGCGGGCCGCGCGATTGCGCTCGACGACGCCTGCCCCCATCGTCTGGCGCCGCTGTCGATGGGAAAGCTCAGGGGTGACGCGATCGAATGCGGATATCACGGCATGACGTTCGGTCCGGAGGGGCGTTGCGTCCGCATCCCCGGCCAGCCAGTGATTCCGCCGAACGCGCGCGTGCCGTCCTATCCGCTTCACGAAAAGATGGGGTTGGTCTGGATCTGGCCCGGCGAGGCCGCGCTCGCCGACCCGTCGCTGATCTACGACCTGCCGCAGCATGGCGAACCCGGCTGGCACGCGGCAGAAGGCGACGCGCTGCGGATCGAGACCAACTATCTCAATCTCGCCGACAACCTTTGCGACCCCGCGCATGTGAGCTTTGTGCACCTGTCGACGCTTGGCAATTCGGCGAGCGAGGAGATTCCGGTCGAGCACAGCTTTGGCGAGCGCGGGGTTCTGGTGTGGCGATGGATCAAGAGCGCGCCGCCGATTCCGCTGTTCGCCAAATACGGCAATTTCCAGGGGCACGTCGACCGCTGGCATTACTACGACTATATCGCGCCGTGCATCGCGGTGATCGATTTCGGCAGCGCCGATGCCGGCATCATTGCCGATCCCGCCGATCGCGGTGCGGGCTTACGCATCTTCGCCTGCCATTTCATCACCCCCGTCGACGACAACATCTGCATCGACCATTGGCTGCATGTCCGCAATTTTGCGCTTGACGATGCCGACGTCGTTCAGCGACTGCATGCCGATTTTCGGATCGCCTTCAACGAGGACAAGGAGATTTTGGAACGCATCGAACAGGTGGCGCGGGCGCGGCCCAACGCCAAAACCATCCGCCTCGCCATCGACGCTGCCCCGCAGCGCATGCGTCGGATCGTGGAACGGATGGTCGCCAGCGAGGCAGAAGCCCGCGCGTCTGCGTGAAGTGGTGATGGATAAGACAAAGGCCGGGAACGATCCCGGCCTTTTTCCTTTCACTGCGTCGTCCTGGACAAGCGAGCAACGCGAGCGCTGATCCAGGACCCATTACCACCGGCCTGTGTTAGGACTCTGCGCTGTGGCCGCAGTTGGCTGCCACAATTTCCTCTTGGGGTAATGGGTCCTGGCTTTCGCCAGGACGACGTTGTGGCTACTCCGCCGCCTCCGCCGCCTCCAGTGTCGGATAGTCCGTATAGCCCTTGGCGCCGCCGCCGTAGAACGTGTTCTTGTCCCATTCGTTCAACGCCGCGCCCTTCTTCAGCCGCTCGACCAGGTCGGGGTTGGAGATGAAGGGCTTTCCGAACGCGATCAGGTCGGCCTCGTTCGCTGCAAGCACCTTGCTGGCGAGCTCGAAATCATAGGCGTTGTTGGCCATGTAGGCGCCGGCGAAGCGCTTGCGCAAGGACGCATAGTCGAACGGCGCGAAATCGCGCGGGCCGCCGGTCGCGCCTTCCACCACATGCAGATAGACCAGCTTGAGCGCGCTGAGGCCGTCGACGATGTGGTCGAACAGGGCTTGCGGGCTGGAGTCCGAGATGTCGTTGGCAGGCGTCACCGGCGAGATGCGGATGCCGGTGCGATCGGCGCCGGCCTCAGCCGCGACCGCCTTCGAGACCTCGAGCATCAGCTTTGCGCGGTTCTCGATTGAGACGCCATACGCATCGGTGCGCTTGTTGGCGCCATCCTTGGCGAACTGATCGAGCAGATAGCCGTTGGCGCCGTGGATCTCGACGCCGTCAAAACCGGCCTCCAGTGCATTCTTCGTCGCGCGCTTGAAGTCGTCGATGATCCCAGGGATTTCGGAGAGTTCGAGCGCGCGCGGCTCGGAGACGTCGGCAAAGGTGCCGTTGACGAAGGTCTTGCCCTTGGCGCGGATTGCGGAGGGCGCGACGGGTGCCGCGCCGCCGGCTTGCAGCGCAGTGTGCGAGATGCGGCCGACATGCCAGAGCTGGATGAAGATCTTGCCACCGCGCTCATGCACGCGATCGGTGACCTTGCGCCAGCCTGCGACCTGATCCCTGGAATAGATGCCGGGCGTGTCCTGATAGCCCTGGCCCTGTTGCGAGACCTGGCTGGCCTCGGTGACGAGCAGGCCGGCGGAGGCGCGCTGTCCGTAATACTCGGCGGCCAGCGGCCCCGGCACGAAGCTGCCCGGCACCGCGCGGTTGCGCGTCAGCGGCGCCATCACCGCGCGGTTGGCAAGCGTGATCGGGCCGAGCTTATAGGGCTCAAACAGTTTGGTCGGTCGGCTCATCGGAAAAATGCTTTCAAGCAGTGGAAGGTGAGGGAAGATTTGTGCATCGCGGTGACCGGCGCAAGGGACGAGCCATTCCGAAAGTGCAGGCGAGCTGCGCGCGAAGCCCGCGGAGCATAATTCAAGTGCAATCGGCGCCGCGACAGCAGATTCAATCTGTGCCGCGGCGCCTGCGGGAAACGAAGGCGTCCTAGCTCACGCCGAGGAAATCGCGCTTGCCGATCTCGACGCCATTGTGACGCAAAATGCCGTGGGCGGTCGCGGCGTGGAAATAGAAGTTCGGCAGCGAGAACGAGGAGAGGAATTGCTGCCCCTTCACCGTGATGGAGCGGTCGGGGCCGGCCGGGAAGGTGACGTCCTTGGTGTCGGCGCCCTCGAACTGTTCGGGCTTGTAGGTTTTGACATAGTCGATCGTCTTGGCCAGCCGCTGCTTCAATTCCGCAAAATTCGTTTCGGTGTCGGGCATCGACGGCACCTCGCTATGCGTCAGCCGCGCGCAGCCCTTGGCGGCAAAATCGCTAACGAGCTGGATCTGCTTGGACAGCGGCAGCATGTCCGGGAAGAGGCGAGATCCCAAGAGCACGCCAGGCTCGATCTTCTTGGCCGCGCAATGTGCTTCCGCCTTGGTCAGCAGGCCGGAGAGGCTGTTCAGCATTTGCAAATAGCCGGGGACGACGGCGTCGTAGAAGGACATGTGATGCTCTTTTCGTGTTGCGGAATGTCAGGAGAAATCCTGGGCCCCTGACATGGGATCCGCATGGAAAAATGCAACTGCATGAACCGGCGGCGCCGGACAAAAATTCTACCATATCGATCCACGACGATATCACTCGCGCCGCTCTCTCCAGCCGTCATCGCCCGGCTTGACCGGGCGATCCAGTACGCCGCGGCAGTCGTTGTGAATCTCGGCGCCTCTGGAATACTGGATGCCCCGCCTTCGCGGGGCATGACAGCGAGGGGCGGTCTACCGCACCGTCGCCTGGGGCTGCGCCTGCGCGGTGCCGCCGCGCATACGCGCGAGCAGCTCGGCGGTCGGCCAGGAGTCCGCCGGCAGTCCGTACTTGACCTGCATCGCCTTGACAGCGATGCGGCTCTGCTGGCCCAGCACGCCGTCGACCTTGCCGACATTGTAGCCGGCGCGCACCAGCAGTTGCTGCAACTCCTTGAGCTCGTTGAACGGCAGTTGCGCGACCGGCTGTGCCGGCTTGCGCATCGGTGCAGCACCGGCGATGCGCGAGGCGAGGTAGCCCGCCGTCGTCGAATAGATCAGCGAGTTATTCCACTCGGTGTAGGCGGCGAAATTCGGATAGGCCATGAAGGCCGGACCGCTCCGTCCCATCGGCAGCAGCACCGAGGCCGCGAGATTGTCGTTCGGCAACGGCTTTCCGTCGGGATAGGTCACGCCGAGTTGCGCCCATTTGGAGCGCGGCTGCTGGGTCGACAGATCGGTCTGCTCCCACGGCAGGTTTTGCGGCACCTTGATCTCCTCCAGCCACGGCTCGCCGCGCCGCCACTTCAGGCCGTTGGCGATGTAGTTCGCGGTCGAACCGATCACGTCGGGCCCCGAGCGCAACAGATCGCGCCGGCCGTCGCCGTCATAGTCGACGGCGTAGTTGACGTAGTGCACGGGCAGGAATTGCGTCTGCCCGAGCTCGCCCGCCCAGGAGCCGATCATCTCGCCAGGATGCAGGTCGCCGCGGTCGATGATCTTCAGCGCGGCAATGGTCTCCTTGGCGAACATCTCGGAGCGGCGGCAATCATAGGCGAGCGACACCAGCGATTTCAGCGTCGGCAGATTGCCCATGTTGGCGCCAAAGTCGCTCTCCAGTCCCCAGAACGCGGCGATCACCGCCGGCGGCACGCCGTACTCCTTCTCGGCGCGCGCGAACGCCGCCGCATATTGCTTGATGTGCTGCTGGCCGTTCTGCATCCGGTAGACTGCGGCCATGCGGCCGGCGAATTCGGTGAAGAGCTGGCCGAACACGCGCTGGCCGCGGTCGCGGTTGACGATGCCCTGGTCGTAGACGAGGTAGGGCGCGGCCTCCGCGATCGTGCGCTGCGAGACACCCTCGGCGACCGCCTGTTGCTTCAGCTCGGCCAGGAAGCGGTCAAAGCTCGCGCCGTTATGACACGATGCCGCGCGCGGCGAGGGTGCTGTTGCAGCCTTCGGAGCTGCGGGGGCGGCCGGCCTGCCCGGAGGCGGAAGCAGTGGCTGGGCCGATGCTGCGGAGACAACAGCGAAGATGGTCGCGCATGCCGCGATCGCGCATCGGGACATCAAACTTGTCCTGGACATCAGCTCACCGGATTGAGGGCAGGGAAAGGCTTTGCGAATCCCACCGTAAACCGGCGGACGGAGGCGATAAAGAGGCTGAATCTCGTCAATGGTCGGCTATCGCCGCCTTCCGCTTTGCTTCGCCGGCCATCGCCGTTCGCTGACGGCCGCGCGGACGACCTCGGTGACGGCCTTGCGGACTTCGAGGAAGGCCTTTGTCGGCGGCCGGTCCGCAAGCGCGACGAGCGCGAGCGAACGCGACAGCGGCGGGTCGACAATCCGCCGCGCGTGGTATTTCTCCGCCGCAAGGTCCGCGAGGACGGTCGCACGGGAAAGGATCGCGCAGCCGAGCCCGGCTTCGAGCGCCATTCGCAGCGCCGACAATGAATCGACTTCAAGCGTCTCGCTGGGGGTGATCTGGTTGCGCAGAACCTGGGCCTGGATGATGGCGCGCGATGCCGGCATCGGCGTCAGTCCGATCACGCTCCTTTGCGGAATCGCGGAGAAGGCAATCGGACCTGACGATCGACCTATCAGGCCGGGGGTTCCGACGAGATAAAGATCTTCCTCGTGCAGCAACTCGATGTCCAGTCGGGTGTCCTTGGGCGGATTATACGTCAGCGCAAGATCGACCGTCCCTGAGAGGACGCGCTCGATCAGCGCCGGCGACAACGCTTCGACGACTGTGAGGTGCACACCGGGAGAATTCTTTCGCACCGCCTTCATGACATCGAGTGCGACCATGGAGATCGCGGTGTGGCTGAGGCCGAGGCTGACCGGCCCCGTCGCAGCCTCGTTATAGGTCCGGACGTCCTCCTCCGCCTTGCCGAGAATCGTGAGCACGGCGCTGGCGTGCTCGTAGAGTCGGCGTCCGGCCGCGGTCAGCGCGACACCGCGCGGCCGTCGTTCCAGCAGTTTTACGCCGAGATCGGCCTCCAGCGCGGCCACGTGATGGCTCAGCGCCGACTGGGCGATGTTGAGTGCCTCCGCGGCCCGCGACAGCACCCCGGCGTCGGCGATCGCGATGAAATATCTGATCTGGCGCAATCCGAGGGCCATGGCGCGCGTTCCATCTAATTATCAGAACGAGATGATCTTCATATTATATTTGTCAGATGGCTGGCCGCCCGGCAAGCTCCCGCCGGAAACAAGGACAATCCCGGGAGGATGGCGGCATGGGCTTGGCGTACGGGGACCTGCCGGACAGCGTCGTCATCAGTGAGGAAGGGCCCCGCGAAGGCTTTCAGATCGAGCCGGGTCCGATCGCGACCGCCGACAAGATCGCACTGATCGACGCGCTGTCAGCCTGCGGGCTTTCGCGGATCCAGGTTGGCTCCTTCGTCAATCCCAAGCACGTTCCGGGCTGGGCCGATGCCGAGGCGGTGATGGCGGGGTTCACCCCGCGTGAGGGCGTCGAATACACCGCGCTGTGGTTCAACGAAGGCGGCTTGCAGCGCGCGCTGGCCTTCAAGGGAAAGCTCACGCTTGCCGGCTTCATTTCGCTGAGCGCCTCCGAACCCTTCGCCATCCGGAACCTCAACCGCGATCGCGCCGGGCAGATCGAGGCGATGCAGAAATATGTCCGCGTGCATCGGCAGGCTGATGTGCCGATTGCAAAGATTATCGTCATGGCCGCGTTTGGCTGCAATTTTGCCGGCGATGTGTCGCCGGCAAAAGTCGTCGAGACGGTCGCGGACGGGCTCGCCATCGCACGCGAGGCCGGCATCGAGGTGCGCGATGTCGCGCTCGCAGACTCGATGGGCTGGGCGACACCGATGCGCGTTGCGGCCGCCGTCGGCGCCGTTCGCGATCGCTGGGACGATTTGCGGATCGGTCTCCATCTCCATGATACCCGCGGTCAGGGCATCGCCTGCGCCTATGAGGGGTTGCGGTTGGGCGTGACCGCGTTCGATGCCGCCGTGGCCGGGCTCGGCGGCTGTCCTTTTGCCGGCCAGCCCGGGGCGCCCGGCAACATCGCCACCGAAGAATTGGCGCTGCTGTGCGAGGAGATGGGAATCTCGACCGGGCTGAACATCGAGGCGCTGATCGAAGCCGGGCGTCTTGCCGAGCTGATCGTCGGACATCGGCTGCCGAGCGCCGCGCTGCGGTCGGGCACACTCGCCGCATTCAGGGAAAAGGCCGCCCGATGACGCCGTCCAAACCGCTTGCGGGCCTCAAGGTGCTCGACTTCGGCCACACCATCATGGGGCCGTGCGCCGGTGTGCTGTTTGCCGATCTCGGCGCCGACGTCGTCAAGATCGAGCCGGCCGACGGCGACCCGACGCGGCGACTGCCGGGCTTCGCCGCCGGATTCTTCGCAACCTACAACCGCAACAAGCGCTCGATTGCGATCGACCTGAAGCGGCCGGAAGGACAGGCGATCGTGCATCGGCTGGTGCGCGATGCCGACGTCGTGCTGGAGAATTTTGGACCGGGAACGATCGAGCGGCTGAAGTGCAGTTGGGACGATCTGCGCAAGATCAATCCGCGCCTCGTCTATCTCTCGATGAAGGGATTTTTGAAAGGGCCATACGAGAACCGCGGCGCGCTTGACGAAGTCGTGCAGATGCAGTCCGGGCTCGCCTATATGACGGGGCCTCCGGGACGGCCGTTGCGCGCGGGCGCGCCCGTCATCGATATCCTCGGCGGCGTGTTCGGCGTGGTGGCAGCACTTTCGGCGCTGCGCGAACGCGACCTCACCGGAAAAGGGCAGAAGGTCGGAAGCTCGCTGTTCGAGAGCGCGACCTTCATGCTCGGCGCCCTCGTCGTCGGCAGCGCCGTGATCGGCGGTCCGATGCCGCCGATGCCCGCACGGAAGAATGCCTGGGGCGTGTATGACGTCTTCACCGCGTCTGACGGCGGCCAGATCTTCATCGGCTGCACCTCCGACGGCCACTGGCAACGCTTTTGCGATGCGTTCGGCTTCGACGACTGGCGCGACGACCCGCGCCTTGTCGGCAACGCCAATCGCTGCGAAGCGCGCGAATGGATGCTGCCCGAACTGGAGCGGCGGATCGCGCGATTGCCGTCCGAAACAATCCTCGAAAAGTGCGAAGCGGCGCGGGTCGCCTATTCGAAGGTCGGGCGTCCCGACGAACTGTCGCTCGATCCGCATCTGCTTTCCGGCGGCGGCCTGCTCGCGACAGCCGTTTCAGGATTTGGCGGGGGGCCTCAGGTCGGAATCCCGGCGCTGCCGGTTGAGTTCGGCGACGGCCGCGAGCGGCCGGCTCTCGAGCGCCAACCGCCGCGGATCGGCGAGCACACTGAGGAAATCCTGGGCGCCGCCGGATATTCGACGCGCGAAATCGCAGAATTCCATGCGGCAGGCGTATTGGGCACGGCCGCGTAGCGCATGATCCGGAAAAGTGTACAGCGGTTTTCCCTCGCGACAAACGCGGTACGCGTTTGGGCGGAGATCATGCCCAAACAAGAAGCTGACGCAAACAAGAGCGGACCAACCGCCGCCAAGCAACAGGGAGGAAACGGAAGATGATGTCCCGCAAGCTGGTTCAATGGAAGGCGCGTAGTCTTGTCGCGGCTGCGGCGCTCGCACTCGCTGCGGCGGGCACCCCCGCAAAGGCGCAGTCCTATCCATCGCGATCGATGACGATCCTGGTGGGCTATTCCGCGGGCGGACAGGCCGACGCGCTGGCCCGGATCATCGGCAAGCAGCTCGGCGACACCTTCAAGATATCCGTCGTCATCGAGAACAAGACGGGCGCCAATGGCATGATCGCGGCCCAGGCGGCGGCGCGCGCCGAGCCTGACGGATACACGGTGCTGATGGTGACGGATGCGATGCTCACCATCGATCCGCATCGTGCATCGAGCAATCATTTCGACCTGTCGAAGGCGATGGAGCCGGTCGTCAGTGTCGCATGGTCGCCATTGTTGCTCGCCGCGGGCAAGGACGTCCCGGCAAATTCGGTCGCCGAGCTGGTTGCCCTGGGCAAGCAAAAGTCGCAAACCCTGAGCTTTGGCAGCTCCGGCAGCTCGACGCCGCACCGTCTCGCCGGCGAGATGCTGCAGAAGTCCGGCGGCTTCACCATGACCCACATTCCCTACAAGGGGACGGGGGCCTCGGTGAACGACCTCCTCGGCGGGCAGATACCGCTGGTGTTCGGCGCACCCACCGCGCTGGAGCCATTGGCCTCGGCGGGCAGCATCAAGCTGCTCGGCGTCACCTCGGAGAAGCGCTATCCGCTGCTGCCGAACGTGCCGGCCATCAGCGAGACGTTTCCCGGCTTCAATATCATCAGCTACATCGGTTTCATGCTGCCGAAAAAGACGCCGGAGCCCGTGATCGCGGCCCTCAACAAGGAGGTGAACGCGATCCTCGTCACCGACACGATGCGCGCATGGCTGGACAAGCAGGGCATGATCGCCACCGGCGGCACCCAGGACGCCTTCAGGCGCCAGATTGAGGTCGACTACCAGGCGCGGGGCGATCTCGTGCGCGCGCTCGGCATCACCGGCGAGTAGGGACATGCCGCGGACGCTGTTCGAGAAGGTCTGGCAACCCCATATCGCCAGGACGTATGGGACACGAGACCTGCTGACGCTCGATCGCGTCTTCCTTCACGACATGACGTCGCTGCCTGCGTTCGAGACGCTCCGTGAGCACAACCTTCCGGTGGCCAATGTCGCGCGTACCCTGGCCGTCATCGACCACACCGTTGCGACCGCGCCCGGCAGGACGGAGGAGACCTATCCCGTCATGGCGCCGACGGTGCGTTCGTTCAGGCGGGAGGTGACCGAACGCGGCATTCCGCTGATCGGGCTCGGCGATCCCGCGCAGGGCATCGTCCACGTCGTTGCGGCCGAGCAGGGCGCCGTCCTGCCGGGAATGACGGCCGTTTGCGGCGACAGCCACACCTGCACCAACGGCGCGCTGGGCGCGATCGCCTTCGGGATCGGCAGCACGGAGATCGCGCATGCGCTTGCCTACCAGGCGCTGTGGCTGCCTCGGCCGAAGACCTTGCGCGTGACCGTCAACGGCGTCCTCGACCCGCGGGTCAGCGGCAAGGACATTGCGCTGGCGATCATTTCCCGCTTCTCGACGGATGGCGGCACCGGCTGCGCCGTCGAATACGCCGGCAGTGCTATCAGCGCCCTCTCGGTCGAGGAGCGGATGACGCTGTGCAATCTCTCGATCGAATTCGGGTCCCGGATCGGCTTGATCGCACCCGACGATGCCGTGTTCTCATACCTGGAAGGACGACCGCGCGCGCCGAAGGGCGCGGCGTTCGATGCGGCCGTGACCGCGTGGCGTGGTCTTGCAAGCGACGACGGCGCACGTTTCGACAAGGAGTATTCCATCGATGCGGGCTCGATCGCGCCGATGGTGACCTGGGGCACCAGCCCGGAGGATGCGATTCCCGTCAATGGCGCCGTCCCTGAGCTCAGGGATGCAAGGGATCAGTCGCAGCGGTCCCGATGGGAACGCGCGCTCGCCTACGCCAACCTTCAGCCGGGCAAGCCCATCCAGGGAACACCGATCGATGTTGCCTTCATCGGCTCCTGCACGAACGCCCGCCTGTCCGATCTCCGCGCGGCTGCACGCATCGTCGACGGGCGCAAGGTCGCGGCGACCGTACGAGCCCTCGTGGTCCCGGGGTCATCCAGCGTGAAACGACAGGCCGAGGCCGAGGGCCTCGATCGGATCTTCCGCAATGCAGGGTTCGAATGGCACGAGTCGGCATGCTCTCTGTGTGCGGCGCTTGGGCCCGACGTCGTGGGCCGTGGCAAGCGCTGCGCTTCGACCTCGAACCGAAATTTTGAGAACCGGCAAGGCCCCGGTTCGATCACCCATTTGATGAGCCCGCCGATGGTTGCTGCCGCGGCGGTCAACGGTGCGATCACGGATGTCAGGACTCTTGCATGACGGAGAAGCTCGCCAGCATTTTGGGAATTGCTGTTCCGCTCCTTTGGGACAATGTCGACACCGACGCTCTCGTCCCCGCGGCCCCTCACAAGAAGATCAATGGCGGAGGCCGGGATCGTTTGCGCGAGATTCTCTTTTATGAATTCCGGTTCGACGCTGCCGGCCGGCCCAAGCCGGATTTCGTGTTGAACGATCCGCAATTCGCAGGCGCGCCGATCCTGCTGGCGGGCGAGAACTTTGGCTGCGGCTCCTCGCGTGAAGTCGCTGTATGGTCCCTGCGGGATTTTGGCTTCCGTGCCGTTCTTGCGAAGAGCTTTGCAGAGATCTTCGAACAGAACGCCTACAAGAACCACTTGCTACCTGTGACCGTCGACACGGCGACCCACGCGCGTATCGTCGCAAAATTGAATTGTTTTCCTCAGCAAGCGATCTTCATCGATCTCGTCGAACGTTGCATCGCAATCGGCGGCGCGACCATCGGGTCATTCAGGGCCGACGAAATGGGCCTGGAGATGATTGTCAACGGGATGGACGAATTCTCGCTGACGGCGCGCCATGTCGCGGACATCCAGGCCACGCAGCGACGCCTGGCCGAAACCTGGCCGTGGCTCGCGACGTAAGCGAGGCAGCTCGCACTGGCGCGGTTGAGTTGTTTTGGCTGTGGCCCGCGTCGATCGCAGCAACCTGACGGCGATGTCGACGTGCGGGACCGCAAACCGACATTCCCTTGATCAGCGCGCGTCCATCACCGCAAGAATGGAACCCGGCTTGATCTTGCCTCCAGTTTTCGCTGTCGTATAATTTACTACCCTAGCGAGAGGGCCGCGCCATGCGTTCTCGGTCAGTGCGAGAGCATGGGCCCTGGATTTCGACCGGGCATCAGCGCGAAGCTGACGCGGTCCTGAACCTCGTGCGCAACGGGCACGCCGACAAATGGATACTCATCCATGATGGCCCAATTACCAGATCAGCCGGCGCAGAAAGGAAGCTGACGGAGACAGGACATTCAGACGGCAGCAATACGTCCAGCAATCGGGAGGTGAGGCATGTACCGGCATATTCTCATTCCGACAGATGGGTCGGAGATAGCGGAGCGTGGGGCGGCGCATGGATTGGCGCTGGCGAAATCCCTTGGAGCCAAGGTCTCCGTAATCTTTGTTGTCGAACCGTTTTCCGAACTGTCTGGGCGGTTCCTTGAAGCAGTCGCAACGTATGCAGAGCTGCGCAAGGAACAGGCCACGAGCGTGTTGGATCGCCTGGCAAAGAAGGCCGAGGGAGCTGGTGTTCCCTGCGAGACGATTCAGGTCGAGAGCGGGCAACCGCATCAAGCGATCATCGCAGCAGCCGAGGACAAGGGCTGCGATCTCATTGTGATGTCATCGCATGGACGCAGCGGCCTTTCCATGCTTCTCATCGGCAGTGTGACAAACAAGGTGCTGACGCAGGCGAAAACCCCCGTGCTGGTTTGTCCGTGACCGACGAGCAGGATTGACGCGGTAGCACCAATGGCTTGCGGGGCCATCCGCGAGGAGAGGTCGGATGGCGCGGGTCTCGATGGCCTGCGCAGGGGCCCTATTAGTCCCAAGCTCGATCCCAAGTCTTCCGATGATGACATTATGCCCCCGATTTGCCCGACGCGTCAAGTCATTTTCGGAAAAATCGAATAACCGTGCCGACGGTCGTCGGCTACTGTGCATGGGGTTGTTTCGATGTTTTTGTTGCAGGGTCATTAAGCCTCAGGCGATCCTGGTCTCATCATGCGCTAGACTGCGGGTGAGGGCTGGGTTGCAGGGGGTTCCCGATGGCCTTGTTCGGCAATCACAAAACGCCGCCGCCAGACGATGTGCTCGACGCACGCGCCGGCCCCGAGGCGCTGTTGCTGAGCCTCGACCGTGTCGCGCAGGCCTATCTCGAAAAGGCCGACCGCGGCGACATCGTCTATCCTGCCTGCAAGCGCGAGCCTGGAACGGCCGGGGGCGGCGCGCGCGAGATCTGGCGCGACACGCGGCTCGAGGCGCTGCGCTACCTCACCATGATCCCGGGCCGCGACGATAGCCTGCTCATCGCGCCGGCGCGCCAGGCCGAGATGATCGAAAGCTTCCTGCGGCTGAAGCCGCATGACGAGACGGTGATCGACTTCACCGGTCAGGCCGGCGACGACGTCGCCATCGCCATCATCGCCGGTCTGAACTGGCTCAATCATTGCGCGGGGATCGCCAAGGTCGATCGCGCGAAAATCACCGGCATTCTGCGCAACTTTCGTAAAGTGGTCGTGGTTGCGCAGCGATGGTGGTCAACCGATGGCGCCGAGGCGCGCTGTGCCGAGATGCTGGCCGCACGGCAGCAATTGCCGCCGTTGATGTTGTATCTGGTCTGGCTGGAACATACGCATTTGGCAAAGGAGGTTGCCGCCGCGGCAGCCCTTCCGAGCGAGGTGGTGCGTACAACGGACGCGTGGACGCGTTTCGAGGCCGCGCGCGATCCGGAGGATCTGTCGTGATGGGCAGCTCGCTCCAGTCTAGCCGAACAGGCGCAGCAGCAGCGCCTTGCCGACCGGAAAGGCCCGGACGCCGCGATAGGCGCGCACATATTCGCCGGCATAGAACGCTCTGATTGCGTGCACGCGCGTGTCCATACCTTCCTCGAACCGCACCGCGAACCCGTCCGGTGTCCGGCGTACCGCCACGGCCGCGATCGACCGGCCGTAGATCTTGCATTCGATCGCGCTGCCGATCGCGGGGGGATTCGGATCGATCAGCCGGGCGCCCGTGATGGAAAGATCGGCAAGCCGTGCGAGATGCGACCTGCCGTCCTGGCGCAGCAGGATAGGCTCGTTGCGGACGAAGCGTTCCGCCTTGCGCTTGCGCGGCTGCTCGATGCAGACGAAGCAGACGACGGTGAGGATGAAGGCGTTGTAGAAGCTCCACGCCAGCGCCAGTCCGCCATAGGCGATATTGTCGCCGCGCAGATGCAGGATGAAGGCGTAGGCGATCGCGGCCAACGTGATGAGCAGCGCACTGCCATAGAGCCGCAGCAGCGGCCATTCCACGAATTTGCGGTCACGCTCGCCGCCCTTGGCGGTGACCTTGAACTCGTGGCCCTTCGGCTTCAGGAGGCCCGTCGTCACCGCCTTCAGGACTGCGGGCGCCGCGATGAGCTGCGAGACATCAGTCATCATGGCGAGCGAACGGCCGCGCGACAGCCAGGCCATCGTCAGTCCGTGCCAGACGTAGAACGGCAGGAAGTAGAGGAGAAGCTCGCCGAGATTTGCCTGCACGGCCTTGACGCCGAACAGCAGGAACAGCCAGGGCACGACGAGCCCCAGCATTCTGGCCGGATACACCGCGGCCCAGCTCATGAAGGCATCGATCAGCGACAGCCGATCGATGAACGCAAGCTTTGACGTTCGCGAGAAGGGCCCGCTGCGGCCGCGCACGATCTGCATGAAGCCGAGACACCAGCGGCCACGCTGGGTGATGTATTCCTTCAGGCCTTCGGGTGCGAGGCCGATGGTCAGCCGTTCGTTGAGATAGATGGTCCTGAGCCCGCGCTCCTTGAGCCGGAGGGTGACGAGATAGTCCTCCGTCACCGAGTCGGTCGGAAAGCCTCCGATCTGCATCAAGCCGTCGTAGCGGATCAGCGAGGACGTGCCGCAGCAGAAGGCGACGCCCCAGGCATCCTTTGCCGGCATCAGGATGTCGAAGAAGAAGCGCTGCTCGTCGGGCCAGACGTCTGACGCGGCGAGGTTAGTCTGGATCGGATCGGGATTGATGAAGTGCTGCGGCGTCTGCACCACGCCGACGGACGGATCGTCCATCAGGCTGATGGTCCGGGCGAGGAAGTCGGGTCGCGGCACGAAATCGGCATCCAGGATCGAGATGAAGGCGGGGCTATCCGGCAATTGGCTGACATGCCGAAGGGCGTGGTTGATGTTGCCCGCCTTGGCGTGGCGATTGTCGGGTCGCGTGAGATAGTAGCAGCCGAGCTCGCCCGCGAGACGTCGCAGCCACAGGCGGCGGCCGTCATCGAGCACCCAGACGCGATAGTTGCCGTAGGCCATCCCGGTGGCGCCGATGATGGTGCGCTCCAGGATCGAACGGTCTTCATTGTAGGTGCATATGAAGACGTCGATCAGGGGGGCGGCGGGATCGGTGGCGCGACCGTCGATCCTGGCCGCGGCGGAGCGATCGATCGTGCGGCTGAGGAACAGGAGCGACAGCGCGACGGCGGCCATTGAGGCCGCCTCGGCGAGCATGAAGGCATAGCCGATGACGAAATCCACCGTCAGCCCGGCGGGAGGCAGTGTCTTCGTCACGCGCCAATAGACATAGCGAAGCAGCAGTACGAACGACACCCCGGTCAGCAGCGAGCGCGCGGGCGTGCTCTTGCGGCTGAGCAGCGGCACCGCCGCCAGGAAGAGGCCGAGCGCCAGAAAGCCGGGCGCCAGCGCCGTCATCATGGCGCGGTCTCGTGCCGGGCAAACACCACGCGACCGGTCCGTCCAACCATGCAGTGGGTGGCATCGCGTGGCGCCACAGTGACGCGAAAGGGCTCCTTGCTCAGGGTATCGGGATTGATGGCGAGATTGGCGGGCGCGCCGGCAGCACCAGTCAAGTTGACGACGGTGCCGGAAATCGGGTTGCCGCCGTCATTCGGCTCGAAGGTCGCATCGTCGCCGAGCTGCAGCCGGTTGTAGACGCTCTCGGTGACGTTGGCGGTGATGACGGCGCCGCTGCAATCCAGCACCTTGAGCAGCGGCTGGCCGGATTGCACGTCCTCGCCCGGCGAGGTCATCATCTCCCAGATCCGTCCCGCCACCGGCGTCCTGATGTCGGCCTCGGAGAGATCGGTGAAGCGCACCTCCTCGATGATGAGTTCGTTGGCGGTCCAGGCAATCTCGGTGTCGACGCGTACCAGATCGGCCTCGAGGTCCTTGGCGCGCTGGCGCATTTCCTCCTCGCGCTGCACCGAGCTCGGCCGATCGTTGTAGCTGTCGCCGAGGAACGAGCCGCCCTTCGCCGCGGTCAGCTCGACTTTGGCCGCATCCAGCCGCTTGCGCGCACCGAGCTCGGTCTGCTGTGCCACCGACAGCTCGCGCGTCAGCCGCGCCAGCTCGACCGTGGACACGTTGCCGGTCTTGGCGAGCGAGGAGGCGCGCTCCACCGCGGCGCTCGCTTCCTCCCGCCGCGCGGATGCCGCCTCGATCGAGGTCTGGATCTCGGCGATGCGCGCTTCGAGCTGGAGCACGCGTCCGTCCTTGAACTGCGCCGCTTGCCGGGCGAGGTCCTGCTGTGCGGCACGCGCGGTCTCGAGCTTGGCGGCGATGTTCGGCCGCTCGTTCTCCAGCCGCGACTTTTGCCGCCTGAGGTCGTCGAGCCGCGTCCGGTCACTGCGGGAATTCACCACCCGCAGGACCACCGTGCCGGCGTCGAGCTGTGCCCGGTCCTTGATGGTGTAGGCGGTGGCGGCAACGCGTCCGCCGATCGGCGTGCGCAGCGTGACGAGGCGGGAGTTCAGCACCGCTTCGACGCTGGAACTCTCCCACATCGCGCGCAGCGGCAGCCAGCCGAACACGGCGACCACAGCAAGTCCCACGGCGATCTTCAGGCCGCGCCGCAGCCACGGCCAGCGACGGCCCCCGCCGGGGGGCTCGGCGTGGGCGGCAGGCTGCTCCTGCGGGTGTTCTTCGTCGGCAAAGAGGCGTTCCTGCAACGCATGCTGCAGGCCCTTCGCGTCGGCGGCATGATCCGTTCGAGGTGAGGAGGATGAATCGCCAACAGACGCCGCTCGGGACCGGTCCATCATGGCAAGCACCTTGCTCAATGGTAACAATGGAACCGACTAATGCGCGGACCCTGCCTGACGTGCCCGCGAGGTCGCATATAGCCGACGCCGCGCTTTCCAATCCGCTAAACGACGGCGTGGGTTTTTGCGCAAATGCGCGGTAAGGTTTAGCGGCGTCGTTTGCCGCGTCGCCACGACGCAGCCGTCCCTCTTGAAGCGTCCGGAACCGGATCATTACCTGAGACGCGGGGCAGAACACTTTTCCCCGCAACGGAACGTCGCCATGAACTATTTTCGCACGGCTCTCCTTCTCGCAGGCCTCACGGCCCTATTCATGGGCGTCGGCTATCTCATTGGCGGCGCCGGCGGTGCCATGATCGCGCTGCTGATTGCGGCGGCGACCAATCTCTTTACCTACTGGAACTCCGACCGCATGGTGCTCTCGATGTACGGCGCCCATGAGGTCGACCGTGCCAGCGCGCCGGAGCTCTATGGCCTAGTGGCCGAGCTCGCGGGCCGTGCTGGACTGCCGATGCCGCGCGTCTTCCTGATGGACGAGGCGCAGCCCAACGCGTTTGCGACCGGCCGCAATCCCGAAAATGCCGCGGTCGC
The DNA here is from genome assembly GCF_024758505.1 of Bradyrhizobium arachidis. NCBI lineage: Bacteria > Pseudomonadati > Pseudomonadota > Alphaproteobacteria > Hyphomicrobiales > Nitrobacteraceae > Bradyrhizobium > Bradyrhizobium arachidis. The sequence continues at coordinate 7,346,153 of NZ_CP077970.1, read as the reverse complement.
CGTCACCGCCGGTCTGATGCACCAGCTCAGCCGCGAGGAGCTCGCCGGCGTCATCGCGCACGAGCTCGCGCACATCAAGAATCACGACACGCTGTTGATGACGATCACCGCCACCATCGCCGGCGCGATCTCGATGCTGGCGCAGTTCGGCATGTTCTTCACCGGCCACCGCGACAGCAACAGCGGTCCCGGCATCGTCGGTTCGATCCTGATGATGATCCTCGCGCCGATCGGCGCCATGCTGGTGCAGATGGCCATCAGCCGCACCCGCGAATATGCCGCCGACAATCTCGGCGCGCGCATCGCCGGTCAGCCGATGTGGCTGGCCTCGGCGCTCGTGAAGATCGAGAACGCCGCGCATCAGGTGCCGAACTTCGATGCCGAGCGCAATCCGGCGACCGCGCACATGTTCATCATCAATCCGCTGTCCGGCCACGGCGTGGACAATCTGTTCGCCACGCATCCCTCGACGCAGAACCGCATCGCCGCGCTCCAGCAGCTCGCAGCCGAGCTCGGCACGCGGGCTGGGCCGTCGGTCGGCGCCAACGAGAATTATCCGAGCGGAAGCCCCTGGGGGCGCTCGTCGTCGCGCGGGCCGTGGGGCTGATCTGACGCGCTCGAATGTGAAAGGTAACTTTGGGACCTTCGCGCAGACGATCTGAAGCCTTTCGCAGATGCGGCCGGCTTTGTGAGCTGGCGCACACAAGATCGTCCCCGCCGGTGCTAACACCGGTCCCAGTTCGTTTTGAAAGGGGATGCGTGGCCGGCCCGTTGCCGGCGACGGTCGATGATGACCAGATTAGCCGCGCCATTACTCATCATTCTCGGCATTCTCGTCGGCCTGTCGTTGCACACCGTTGTCAATTGCGGTGATGCCGACGATCCCGACGTCTGCTCGGCCGTGATCGGCTTCAGCCCCCTACGCGGCTCGCTGATCGCCTTTGCCTATGAGGGGCGCGGCCGGATCGCGATGCGGCACGGCGACGCCAAGACGGCGATTGCCGATTACGACCAGGCCATCCGCCTCAATCCCAACCGCGCGGCGCTTTTTCGCGACCGCGGGCTTGCGCGTCAGCGGAACGGCGAGCTCGATGCCGCGATCGCCGATTATGACCAGGCGATCGCGCTCGATCCAAAACTTGCCGCGCCCTACGCGAACCGCGGCCTCGCGCTCGCTGCCAAGGGCGACCTCGACCGCGCGATCCTGAGCTACAACACCGCCATCCGGCTCGCGCCGTCGGACGCCGACCCGCGCGTCAACCGCGGTCTTGCGCTTGCGATGCAGGGGCGCAGCGGCGAAGCGCGTGCCGATTTCGAGGCCGCGCTGGCGCTTCCGGATGGCAAGGATGGCTGGGCCCATACCACGGCGCGGACCAGGCTGGCTGACCTCGCAGACGCAAAGCCGACCCACGTCGCCGAGCCGCAGCCCTGAACTCTCAATTCTCCCTCTCCCCGTTCTTACGGGGCGAGGGGAAGAGGCGCACGTTTCGAGATGGGGCTACTTCGCCTTCTTCTTCGCCTTCGCGGCCTTGGCCGGCTTCTCCTTCGCCGGCTTCTCCTTCACCGACTGCTTCTTTTCCGGCTTCTGCACGGCGGCGGCTGCCTCGGCTGCCGCGAGCCGCATTGATCGCGCGTAGCTGTCGGCGACGTTGTCGGCGGACATCTGCAACCGCTTGGCGGCGGCGGTGGCCTGCTCCATCGTGGTCTTGGCCATCTCCTTGTAGCGATCCCGCAAGTCTTTGCTCTTGGCCTTGGCCGCAAGGCCCGCGAACTTGTCCCGCCGCTCCTTGGCGCGGGCCATCAGCCCGGTATGCAGTTGTCTGGCCAATTGCCGGATCACGACATCCAGGTCGGCGTCCGCCATATCATCTTCCTCTTGGTAACAGTCACATCAAGGCGGGCGAATATGCAGATACGGATGGGGGTTGGCAATCGCACGAACGCAACGATTGGGCCTGTGCAAGGCGGAAGTCGCGGCTATCCAACGCTTTCAGTCATGGATCGATTGGGCTCCTGAGCGTAGGATCGCCCGCAGGGCGCATTGCCCATCATGCACCGGAAGGAGGGTCTCATGTATGCCGCCATCCGTCAGGCCAAGGCAAAAAGCGGGACGGCCGAAGAGCTGGCGCGCCGCATCAAGGAAGGTGCGGTTCCCATCATCAGCGACGTCGAGGGTTTTCGCGCCTACTACGTGGTCTATGCCGGCGACGACACGGTGACCGCGATCTCCATCTTCGACAAGTTCGAGCAGGCGGAGGAGGCCAACAAGCGCGCGATCGCCTGGATCGAGAGGGATCTCGGACCGCTCTTGGCGGGAGAGGCGCGTGCGGTGGCAGGCCCGGTGATCGTGCATACGCTGGTGTGATTACGTCGCCGCGATCGCCTCACAACTCCCGCGCATTCGAGAACGCGAACGAGCTCACGCGCCTTGTTGTCTCGTCCAGAATCAGCGTGCGCGTGATTGGCGGCTCGGCGCGCTGGGCGCAATTTTCGCGTTCGCAGAGCCGGCAGTTGACGCCGATCGGCGTGCCCTCCGCCTTCTCCAGATCGAGGCCTGCGGCATAGACCAGGCGCGAGGCATGGCGGATCTCGCAGCCGAGGCCGATGGCAAAGCGCGGTTGCGGCAGCGGATGCGGCGCGATGGGCCGGCGCACCATCTGCGCGATCGAGAAATAGCGCGTGCCGTCGGGCAGCTCGATCACCTGCTTGAGCAGCCTGTCAGGCGTGTCGAAGGTCGAGTGCACGTTCCACAGCGGGCAGGTGCCGCCGAACTTCGAGAACGGGAAGGTGCCGGAGGAGAAGCGCTTGGAGACGTTGCCGGCATTGTCGACGCGCAGCAGGAAGAACGGGATTCCGCGCGCGTTCGGTCGCTGCAACGTGGTCAGGCGGTGGCAGACCTGCTCGAAGCCGGCGCTGAAGCGCTGCGCCAGCACGTGGATGTCGTAGTTCAGCGTCTCGGCCGCGCCGAGGAACGCCGGATAGGGCATCATCACGGCGGCGGCAAAATAATTGGCGAGCGTGATGCGGAACAGCCGCCGCGGCGCATCGTCGAGCGGGCCCGCGCGGCCGATGATGGTCTCCAGGTGGCCTGCGCATTCGCCGAGCCCGATCTGGAAGGCGAGCTGGAAGGCGCGGCCGGGCGTATCGACCAGCTCGGAGATCAGGAGCTGGCGGCGGTGGCGGTCGAAGCGACGCAAGGTCTCGCGCATCACGTCGACCGGCATGATCCGGGTCGTGATCGAGTGCTTTTCGCGCAGGCGCGTGGCGAGCGCCGCGTAGAGCTCTTCGGCCGGCACGTTCAACTCGTCGCGCAAGGCTTCGGCGGCCTGCTCGAGCTCCGGAAAATAGTTGCGGTTGGCCTCGATCAGCTCGCGCACCCGCTCGACCGGGTTGGCCTCGTATAGCGTGCCGACGTCGCGGTCGGCCATCTGTGCCGCCGCCAGCGTCTCGCCCTGGCGTGCCTCGGCATAGGCCGCATAGAGCCGCTGCATCGCGTGAGTCACGCCGGGGCAGAGCTCGGCGAGGTCGCGCAGCTCCTGCTTGGGGACGTCGATCTGCCGGAACAGCGGATCGGAGAAGATCTCGTTCAGTTCCGCGAAGAAGCGGTCCTCGTCGGCGGTCGCGAGATCCCGCAAGTCAAGGTCATAGGCCTCGGCGAGCCGCAGCAGGATTTGCGCGGTCACCGGGCGCTGATTGCGCTCGATCAGGTTGATGTAGCTCGGCGAGATGCCAAGCCCCTCGGCGATCTGGGTCTGTGACAGCCCCAGTTGCTGGCGGATGCGCCGGAAGCGCGGCCCCACGAACAGCTTTTTTCCCGATACGGCAGGCATGGCGGTTTTCCAGTGCGCTAAGGACAGGGCTTCTGACGCAATATTTTACATTTTTTACAAAATAACATCTGTGACATGTTTTTATGTTACATGACATCACCATTCGAATACAAGCCATCTGTACGAATTTAGCTTTTTCGCGTTTAGCTCTCGACACGTACTTCGCAATGCACTGTCACAAATGTTGAGATTGACGACGCCTGCCAATTTGTCGTCATCGAAGGGATCAAGGACATGAATTTCCAACCGCGCGGAATCATCCAGGGACCAGCGTCCTACCAGAGCGAGATTGAGGCGGCCGAAGCCCTCCTCAAGGACAAGCCCACCTGGAACGGCGTGACCGCCGAGGCCGTGGCGCGCATGCGGCTGCAGAACCGCTTCAAGACCGGCCTCGACGTCGCCCGCTACACCGCGGCGCTGATGCGCGCCGACATGGCCGCCTATGATGCCGACAGCACCAAGTACACCCAGTCGCTCGGCTGCTGGCATGGCTTCATCGCCCAGCAGAAGCTGATCTCGGTCAAGAAGCATTTTGGCACCACCGATCGCCGCTATCTCTATCTCTCGGGCTGGATGATCGCCGCGCTGCGTTCCGAGTTCGGCCCGCTGCCCGACCAGTCGATGCACGAGAAGACCTCGGTGCCGGCCCTGATCGAGGAGCTCTACACCTTCCTGCGTCAGGCGGATTCCCGTGAGCTCAACGACATCTTCCGCAGCCTCGATGCCGCCCGCAAGGAAGGCGACAAGGTCAGGGAGAAGGAACTGATCGCGAAGATCGACAACTTCAAGACCCACGTCGTGCCCGTCATCGCCGACATCGACGCCGGCTTCGGCAACGCGGAGGCGACCTATCTGCTCGCCAAGAAGATGATCGAAGCGGGCGCCTGCGCGCTGCAGATCGAGAACCAGGTCTCCGACGAGAAGCAGTGCGGTCACCAGGACGGCAAGGTCACCGTGCCGCACGACGTCTTCCTGGCAAAGATCCGCGCCTGCCGCCACGCCTTCCTCGAGCTCGGCGTCGAAGACGGCATCGTCGTGACCCGCACCGACTCGCTCGGCGCCGGCCTGACCCAGCAGATCGCCGTCAGCCACAAGCCCGGCGATCTCGGCGACCAGTACAACAGCTTCCTGGATTGCGAGGAAGTCACCGCGGCGAATGCCAAGAACGGCGACGTCATCATCAACCAGAACGGCAAGATGATGCGTCCGAAGCGGCTGCCCTCCAACCTCTACCAGTTCCGCCCCGGCACCGGCGCGGACCGCTGCGTGCTCGACTGCATCACCTCGCTGCAGAACGGCGCGGACCTCTTGTGGATCGAGACCGAGAAGCCGCATATCGAGCAGATCGCCAGCATGGTCGATCGCATCCGCAAGGTGATCCCGAACGCGAAGCTCGCCTACAACAACTCGCCGTCCTTCAACTGGACGCTCAACTTCCGTTGGCAGGTCTACGACGCGATGAAGGAAGCCGGCCAGGACGTGTCCAAGTACAACCGTGCCGAGCTGATGAAGGCGGAGTACGACGATACGCCGCTGGCGAAGGAAGCCGACGAGCGCATCCGCACCTTCCAGGCGGATTCGGCCAAGCGCGCCGGCATCTTCCACCACCTGATCACGCTGCCGACCTACCACACGGCCGCGCTGTCGACCGACAACCTCGCCAGGGAATATTTTGGCGAGCAGGGCATGCTCGGCTACGTCAAGAACGTGCAGCGCGCGGAGATCCGTCAGGGCATCGCCTGCGTCAAGCATCAGAACATGGCCGGCTCCGACATCGGCGACGATCACAAGGAGTACTTCGCCGGCGAGGCCGCCCTGAAGGCGGGCGGCGCCCACAACACGATGAACCAGTTCGGCTAGCGGTAGTAGGGTGCAACCAGCACCCGGCTTCAGGCGGTCAACGCATTTAGAGGAGACTGACAAATGACCAAAGGTAGCAATTTCTGGGTGATCGGCGGCGAGTTTGGTTCGATGAACTTCCACAAGCTCGTGGAAGGCTCGGCCCAGGTGCAGGGCCCGTTCAAGACCCGCAAGGAAGCCGAGGATGCCTGGCGCACGGTCTCGGAAGAGAACCGTCACAAGGCCGGCGTCCGCTTCTCGATCGTGGAAGAACCGAACCGCACTCCGGCAACCTGAGCTATTGCGGCCGAGCCAATATCAAGAAACGTCCAAGGACTGATGGTCCCATCCGGCGCGAGTCGGGTGGGATCGTCTGCTTTTGGGACAGGGAAAACCCCGCGGCGGCGTCGTAAGTGCCTGGAATTCAACGCGCTTTGCGGCGATCATGGTAGCTGATAGGTTAACGGCTGTTGTCGAGTAACGGGGCCGAATATGTCAGAGCCGCAGAATGCCGGGACCAATGCCAGCCAGCCGCGCACGGTGCGGCTGCGCGATGCGCTCCTGAAGGCGCGGATCGAGGCCGCCGACCGCACCGGTGTCGTGGTCGACCTGCGCGACGCCGAGGTCGCGCGGCTTGAGATCCTCAACGACGCGCTCGATCCTCTGTTCGCCGAAGTGCCGGACAGAGTCGATCTGTTTGATCGCGGCATCAGCCAGGGCGACACGCCGCGGCTGTGGATCGACGTCGTCGCGCACATCATGATGGGCCGCGACAAGCGGATGTACCGCTTCGTCCAGGACACCCGCCACGGCCGCATCGTGCTCGCCGAATCGCACGACACTGGCGCGATCGTCGAGGCCGTGACCGACTATGTCGCGCGCCGCATGGTCGAGCGCGAGCGCGCGCTGGTGGTCGCGCCCGAGCCGAAACCGCCCGTCGCGGAGAAGCCGCGCCGCTCCCGCGTGTGGAGCTTTCTGCTCGGCTTCATCCTCGGCGCCGTCGCGCTGTTCGGCTTCGCGCTGTTTGCGAGCTTGCGGAGCTGGTGAGGGCGGCGGCAGGGCGGGGCAATCGTGTTCGTGGCATCGGCGTCGTCGGGCTTCCTGGGTGTCCTGCTGGCCGCGGCCGTGTTCGGCATCGTCATCCTTGCCGGCAAATGGCTGCAACTGCGGCGAGCCGAGTTCATCCGCACCTTCCGCTGGCCGCCCGGGCTGCTGGAGCGGCTCGAGAAGAAGCATCCCGGCTTCGCGCGGAAAGACAGCGCGCTGGTGTCCCGCGGCTTGCGGCAGTTTTTCCTCGCCTATCTCATGGGCGGCAGGCGCTACGTCTCGATGCCGTCTCAGGTCGCCGACGACCTCTGGCACGAATTCATCCTTTATACGCGCGAGTATCAGGCGTTCTGCCGTCGTGCCTTCGGCGGCTTCCTGCATCACATGCCCGCGGTGGTCTTGAGCGAGCATCGCAAGAGCAATGAAGGCCTGCGCCGCGTCTGGTGGTACTGCTGCAAATACGAGAACATCGATCCGGTCAGTCCGACACGGCTGCCGCTGCTGTTTGCATTGGACAGCAAATTCAACATTGCCGGCGGCTTCGTCTACCATCCCGATTGCCGGGAATTGCGTCGCAGCGGATCGGGCGCGGCCCATTGCGGCGGTGATTTCTCCGACTCTTCGATCGACGGTTCATCCGCCGGCTTCGGCGATGCCGGCAGCAGCGATTCCGGTGGCGGTCATGGCGGGGACAGCGGTGGCGACGGAGGTGGGAGCTGTGGCGGCGGAGGCTGCGGCGGTGGTGGTGGCGGGGATTAAGCCAGCCGCACGTGCTTTATCTGCCGGATCTGCGATCCGCTATCGAGGCTGCGTACGGTCTGCTCGCAGCGCCAGCCGCTGTTGTCCTTCTCGATGGAGAACAGGTTGTACGCCGCCGCCGGATAGCGCCCGTGCGCAAGCGCGGAGGCCGACGGCACGCCGATCGCGGGGATCCGGCCGTTGGGGCCGTCGAACCACATCGTCGAATGCACGTGGTCGTGGCCGTGCAGGATCAGCTCGACGCCGTGGCGCTTCAGAAGCGCCAGCAGCGCCTTGGAATCGGTCATGCGCTTGACGTGGGATTTCGAGCTCAGGGGATGGTGAACAAGGAGAACGCGAAACGAATCCTCGGAAGCAAGCCGCTCCAGCACCTCCGCGAGATCAGCGAGTTGCGCGCGCCCGAGCGTACCCGTCGCCATCAGGGGCAGCGTCGGCACGGCGGTGGAGAGGCTGATCAAGGCCACCGGCCCGCGCCGGCGTACGGCAGGGAATGCCGTGGCGGCCGGCGCATCGCCGAGATAGGACGAAAAGACTTCGCCGAAGCGATGGCGCGTGGCGCGGACATAGGCGTCGTGATTGCCGGGGATGGCGGTGACGCGATCCGGCGGGCCGACGCCTTCGAGCCAGGCCAAGGCGGGAGCGAATTCTGCCTCCAGCGCCAGGTTGACGAAGTCGCCGGTAACCGCGATGTGGTCGGGGTTCTGGGCATGGACATCCGCAACCAGCATGTCGAGCACCTCGCGACGCTGGTATTTGTGGCGGTTGCGCGTCCAGTTGACGTAGCCGAGCGCGCGTTTGCTCGCGAGCTCGACCAGCCGCGGCCTTGGCAGCGGGGGAATATGCGGGTCGGACAGGTGCGCGAGCTTGAAGGGAGTCATCGGATGCGATTGCCTCGCTATTCCCCCGATGTAATGGCAAGGTCGGACGCGAGGCGCAAGTGAGCTTAAAGACCGAGCTTCGCAAGGGAGCCTGATGGCAGATCTGCTCGACCAGTTGCGACGGAAACACGAGCCGCTGCTGCGGCGAATCTTCCATTTTTACTGGCGTTTCGTCCGCGGCATGACGCTCGGCGTCCGCGCCGTCGTGCTCGATGCCGATAACCGCGTGTTCCTGGTCAGGCACAGCTATGTCAGCGGCTGGTATCTGCCGGGTGGCGGCGTTGACGTCGGCGAGACCATGGATGAAGCGATGCGCCGCGAGCTGAAGGAGGAGGGGGATATCGACGTCACGGGTGAGGTCGCCCTGCACGGCATTTTCCTCAACAGCCACGTCTCGCGCCGCGACCATGTCGCGGTCTACATCGTCCGCCACTACAGGCAGGATCGCCTGCCCAAGCCCAACCGCGAGATCATCGAATGCGGCTTCTTTGCAGTCGCGAATCTGCCCGAAGGCACCACGCAAGGCACGCGACGGCGGATCGCGGAGATTCTCGACGGCAAGCCGCAGATTGCGACGTGGCGGTAGAGGCCATGACGGTGTGGAAGCAGCCGCACATAAACTCGCTTCACCCGCCGGTCTTGCCGCCCTCTCGCGCCTTCAATTCCAGCGTCAGCAGGCTCTGCTCCTGGATCAACGCCCAGTTCTGCCGCTCGAGCCTGTGCAGGCGAGCCGTGATGTTGTGCATGAAGGCGAACACCACCAGGAACAGGGCGCCGAACATCACGACAAAGGGAAACACCACGCCGGTGAGATGGCTGACGAGATAGGCTAGCTTTGGAAACAGCGCGAAGCCGGCCGGAATGATCGCCACCATCGACAGCATCAGGAAATCGTAGAGATCGAATTTTCCCTGCAGCGTCTTGCGCAGCAGCACCAGCATGTAGATGAACGCAAAGGCGGAGATGACGACGACCGTCTCGACGCTTGGAAGAATGTTTGTCACGACGCCCCCTCGGCTATTCAGCGCAGCATTGATGGAATTCGTGAGCTCACGACCGCCTCGCGATCCGCGCGAGCAGGATGTAGCCGAGCACACGGATCATGTAGCTCACCGACTTCAATCCGTCGATCGAACTGACGCCGTTTTCGCGCGCGCGCATCTCGACCGGAATTTCGCCGACCGTGAGGCCTGCGCGCATCGCCCAGGCCAGCGAGATCGGCTCCGGAAAATCCATGGGGTATGCCTTCGCGAAGAACGCGATGGCGCGGCGGTCGAGCAGGCGCATGCCGCTGGTCGGATCGGTGATGCGGCCCCCCGTGAACAGTGCGTTGAGGGCGCGTGCGATCAGCCGGATGCCGGCGCGCCGCATTCGCGTCGAGCAGAAGCCGGCATTGTCGATGAAGCGGCTACCGATGGTGATGTTGGTCGGAGCCCGCGCATAGGCGTTCAACAATGTCTCGATCTCGCGCGGATCATGCTGCCCGTCGCCGTCGATCTGGATGCAGAAATCATAGTCTTGGCGTGACGCGTATTTGATGCCGGTCTGCACGGCACCGCCGATGCCGAGATTTTGTGTCAGGCGCGCGACCGGCGAGCGCGCGCTTGCAACCGCGCTGGTCGCGTCCGACGAGCCGTCGTCGACGACGAGCGTGTGGTAGGGGCGGTCGGTCGCTGCGATCTCGCCGAGGAGATCGCCGATCGAGGCCTCCTCGTTGAAGCAGGGGATGACCAGCAGGATTCGCGGCACGCCGCGTTGCGGTGCGGCGGCACCGCTTCGGCACGTGTCGGTCGAACCCAATTCCATGTCAGTCACGTCAGCCCCAACCCCGGAAATCCCTGCATTGCTATACTTGCCGGTGCTTTTCCTGTACAGGCGGCAAGCCCTGTTCAAGTCCTTTTCAAGCCCTGCCGGGCCGCCGGCGAGACCTCCATGAAAGCCGTCAAGATCCTCTTCTCGATCGTCTTCCTCGCGATCCTGACCAGCAATGTCCGGCTGATCTCGCATTGGACCGAGAGCCGCGGCGTCTATGACGACATCTGCTACCTGCGCCAGGCGCATCTGTTCCAGCGCTTCGGCTGGCAGGGGCTCGATACCAGCCTCGCCCGCGAGGACGACGGCTACCTCGCGAGCAAGTTGCGCAGCATCAATTTCGAGAACTGGAAGGACGGCACGAAGGCGCCGTGCCACACCCAGACCGCAGACGGCAGCAAATGGGTGATGACGCCACCGCCAGGGACCGGTTTTGTGCTGGCGCTGTTTCCGGAAGGCTTTCAGGCCATTCCACTCTATGCGCTGGCGAACATGATCATCGCCGGCTTCGCCCTGTACGGCCTGTGGCGCGCGCGGCATCCGGGCGCGCTGGCGCTCGCCGCATCGTTCGGTGCGGTCTCGATCTACTTCATGATCAACCCGGCAAAGGCGAGCTACTCGATAGCGCCGACCATGGTGGTCTGTGCGCTCGCCGGATTATTGACGGCAAGATTGTTCGACGATGAAGACAGGCCGCGCCTGCTGATGCTCGCACTCGTCGGTGCGCTGCTCGGGCTATCGGCGAGCTTCCGCATAGCCAACGTGCTGCTGTCGGCGGGTTACTTCCTGTTCTTCGGCGTGTCGTTCCTGGTCCGGCGCGACCAGAAGACGTTCATGCAGGGCCTGTCGCTCGGGCTTGGATTCCTGGTCGGGATATTGCCGGTGCTGGCCGCGAACATGGTCAATTCGGGCCATCCGCTGGTGTCGGCCTATGGCGGCCAGGACACGCAGGCACCCAGTCTCGATCTGGCGGTGCTGCGCGCCTATCTCGGGGATACACAGTTCCCAGTGATCCTGCTCCTCTGCTTGTGGACCGCGCTGCTGTGGCGCTTTTCCAGCCAATTCTGTGTGAGGCGATTGGCGCTGCTGGTGGCCGGCAATCTTGCGCTGAACCTGGCGTTCTTCGCCACGCATCCCGTGTTCACGCAGTATTACACGCTCCCGATCGTCATGCTGACCCTCTGGACAGCGCTGTTCGCGACCATCTTCTCGCGCGAGATGCAGGGCATGCAGGCAGATGGACCGCAGCCTTCCGAGATGCTATCCCGCGTCCCGATATGAGCGATCTCTCACTTACGATTCTGCCTGAGGCCGCCGGCGACGCGCAGGCGATCGAGCGGCTGCACGAGCGCACCTTCGGCCCCGGCCGCTTCGTGCTCAGCGCCTACCGGATCCGCGAGCATGTCGACCATGTGCTCGAGCTCTCCTTCACGGCCCGCATCGGCACGCTGCTGGTGGGATCGGTGCGGCAATTGCCGATCCTGATCGGCGAGACGCCGGCGCTGCTGCTCGGGCCGCTGACGGTCGAGCCGCCGTTCCGCGGCCGCGGCGTCGGCCGGCTGCTGATGGAACGCGCGCTGAAGGACGCCAAGGCGAAGGGGCACGCCATCGTGCTGCTGGTCGGTGACGAGCCCTATTACAGCCGCGTCGGCTTCAAGCCGGTGCCGAAGGGCCGTGTCATCATGCCGGGTCCCGTTGATCACGCCCGCGTCCTGGTGTTCGAACTCGTCGATGGCGCCTTCGAGGGCGTGTCAGGGCCCGTGGGCCCTGACTGGAGCAAGGCGAGAAGCTAGAACTTGAAATTGGCGAACGCGCGGACGCCGATGCCGGGCATCAGCACCTCGTCCTTGGTATAGGACACCGAGTTGCGGATGCTCTCGTTCAACAGATTGTTGCCGACGAGGCCGACCATCATCTCGCGCGCGCCGAACCAATTTTGACTGAGCTTGGTCTTGTAGCTCACCTCCGCCTTCAACAGATTGTAGCCGGGTGTCGGCGTCTCCGCGACCGCGGCGATGTTGTTCTGAGGGAAGGCGTGCAGGAGGTTGATGCGCATCAGCCAGTTGTCGTCGCGCCAGAACAGGCCGCCGCCCATCCTGAGTGGCGGGATGCGCGGCACGTTGGTGCCGTCGGTGAAGGTGGCGCGCACCACGTCGAGCTGGTTCTCGATGCCCCAGATGCCGCCGTTGAATGCGCCGACATCGAGCTGCGACTGGAACTCGCCGCCGCGGAAGGTCGCATCGCGTTGCGAATATCTTGCTTGGTTCAGCTCAAGCTGGTTCGGATTGGCTATGTCTACACAAGCCGCATCGTCGCATGTGTTGCCGGTCAATCGGCGGTATATGAAGCCATTGAACTTCGTGTAGTAGCCGGTGAGTTCGAATCGCAACGGCCCGGTCGCGCGCCGTAACCCGACCTCGATCGATTTTGCCGTTTCGATGCCGAGATCGGGATTGCCGATATCGAAGGTGGCGGTTGCATCATGCGCGCCGCGCGAAAAGAGCTCTGCCGGTTTCGGCGCTCGTTCGACGTATTGACCTGTAATGCTGGCAACCAGATCCCACGGCAGATTCTGGATCAGGCCAATGCTCGCACTTTTCGGCGTGAAGTGCAGATTGTGCGGCGTCGCGGGACCAACACTGGCAGGGTCAATGTTGACGTCGAACACGGGAGGTATGAATGCCGGCGTTGTGCCGGAGAGGTTGACCTGCTCGATGCGTCCAGCAATCTGCGCCTTGGTGGTCTCGCTGAATTTCAGCTCGTTGAAGACGTAACCGGCGAGCCTGTTGTTCTTGTTAGGGTCCCACAATCCGTTGAGCGGGCTGCCTGGATCATCGGGGCTTGGCGCCGTCAGTTCCTGATGGCCTGCCTGAAATCCGATTGCCGTCGTCACCTCCGCAAAGCGCGCGTTGAATGGCATCAACTGCACCTCGGTGCGGATCTCCTGCTCCTTGTTGGTGAAGGTCTGCCGCACGCCGTCACTGCTCGGGTCGGCGGGATCGGCGAGGCCAATCTCGTTGTGCTTGTAGTTGGTGGCGCCCGCCCAGAAGCGAATCGTGTCGATCGCGGCGGCGTCGGGGCGATATTCGCCCTTGACGTTGACCTTGGTCTGGTGGCCGTCGATGCGCGTGTTGTGATCGGCGCCGTCGATGCCGGGGATATGGTAGAGCGCGTCGTTCTGCGTGATCGCGGCGCCGATGAAGCCGCCCTGGAAGAAGTAGGAGCCGCCGATCGAGCCGCCGTCCGACTGTGTCGCCGAGTTCGGCTGCCGGCCATTCACCGGCCGGGTCTGGTCGGCGAGATACGGATAGGCGGGAATCGCATAGTCCGAGGTCTTGCGGCCATAGGCGTCGGCATGGAGTGCGAAATTGCCGGCACCGGCATCGATCAGCACGCCGCCCTCGACGCCGCGATCGACCGAGCTGACCGCGGTGCGCGTCTCGGCTGTGACGCAAGGCGCGCCCGGCGTGGCCTGTGGCGCGGACATGCCAAAACTCTGGAACGGCGGCGCGGCGCAGGTCGGCAGCGTGTCCGGAATGCGGTTGTTGGTCGCGCTCACGACGCCACCAATCGAGGTCGAGCCGTAGCGCAAGGCGGCCGGCCCGCGCACCACTTCGACCTGATTGGTCGCGAGCGTATCGATCGGGACGAAATGGTCTTCGCCGAGATCGGAGGCGCCGTTCGAATTGGTGCCGTTCTCGACGATGCCGACGCGGTTGACGTCGAGGCCCCGGATGATCGGCCGGCTGGAGGCGCCGGGCGCAAAGCTCGAGCCGGTGATGCCGGGTTTCGAGAACAGGAGATCGCCGAGCTGTCCGCCGCCCTCGCGGCGGATCTCTTCGTTCGGCACCACCGTGACGGTGGCGAACTGGTTGGTGACGATGGGCAGCACGCCCTGTTGCTGCGTGGCCGGCGCTGGCGCGGCCGCGACCTCCGGCCCACGCTCGCGGTTGCGCGCGGTGCCGCCACGCGTGACGCGCGCCGTGGTGCGGACGCGCACCGTTTGCCGCCGGACGATCGGGCTGGGCGCGGTGACTTCGACCGCCGGTAATTCGGTTGGCGCCGGCTTGTCCTGTGCCATGGCCGGCATGGCCGCGGCGCCGAGCAGGAGCAGGCTTGCTCCGCACAGACACTGCGCGCGTCGTCGTTGGGATGTCATTGTCCTGATTCCAGTCAGGCGCCGACCAAAGTTGGATTTGTTGGTTGGCGACCTGCCGTCGCGGTGCGACGGAATTCGACTTCAACTGCTCCCGGACGCTCCAGCGCGAACGCAGGACGGACCGGGTGTGATCAAGCGTTGGAGGTCAGGACAGGGGAGGGGCGCGCGGCTGGAACGACGCGCCGGCCGACTTCAGATGCGCGAATTCGGCGTCGGTGGTGAGGTAGAGAAATTCGACGGCCTGAGGCAGCAGCAGGACAGGCGGCGTCGCGAACACAATCGTGCTCGCCATCGAGACGACGGCGCAGATCGCGCAATAGTCGTCACCGGACTGGTCTTGGTCGGGAACGGCCGGCGATTGCTTCTGGACCGCGACACCGTCAGCTGTCGCGACGCTACCGTCGATCTGCTGCCAGGATTGTAGCAGCGGTGCGGCCTGCGCGAACGAGTGGCTGTGACCGAAAGACAGCGCGAACTGCACCAGCAGCGCGAAAAGCGCGAGCCGGGCACCGTGCCGGATGTTCGACCTGAACCACTTCATGCGGAAACGCACCCCAGCATCACGGGGGCCCAATTCCCCGGCCCACGCGATGTTACATTATAACATCGGAAGGTCGCAGCGGTGTCAACCGCGGCGCGGCGGACAAACCGAGGTCAGTGACGGATGTGTTGTTCGTGCAACGGGGCGCGAGCTTAGCGCCCCTCGCGCATCCAGGTCGCGGCGAATGCACCGAGCAGCAGCAATAGCCCGATCAGGCCGGCGAAGATCGGCAGTACGCCGACGCCCTTCACCACGCTGGCGTCGCGCAGCCTCACGCCCATCCAGCCGTCGCCATGGAAGACGCTGGAGGAGCGCACCGGCACGATGCGCGGCAGGTCGACGCTCGCTCCGTCCACCACCCGCACGGCGTCGCCGCCGGTTGCCTGCGTCAGCGGCCTCAAGGTCTCGGCGGTGGAGGTGACCTCCGAAAACTCCTTCGGATTGGTCGGGCCGACATTGATGAGCGCCTTCAGCGTGCCGTCGGTCGCCTGCCACAGGCCGAGTTCGTTCGCAGGCAGGCTCGCGCGCCACTCGCCGGGCTCGCCCGCGTTCAGTGTCAAATCATGCGTCACGCCGGACGGCGAAGTCACCGACACCGGCTGCACGCTGTCCGACATGGTCTGGCGCACCACCACGATGTCCTTACCCTGCACCTGCAAGCGCAGCGCTTCCTCGTCCAGATCAGGCTGCTTCATCAGCCAGTGCGACATCCGCCGCAGCAGATCGAGATGCGGGCCACCGCCTTCATAGCCGCGCGCCCACAGCCAGATGTGGTCGGAAAGCAGCAGCGCGACGCGCCCCTCGCCGAAGCGCGACAGGAACAGCAGCGGCTTGTTGTCGGCGCCGGTCATGACGGGGGTACCGGTGGCGTTACGCGTATCGACGGTGCGGAAGAAGCGGCTCCAGCGCGGCGGCTCGCTGCCTGAGCCTTCCAGCCCGCGCGTGACGGGATGGCGTTTGCCGGTGTCGGACAGATGCGCATAGAACGGCTTTTCGGTCACGCCGACCGGCTCGGCCGGCAGCACCGAATCCAGCGGCGTACGCCAGATGCTGGTGTTCGACGCGTAGTCGGGGCCGGCCGAGACCAGCACCGCGCCGCCCGAACGCACATAGCGCGCGATGTTGTCGAAATAGGCGATCGGCAGCACGCCCTGGCGGGCGTAGCGGTCGAAGATGATCAACTGGAATTCGTTGATCTTCTGCTGGAACAGCTCGCGGGTCGGAAACGCGATCAGCGACAATTCGTTGATCGGCGTGCCGTCCTGCTTCTCCGGCGGACGCAGAATGGTGAAGTGCACGAGATCGACGCTGGCGTCGGATTTCAGCAAATTGCGCCAGGTGCGCTCGCCGGAATGCGGCTCGCCGGAGACCAGCAGCACGCGCAGCTTGTCGCGCACGCCGTCGATGGCGACGACGGCGCGGTTGTTCACCGGCGTCAGCTCCCTCTCGAGCGGCGAGGCCTCGATCTCGACGATGTTGGGGCCGGCATGCTTGATGTCGACCTCGACGCTGGAGGTCTGGCCGCTCGACATGTTGCGTTCGCTGATGACCTCGCCGTCCCTGCGGATCGTGACCTTGGCGCGCTCGCCGGTCACACCCTGATCGTCGAGGCGATAAGTGATGGTCTGGTTCTGGCCGACGATGCCGAAGCGCGGCGCGGCGGTGATCGCGATGCGGCGGTCGCGCTCGTTCTTCTGCCCGGTGATCAGCGCATGCACCGGCGCCTGGAAACCGACTGCGGCGGTGCTCGCGGGAATGTCGTGCACCCGGCCGTCGGTGATCAGGAACGCGCCGGCGACGCGATCGACCGGGACGTCGGACAGTGCGGAGGCGAGCGCGCCGAACAGCTTTGTGCCGTCGGTCTCGCCGTCGGCCTGACCGGCGTCGACGACCCGCACCTCGAGGCCCTTGATCTTCTTCAGGCTGTCGACCAGCGCTTCCTGTGCCTGCGCGGCCTCGCGATTGCGGTTGCCAAAGTTCTGGCTCGGGCTCTTGTCGACGACAACAGCGGCGACCGAGGTGAGGGGATCGCGGTCCTCGCGGGTGAAGGACGGATTGGCGAGCGCGAGCAGGATCAGCGCCAGCGCGACGACGCGGACGGCTGCGCCGCGTGCGCGGGCGAGCAGCAGGATGACCGCCATGACGATGATCGCGCCGAGCCCGATCCACAGCACGATCGAGGGGACAAGCGGCGTGAACGCGATGCCGTAGTTCATATCGCTCCTATTGCCCCAACCGCTCGATCAGCGCCGGTGCGTGCACCTGGTCCGCCTTGTAATTGCCGGTCAGCGTGTACATCACGATGTTGACGCCGGCACGGAACGCGAACTCGCGCTGGCGCGGCTCGCCCGGCGTGAGCGGCAGCATCGGCTGGCCGTCGGGACGGATCGCCCAGGCGCCGGCGAGGTCGTTGGAGGTGATGATGATCGGTGACACGCCGTCGCCGCCGCGCGCCGGGCGCTGCGCGCTCTCGTCGTCATCCTCGCGCGGCAGGGTCTCGACCCAGGTCTGGCCGGAGCTGAAGCGGCCGGGGAAGTCGCGCAGCAGGTAGAACGTCTTGGTCAGCACGTGCTCGCGCGGCACCGGCTCCAGTTCCGGCACGTCGAGCGAGGACAGGATCTCGCGCAGCGTCTGCATGGCCGGCGTCTGCGATGCGCCATTCTCGCCGGGCGGCGCCTCGATCGCGTCGCGGGTGTCGAAGATCACGGTGCCGCCCTGCTTCATGTAGGCGTCGATCTTGTTGATGGCGTCCTGCGGCGGTTTCGGCGCGCCCGGCACGATCGGCCAGTAGATCAGCGGGAAGAAGGCGAGCTCGTCGCGCGCGGGATCGACGCCGACGGGATCGCCGGCCTCGAGCGCGGTGCGCTGCGCCAAGAACAGCGTGAGGCCGGCCATGCCGGCTTTCACGATCGAATCGACGTCGGCATTGCCGGTCACGACATAGGCGAGGCGGGTCTGCGACACGGCCTTCATCGCAAAATCGTCGGAAGCGGCGTCGGCGCGCGAGGGCGACGGCGAGAAGGTTGCGGCGAGCGCAAGCCCGATCGCGAGCACCGCGGGCGCGGCACGGCGGCGGATCAGCGCCGCGAGCCCACCGCCGAGCAGCGCGACGATGATCGCGTCGATCAGGAACAGGATGAGCGAGGTCGACAGCAGCCAGCCGCGCAGGTCGCGCGGCTCGGCATTGGTATAGGTCGCGTGCCGCGCGCGCAGGCTCGCGGTGTTGAGCGGCGCGATGCGGTCGGCAGCAGCGAGCGCATTCACCGCCAGCGGTCCCTCAGCCGGGCCGTAGAAGCCGGGCGGGTGATCGGGCGTGGCGCGGTCGCGATAGTCGGCGCTCACGGGCTTGGCGGTCGCCGGCGGCGGACCGAAGGCGCCAAAGCCGTCGAGGATGTGCAGCGGCGCGACCGTCTCGGCGCTGGCCTCGCCGGCGACGCCCGCGCCCGGCTTGGAGGTGTAACCGGACATATCGACAATCCGCCTCAGCATTTCGACGAAGGTGCCGGACATCGGCAGGTCCGACCAGCGCATATCGGCGCTGACGTGAAACAGGCTTACCAGCCCCTTGCCGCGATGCTCGCCGGTTACGAGCGGCGTGCCGTCCTCCAGCGATGCCCAGCTCTTGGCCGCCAGCGCTGCGTTGGGCTCGGCCAGCACCTGCCGGCTCACGGTGACATCCTTCGGCACGGGAACGCCGGCGAACGGACCGTCGGCCGTGAAGTTTGCCAGATGCTGCGGCTTCTCCCAGGTCAGGCTGCCGCCGAGCGTGCGGCCGCCCTTGCGCAGCTTGACCGGCACGAGATCGTCTTCGGCCTGCGCAAGCCGGGGACCGGCAAAGCGCACCAGCACGCCGCCCTGGTCGACCCAGGCATTGAGCCGGTCGCGAACTTCCGGCGCGACGGTGCCGACATCGGCGAGGATGATCATCGGCAGCTTCTGGTCGAGGAATTGCGTGATGCCCTGCTGCGGGGAGCCCTTGTCCGCGAGCCGGACGTCGGCGAACGGCGCCAGCGCGCGGGTGAGGTAGAAGGTCGGGGCAAGCAGCGGCTGCGCGGTCTCGCTGGTCGCGCCGGAGACGATGCCGATCGCGCGGCGCCGCCAGCGCTTGTCCAGCAGTTGCACGGCGCCGGCGGAACGTTCGCCTGCGATCTCGAGCCGGGTGATGTCGTTGCGCAGCTCGACCGGAAGGTCGAAGGCCGCCTCGGTGTCCTTGTCCTGCGGGCCGAAGGCGTAACGCGCTTCGCCGATCGGCGAACTTTTCTGGTCCAGCGCGCGCACGGTGCCGGCGGTGATGCCGCTGCCGGTGCGCAGCACCTTCACCGTCATCCGCGCGGCGGCGTTCTCGGCTGCGACCAAAGCGAGCGGGGACGACGTGCCGCCTTCGAACACGGTCAAGCTGCGGTCTCCGATCGTCTTGCCCAGACCCTGCACGAATTCATCGCCGCGGCCGGTATCGACACCGTCAGACAGCCAGGCGATCTCGCAATCGCCGGTTGCCTTCAGGAAACGGTCGATCGTGGTGAGAGTTTCAACGCGATCGACCGAATAGGCCTTTGGCGTGATCTGCCGCAACGCAACGCGCGCGGCGCCCGCCGGCATCAGCGTGATGTCGCGGTTCGGCTCCGACAGCGGCACCAGCGCGATCGCGCGGCGATCATTGTCGGCGTTGGCGATCAGCTCGTCGGCCGCCTTGATCCTGGTGTCCCAGTTGGCGGCGGCGCTCCAGCCGTCGTCGAACATGATCAGCAGCGGCGCCTTGCTGCCGGCGATGCCGGTCTGCGGATTCCAGATCGGGCCCGCGGCCGCGAAGATCACCAGCGCCGCGGCGAGCAGGCGCAGCGCCGTCAGCCACCATGGTGTCCGCGAGGGCGTTTCTTCCTTGGGCGCGATGTCGAACAGCAGACGGGTCGGCGGAAACTCGATGCGGCGCGGTCGCGGCGGCATCACGCGGAGCAGCCACCACAGCGCCGGCAGGCTGACGAGCCCGATCAGGAGCAGCGGTTCGGTGAAAGCGAGTGGCAGGCCCATCATGCGGCAGGCCCCGCTTTGATGGTCGAGCTGCGAACCCCGAGCTTGCTCGCAGTCATGCCGGCGTGCAGGAACAGCAACAACTCGGCGGCGGAGCGATCGGTCGAATGGGTCGTGAACAGCCAGTCCAGTCTGTTGGTCTCGTCGCGGATCTGGTCGCGGTGCAGCGCGAGGCGCGTGGTGTAGTCCGCGGCCCAGCTTTCGGCACGGCCGGCGGTGATCACGCCAAAGCCCTCGGGCTCGACGAATTCGATGCGCCCGGAATAGGGGAACGTCTCCTCCGCAGGATCGACGATCTGCACCAGCGTGCCATGCGCGCCGGAGGCGGAGAGCCCTGCGAGCATCGTCCTGATCTCCGCAATCGGCGACCAGAAGTCGCCGAGCACGACGATCTCGGCGAGTGACGACGGCACGAAGGAGGGCGGCAGGCTCAACCGCGCGGCGTCGTCATGCAGCATCGCCTGCGCCATCTTGTCGATGACGCTGCGGCTCGCGGTCGGCGGCATCAGGCCGGGAATGCCGACGCGTTCGCCGCCGGCGACGAGCAGCTCGGCCAGTGCGAAGGCGACGATCAGCGAGTGCTCGAGCTTGGACTCGCGCGCCTGCCTTGATGCGAAGGCCATCGAGGGCGAGCGGTCCGGCCAGATCCACACCGTGTGGGCGGCCTCCCATTCCTGCTCGCGGACATAGAGATGATCGTCACGCGCCGAGCGCCGCCAGTCGACATTTTGCGACGGCTCGCCGGAGACGAAGCGGCGGTATTGCCAAAAGCTTTCGCCGGAGCCGGCGCGACGGCGGCCGTGCAGGCCGTGGATGACGTTGGCGGCGATACGGCGGGCTTCAAGCACAAGGCGCGGCAACGATGCGGCGAGCGTACGGCTTTCGCCATCGGCACGTCGGATCGCTACGGTCTCCCTGGCAATCGGCCCGTTGTCTGCGGCCATCAACCGATCCGTGTCTTCAATTGCCGGATCACGTCCGGGATCGTGCGCCCTTCGGCGCGGGCAGAGAAGGTCAGTGCCATGCGGTGCTTCAGCACGGGCTCGGCGAGGTCGAGCACGTCATCGATCGACGGCGCGAGCCGTCCGTCGAGCAGCGCGCGGGCGCGCACCGCCAGCATCAGCGACTGGCTGGCGCGCGGGCCGGGGCCCCAGGCGATCAGCTTGCCGGTCTCACCGGCGTCGGGGCCGGGACGCGCCGAGCGCACCAGCGACAGAATGGCTTCAACGACGGAATCGCCGACCGGCAGGCGCCGGACCAGGCGCTGCGCCGAGATCAGCGCGTCCGCGGTCATCGATCCCTTCGCCAGCGTCTCGTCGGCGCCGGTGGTCTCGAACAGGATGCGGCGTTCGGCGTCGCGGTCGGGATAATCGACGTCGATCTCCATCAGGAAGCGATCGAGCTGCGCTTCGGGCAGCGGATAGGTGCCTTCCTGCTCCAGCGGGTTTTGCGTCGCGAGCACGTGGAACGGCTTTGGCAGATCGTGGCGGGCGCCGGCGACCGTGATGTGCTGCTCCTGCATCGCCTGCAGCAGCGCCGATTGCGTACGCGGGCTGGCGCGGTTGATCTCGTCAGCCATCAGGAGCTGCGCGAACACCGGACCGGAGATGAAGCGGAACGAGCGCTTGCCGGCGGTGCTCTCGTCGAGCACTTCGGCGCCGAGAATGTCCGACGGCATCAGGTCGGGCGTGAACTGGATGCGCTTGGCGTCGAGACCGAGCGTGACGCCGAGCGTCTCGACGAGCTTGGTCTTGGCGAGGCCGGGCACGCCGATCAGCAGCGCATGGCCGCCGGAGAGGATCGTTACCAGCGTGTTCTCGATCACGCGGTCCTGGCCGAAGATGACGGTCGCGATCGCGTCTTTCGCGGCGCGAATCTGGCCCGACACCTGCTCGGCCGATCGGACGATCACGTCCTCGAGTTTCTCGACACTTTCCGCCATCCGTCAGCTCCTTCGGCGCGTCGCGCGGCCTGTTGCGTCGTCACGTCATGGACACCATGCTAAACTTGCAGGAAGGCCATGTATTCGTTGAATTAAGCTATCCCCACCTTATCGGCTTCGGGCTATGTACGGCATCACGAAGTGGCGACCTTGCACACCGGATGATTCCGGGGTGGAACCGCGCACCAACCGACAACGTAGACCTGCACCAATCGTGCCAAATGACAAAGTCAGGGCAAACCATGGCGAACCAAGGGCAGAGCACCAGACAGGGACTTGAGGGGCTGACTGCGGCCGCCAATCAAGCTGTCGAAGATGCCACCGGCGCCAAAAAAGGCCTGCCTCCGGTGCATCTGTGGAATCCGCCGTTTTGCGGCGATCTCGACATCCGAATCGCCGGCGATGGTACATGGTTCTACATGGGCACGCCAATCGGCCGGCCGGCGCTGGTCCGCCTGTTCTCGACCATTTTGAAGCGCGAAGGGGACAAGCATTACCTCGTCACGCCGGTGGAGAAGGTCGGTATCCGCGTCGATGACGCGCCGTTTATGGCGGTTGAGATGCAGAAGGACGGCGAGGGCAACCGGCGCGTGCTGAGCTTTCGCACCAATGTCGACGATTGGGTGAGGTGCGACAGCGCGCATCGGCTCCGCTTCGAGCAGGCCGAAGGCGGCGGACTGACGCCCTATCTGCACGTGCGCGCCGATCTCTGGGCCAAGGTGACACGCGCGCTGTATTATGACCTTGTTGACATGGGCGAGGAGCGAATGGTCGATGGCCAGCCGATGTTCGGCGTCGAGTCGGCCGGCGAATTCTTCGCCATGGCCGATGCGGAGCAGGTGAGGGCCGCACTTTGAGCAAGCCGATCTTGAAGACCGGACCCGCCACGCCAGTCGGCGCGACGGAGTTTTTCGACCGCTCGAAGGCGCGGCTTCGCTTCGACGTTCCGCCCGGCCTCTACGATCCCAATATCGTTCCGCTGTCCGGCGATCCCGGCACCGACAAGATGCTGGAGATCATCGCGCGCGAGCAGCCGGTTCGGCCCGCAGCGGTGCTGATCCCCGTGATCGACCGGCCCGAGCCGACCGTGCTGCTGACGCAGCGCGCCGCCCATCTCAACGACCATGCCGGCCAGATCGCCTTTCCCGGCGGCAAGATCGACGCGATCGACGCCGCACCCGTCGATGCCGCGCTGCGCGAGGCCGAGGAGGAGGTCGGCCTGTCGCGCCAATTCGTCGAGCCGATCGGCTATCTCGATCTCTACGGCACCGGCTTCGGCTTCCGCATCCTGCCGACGGTCGCCAAGGTCAAGCCGGGATTCGAGCTGACCATCAATCATTCCGAGGTTGATGATGCCTTCGAGGTGCCGCTATCCTTCCTGATGAACCCGGCGAACCACCAGGTGCACAGCAAGGAATTCCGCGGCATGGAGCGCTCCTATTACGCGATGCCGTTTGCCGAGCGGTACATCTGGGGTGCGACCGCCGGCATATTGCGTGTGCTCTATGAGCGGATCTATTTGTCATGATCCGGCCGGCCCTGACCGAGATCGGAATCTTCCTCATTCCCTTCGCGGTCTATGCGCTGTTTCTGGTCGCGACCCGATCGGGGCTGTTCGTGCAATCGTCCTGGACGGTCACCACCCTCGCGCGGCTCGCGCTGGTGGCGCTGGTGCTGGTCATCGCGAGCCTGATCGGGCTCGCGCACTTCACCGGTGCGCCGCCGGATTCGACCTACGTTCCCGCCCATATCGAGAACGGCAGGCTCGTGCCGGGCGCCGAGAAATAAGGGCTGCGGCATGAGCACGGAGAACCTGCTTGCCGACGCGCCCTGGCTGACCTCAGGCGGGACGACGCGCGTCCTGAAACTCCTCAACGCCGACGGCGAGGAAGCCCGCGTGGTCGGCGGCGCCGTGCGCAACGCGCTGTTGAAGCTGCCGCATGGCGACATCGACATCGCGACCACCGCATTGCCCGACGAGGTGATGCGGCGCGCCAAAAGTGCCGGCATCAAGAGTGTGCCGACCGGCCTCGACCACGGCACCGTCACGCTCGTGATCGATGGTCACCCCTACGAGGTGACGACCCTGCGCGAGGACACCGAGACCTTCGGCCGCAAGGCCAGGGTCGTGTTCGGCCGCGACTGGGTGCGCGATGCCGAGCGGCGCGACTTCACCATGAACGGGCTCTCGGTCGACGCAAAGGGTATTGTGCATGACTATGTCGGCGGGCTCGCGGACGTCGCCGCGCGCCGCGTGCGTTTCATCGGCGATCCCGACCAGCGTATCGCCGAGGATTACTTGCGCATCCTGCGCTTCTTCCGCATCCACGCCGCGTTCGGTGCCGGCGAGCCGGATCGCGAGGGCTATCTCGCCTGCATCCGCGGCCGCGCGGGCCTTGCGAGCCTGTCGGCCGAGCGGGTGCGCATGGAGATGCTGAAGCTATTGGTCGCACATGGCGCCTCTGCTGCGGCATTGGCGATGGCCGATGGCGGATTGTTGCAAGCGCTGATCGGGGGCGTCGCCTATACCGGGCCGCTGGCGACTATGGTCGCGATCGAGCGCGAGCTCGGCGTGGACGCCGATGCAACGCGGCGCCTAGCGGTCTTGAGCGTCGCAGTCACCGAGGACGCCAAGCGCGTCGCGACGCGGCTGCGACTCAGCAATGCGGAAGCCAAGGCGCTGGATTCGATGGGCCACCGCTGGTGGCGCTTCGCCAGCAAGGACGAAGCCAGCGCGCGGCGGCTGGTCTACCGGCTCGGCCCCGAGCGCTATCACGATCGCGTGTTGCTGGCCTGGGCGCGGCTCGGCGGCGATCCGAATTCGTCGCGCTGGCGCGAACTCGCCGAGCTGCCGCAGCGCTGGAGTGCGCCGAAATTCCCGCTGAAGGCCGCCGACTTCATTGCGCGCGGTGTGACTGAAGGACCGCTCCTCGGACATGTCTTGACATTGGCCGAGGACGCTTGGCTCGCGGCGGATTTTCCACTAGAGCAGGCGGCGCTCGCGACCATCGCCGATCAAGCTGCGGCACGCGTCAGCCGCGATCAGAGAAATTGACCATCGTCTCAGGCTTCGCCGATATCTCGCTGCTTCAGCTTCTGCTGGTCGCGTTGATGGCGTTGTTTGCTTCTGTTATCGGCGGACTCGCCGGCTACGGCACCGGCGCCCTGATGCCGCTGGTGCTGGTGCCGCTGGTCGGCGCCGAGCCTGTGGTGCCGATCATCGCGATCTCGGCGATCTTCACCAATTCCAGCCGTGCCGTCGCCTATCTCAAATATGCCGACCGCCGCCGCGCGCTGATCGTACTGGCTTGCGCAGCGCTGACGACGGCGCTCGGCGCCTACGGCTATACGCGGCTCACCAATGCGGGCGCCGCCCTCGTGATCGGCTCGATGCTGATCTTGAGCGTGCCGCTTCGCCGCGTACTGCGCCGCCGCTCGGTGAAGATCGGCGACACCGGGCTTGCCGCAGGCTCCGTCGGCTACGGCGTGCTGGTCGGCGGCACCTCCGGCTCCGGCGTGATCCTGCTCTCGCTGTTAATGGCGTCCGGCCTCGAAGGCGCGGCGGTGATTGCGACCGACGCGATGATCTCGCTCGGCACCGGCCTGATCAAGATTTCCGCCTTCGGCCTTGCCGGTGCCGTGACCGCGCAGGTGCTCGCCTTCGCGCTGCTGATCGGCGGCATTGCGATCCCCGGCGCCTTCCTCGCAAAAGCCTTCGTCGAGCGGATGCCCGTACACATCCACACCGCGATCCTCGACGCCGCCGTCATCACCGGCGGGATGGTGATGATCTCGGCTGCGGTGAAGCAGATGCTCTGAGATTCGGGCGTAAGCTTCGCCGGCGACATCGGCGCGGTGCTGACGAGGCAAGATATTTCGACTATCCTTTGCGGACCATCAAGCGGGGCAGGACAGGATCCACGAGAGGAGATCGATGAGCACAGTAAAAAGCGCTCTGGCCCAGAAGGGTGGCGCCCTGATCCATGTTCGTTCCACCGACATGGTCGTCGAAGCCTTGCGCCGGATGCGCGACGACCGGGTCCGGGCGGTGCTGGTCATCGACGACGACGTACTGGTCGGTATCGTGACCCAGGGTGACTGCGCCATCAAAGTGCTGCTGCCCGGACTCGATGCGAAGCAGACGCCGGTGAGCCAGGTGATGACGGTCAACCCGGTGACCATCAAGCCGGACGATCCGCTGGACGGCTGCATGGCAATGATGGCCAAGCGCCGTTTTCGCCATCTGCCAGTGCTGGACGCAGGCAAGGTCGTGGGCGTGATCTCGATCGGAGACGTCGTCAAGAACATCATCCGGGATCTGGAGCACAACGTGGACGACCTGATGGGTTACATCATGAAGGATGGCCCCGGGGGCTGACAGACGAACCGCGGTGCCGTCGCCCCCTCGCGTATGTCTGCTTGTGGCGCAAAGCGGACGCGCTGTGAAGATCGCGTGGCGTCCTATGTCAAGTTGCGGCGAAACCAATCCAAGCGCTCTTCGTTCTTCCTGAGGGGATCGGCGCTTTTGACCCAGAGCCGACACAAAAAGTCGGTTCCGTCCAATTATGCCAGTTGGACCGTTGCGCGACGCACGATGATCCGCTCGCCTTCTTCAAGATACTTGAGCTCGTCGTTGTACTCGCTGTGGACCAGCCAGATGTCGACCGTCCGCCCCTTCGCCTCCCGCTCGCAAACGAGGATTCGCCCCTCCTTCAAGCCAGTGAGTAGATCGAGGTAGTCGAGTTCGATGTAGTTACCGCGAGCATCGGCGAACATAAGATTATCGTGCGTATGCCAGGGCATGCCAAGAAAACCGATCAGGCAGTTTTCCTCGCGTTCGGCGTTCTCAACGCACAGAACTGCGTCACGGCCAAGATCGACCTCGATACGATGATCGTTATCTAGTCGCACTACCAGGCCGATCTCTCGGCATAGCTGGTTAACAAGATCGAGGTCGTAACGCATGGCAGCGCACCAATCACCTATTCTAGAGCTTCATCATTAGGTGGCCGCTATCGTAGCTGATCTGGCGCGCGATGTCGCCTTTGTGGCCCATCGCGACATAATGCGCTGCCGCACGAACTTGGTCGCTATAGGGGCGAAGCGGACGTAGTCACCAGTTACATGACGCCGCCGGGTTTATAGGTAGACGGCCTAAAGTTGTTCGGCGAACGGTGGCGTTGCTCGAAGGACGTGGGCGGTCGACGAGCGCCGCGCATCCACGCGCCCTAGAACCACGGCTCGTCATAAACCGGCGTGCCGTCGACCAACAGCCGCTTGATCGCCGCGCGCCCGGATGGTGTGACGGCGGCCACAATGGTCAGCTTGCGCTCGTTGCGCGCCTGCTCGAGCTTCAGCCCCTCACCCTCGGGGACGAAATAGCGCTCCAGATTGTAGTTGATCCGCAGTTTTGCGCAGAAGCGGGGTGCGTTCGGGCCGCAATTTGCGCCCAGGGCGATGCGGCCACGGATCAAGATGTCCGGGCTCGTCACCGGAACGGCTTCTGCATGCACCGAGACCGCCTGGTAGAGACCGTTGCTGTCGGGCGTCAATTTGACGAACACGGTCGGAGTGCGGGTCCCGGCGGGCTGACCTTGCAGCGCGCCGGCGGGCACTTCCGAGATGTCATAGCCGAGGCGGACATAGTCGCCGCGGAAGATATCGCGGGGATCGACGGGACGGGTCTGCAACGCGACCTCGGCGCCATCGCGCAAAATCTGCATCCGGTCGATGATCATGACGGCCAAGAGCGCGAACTGAATCACCGCGACGGCTGCGAACAGGGCGGCCTTGGGGATGCGCTGCAAGGAGCTGGCGATCGCGGTCATGTCTCGGTCCTCGGCAGCAGGCGATTGAGCGCCGCCGCCATCGCGATCGCGACGATACCTGCCGCGGCGAGAAAGGCGGAGCGACGCAGCAGCGAGCCCTTGACGGCCCAGGTGATGCCGGCAATCACGCCGGCGATGCCGAGCCAGCCGGCGACCGTCCGCGCACGGCTGCCGTCGAGCATGCCTGACACGACGAGGCAGAGCATGGCGCCGAGCACGACGGCATAGGCGGGCCACGGTTCGCCCAAGGTGCGCAACGGCCACACGACGGCCGCAACCAGCATCAGCGCCATCGCGCCGCCGGCAAAGGCTGCGCCGGCCTGCCGCCGGAGCACCCCGACTGTGAAGGCTGCGATCGTCCCGGCGACGCCGCAGGCGATGGCCCATGCCGGCTGGTGGCTCGAGCCAGGCCGGAGCATTTCGTTGGCGACAAGCACCTCCATGGCGGCGACGCCGGCCAGCAGGAACGCGCCGTAGTTCGAGAGGACGCCGCCGGCATCACGCGCCCTCTGCCAAGGTGTTGCCGTCAGCGCCAGCCCGCCGCCCAGCAGCAAGGCTGCGCCGTTGGCAAGGATGAAGAACGGCACGAGGTCGAACAGGATCGACTGGGTCGCGGTGGCAATCCACCATGGCAGCGTCGCCAGCGCGACGAGATGCGCGGCGAGGCGTGAATTCCAAAGCAGGGCAAGGGCGCCTGCCGCGAGCCAGAACGCGACGAACGGAAGGTGCGGGCCGTCCTGGATCTCGGCGATGCGCA
This sequence comes from Bradyrhizobium arachidis, assembly GCF_024758505.1. NCBI lineage: Bacteria > Pseudomonadati > Pseudomonadota > Alphaproteobacteria > Hyphomicrobiales > Nitrobacteraceae > Bradyrhizobium > Bradyrhizobium arachidis. The sequence continues at coordinate 7,317,733 of NZ_CP077970.1, read as the reverse complement.
GCCAGGTCCAGATGCTCGCCGCGGCAAGCGCCACCGCAAGCGCGCCGCGGGAGCTGGTCAGCGCCGCCGCGCAGAGTGCACCTGTTGCCCACAGCAGCATGCCGCCGGCAAAATCGTCGCCGAGGTGATACATCTGGCCGACGAGCGCAATACCGGCCCCGAAGATGATCGCGCCGACGCTGGCGCAGAGGTCGGCGAGGATCGGCCGCCTGGTGTGGGCGAACCATGCGCCGAGCCCGTTGGACGCAACGATGCCGGCAACGAGGATTCCCATCCGCGACAGCCGCGCGATTTCCACCCAGTGCGCGGCGACGAAGGCCAAAAAAGCCGCGGCGATCAGCAGGCCCCCGACAATGCCCATGGCAACGGGAATGTTGAGGCCGGCACCTGTCGGAGGAAGCACGCCGCGGATGGCCGCCACGGTCGCCGGCGTGATCACGCCGTTGGCTTGCCACTGCGAAAGGTCGGCTTCAAGGCGCTGCCGGTAGGCTCGATCAAGCATCGTCGGTTCGCCGGCTCCCGCTAGCGCAGAATCAATATCCTATCGGTTGCGCGGGAACCCCGATGGGTTCAAGAGCGGCCGAGCGCCATTCAAAGAAAATCGCAGCCGGGCCGGCGATGCCGTGGCCTCGTTAAGGCTCACCGAGCGCAGGTATCGCAATGATGACAATATACCCCTGATTTGCCCGACGCGTCAAGCGAATTTCGGAAAATTCGTAGGCTGCCGCGAGGCCCGCCACTGTCTACTGTGCATGGGGTTGTTTTCGGCGTTTAGTCTGACGGCCGAGGCGGGGACCCGTCTCGATCCGATATCCGAAGCATTGCGGCCCGGGCGGCGGTGCACCCGGGCCGCGATCCGACGTGGAGGGCCTAGTCCTTGTCTTCGTCGTCCTCTTCGTCCTCATCCTCGTCTTCGTCTTCGTCCTCGTCGTCCTCTTCCTCGTCGGGATGCTCGAGGACGGCGAGCGGCAGCGTCTCGCGGTAGAGCTGGCCTTCCATCCCCATCCAGAGGCAGAGCACGTCGTCCTCTTTGACATCAACGACGGTCAGCGGCTGTCCGCCTGACTTCAGCATGACGACGTCACCGGCTTTCAATTCCATGGCTGGTCCTCCTGTCTTGATCGACGAGGCGAGAGGCTAGCAAGCCGTCATGACAGTCCGATCACGACGGGCGCCTGTGGATTGTCTCTACCCGCGTTCGTTGACCGCCGTGCGGATCGGCAGGCATTGGTTGCTGAAAACCCCGATCGCATCGCGCACCAGAGGGACGTGACAGAAGAAGCCGGAGGGACGGTAGCGGACGCGGATGCGTTCCAGTTGCGACATGGTCAGCGTCATGAAGGCGTTGAGGCGATCGCCCTGATGCTCGAGGCTCCTTCGCAAATGATCCTTCTGCCTCAGGAAGTCTTGCCTGGCCTCTTCGCTGACCTCGTTCTGTGAAGCCCAGATCCGTGCCGTCCTGAGCTTCGCATGCATGGTCTCGAAGCAGTAGTGCAGCGTCAGCACGTGGTGCTTGGCGCTCCACCAGTTGATGTTGATGACGTCCTTGCCGGGATCGATCGCGCCATTGCCGCCCGTGCGGGCACATAGGTCCACGTAAGTCTTCTTCTCGCCCGGTGCGGGCGTGCACAGCGGTTCATTCGCTGGGCCGTGCTTCTGTCCGTCAAAAAATGTGCCTTCGAAGCTCGGCAGGTTGGCTTTTGCGTCGCAGTCGAACTCATACGCGTCGAGCAGCGCCTCGGTGAGCGGGTCCTGGTTCAGCGCGCGCGGGGCTGCGGGATCACGGGTGAGGTCGCTCGGCCAATCGACATAGATCTCGGCCTCGCGCGCGAACACGGCGCTGTTCTGGCGCAGCGCAGTGCGCGCCTTGATGTAGTTCGGGAACAGATCGTTCGCGGCCTTGGTGTCCATCTTTCTGATGCCGGCATCGAGACGATCGTTCAGTGCGCCGGCGAAATCGCCGAGCATGATCTCCTGCTGCATCTGCACTTCGGCAAAGGCGTTGGAGATCTCGATGAAGGTTTTGGTCGCGGTGGCCATGTCGGCCTTGGCCTGTTCGCCGACCTTTTCCTCGTAGGAGTTGAGGTACTGGAAATATCCGCCGAAGAAGCCGGTGAGCAGGGTGACGATGGTCAGCCCCTTGGTGACAGACAAGCGGCTGTCCCAGGACTGAATCCTCCGCCACACGCCCGGCGTCTCTTCAGGCGGTGTCGCGCGCGGTGCCGTCTGGAGGTCCTGCTGCATCGCTGCCTCACACGTCCCTCGCCCGGCACCAGCCTACCGCAATCCTTGATTGCGATCTGTGAGAAATTTCACTGGGCGTGGCTGAGGGGGAGAGGCGTTACGACGCAGCGGGCACGAGCTCGCTCAGCGAGCGGATGATGCGATCGGGCCTGATGGTCGAGCCCTCGGGCAGGCCCTCGCCATGCACGTCGATCCAGATGGCGTAGATGCCGAGGCGCTGCGGCGTCACGACTTCCCATTCCAGATTGTCGCCGATCATCCAGGTGTCTTTCGCGCTGACGCCGAGCGCCTCCATGGCGTGCAGATAGGCGCGCTCCTCGGGCTTGCCGAAACCGTGCTCGCCCTCGATCTGGATATGGTCGAAGCGGTGGGTCAGCTCGAAACGCTCGACCTTGGCGCGCTGCATGTCGGCGGCGCCGTTGGTCACCAGCGCGAGCCTGACGCCGAGCGCCTTCAACTTGTCGATCGCATCATGCGCGCCGGGGAAGACGAACATCTCCTCTTCGCGGTAGGCGGTGAAGCGATCGGCAATGCGGACCGCGAGATCGTCTGACAGGGCGCGGTGGCCGGCCGCGGCCAGCGCGGCAAAGCCGCCCTTGACCGTCAGATGCCGCGCTTCGCCGAGCCGCAGTCGCCATGAGGCGTCCGCATTGGCCCAAAAATTTCGCGCGAAGGCGAGCACCGCGGTTGCGACCTCGCGCGGCGGCAGCGGCGCAAGCTCGGCCGCGAACTCGTTTGCGATCGTGTTCCAGGCGATCTCGGGGCGGCCATAGGCCGACAGGATGGTGTCGTCCATGTCGATCAGCATGGCGCGCGGCAATGGCGGCAGCATCGTCATGGCCACTTCACCTCCGGCGGCAGCGACGACAGGATCGAATCCACGTTGCCGCCGGTCTTGAGCCCGAAAATGGTGCCGCGGTCGTAGAGCAGGTTGAACTCGACATAGCGTCCGCGGCGGATCAACTGCTCCTCGCGCTCCTCCGCGGTCCACGATGTCGCAAAGTTGCGCCGGACGAGCTCGGGATAGATCTTCAGGAAGGCGCGGCCGACGTCCTGGGTAAAGGCGAGGTCAGCCTCCCAGTCGCCGCTGTCATGCCAGTCGTAGAAGATACCGCCGATGCCGCGCGCTTCCTTTCGGTGCGGCAGGTAAAAATATTCGTCGCACCAATTCTTGTACTTGTCGTAGTCGGCGACGCCGTTCGGACCAGTGCAGGCCTGCTTCATCGCGGCATGGAAGGCGACGGTGTCCGTGTCCTCCTGCGTGCGACGGCGGTCGAGCACGGGCGTGAGATCGGCACCGCCGCCGAACCAGGCCTTGGTCGTGACCACGAAGCGCGTGTTCATGTGTACCGCTGGCACGTTGGGATTGCGCATATGCGCAATCAGCGAGATGCCGGAGGCCCAGAAGCGCGGATCCTCCGACGCGCCCGGGATCTGCGCGCGAAACTCCGGCGCGAACTCGCCATGCACGGTCGAGCAGTGCACGCCGACCTTCTCGAACAGCCGGCCATACATCATCGACATCACGCCGCCGCCGCCGGGCGCGCCGCTATGATCGGTGCGATTCCAGGGCGTGCGCTCGAAGCGGCCGGCTTGTCCCGGATAAAGCGCAGGTGGAGCATCGTCCTCGAGCCGTTCAAAACTCGCGCAGATGTCGTCGCGCAGGCGCTCGAACCAGCTTCGCGCGCGCGCCTTGCGATCTTCGATCACGCCCAAATCCATGATGCTAGCTCTGCGGACCGTAGTAGGCGCAGCTCTCGTTGCAACTGTCGCGGTGAATAGAGACGCGGGTGAGCCCGCCGATATGCTGGAGGCGCTCCCAGACGAAGCGCGAGAGATTTTCAAGCGTCGGGATGCCGAGCGACTCGATCTTGTTGAGCAGCTTGTGATCGAGCGTCAGGCGCACGTCCTCGATCGCGCGCTGCACGAGGCCGAGATCGACCACCATGCCGGTTTTGGGATCGGGCGCGCCGCGCAGCGTCACCTCGGCGCGGAACGAATGGCCGTGGATCTCCTCGCTGGCGGCGCCGAAGGTCGTGCCGGACAGCGCATGCGCCGCCTCGAAGCGAAACGATTTCGTCAATTCCCACATCTCGTCGTCAACCGGTCCTATCGAATTCCGAGTGTCTTGTGTGTCTGCACGCTCAGCCGCCATTGCGGATGGCGCAGGCAATAATCGATCGCGCGCGCGGTGTTCTCGGCCACATCAGGCCCGTCCATCGGCTGCAGCGAGAAACGCTCGAAGGCGAGGTCCTCAAAGGCTTCAGGCAGGGCCTGAGCCTGCGGATACACCAGCTTGAGCTCGTGCCCGCGCCGCAGGACGAGTTCGCTTCCCGCTTTCGGGCTCACGCAGATCCAGTCGAGCCCGTCGGGCGGCAGCATGGTGCCGTTGGTCTCGACCCCGATCTCGAAGCCAGCCGCATGTAGCGCATCGACGAGGGGTCCGTCCACCTGCAACAGCGGCTCGCCGCCGGTCAGCACCACGTAGCGCTGGTCGTTCGCCCCTTGCCATTGCGCGGCGATGGTGCGGGCGAGCTCTTCGGCGGTGGCGTAGCGCCCGCCCAGCGTGCCGTCGGTGCCGACGAAATCGGTGTCGCAGAACTGGCAGACGGCGTCAGTGCGATCCGCCTCGCGGCCGCTCCAGAGATTGCAGCCCGCAAAGCGGCAGAACACCGATGCGCGCCCGGCATGGGCGCCTTCGCCCTGAAGGGTCAGGAAGATCTCCTTGACCGCGTAGCTCACGACCTTCTCCTCAAAACCTCAGACCTTCACCTTAGATTTGCGGGTCCCGGACCTGCCGCAGCGCCTCGCCCGCGGCCATTGCCGCGGCCATCGCCACATTGAGCGACCGCAGCCCCGGCTTGATCGGAATCACCAGCCGCGCATCCGCGGCCGCGACCACTTCGTCGCTGACGCCGGCGCTCTCGCGTCCGAGCAGCAGGATGTCCGACGGCTGATAGCGAAAATCAAGGTAGTTGGTCGCGCCCTTGGTGGTGAAGAGCAACAGCCGGTGGCCCTGCGCCGCGCGCCAGGCCTGGAACTTCGACCAGGAATCGTGGCGGGTCAAGCTGACCTGGTCGAGATAGTCCATTCCCGCCCGACGGAAATGCCGGTCCGAGACCGGAAAACCCGCAGGCTCGATGATATGGGCGGCCATATCCAGACAGGCGCACAGCCTGAGAATCGTACCAGTGTTTTGAGGGATGTCGGGCTGGAAGAGCGCTATCTGCATGGGGTCGGCCAAGGGTTGGCTAAGCGTTGGTGCGGCCAAAAATGTCTCAATAAAACATCGCAGGCCGCGGAATTCGTGCATTGCACGCTTCCGCGCCGATAGCGGGCTTGCGCTCGCCGGGCAAGGGTGCCAATAGAACGATTCTGGACTGCGGTTTTCGCCCAATTGGCGCGGAGAAGCATCGTTCTGCCGCCGCGGGGGGCCGCGGGCGCCGGCAGCCTGTTCTGGGGACCTTCGTGGGCGCCCCCTGGGGCGGTTCCACCGGTCGCACAAATGAAAGGGTTGGAATCGTGACGACAGCGTCTTCGGCGGACCATCCGACACGCCGTGATTTCCTTTTTGTTGCAACGGGGGCTGCCGCCGCAGTTGGGGGCGCAGCGACGCTCTGGCCGTTCATTTCCCAGATGAATCCGGACGCCTCGACCATCGCCGCCGGCGCGCCGATCGAGGTCGATCTCGCCCCGATCGCCGAAGGCCAGGACGTCAAGGTCTTCTGGCGCGGCAAGCCGATCTATATCAGCCATCGGACCAAGAAGCAGGTCGATGCGGCTCGTTCCGTCAACGTGGCGAGCCTGCCCGATCCGCAATCCGACGAGGCCCGGACCAAGGCTGGCCATGAGCAGTGGCTGGTCGTGATCGGCATCTGCACCCATCTCGGCTGCATCCCGATCGCCCATGAAGGCAGCTACGACGGCTTCTTCTGCCCGTGCCACGGCTCGGTGTACGACACCTCCGGCCGCATCCGTCAGGGGCCCGCACCCGCGAACCTGCCGGTGCCGCCGTACCAGTTCGTCTCAGACACCAAAATCCAGATCGGTTGAGGCACGGGAGCTTTTTCGTTCCCGGCCTTTGAACCCGTCGCGTCGCTTTATTTCCTCAGGATCGCATCATGAGCGGACCCTCCGACTACCAGCCGAGCAATCCAGCCCTGAAATGGATCGAGCGGCGGCTACCGATCTTTGGTCTCGTGCACTCGTCGTTCGTGGCCTATCCGACGCCGCGTAACCTGAACTACTGGTGGACCTTCGGCGCCATCCTGTCCTTCATGCTCGGCGTGCAGATCCTGACCGGCGTCATCCTGGCGATGCACTACACGCCGTATGCGGACCTCGCCTTCAAGTCGGTCGAGCTGATCGTGCGCGACGTCAATTACGGCTGGCTGCTGCGCAACATGCACGCGGTCGGTGCGTCGATGTTCTTCTTCGCCGTCTACGTCCACATGTTCCGCGGCCTTTACTACGGGTCGTACAAGGAGCCGCGCGAGGTGCTGTGGATCCTCGGCGTCATCATCTATCTGCTGATGATGGCGACAGGCTTCATGGGCTACGTGCTGCCCTGGGGTCAGATGAGCTTCTGGGGTGCCACCGTCATCACCAATCTGTTCTCCGCCATTCCCTATGTCGGCGAGAGCATCGTGACGCTGTTGTGGGGCGGCTATTCGGTCGGCAATCCGACCCTGAACCGTTTCTTCTCGCTGCACTATCTGCTGCCGTTCGTGATCGCGGGCGTCGTCGTGCTGCACGTCTGGGCGCTGCACGTCGCCGGCCAGAACAATCCCGACGGCGTCGAACCCAAGACGGAAAAGGACACGGTGCCGTTCACGCCGCATGCGACCATGAAGGACTTCTTCGGCGTGTCCTGCTTCCTGCTGCTCTACGCCTGGTTCATCTTCTACATGCCGAACTATCTCGGCGATGCCGACAACTACATCCCGGCCAACCCCGGCGTGACGCCGCCGCACATCGTGCCCGAATGGTACTACCTGCCGTTCTACGCGATCCTGCGTTCGATCCCGAACAAGCTCGCGGGCGTCATCGGCATGTTCTCGGCGATCATCGTGCTGGTGTTCCTGCCCTGGCTCGACAGCGCCAAGACCCGCTCCTCGAAGTATCGTCCGCTCGCCAAGCAGTTCTTCTGGATCTTCGTCGTGGTCTGCATCCTGCTCGGCTATCTCGGCGCGCAGCCGCCCGAAGGCATCTACGTCATCGCCGGCCGCATCCTGACGGTCTGCTACTTCGCCTACTTCCTGATCGTGCTGCCGCTGCTCGCCCGCATCGAGACGCCGCGGCCGGTGCCGAACTCGATCTCCGAAGCCGTGCTGGCCAAGTCCCGCAAGGCGGTAGCGTCCATTGCGGTCGCGCTGGTGGCTGCCGGCGCGCTGTTCCTGGGCTCGGTGGATGGCGCGCGCGCGTCCGAAGGCTCGGACACTCCGCCCGGCAACAAGTGGTCGTTCTCGGGTCCGTTCGGCAAGTTCGACCGCGGTGCGCTTCAGCGCGGCTTGAAGGTCTACAAGGAAGTCTGCTCCAGCTGCCACGGCCTCTCCTACATCGCCTTCCGCAATCTGGCTGAGGCCGGCGGGCCCAGCTACTCGGTGGCGCAGGCGGCGGCGTTTGCGTCCGAGTACAAGATCAAGGACGGCCCGAACGATGCGGGCGACATGTTCGAGCGCCCGGGCCGCCCGGCGGATTACTTCCCCTCGCCATTCCCGAACGAGCAGGCGGCTCGTGCGGCGAACGGCGGTGCGGCGCCGCCGGACCTGTCGCTGATCACCAAGGCGCGCAGCTACAAGCGCGGTTTCCCCTGGTTCATCTTCGACGTCTTCACGCAGTACCAGGAGCAGGGCCCCGACTACGTCGCAGCCGTGCTGCAAGGCTACGAGGACCATGCGCCCGCGGGCGTGACGATCCCGGAAGGCTCGTACTTCAACAAGTACTTCCCGGGCCACGCCATCAAGATGCCGAAGCCGCTCTCCGACGGTCAGGTGACCTATGACGACGGCTCGCCGGCCACGGTCGCGCAGTACGCCAAGGACGTCACCACCTTCCTGATGTGGACCGCAGAGCCGCACATGGAGGCGCGCAAGCAGCTCGGCTTCCAGGTGTTCGTGTTCCTGATCATCTTCGCGGGCCTGATGTACTTCACCAAGAAGAAGGTCTGGGCCGACGCGCACTGAACGGCGCAGGTCAGACGAGACAACGAAAGGCCCCCGCAAGGGGGCTTTTTTCATGGCACCGTCATTCCGGGGCGCGCGAAGCGCGAACCCCAATTCGCGATTGCGAATTGTGGAATCTCGAGATTCCGGGTTCGATACTGCGCATCGCCCCGGAATGACGAACGTGTGGATTGCGCCACGCCCGCGCACCCGCCAAAATACCTGCAACCGCCCCCCAAAAAGATCGTCGGAGGAAAGCATGGGAACCGTCATCACCTTCAAGCGGCCGGACGGCAAGGACGCTTCGGGCTACCTCGCCAATGCCGCGCGCGGCAACGCCCCGGGCGTGGTCGTGATCCAGGAATGGTGGGGACTGCAGGACCAGATCAAGGGCCTGTGCGACCGCTTTGCACTCGCCGGCTTCGATGCGCTGGCGCCCGATCTCTACAAGGGCACGGTGGTGCCGTATCACGACACCGACTCCGCCAATCGCGAGATGAACTCGCTCGACTTCATGGACGCCACCACGCAGACCGTACGTGGCGCCGCGCAATTTCTCTCCAAGAACGGCGCCAAGGTCGGCCTGACCGGCTTCTGCCTCGGCGGCGCCGTGACCATCATCGGTGCGACCAAGATTCCGGAGCTTGCAGCCGGCGTCGTGTTCTACGGCATCCCGCCGGAGCAGGCGGCAAAACCCGCCGACGTCAAGATTCCGCTCCAGGCGCATTTTGCCAACAAGGACGACTGGTGCACGCCGCAGGTGGTCGATGCCTTCGAGAAGGGCATGAAGGCCGCCGGCAAGTCGCTCGAGCTGTTCCGCTATGACGCCGAGCACGCCTTCGTCAACGAGCAGCGCCAGGCCGTGCACGACCGCGAAGCCGCCGAGCTCGCCTGGGGCCGGGCCACGGAGTTTTTCCGCAAGCATCTGGGGTGAGGAGTGGATCGATTTCGGCGGGGATCTGCTATATATTCCATCCATGACCAAGGTCTTGGAAGACGTTCTTGAAAAGGTGAAGAGGCTGCCTGAGGATCGGCAGGCCTATGTCGCCGAAGTGCTGGAGCAGATTGTCGCCGCCGACGGCGATCTGTTCGTTGTGCCGGAGGAGCATCGCGCGGGAGTGCTGGAGGGATTTCAGCAGGCCGAGCGAGGTGAATTCGCAACCGACGAGGAAATGGCCGCTCTTTGGAAGAAGTGTGGCCTGTGAGGCTGAGGTACGCTCAGCGTGCCCGCAACGATATTGACGGAATCCACGAATACATCGCGCAGCACGACAAGCGGGCGGCAAGTGCGGTTGTGCGGCGTATCCGATCGACTGCTAGATTGCTGACACAATATCCAAGTCTCGGACGTGCGACCGACATTCCCGGCGTTGTTTCCGATCGTGCCATTCCCGTATCTGGTTTAGCATCTCCTGGTCGGTGACGATCTGGTGATTATCCATGTTCGTCACGGACGCCGCGATGCGCCAGGCCCGGACGAGCTTGTGTGAGGCCCGATGCAGGAGCGAAGTCGGACCTATCCGCACGGCGGCCTGAACCGGAAGGGTTGGCCGCCGCCTACGCACCCTTGACGCCGCCCCCGCGCCATGGTGTGTAGTTCCCCCATGAGCATCGCTGTCCGCCCATCCCGTCTTTGGTGGCGCACCTCCTAAAGAGGTGGCCGGTGCGATTTTCCTTTCCCAAATCGTCAGAGGTCGCCAACGCAGTGCGGCGGCCTGATCGTTTGTCCTGTGTGGCGTTCCCTCGGCAAGTTTCGTAAGAGGACCCCATGAACAGGACTGTTTTTGCCCTTCCGGCCAAAAGCGAATACCTCACCCGCGCTGGTCTTGCGATCACGCGCGTGGCGGAGCAATTCACCGGCGGCGCCAACCGGCTCGACGATCTCGTCAGCCTGCTCGACCGCCGCCGCGGCGTGGTGCTGTCATCGGGCACGACCGTCCCCGGCCGCTACGAGAGCTTTGACCTCGGCTTCTCCGATCCGCCGCTCAAGCTCGAGACATCAGGCTTCAATTTCACGCTGGAAGCGCTCAACGACCGCGGCAAGGTGCTGATCGCCTTCCTCGGCGACGTCATTGCCGAACCCTGCGTGGTGATCTCGGAGCGGACGCCGTCGCGGCTCGCCGGTCACATCATCCGCGGCGATGCGCCCATCGAGGAAGACCAGCGCACGCGGCGCGCCAGCGTAATGTCGCTGGTGCGCGATCTGATCGCAGCGTTCTCCGCCAATGACGATGGCATGCTCGGCCTGTTCGGCGCCTTCGCTTACGACCTCGTGTTCCAGATCGAGGATCTCCTGCAGAAGCGCTCGCGCGAGAAGGACCAGCGCGACATCGTGCTCTACGTGCCCGATCGCCTGCTCGCCTATGACCGCGCCACCGGCCGCGGCGTGGTGATCTCCTACGATTTCGCCTGGAAGGGGCAGTCGAGTGCGGGCTTGCCGCGCGAGACGCCTGACAGCGCCTACCTCAAGACGCCGCGCCAGGGCTTTGCCGACCACGCGCCGGGCGAATACCAGGCGACCGTCGAGACCGCGCGCGCGGCGTTCGCCCGCGGTGATCTCTTTGAGGCGGTGCCCGGCCAGCTCTTCGGAGAACCCTGCGACCGTTCGCCGGCCGAGGTGTTCCAGCGGCTCTGCGTCATCAACCCGTCGCCCTATGGCGCGCTGATGAATCTCGGCGACGGTGAATTTTTGGTGTCGGCGTCGCCGGAAATGTTCGTCCGCTCCGACGGACGGCGGGTCGAGACCTGTCCGATCTCCGGCACCATCGCGCGCGGCACCGACGCGATCGGCGACGCCGAACAGATCCGTCAGCTCCTGAACTCGGAGAAGGACGAGTTCGAGCTCAACATGTGCACCGACGTCGACCGCAACGACAAGGCGCGCGTCTGCGTGCCCGGCACCATCAAGGTGCTGGCGCGGCGGCAGATCGAGACCTACTCAAAACTCTTCCACACCGTCGACCATGTCGAAGGCATCTTGCGCCCGGGTTTTGACGCGCTCGACGCGTTCCTGACCCATGCCTGGGCGGTGACGGTAACCGGCGCGCCAAAGCTCTGGGCGATGCAGTTCGTCGAGGATCACGAGCGCTCGCCGCGGCGCTGGTATGCCGGCGCCATCGGCGCCGTGAATTTCGACGGCAGCATCAACACCGGCCTCACCATCCGCACCATCCGCATGAAGGATGGCTTGGCGGAGGTCCGCGTCGGTGCCACCTGCCTCTTTGATTCAGATCCGGCCGCCGAGGACCGCGAATGCCAGGTCAAGGCGGCAGCCCTGTTCCAGGCGCTGCGCGGCGACCCGCCAAAGCCGCTGTCGACCTTTGCGCCGGATGCGACCGGCAGCGGCAAGCAGGTGCTGCTGATCGACCATGACGACAGTTTCGTGCACATGCTCGCCGACTATTTCCGCCAGGTCGGCGCCAGCGTGACCGTGGTCCGCTACGTGCATGCGCTCGACATGCTCAAGCAGAAAAAGTGGGATTTGCTCGTGCTGTCGCCCGGACCCGGCAGGCCAGAAGACTTCGCGATCAAGAAGACGATCGATGCGGCGCTCGAGAAGAAGCTGCCGGTGTTCGGCGTCTGCCTCGGCGTCCAGGCGATCGGCGAATATTTCGGCGGCGAGCTTGGTCAGCTCGCGCATCCCGCCCACGGCCGTCCGTCGCGGGTGCAGGTCCGCGGCGGCCGCCTGATGCGCAATTTGCCGAACGAGATCGTCATCGGCCGCTATCATTCGCTCTATGTCGAGCGCGGCAGCATGCCTGACGTGCTGAGCGTCACCGCGAGCACCGAAGACGGCGTCGCCATGGCGCTGGAGCACAAGACGTTGCCTGTCGCCGGCGTGCAATTCCATCCGGAATCACTGATGTCGCTCGGCGGCGAGGTGGGCCTGCGTATTGTCGAGAACGCGTTCCGCCTGGACGCGTCCGCCAGTTGAGAGGTTGGTTATGACTTTTGATCACGATCTGAAGGCGAGCGTCCGCACTATCCCGGACTATCCCAAACCCGGGATCATGTTCCGCGACATCACGACCCTGCTCGCCGACGCGCGCGCCTTTCGCCGTGCCGTCGACGAGCTCGTCCATCCCTGGGCCGGTAACAAGATCGACAAGGTCGCCGGCATGGAGGCGCGCGGCTTCATCCTCGGCGGCGCGGTGGCGCACCAGCTCTCGGCGGGCTTCGTGCCGATCCGGAAAAAAGGCAAGCTGCCGCACACCACCGTCCGCATCGCCTATTCGCTGGAATACGGCATCGACGAGATGGAGATGCATGTCGATGCCATCCACCCCGGCGAGCGCGTCATCCTGGTCGACGATCTCATCGCCACCGGCGGCACCGCGGAGGGCGCGGTGAAGCTGCTGCGGCAGATCGGCGCCAACGTGATGGCCGCCTGCTTCATCATCGACCTGCCGGAGCTCGGCGGTGCCGCCAAGCTGCGCGCCATGGGCGTTCCCGTGCGCACGCTGATGACGTTCGAGGGGCACTAGCTTCTTATTTTGTCGCGTTTTCTTGCCGCGAACCGGTGTCCACTTCGCTTGAAAACGCTCTGGCCGGTCAGATCGCCTCGGCCTTCAGCTCCACCAGCCAATGCCGCATGCGCTCCTTCAGGAGCGCATTTCTCACATAGTCCGTCTCGTCCTCCTCCAGTCGCTCGCATTCGGCGAATGAGAGGCCCTTCTCGCCATGGGCGTTCCAGGCGGCCTGCAGGCTGCGGCAGGGGTGGCCGCCCTGGCGCAGCGTGAACCAGATGCGGTTCTGGACCTTTTCGAGGTTGAGGGCCTGGCCGACCCAGGCCTCGCCCGTATCAGCGCAGCGGACCGCGTAGATGCCGGCAAAGACCTTGCGCTCCTTGTAGGCGGCGATCGCGGCTTTTCGGTCAGTGCTCACGGGAAGGCCCTCGGCAGAATGTTGTTGTCGCCGGACCTCATAGGGGCAAGTCGGCCGCTAGTCAATATTACCCGGGTAAAATAATCCCCGTTATTCCGGGGCGCGACGAAGTCGCGAGCCCGGAATCCATCAGGCCGCAGAGACGGCGGCGCAATGGATTCCGGGTTCGCGCTGACGCGCGCCCCGGAATGACGAGAAATTCTTACAGGCTCTTAGGACCGCTGCAGGATCAGGCTGAGCTCGAGCTCGCGGAAGGCGAGGTAATTCCGCCGGATCCATTGGTGCAGCTCGGTCGAAGAGTCCTTCTCATTCCGCAGATAGGCGGTGAAGGAGAAGTTGAGCCGGTCGATATAGGTCTTGAGGAAGCCTGGCAGCGCCGGCAGGCGGAGCAGCCGGCCGCCCTCCATGGCCGGCGGCAACTCGCCGCGCACGACGAACTCGTTGTCCACGGTGATCAGATTGATCCGCGGGATCTGGGCGCGCAGCATCTCATGCGCGCGCGCCGAGATGCGGTCGGTGTCGGCGACGAACAGGATCATTGGCGCGACGTGGCGGCGCGCGGCTTCCTTCAGCAGGCCGATCTCGTCGGTCATCTTGAAGAACTCGTCGAAGGCGTGGAAGCCGAGGTCGATCACCTTGGCGAGCCCGTCATCGACGATGACGCGATCCATGAGCTGCATCTTGCCAAACGTGTCGATCACGTCGGCGGTCTCGGTGACCTTCGGCAGATAGTCGAGCAGCGACGGTTCCTTCAGATTGACGTCGAAGGCGGCGACGTCGCCGTTCTTGAGCAGCAGGAATTCCGTGAGCAGCCGCGCCAGCAGCGTCTTGCCGACCTGCGGGCGGGTTGAGCAGATGATGTAGACGGGCGTGGCGGGCATCGGAAGCTATTATCGGTGCGAAGGTCTCGCCCAATCCAGCCGTATCCGTACGGGTCTCGCAACTATTTTTCGCTGCTGCCGCCGCTGCGCGCCGCAGGCTTGGAGCCGACGATGTCGGTCAGACGGATACGGTCGAATTCGCTCCAGACGTTCGCCAGCCAGTGCCGGACATAGCCGCGCAGCACGAAAGAATAGTTCGCGGCCTCGTCGTGGATGCCCTTGTTGGCGACGAATTTCAGGAACGGAACGGACGAGACCTCGACCTGCTCATAGGCCATTTCGTTCAGTTTCGGGATCGTCAGTTCCGTCGCATCCTTGATGCGGTGGAAATACGAATTGTAGGTCGCCTGGTCCCATTGGAAGAACTGGGTGTCGTTGATGAAGTTCTTCACCAGGAAATATTTTGCGCCGGTCATGAAGCCGGCCGTCTCGGCGATCTCCTCCAGCGAGGCGATCGAGGGGCCCAGGATGTGGAACACGGCGAAGGTGATCTGGCCGGCCTTGGCGGCGTCGAGGAAGCCGATGTCGCGCAGCGAGGCCAGCGCCGGCGACAAGAGACCGGCGCGGACGTCGATCACGGTCACCGACGGGCTCACGGCGTTGAGCGTGTCGAAGATCTTCATCTGATCCGCCGTCGTCGTCATGTCGACGATCTCGGTGATGTCAGGGTGGAAGCGCTTCAGCGTGCCGCGCGGGGATTCCGTGTCGAACGCGCGCGTCGGCACGTTGTTGGCGGAAAAATAATCGAGCAAGGTGCGCGATACCGTGGTCTTGCCGACCCCGCCCTTGTCCGCGCCCACCACAACCACTGCCGGCTTTGCCATTGACGTCCCCTAACGCGCGCCCCCGATCGCGGATAGCGGATCGGTCAGGTCTGTTGTCTGCTGTTGGGCGCGAACATGGCAGAAACAAGGGATAATTCAATTCTTTGCAGCGCAGCGGCGGCGATTCCGCTGGCTTTTTTCCGATCGCCGTGCGATCCGCGCATCAGGTCGCAGATTGTGCACTCAATGACGGCCCCAAGGCCCCATTGGATTGCCCAAAATGGTTCCGGAGGGGCCAGCCAGTGGGGGCGGCGCTGTCTCGGCGGTCTTGCCGGAGTCGTTCCACGGGCCCTTGGGCAGCGCGGGCGGGGCGGCTTGCTCGTCGGCCTGCGCGTCCTGCGCATCCTGTTCTTGGGCCTCGTCCGACGGCGGCGGCAGCGGCCCCGGGTCGTGGCCGCCGGCAAACTTGACCAGCGCGTCGACGCGCGAATCCACGGAAGGGTGGGTCGCAAACAGGTCGGCAAAGCCTTCGCGGGGATTGTCGACGCAGAGCTCCATCACCGCGGAGGTCGCGCCCGGCAGTTCGCCGCGGTTCTCGATCTTGCGCAGCGCGGAGATCATCGCGTCGGGGTTCTTGGTCAATTCGACCGAGCCCGCGTCGGCCAAAAATTCGCGCGAGCGGGACAGCGCGAGCTTCACCACCTGCGACATCAGCCAGGCCACCACGATCAGCACCACCGCGATGATGATGACGATGACCGCGCCGCCGCCGGAACTCTTGCTGTCGCTGGAGGAGGATGACGAGCGGGACGACGAGGAGCCTGACGACCACGAGCCGCCAGAGCCCGAGCTCCAGCTGAAATTCGTGAACAGGCGGAAGAACAGTTCGCCGAAGAAGCCGACTACGCCGGCGATGATCACGGCGACGACCATGAGCTGCACGTCGCCGTTCTTGATGTGGGTCAGCTCGTGGCCGAGCACCGCCTCGATCTCCTGGTCGTTCAGCGCGTGCAGGAGACCGGTGGTGACGGTGATGGAATATTGCCGCGGGTTGAGCCCGGTCGCGAACGCGTTCAGCGCCGGGCTCTCCATGATCTTCAGCTTCGGCATGGTGATGCCGCGCGAGATGCAGAGATTTTCAAGCAAATTATAGAGCCGCGGTTCTTCCTGCCGGGTCACGCTGTGGCCGCCGGTGACCGCGTCGATCATCGACTGATGGAAGAAATACGCGACGATGATCCAGACGATCGCCGCGATCGTAGCGATCGGCGCCGCACTCTTCAGGTCTGAGAGCGCGTGCGTCAGGTAGTAGCTGACGCTGCGATTGCTGTTGATGACGACTTCGGCGACCAGCGCGCCTGCATAGACCAGCACGTAGAGCAGCAGGAACAGGCCCGCGAGCAGCAGCATCGAACGGACCTTGTTCGATGCGATATGCGTGTAGAGACCATACGCGGCCATGGCGCGCTGTCCTGCCGGTCAATCCGCGATCAGAACTTGACCTGCGGCGCCGCCTCGACCTCGGTGCGGCTCGCGCCGAGATCGAAGAAGTCCTTGCGGGTGAAGCCGAACATGCCGGCGAACAGCGCGGCGGGCATCTGCTGGATGCCGGTGTTGTATTCCTGGACCGCGTTGTTGAAGAAGCGGCGGCTCGCCGCGATCTTGTTCTCGAGGTCGGAGAGCTCGCTCGCAAGCTGCTGGAAGTTGGCGTTGGCCTTGAGGTCCGGATAGGCCTCCGACAGCGCGATCAGCCGCCCCAGCGCGCCGGAGAGCTGGTTCTCGGCCGCCGACACCTGCGCTGGTCCCTGCGCCGACATCGCCGAATTGCGTGCCTTGATGACGTCATCGAGCGTGCCGCGCTCATGCGAGGCGTAGCCCTTCACCGTCTCGACCAGGTTCGGAACCAGGTCGTGGCGCTGCTTGAGCTGCACGTCGATATCCGCGAAGGCCTGGCCGACGCGCTGGCTCAGCGCGACCAGCCGGTTGTAGGCGCCGAAGGCGAACAGCACGAGGACGACGATAACGCCGAGAACGATCCAGCCGGTCGACATGGAGAACTCCTGATGGGGGAAGAAGGTGGGCAGGGTAACCCAATATGGCGCCGGATGGCACCGGCGCAGGAGGGAGGTATGACTTGGTCGGATGTGGAGCCATCCGAGTTCAAGGGAAAAGGCAGGGATGAGGTTAACTTTCTGCCATGATGGCGGCCGGCGGCTGGTCGCTCCACCATGGTGGCCAATCTTGGGATGCCGAGCAGTGCAGCTACGCGCGATTCTGGGGGCGCGGCGTCGCGTCCAGCGTCACCCAATCGCCCCTTCCACATCGTCCGTCAGTCATCGCGGCCCCACAGCGGGAGGTGCCGGTTCTTTACGTCGCGCCTTGGTATCCCCGTTGCCACGGACAACTCCGTCGCAAGTCTTGAAGCCTCACTCGGGGGGCCTACAGGAATGACCTCTCTTCCACCTCTGAAGTCCAGATACACGCCCAACAATTCGGGACCATCCATGTCGTACGAACCGTGCGGGACGGTACCCAACGCACTGCATTCGTCGAAGGTACAATAGTTGAAGATTTTCCGTCGGAGGTGCGCTGGCCACGGGACCAAGGTGTCCCTCAGGATCGTCAGCCGTCGTGCTTCAAGATCGAGCTCAACAGTCCATCCTGGAGCGAATGTCAGCGATTGCCTGGGAGTAGGGTGCTGCGGGACTGATGCGGGCATCGTGCCGATGGTCAGACCATGTACGCGTTATCAACCTCGGATAGCATGATACTGCAAGATCTCATAGCGGCCCGTAGCTCGGTCGTCGAAGCGATCGCGTTATGTGATGGCGTCGCCCCAGCGCCAGCGCCGCGCATCCGCATAGGCCGCCTTGTCGCGCCGCGGCACCTTTGCCAGCGCGACGCCGTCCTCGGTGCAGAGTTTTGCCGTGATCTCGGCCTTGCCGTTGGCAGGCGGAGCCAGTACGCGCGACCTCTGTGCCGCAACCGGCGTGCGGGTCAGCGCCACGTAGATGAACCGCTCGTCCTCGAACGGCACGTCCGCGCCCTTGATCTGACGGTGGGCCTGCGAGCGCGGAAGGCGCTGGTTGAAATGGCACCAGTCGGGTGGCGTGAGCGGGCAAGGCTTGTCGTGCGGGCAGGGCGCCGCGACATGGGCGCCCGCGGCGATCAGGCGCTCACGCAACGCGAGGATGCGCGCATAGCCCGCCGGCGTGCCGGGCTCGATCACGACGAGCGCGTGGCGCGCCTTCGCCCACATCGCGTCCGCGAGCGCACGCTGATCGCTCTCGCTCAGCTCGCCGATCAGATAACTCGCGACGACGAGATCGGCGGGCGACGCTTCAGTGAGGTTCGTGCCGGCATCGCCGGGCAGATAGCGGCAGTCGGCCAGCCGCGTGCTGTCGTGCGCAAGCTCGAGCGCCAGACGGCTCAATGTGGTGTTGGCGTCGAGCAGCGTGAACGATTCCAGCGAGGGAAACGCCTCTGCGGCGGCCCAGCTCGCCGTGCCCGGCCCGGCGCCGACATCGAGCAGGCTTTCCGGTGCCAGCTCCGGCATGATCTCGATCAGCGCGTTCAGGCTGGCCGCAACGGCCGCGTAGGTCGCGGGCATGCGTGCGAGCGCGTAGGCCAGCGCATCGGCATCGGACTTGATCGCGCCGGAGTTTCCGCCCGCGCGATATCTGTTCGAGATTTGCGACGACCGTTGCGCCGCGTCGGTGCGCGAAAAACCCTGGAGCTTGCCGTCGAGCGCGGCTTTGAGTTCAGCGGGGAGGGTGGGCGGGATCATGACAAACTCTCTCGTCATTCCGGGGCGCGCGTAGCGCGAATCCGGAATCTAGAGCTTGTGGCGCGAGATTCCGGGTTCGATGCTTCGCATCGCCCCGGAATGACGACCAATAATCTCACGCCACGTTCTGGTCCAGGATATCCACGGCCTGCTCCAGATTGACCGAGACGAGCTGCGACACGCCGCGCTCGGCCATGGTGACACCGTACAGCCGGTTCATCCGTGCCATCGTGATCGGATTGTGCGTGATGATGATGAAGCGGGTGTCGGTCGAGGCCGTCATCTCGTTCAGCAGGTTGCAGTAGCGCTCGACATTGTGGTCGTCGAGCGGTGCGTCGACTTCGTCCAGCACGCAGATCGGCGACGGGTTGGTGAGGAACACCGCAAAGATCAGCGCGGTCGCGGTGAGCGCCTGCTCGCCGCCCGAGAGCAGCGACAGCGTCTGCGGCTTCTTGCCCGGCGGCTTTGCGATGATCTCGAGGCCGGCTTCCAGCGGATCCTCGCTCTCGATCAGGTGCAACGCGGCTTCGCCGCCGCCGAACAGTTCGACGAACAGGCGCTTGAAGTGGTCGTTGACCGTCTCGAACGAGGTCAGGAGTCGCTCGCGGGCTTCCTTGTTGAGGCTCTGGATGCCCTGGCGCAGCCGCTTGATGGCTTCGACGAGGTCGTCGCGCTCGGTGGTGAGGCTGGTGTGCTGGGTCTCGACCTCACGCAGCTCCTCCTCGGCGCGCAGGTTCACTGCACCCAGGCGCTCGCGGTCGCGGCGCAGCTTTTCCAGGTCTTCCTCGATTTCGCCCAGCGGCGGCAACTCCGCGCCGGGCTCGATTTCGGCAAGGCCGGCAACGGCCTGCGGCTCGACCTCGAGCATGTCGTGGATCTCGCGCTCGATGTCGACGAGACGGCGCCGCGCGCCCTCCATGCGCTCTTCGGCGCGCGCCGTCGCTTCACGCGCGCTGGACAGTGCCTCGAGCGTCAGCTTTGCAACGCGATCGGTTTCGGCCATCGCCGATTCTGCGGCGACGAGCGCGTCGGCGGCGACACGGCGGTCGTTCTCGGCGTATTCGATCTCGGTGATCAGCGCGCTGCGCTTTTCGGCGAACACGGCCGGCGCGTTTTCGAGGTCGCTGCGCTCGATCGAGACCTCGCTGATGCGGGCCTGGATGGTGTCGATGTGCGAGGCCGCGCTCTCTTTGCGGTTCTGCCACTCGTTGCGCTCGGCGAGGATCGCCTGCACGCGACGGTCGGCAAGCTCGGCTTCGCGGGCCAGCGCCTGCGCCTCGGCGCGGACCTGGGCGGCGAGCCGGCGATGACCCTCGATGTCGCTGCGCACGGCGGCGAGGCGCACTTCGGTGTCTTCGCTCGACGGCAGCTCGGAGATCCCGGCCGCTGCGTATTCATGCGCGGCTTCGGCCTCCGCGCGATCGGCGGCGAGGCGGCTATGGGCTTCCGACAGCGCCGATTTGCGCGCCGCGTGACGGTTGATCTCGCGCTCGGCTGTCGCATGGCGCTCGCGCGCGACGTTGAGCTCGCGCTGCGCGGCCCGCCAGGCTTCGCGCGAAGCGCCTTCGGTGCTGGCCGCCATCTGCAGCTCGGATTCGGCATTCTCGAGCGCTTGACGCTTGATCTGCGCATCGATGCGGGCCTGCTCCAGCTCGTTCTCGATGTCGACGAGGCGGGCGCGTTCGGCGAGGCGCCGCGCCGCGCCGGTCGGCGCATGCGCCGCTGCGACAAAACCGTCCCAGCGCCAGACGTCGCCTTCGCGCGAGACCAGCCGCTGGCCGGTCTTGAGTTGCGAGACCAGTTCGGCGCCGCGCTCGCGCGACACCACGCCGATCTGAGCGAGACGACGGGCGAGCTCGACGGGGGCCTGAACGTGATCGGCGAGCACCTCGACGCCCTCTGGCAGCGCCGGATCGCCATCGGTGACGCCGGCATTGGTCCAGCGCATCGGGGCGGACGGATCGACGGGCGCGTCGAGATCGTCGCCGAGTGCGGCGCCGATCGCCTTTTCATAACCCTTGGCGACCGTGATGCCGTCGATGATCGGCGGCCAGAGATTCTTGGTCTCGCCGTTGACGATCTTGGAGATCGTGCGCGCTTCGGTTTCAAGCCGCTGCACGCGCTTGTCGGCCTCGTTCAGCGGAGAGCGCGAGGATTCCAGCGTCTGGCGGGCCGCGACATGCGCGGCTTCACTGTCTTGCGCGGCAGCTTCGGACGCTGCGAGCGTTTCTTCGGCGGTCTCGACCAGAGCCGCGAGCTCGGTGACGTCGCCAAAGCCACCGGTCTCCTCAGCGAGCTTGCCTTCCTCGGCCGCGACGCCGGCGATCTCCTGATCGAGCCGGGCAAGGCGGTCGCGATGCGTGCGAACGTTGGCTTCCAACTGGTTGCGCTTCGCGGTGAGGTCGGCGAGCGCGGTGGTGAGCTCGGCGAACTGGCCCTCGGCTTCCGCGAGCACCGCTTCGGCTTCGCCAACGCGCTCGTCCACGCCGGAGCGCTTCTCGACCCGCGACTTGATCTCTTCCTTCAGCTCGGCGTCCTCGGCGTCGAGGCGCTCCAGCGCGACGTCGGCATCCCCCGTCTGCTGCTGGGCGCGGGCAATGTCGCCCTCGAACTGGGTCAGCCGGCGCTCGAGCTCGGCGACGCGCTCCTTGGCGCGCTCTTCCTCGCGGTCGAGCAGTTCGCGCGCATTGGTGAGGCGCTGCAGTCCCGCCGCCGCGCGCGCTTCCGCATCGCGCAGCGCCGGCATCTCGGCCGCCCGGATCGCCTGGATACGCGCAGCCTCGGCCTGGTGCTGAGTGCGCTCGGCCATCTCGCGAACGGCGAGATCATGGGTGTGGCCGGAATCGTTGACCTCGGCATGTGCCGCGATCCAGCGCAGGTGGAACAGGGTTGCCTCCGCCTTGCGGACCTTCGCCGCAACTTCGCGGTAGCGCACGGCCTGGCGGGCCTGTTTCTTCAACCCTTCCATCTGGCCGGAGAGCTGGCCGATCACGTCCTCGACGCGGGTGAGGTTGGTTTCGGCGGCCTTCAGGCGCAGCTCCGCCTCGTGGCGGCGGGCATGCAGGCCGGCGACGCCGGCGGCGTCTTCCAGCACGCGGCGGCGCTGCTCGGGTTTGGCCTGGATGATCTCGCCGATCTTGCCCTGGTGGACGAGGGCCGGCGAGCGTGCGCCGGTCGCGGCGTCGGCGAACAGGATCTGCACGTCGCGGGCGCGTACGTCGCGGCCGTTGATGCGATAGACCGAACCCGCCTCGCGCTCGATGCGGCGGGAGATTTCCAGGAGCTGGCTGTCATTCATCGCCGCCGGTGCCGTGCGATCGGCATTGTCGATCGTCATCGTCACTTCGGCGTGGTTGCGCGCGGGGCGATTGCCGGAGCCGGCGAAGATCACGGCGTCCATGTCGGCGGCGCGCAGCGATTTGTACGAGGTCTCGCCCATCGCCCAGCGCAGCGCTTCGACCAGATTCGATTTGCCGCACCCGTTCGGACCGACGACGCCGGTGAGACCGGGTTCGATCACGAAGTCCGTGGGCTCGACGAACGACTTGAAACCATGCAGGCGCAGGCGGGTGATTTTCATGAACACGCTTCTCTGTTGACAGGGCGCGAATCTCCCTGCCGTGACAATACCATAGAAGGCAATGTCGGTGTCTGCTGAGTCGCTTGATACGGCTCATGCGGTGCGACAATGGCCGCGCCGCTGCTCAAGGGCAACCAGCGAAAACCGCTTTTCCCAAGGGAAATGTCGAGGGAATTTCTACGGCTGCGGCCCTGCGAATCAGGACCAGAGCGTGAAGATCAGCTCTTCAACAGCGGATTGATCTTCTTCGCGAATTCGTCGAACGAGGCCTCGCCCTTGATCTTCTCGCCGTTGATGAAGAACGTCGGCGTCGAATCGACCTTCAACACTTCGCTGGCGTACTTCTGGTCGGCCGCGATCTTGTCGAGCAGCGCCTGGTCCTTCAGGCAGGCTTCGACCTGCTGCGGGCTGAGGCCCGCCTGCTTGCCGATCCGGGTCAGCGTCTCCGTGGTGTTCTTCGTCACCCAGTCGTTCTGCGAGCGGAACAGCATGTCGGTGACGGCGAAGTATTTTTGCGCGTCGCCATTGGCGATGCAGCGTGACAGCATCGAGCCGGCGGCCGCCTTGATGTCCAGCGGGAACTCCCGGAAGATGTAACGCACCTTGCCGGTGTCGATGAATTCCTTCTTCAGCTTCGGGAACACCTGCTCGTTAAAGGCCGCGCAATGCGGGCAGGTCATCGAGGCGTATTCGGTGATGGTCACCGCGGCGTTCTCGGGCCCGATCGCCATGTCGGGGAGCGACACCGGCTTCGCCACGTCGGCGGCGGTCTGCGCCATTGCTTCAGAGATGAACCGCAGCGGCGACAACCCGGCCAGCGCGGCAAGGCCGGTCAGCGACAGCATCGTGGTGAAGGCGCGGCGGGTGATGATCAAGGTCGGCTCCCGGAGTGGCGTGGTTCTCGCCCAGATTAGGAAGGATAAGGCGAACGAGGTTCCAAATTGAGGCGAGCCTGTCGCTAGCTTGAAACGCCTTTTGTGGCAATGGCGTGCCGCAAGGACGGGTCCAGTTTGGCCGCGCAAGGCGGCTCAATTTCGCTTGATTGCGGCCCCGAGCCGGGCCAGCGCGTCCCGCAACTGTTCATCTTCGATGCTGCCGAGGGTTTCCGCGACCTTTGCGACCGACTTTGGGTCGGGCGGGCGGGGCCGGACCGGCCGCCTGCTGCGCGACAGGGGGGCCTGGCGAAAGGCTAGCTTGCCGACCGCGCTCCAGCCGAAGAAGCGATTGACCCGCTCCAGGATCACGTCGGAGGAATGCTGGATCTCCAGCGCCATCGGGCCCTCGACCCGCAGCACCAGGGTCGCCGGTTCCTGCGGCTGGCCCTCGACCGGCCGCGGCCATTGCATCTTCAGCGGCTCGGAATGAACTGCGATCTCGGGCCCGGCGATCTCCGCCCACCGCGTCACCAGCTCGCGCGCGGCAAAACCCTGCTTGGCATAGGCCTCCTTGAAGACGTCGTTGAGCAGGAGCGAGAGCGGCTTTGCGCTGATGGGACCGGGTTTGGACATGGTCTACGCCGCTGCGCGGGGCCGGATGGATTTCAGGTCGCGGTCGATCTCGCGTCGCCGCTGCATCAGATCATAGTCCATCTGGAGGCCCAGGAAGAATCCTTCCGAGAGGCCAAAATAGCGAGCCAGCCGGAGGTCTGTATCCGCGGTTATATCGCGCTTGCCCAACACGATCTCGTTGATCCGCCGGGGCGGAACATGGACGGCGCGCGCCAGCGCATTCTGGCTGAGGTCCATCGGCTTCAAAAACTCCTCCAGCAGGATTTCGCCCGGGTGGGGATTGTGGAGCAACCCGTTCCTAGTCGTGGTAGTCGACGATTTCGACATCTCTCGGTCCTCCCTCGTCCCAAATAAAGCAGATGCGCCACTGGTCGTTGATCCGGATCGAATGCTGTCCCTGACGATCGGCCTTGAGTGCCTCGAGACGGTTGCCGGGTGGCACCCTGAGGTCGGTCAGCATACGAGCCTGATTGAGAAGACGGAGCTTGCGCAGTGCGACGTTCTGGATGTCAGGCGGAAGTTTCCGGCTTCGCCGTCCGGACCAGATCAACTCCGTCTCGGCATCGGCGAAATTCTGGATCATGATTGACTATAACGCAAGGCGTTATAGCGTGCAACTGAACGGTGATGCTGGCCACGGGGCGAATCCTCTCCTAGAACAAAGGCATGCCATCGAGGACAGCCATCAAGAAGGAGGTGTCGACAGCGACCACCGCCGCTGCGCGTCCGCTCGCCCTCCTGCAATGGTACGACCGCCACCGTCGCCGCCTGCCGTGGCGGGCGGCGGCCGGCGAGACGCCGGACCCGTACCGCGTCTGGCTGTCGGAGATCATGCTCCAGCAGACGACAGTGAAAGCGGTCGGACCTTATTTCGAAAAATTCGTCGCGCGCTGGCCGGATGTCTCGGCGCTTGGCCGGGCCTCGCAGGATGACGTGCTGCGGATGTGGGCGGGGCTCGGCTATTATTCGCGCGCGCGCAATCTGCACGCCTGCGCGGTCGCGGTTGCGCGCGAGCATGGCGGCATCTTTCCCGACACGGAGGAAGGCTTGCGCGCGCTGCCGGGGATCGGGCCCTACACGGCTGCTGCGATTGCCGCGATCGCGTTCGACCGCCGCACCATGCCGGTCGACGGCAACATCGAGCGGGTGGTATCGCGCTTGTTCGCCGTTGAGGAAGAGCTGCCGCAGTCCAAACCGCTGATCCAGCAATTGGCGGCAACGCTGCTCGCGGATACGCGCGCCGGCGACAGTGCGCAAGCCTTGATGGATCTGGGCTCCTCGATCTGTACGCCGAAGAAGCCGGCCTGCTCGCTGTGTCCGCTCAACGAGGACTGCGCGGCGCGTGCGCTGGGCACGCAGGAGGCCTTTCCGCGCAAGGCGCCGAAGAAGAGCGGAACGCTCCGGCGCGGCGCCGCCTTCGTCGTGACCCGTGGCGACGAACTTTTGGTCCGCTCGCGCCCGGAAAAAGGCCTGCTCGGCGGCATGACCGAGGTGCCGGGCTCGGACTGGCTCGCCGGCCAGGACGATGAGGCGGCGAAGGAACAGGCGCCCGACATCAAGGGGATCGCGCGCTGGCAGCGCAGGGTGGGCGTCGTCACCCACGTCTTCACGCATTTTCCGCTGGAACTGGTAGTCTACACGGCGAAGGTCGAGCATCGCACGCGCGCGCCGGAGGGCATGCGCTGGGTGCCGATTGCGACGCTTGCCGATGAAGCGCTCCCGAACGTCATGCGCAAGGTGATCGCGCACGCACTCGACATCTAGTCACTCCTGACAGCATGCTGGCAGCAGGGCTGCGCTAAGGGGACGCGATGGAGGTTCCCATGGTCAAGACCGCGCTCGACGATTTCAAAACTCCCCCCTGCGCAAAGCTGCTCGGCTGGCGTCTGCTCGATGCCCGGCCGGAGGAGGGCTGGATCAGGCTGGCTTTCGAGGGCAAGCCCGAGTTCTGCAACCCCGCGGGCTTCATCCAGGGCGGCCTGCTCTCCGCCATGCTCGACGACACCATGGGCCCGGCGGTGCTGGTGATGAGCGAGGGCCGGCTCTACACCACCACCATCACCATGACCGTGAATTTTCTCAGCCCCGCAAAACCTGGTCCGCTGATCGCCGAGGCGAAAGTCACTCAGCTCGGCAAGACCATAGCGTTCGTCGAAAGCAAGCTGATGACTGAGGACGGTACCGTGCTCGTCACTGCGACGGCGACCGAGCGGTTGTTGGAGGCAGCGAGGGTAGTACGGTAGGCAACAGTGATGCCGCGCGCTCCTCTTTCCTACTGAAGGGCCTGGCAATGCGTGCTGGCAGGGCGGGTGACGTCACCGCCGCAAATGCCGTCGCAGGATGACGGGCGGCAGCGCGACCACGAGCGCTTGATCTACATCAAGCGCCTTCAGGTGCCTCGTGAAAGCCTTCGACGGGGGTAGGACGTTCAAATGGAGAATAGGTCATGCCTGCCGGCTTCCTTGAGAGCGAACCTCGCGCCTTCAATCCTGTGGATGCTTCTGGGCTCACCAAGGAGGCCCTCGATGGCGCGAACGCGGCCTTGAAAGCATTTGCCACCTGGCGAAACGAGATTGCCGACACAAACCGGAAAAATGGCGAGCTTGTCCTCGACCAAATGGCAGTCGCCGCGAAGAAACTCGGGTGGCCAACGCAGGTCGTCGATGTCGCCCGCACGCAGCTGAAGAGCGTCGGCGAAATCCAAGTTAAGACGATGGACCAGATGATGGACGCCTGGGAAGAGCAGCTCAAATTACCGAACCCGATGACCGCGTCACCATCGGCGATGCTGTCAAAACTAACGTCTTTACCGAGTCTCACAGCAACTCCAACCGCGGCAGCGAACCCAGTCGAAGTGTGGATGGAACTCGCGACGCAGTGGCAACGAAACTGGGTCGACATGTTCGACGCAACCGGCAAGCACCGATAGCGATCGCCGACAGACCGAAGTGAACCAGCTCAAGTGCTTGCGCGCTTCGCATCCTTCGACACGATCGGCGGCTTCGCATTGAGCGCCTCGACCTGGAAGCCTGCGACGCGCTTGTAGTTCGCGGCGATGTCCTCCAGCTCCTTCTGCGACAGCACGTCGGTGACGACCTTGTAGCCGTCGGGCGCGCGCTCCTCGACGAGCTGCATGACCTGCTCGGGACCGTTCTTGCGGTTGAGCAGGACGAGGTCGGTGGTCGCCGGCCGGCGCTCGGCCTCGTAGGCTGCGAGCGCCGCATTCGTCGTCCCATGCGCAAGGATCTCGCGGGTGATGACGCGGGCATCGAGGATCGCCTGCGAGGCGCCGTTCGATCCGATCGGATACATCGGATGCGCGGCATCGCCCATCAGCGTGACGCGGCCAAACGTCCATTGGTTGACGGGATCGCGGTCGACCAGCGGGTATTCGTAGGCGTGCGGGCAGTTCTTGATCAGGCCGGGCACGTCGAGCCAGTCGAACTGCCAGTTCTCAAACCACGGCAGAAACTCTTCGAGCCGCGCCTTGCGGTTATAGTCCTCGCGCCGCCACTGATAGGTCGGCGGCATGTGGCGCTCGGCGACCCAGTTGATGAGGTGGTTGCCGTTCGCATCCGGCTGCTGGCTGATCGGATAGCAGACGAATTTCAGGATCTCGTGGCCGGCCATGATCATGGTGCGGCCGGTGAGGAAGGCCTTTGCCAGCGTCACGCCGCGCCAGAGGATGCGGCCGTTCCAGATCGGCGGCCCTTCCTGCGGATAGAGCTTTTCGCGCGCGGCGGAATGGATGCCGTCGGCGGCGATCAGCAGCGCGCCTTCGTAGGCGCCGGCGGCCTTGCCGGTCGCCTTGTCCACGAACTCGGCGCGCACGCCGTTTTCAGTCTCGCTCCAGCCGGTCAGATGGTGGCTGGTCAAAATGTTGTCGCGGCCGAGCCGCTCGACCGCGGTGTCGAGCAGCAGCTGCTGCAGGATGCCGCGATGGATCGAGAATTGCGGCCATTTGTAGCCGGCCTCGAGCCCGCGCGGCTCGGTCCAGATCGGCTTGCCGTGCTTGGAGAAGTAGGCGAGCTCGCGGGTGCGGACGCCTGATGCATCGAGCTTGTCCATCAGCCCGAGCTCGATCAATTCGCGCACCGCATGCGGCAGCACGTTGATGCCGACGCCGAGCGGTTTCAGCTCCGCCACGCTCTCGAACACTTTTGCGGGAACACCGATTGCGTGCAGGCTGAGCGCCAGCGTCAGTCCGCCAATACCACCACCCGCGATGAGAACAGTCATCTCACTCCCCCATACTCTTGCGGGGGGTCATGACATGGAGAGGTGCAGGGGGCAACTGCGAAGACAGCCGCAGGCCGTTCCGTGCGGACCCTATCGGGGCGCCGGTGCGGCCCCGAAGAAGCCGACGATCTTCACCAACCTGCCGTCGGCGCCGACCTGGCCAAAATCGATCGAGGTGTCGCCGCACGACCCGTCCGCGCGCACCAGGCGCCAGAGGAAGCGGAGCACGTCGTGGTGGACATCGATACCGCTCATGAATTCGAGCCGGGCACCAGGCCTATGGGCCTGCACCTTGGCGATATGACCCGCGAGCGCATCGCGCCCCGCAAGCGAGACGCTGGGATCGACATAGACGCCGTCATCGCTCCAGCACTGTGCGAGCAAGGCCTGTCTGCGTGTCGAGTCGGGCTCGTTCCACGCCGCCATATAGGCGGTCACGACGTCAGCGATTGCATCATGGCCCATGATTGCTCTCCACCGTTGCAGCGCGACTGTCGCAGGGAATTGGCAGCGGGTCACTTACATCCGAGGTAATTGCCCTTCTGACCTGATGGTCTAGATTGCGCCTCCATGAGCGAGCCAACCCAGAATTCGCAGGACGTCGCGAGCGGGCATTTCAGCAGCCTGCTGAAGCATTGGCGCAATGTGCGGCGTCTCACCCAGATCGAGCTCGCGAGCGATGCCAACGTGTCCGCGAGGCACCTGTGCTTCCTGGAGACCGGGCGCTCGCAGCCGAGCCGGGACATGGTGCAGCTCCTCGGCAGCGTCCTCGATTTGCCGCTGGAGGAGCGGAATGCGCTGCACGTCGCGGCCGGTTTCGTGCCGCCCTATGGCGACAAGGGACTGGCAGCGGAAAATTTGCAGCCGGTGCGGCAGGCGCTGGACTTCATGCTGCGGCAGCAGGAGCCGTATCCGGGCATCGTCATCGACGGTCACTGGGACGTCCGCATGCGCAATCGGGGATCGTCGCGGTTGCTCATGCCGTTCCGCGATGCCTTCGACATGGAAGGCGACCTCGGCAACAACGCCATGCATGCCGTCTTTCACCCCGGGGGCCTCAGGCAGTTCATGGTGAACTGGGCGGAGTTCGCGGGGCAGTTGATCCGCATCCTGCATCGCGAAGTCGCGCAAGGCAGCCGCGCGTCGGCAAAACTGCTCGACGAGATCTCGGCCTATCCCGGCGTGTCGGCCGAGTGGCGGCTTCCCGGCCACGCGTCGGCGTCGTCTCCGGTCATGACGATGCAGCTCGCCAAGGGCGACTATCGGCTGTCGTTCTTCTCGACGTTCACGACGCTGGCGATGCCGACGGATGCGGTGCTCCAGCAGATCAAGATTGAATGCTTCTTTCCGGCCGACGAGGCGACCGCCGAGATGGCACGCCAACTCGCCGCTTCAGACACGGGAGACCAGCATGCATTCAGCTACGGTTAGTCATCCATCGACGGTCATGGACGAGCTGCGTGCGATCAACGCCCGCTTCATCCATAATTTCGTGACCAGCGACGTCGCTTCGCACGACGCGCTGCTGCATTCCGACTTCATCAACATCTGGCCGACAGGCCAGCGCTGGGATCGCGCCAGCTATCTGAAATACTGGGCCACCGCGTTCGATCCAAAAGTCATCATCTATTGGGACGTGCGCGACGAGCTCATCACCGTCATCGGCGACGTCGCCCTGGTGCGCTCCACCAACAAGCACATTCGGCGCCGCGACGGCAAGGACGTCACCGGCATGACCATGTACACCGATACATATCTGCGCGAGAACGGCGTCTGGACATGCATCCAGGCGCAGCTCACGGCGGTGGCGCCGGAGCACTATCCCGCTGATGACACGATCGTGAGCGTCTACATCGACGGCAAGCTTCAGCCGCGCGGGCGCTGAAGCGCCGAGGGTAGACGGCGCGCGTCGCCGCCGCTAACGTCCAACTTTCGCACGAGGTCCGACATGTTGAAGCTCTACTACGCCCCCGGCACCTGCGCGCTCGCCTCCCACATCGCCCTGGAAGAGGCCGGCGCCGACTACACGACCGAACGGCTCTACTTCAAGGCCAACCAGCAGAACAGCCCGGAATATCTCGAGATCAACCCGAAGGCGCGCGTGCCGTCGCTGGTGACGAAGCGCGGCGTCCTGACCGAGACCCCGGCGATGCTCGCCTATATCGCGCAGACCTTCCCCAAGGCGAAGCTCGCGCCGTTCGACGACGTCTTTGCCTTTGCCGAGGTGCAGTCGTTCAACTCCTATCTCTGCTCCACCGTGCATGTTGCCCACGCCCACAAGCTGCGCGGCGCGCGCTGGGCGAGCGAGGAAAGCTCCTTTGCCGACATGAAGCGCATGATCCCGAAGACCGTCGGCGGCTGCTTTGCCCTCATCGAGCAGAAGATGTTCAGGGGGCCGTGGGTGATGGGCGAGAGCTACACGATCTGCGATCCCTATCTCTTCACCATCGCGCAATGGCTCGAAGGCGACGGCGTCGACATCAAGGCGACGCCGAAGGTTGCGGACCATTTCAAGCGGATGGCGGAGCGGCCCGCGGTGCGGAAGGTGTTGGATGCGGAGAAGGTCTAACGCAGTCCGGAAAAAGTAGGGTGGGTTAGCGTAGCGTAACCCACCTCTTCTCTCGCGACGACAGAAGTGGTGGGTTACGCCGAGCGGACTGCGCTTCGCGCATCCGCAGGGCTAACCCACCTACGAGGTTCTCTTCTCCAATTCCCGCCCCGTCTCCAGCATCAGCCGCCTGAGCCAGATCGAACCGGGATCCATCTGCGCGCGGGTCGGATAGAACATGAACTGCTCGTCGATGCCCGGGTCGAGCGGTGGTGTCACGGCCGTGAGCGACAGTTGCTTCGCGAGCGCGCCGATCAGCCGCCGCGGCACGAAGGCGACGAGGTCGGTGCGGGCCGCGACGTGCAGTGCTTCGATGTAGCCGGGCACGACCAGCGCGATGTGCCGTTCGACGCCCTTGGCTCGCAGCCAGGTGTCGATCAAATCCTCACTCTGGCCGCGGATGATCACCGCGACGTGGCGTGCTTCGAGGAACGCATCGCGCCGCTTCAGTTTTGCGCCGAGCGGATGGCCGCGCCGCACCGCGAGCGCGTCGCTGTCGGTGTAGAGCGGCTGGCGGTGAAATCCCCTGAAGGCGTTGCCGATCGAGATAACGAGGTCGATGGTGCGGGCGAACTCGGCGTGGAAGATCGCCGGTCCCCGCCACGGCACCACCTCGATGCGGACGTTGGGCGCAAGCCGCGTCACTTTGGCCATCAGCGGCGGCATCAAAAGCTCGACCGCGAGGTCCGGCATCATCAGGCGAAAATGCCGCTCGCTACGCGCGGCGTCGAAGTCATCAGGCACGAACAGGCCGCGGACCTGGTCGAGCGCCTGGGCCAGCGGTGCGCGCAGCGCCTGCGCCCGCGGCGTCAGCTCCATCCGCGCGCCGGTCCGCACCAGGAGCGGATCGCCAAAGATGTCGCGCAGCCGCTGCAGCGCGTGGCTCGCCGCCGGCTGCGACAGGCCTATCCGCAGGGCGGCGCGGCTGACGTTCGCCTCGCGCAGCAGCGCGTCGAGCGCGGTCAGCAAATTGAGGTCAAGCGCATTCAAATTCATCAGGTGAATAGATATCATATTCACTATCGATTGGAAGAATGTTGCTCGCACGACGATGATCCCTTGGCGAACTCACCAACGGAGCAAGAGACATGAGCACTGCAACCAACAAGAAACTGATGCAGGATATCTTTGCCGCCGCTGCCAATCCCGACCCGGCCGCGCGCGACCGCGCGCTGTTCGCGGCAAGCCTCGCCGACGACGCCAGATGGGTCGTGACCGGCCAATATTCCTGGTCGCGCACCTTCGCGGGCAAGGAGTCCATCCTCAACGATTTGCACGGTCACGTCCGCACGCGTCTCGTCGACCGCACACGCACCGTCGCCCACCGCTTCATCGCCGACGGCGACATCGTCGTGGTCGAGGCCAAGGGCGACAACGTCACCAAGGAGGGCGCCCGCTACGACAACGACTACTGCCTGGTGTTCCGGATCGAGGACGGCAAGATCAAGGAGATCAGGGAATATTGCGACTCGATCCTGACCGAGAAGGCGCTCGGGCCGTTTCCGCAAGCGGAGACATCGGCGGTCGCATAAGCTTGTCGTCGTTCCGGGGCGCACTTGCGTGGCCCCGGAACGTGGGTGGCCGATCAAGCCACTTTGGTCGTCATGTGCTTGAACATGTTGCCGCGGGCCTCGTCGTCCATCTCGGCCTTGAAGGTGAACTTGTCCTTCAGCGCGATGGCGCGTGCGGCGGCAGGGCGCGCAGAGATCTCGTCGACCAGCCGCTTGACGTTCGGATACTTGCTAGGTGCATCCTCGCCGAGCACGAAGGCCGCCATGCGGGCCCAGCCCCACAGCGCCATGTCGACGATCGAATAGGCATCGCCGACCATGTAGCGGTTCTTGGCGAGGTGATCGTCGAGCACCTTGTAGTGGCGGTGTCCCTCGAACTGATAGCGATTGTGCGCGTAGTCGTGGTTCTGGTCCTTCGGCGAAAAGTGCCGGAAGTGCACGGCCTGTCCGGAATAGGGGCCGAGGCCGGTGGCGACGAACATCAGCCAGGACAGCGTCTGCCCACGCACGGCGGGGGCGGGCAGGAATTTGCCGGTTGTCTCGGCGAGATAGAGCAGGATGGCGTTGCTATCGAAGACGATCGTGCCGTCGTCGTCGATAGCAGGCACTTTGGCGTTCGGGTTGATCTTGAGGAAGTCGGGGGTGAACTGCTGGCCCCTGCGGGTGTCGATCGCCACTGGCTCGAAGGGCAGGGCGGCCTCTTCCAGATAAAGCGCGACCTTGGTCGGGTTCGGCGATCCGTTGAAGTAGAATTTGAGCATCAAAAAAATCCCCCAGTTCTCGTTTGTCGGACTTTTGGTTGCGGCATCGGCGCCGCGAGGCGTCATCCTCTTGCCCGAATGCAAGCGGCAGGCGCAACCGACGAATTGGTGAAGTGGGTCCTGCGCTACGCGCAGATCAGCCGAAATAGAGGAAGCCGAGGACGGCAGTGATGATCACGGCGATGCCGGCGGCCTCCAGCATCCAGGCGAGCCGCGTCGCCGCATGCAAATCGGAGGCCTGCACGGCGCGTTCCGACCGCTTCGCATAGCCGTGGGTGATGACGTCGAGACTATAGGCGTCGCGCGCCTCGATCCCGCTTGCAAGCCCCGTGCAGATCAGGAGCACGCCGAACAACGCGAGGCCGGCAAAGCCCAGCAGGCCGATCAGCAGCATCGGAAACATGCCGGCGAGGAAGATCGGCAGCAGCGGCAGGAGCAGCAGTGACTCGGACTGGCGTCGCATGGCTCGCCCCATCAAGACGAGAGCTGATCGGGTGAATCTAGTCCTCAGGGCAGTCGCGTTCAAGGTATCGTAGGGTGGGCAAAGCGGAGCGTGCCCACCACTTCTGCATAGGTCGAGGAAGGTGGTGGGCACGGCGCAAGGGCGCCTTTGCCCACCCTACAAGGTCTGAATGATTGGACTATTCTGCTGCCATGCCGGCGCGCCTCCCAGATCGCACACATACGGTGTCCGGCTGCGGGCCGCGTCGAGTGCAAATTGTGTCAGCGCGGCAAAGGAGTATTTACCCTTCCGCGTTCAACAAAAAGTAGCACCTTGTATCAGATACATCTCTTCCATATTGGCATCGGCCTCCTGGAGAGATGAACATGCATCGTGGTCGGAGATTGACCCGCACTATCGTCGGCACGGTTGCGCTGGTGTTCGCCGTTTCGGTTCCCGCGTGGTCGCAGCAGCCGTCGGCCGCGCCGCCGCCCTTGTCGCAAGCTGACCAGACCCTGCTCCCGCAAATCTACGCGGGGATGGATCTCAATCGCTACCTCGACCAGTTGCGGAACCAGTTCGTTCAGCTCGACGCCGACGGCGACGGCAAGCTCACGCAACAGGATGCGGACCTTCATGCATTGATGGAGAAAATCCAGATGCGGACGGTCTCCCTGACCGGCGTGCTGCGCTATGACCTCGATGGCGACGGCGCGGTCACGGAAGACGAGGCGCGCAGGGGCGCGAAATACGACATGAGGGGGCAGCTCGCGCTCTCCAGGCTCAATGCATCCGGGCTTGGGATCGAGGAGCAAATCGAACGGCTCGTCCGTTCGGTCATGGCCCTTGATGCCGACAAGGATGGCAAGGTGACGATCGCGGAAGCGTCCTATACCAGCCGTCCCGACGTGACGCGCGCGTTCGCGGGCGCCGGCCTGTCCGGACGCGCGAGTGATGCGGTGAAGTTGGCGCCATCCGGCGAGCTCTCGCTTGCCGACTACCAGGCGGAGGGCGAGGCGCTGTTCCGCAAGATCGATTCTGACAATGACGGCAAGGTCTCGCAGCAGGAACTGGCGGACTACCGCCGCAAGCCCGAGCCCCCCGACGCAAAAGTCCGTAGCGACGCGGCTGCGGCCGCACAGAAGCGGCTGGCCGAGCAGGCCGAGATTGCTCGAAAGAAGCAAGAGGCACTCGATGCCGAGCGGGCCGCTTGCGCCCTGCCGAAGGCCTCCGATACGGCCAAGGTCGTGCTCTTGAGCGCCTATCAAACCGATGCATTGTCGAGCGTGACCATCGGCTCCCAGGACAATGAGGTGCATGCGGGCCGCGTCGAGATCGAGCCGGGCAGCGAACCGCTCTATGTCGTCATTGCGAGCTACGGTCCGACCATCTGGCAATTCAGCGGGGCGGTTGAACGCGTCGAGCGACTGGTGATGACGAGTTCCCGGACCGGGCCGAACAGCGGCGATGCACGTCAGCCGTCGCTGGTGGGTGCCACCGGAATCCCGCGTGACCGCATCACGTTCTTCTCTCGGTCGAATTGCCTCAGCTATTTCAGTGAGGCGCCGTCGAGTGCGTCGCTGCAAGCCTCCGGCGTCGTCAACAATGCAACGGGCAAACGGCCAGATGTGGTCGCGACGAAATATTCGGTCGCGAGCTTCAGCATCCCGTCGGGCAAGATCGCATCAGTCGGGGACCAACGGCAGCCGCTCATCATTCAGAAGAGCCAGGGGACGCTCAACATCATCGGCAATCTCAGCAACGTCATCGTCCAGGCCGGGCCGAGCCGGGCCCGTGACGAGATGGAACGCTTCTACCCGGGAGGCGTGATCGAGATAGATCCCAACGCCGTCGTCGCCAGCGCTCCGGTTGCTGCCTATGAGGTGTTGCCATCGCAGGCGGGTCTCGTTCAGTTGCTGGCCAAGGGCCTGCTGACCCAGAACCGCAGCGGCGAATATATCGTGCGCCAGAAGATACGATTTCCGGCGGGTCTCGCTGGAGCGCACTCGGCCACGTTCCTGGTCATGAGGGGGGCGCCGTATCCCGACGGCGATCCCGGCCATTCCTGCGTCGTCCTGGAAGAGACGGGCGAACGCAAGGGCGGCGGAGCATGCCGCTGATCGCGGTTCTCATCGCGGTTCTCTTGGAACAATGAACATGCTTGGTTGTCGGGGTGTGTGTCGAGCCATCGCCGGCACGGTCGCGTTGGCGTGCGCGGTCTCGGCGCCTGTCCGGTCGCAGCCGTCCGCGTCACCGACCTCGTCGCCCGCCGCTCAGATCCAGCAGGCGAGCGATGGCGAGCAGGCGGCTTGTGCCATGCCAAAGGCGTCCGACGTGGCCGAGGTCGCGCTCTTGGGCTCCTATCAGACGGATGCGTTGTCCGGCGTAACCATCGGCTCACAGGATAATCACATCTTTGCTGGCCGCGTCGTGGTCGAGCCGGGAAGCAATCCGCTTTACGTTGTGATTACGAGTCACGGTCCGGCAATCTGGCAATTCAGCGGAGCGGTCGACAGGATCGAGCGGGTCGTGCTGGCGAGCGCAACCACCGGTCCGAACAGCGAAGATGCGGAGCAACCTCCGCTGGTCGGTGCCACCGGCGTTTCGCGTGACCGCATCACATTCCTCGCCCGATCGGACTGCCTCACCTACTTCACCGAAGCGCCGTCGAGCGGGTCGCTCCAGAGCGCGGCCACCGTTCGGAATGCGACAGGCAAACTGCCGCAATCGGTCGCAACGATGTACTCGGTCGGCAGCTACAGCATCCCGTCCGGCAAGACTGACAGCAAGAGCAATCAGCAGTCGCTGCTCCAACAGAAATTCCTGGGCAGGCTCACGATCTTGCGCGATCCCGGCAAGGTCACCAATTGGGCCACACTGGGCTCGGCACGTGACGAGATGGAGCGGTTCTTTCCGGGTGGCGTGATTGAGATGGACGCTTCGACCGTCGTTGCGAGCGCGCCCGCAGCGAAGTACGAGGTGCTTCCATCGCGAGCCGGTCTCGTGCAACTGCTGGAGAAGGGCTTGCTGACCGAGACGCGACCTGAGGATTTCAATGTTCTTGGAAAGATACGTTTTCCGGCCGGTCTCTACAGCGCGCTGAACGCGACGTTTCGCGTCGCGAAGGGTGTGCCTTATCCCGATGGCGATCCCGGCGATTCCTGCGTCATCGTCGAGGAGACCGGGGAAAGAGGGCCAAACTGCCGGCAGCGCTAACCGTGCGCCTATTCCGCCCCCATGCCGGCGCGGATCTCCGCGCGCAGCTCGTCGATCAGCTTGAGGCCCTTCTTGGTCTCGACGTGCCAGTAGGTCCAGCCGTTGCAGGCGGCCGAGCCTTGCGCCACCGCGCCGATGCGGTGGATCGAGCCGACCTTGTCGCCCAGCATGATGGCGCCGTCGGCGCGAACCAGCGCGCCGAGCTTCTTCTTGGCGTCGAACAGCTTTGTGCCCGGCATGATCATGCCGCGTTCGATCAGCTCGGAGAACGCGACGCGCGGCGCTTCGCGCGCGGTCATGAACGGAGCGAGGCTCTCGTCCGGCAGCGGTTCGACCGCCGCGATGCGCTCTTCGGCCGCCTTCGCGTAGACCCGCTCACGCTCGAAACCGATATAGGAGCGGCCGAGACGTTTTGCGACCGCGCCGGTCGTGCCGGTGCCGTTGAAGGGATCGATCACGAGGTCGCCGGGCTTTGACGACGACAGCAGCACCCGCGCGAGCAGGCCTTCCGGCTTCTGGGTCGGATGAACCTTCTTGCCGTCTGCACCCTTGAGGCGTTCATCGCCGGTGCACAGCGGGATCAGCCAGTCGGAACGTGCCTGCACGTCCTCGTTGGCCGCCTTCAGCGTTTCGTAATTGAAGGTGTAGCCCTTGGCTTTTTCGTCACGCGCGGCCCAGATCATGGTTTCATGCGCGTTGGTGAAACGGCGGCCGCGGAAATTCGGCATCGGATTCGACTTGCGCCACACGATATCGTTCAGGAGCCAGAAGCCGAGGTCCTGCATGATCGCGCCGACGCGGAAGATATTGTGATAGGAGCCGATCACCCAGATCGTGGCGGACGGTTTCATCACGCGGCGGCAGGCGAGCAGCCAGGCGCGGGTGAAATCGTCATACGCCGAGAACGAATCGAACTTGTCCCAGGCGTCGTTGACGGCATCGACATGGGATTCGTCGGGGCGCTTGAGATCGCCCTTGAGCTGGAGGTTGTAGGGCGGATCTGCGAACACCAGATCGACCGTACCGGCCTGAAGCTTCGACATCTCGGCGACGCAATCGCCGACGACGATGCTGTGCGAGGCGGACTCAAAATTTGTGCGGGGCGCCCTTGCAGACGCCCCGCGACGCGACACTACCATGACTCAAGAACTCTGACTCAGGCGACGCTGTCGGCGACGCGGGACCAAACAACCGACTGGCCGTTACATTGACCCGGCAAAGTAAAAATCGACTTAATTCATCAACTTGCCGGTGAGGTTGTGCGCGCGTGCTCGCGCGCACAAGATTGTGCGCATCCTCTGTATTTTAAGGCATATGGCGCGGTCGATGCTTCGTGGAGGCCGGTTGCGCCGCCAGATTCATGCGGAAAATATTGCAGCATCGCAGGAAAAAATTGCTGCCACCGACAAGTCGCCGCACTAGGCAATTTTTGCCGACCGGGATATTGATTAACGGAATGGAAATTTTACGTGTGTGGCGCGTTAAGTGTTTTTGCGCCGAGCGCGTAGCCCGGGCCGCCTTGCGTGCCCGGAATGGAATTTGAGAGGGGAAGCCCGCCATGCGTTACGACGATTTCCGCCGCAGCGACGATATCGAGGATCGTCGCGATGATGGTGGCGGCGGCATGGGAGGCGGTGGCGGTTTCGGCATTCCGATGGGCGGCGGCGGGCTCGGCATCGGCACCATCATCGTGCTTGGCCTGCTCGGCTACGCCTTCGGCATCGATCCGCGTATCCTGATCGGCGGCGCCGAGATCCTCACCGGCGGCGGACAGGCGCCGAGCTACCAGACCGATCGCCAGGCGTCGGGGGGGCAGGTCAAGCGCGGCGCGCCCACCGACGAGATGGGCAGCATGATCTCAGGCATCCTCGGCGAGATCGACGATCGCTGGAGCGAGATCTTCCAGGCCAGCGGCCAGAACTATACCGGGCCGAAGATCGTATTGTTCCGCAACGCCACCAATGGCGGGCGCTGCGGCATGGCGCAGTCGGCGATGGGGCCGTTCTATTGTCCGCCTGACAAGACCATCTTCCTCGACACCGGTTTCTTCCGCGAGGTCGAGACGCGTTTTCGCGGCTGCTCCGGCAAGTCCGCGTGTAACTTCACGACCGCCTACATCATCGCGCATGAAGCCGGCCATCACATCCAGAACCTGCTCGGCATCATCCCGCGCGTGACGCGGCTGCAGCAGCAGGCCGGCAGCAAGGCCGAGTCCAACGCCTTGCAGGTGAGGGTGGAGCTTCAGGCCGACTGCCTGTCCGGCGTCTGGGTCAATCGCGAGGAGAAGAAGCGTCCGGGCTTTCTCGAGCCCGGCGACATCGACGCCGCGCTGCGGACTGCAACCGCGATCGGCGACGACACGCTGCAGCGCCAGGCGACCGGGCGCGTTGTGCCCGATTCCTTCACGCACGGCTCGGCCGAGCAGCGCAAGCGCTGGTTCATGACCGGCTATCAGCAGGGCACGGTGCAGGCCTGCAACACGTTTGGCAACGGGTCGCTGTAGTTGGTCGTAGCGTCATCCTGAGGCGCTCGCCCTTGCGAGCCTCGAAGGATGACGAGCCCCCGGCCCATCCTTCGAGGCGCGCTTAGTGCGCGCACCTCAGGATGACGTCGGAGGATGGGCAAGGAGGACTGAGGTCGTGGCGTCCACCAACGAGTCAAAACAATTCATCCCGCTCAACATCGCGGTGCTGACGGTCTCCGACACCCGCGCGCTCGCCGACGACAAGTCCGGCCAGACGCTCGCGGACCGCATCGTCGAGGCCGGGCATCATCTCGCCGCGCGCGAGATCGTCACCGACGATGTCGAGGCGATCAGAGCCGTCATCCGTCGCTGGATCGCGGATGCCGGCATCGACGCGGTGGTCACCACCGGCGGCACCGGTTTTACCGGGCGCGACGTCACGCCGGAAGCGATCGAGCCGCTGTTCGAAAAGCGCATGGACGGTTTTTCGATCGCCTTCCACATGATGAGCCACGCCAAGATCGGCACCTCGACGATCCAGAGCCGCGCCACCGCCGGCGTCGCGGGCGCCACCTACATCTTCTGCCTGCCCGGCTCCCCCGGAGCCTGCCGCGACGGCTGGGACGGCATCCTAAAACCCCAGCTCGACTACCGCACGCGCCCCTGCAATTTCGTCGAGATCATGCCGCGGTTGGACGAGCATTTGCGGAGGCCGAAGGCGCAGGGCGCGACGGTTTGACTTACCCTGCCCTGGAGGGGGAGGGTCGGCTCACATAGAGCGCAGCGAAATGTGAGACGGGGTGGGGTGACGGTCCCTCCGCGTCGAACGGTGCCCGTGTGGAGAGATCACCCCACCCCGCTCGCGCTGCGCGCGATCGACCCTCCCCCTTCAGGGGAGGGTAAGAACGGCGCGCATCTTGGACTGCGTCACGCACTCCGTCTCAGCCTCCGCCACATCGCCTGCCACAAATCCCGGCACGCGTCCCGCCGCAGCCTCTGCGCCCGTCGCCTGTACAGCTCGACCAGCTCTCCGTTAACGCGGCGCGGACAATCGTGCCGCTCGCGCATCAGAGGTCGCGCTCCCAGGTCTCGCCGATCAGGTTCTGGCCAAAGCTGCGATGTGGTTCGGTCGCGACCAGCTTGAAGCCGGCATCCTCGTAGATTTTTCGCGCGGCGGTCAGGATGCTCTGCGTCCACAGCGTCATGCGGCGATAGCCGCAGGCGCGGGCGAAGGCGACGCATTCGGCGACCAGCCGTTGCCCGAGGCCCTGGCCGCGCGCGGCGGGATCGAGCAGCAGCAGGCGCAGCTTGGCGACGTCGTCGCTCGCCTTGACGAGGAACACCGAGCCGACCGGACGCCCCTCGATGTCGGCGATCCAGCAGCGCTCGCGCGAGGCGTCGTAGCTGGTCATGTATTTGGCGACGATCTCCGCGACCAGCGCCTCGAAGCCCGCGTCAAAGCCGTACTCGCTCGCATAGAACGCGCCGTGGCTCTGCACCACCCAGCCCATGTCGCCCGGGCGCGGATCGCGCAAGGTCGCCACCGGCGCCGGCGACCGCGGCATGTCAAGGAGACGTTCGACCGTGTCCATCGCACCCGTCAGGCGCTTGCGATCCTCAGTGGAGAGCGGCCGCAGCATGGCGGCGATGTCGTCCTGCGAGGTGCGCTCGAGCTTTGCAAAGGCCTGGCGGCCCTTCGCGGTCAGGCTCAACTGATATTGCCGGCGGTCGGTCGGAAGCGGCTTGCGCAGGATCAGCCCCGCTTCATCAAAATTCTGCACGATGCGACTGAGATAGCCGGCATCCAGCCCGAGTTCGATTCCGATCTCCTTGGCCGAGAGTTCGCCGCTATGGGCAAGCTCGTAGAGCACCCGCGCTTCGCTGAGCGAGAACGGGCTCTTCAGGAGCTGCTGGTCGAGCACGCCGAGCTTGCGGGTGTAGAAGCGGTTGAAGGCGCGCACCGCCGACACCTGGTCGTCGGACGCGTGATTGGCCGCAGCTTTTGCTGACGAACGGGTTTGAGACGAATGGCCTGAAGACATGGGGCACCTCGATAATTGCCATTGTCAATTAGTTGTTTGACTTTGGCAAGTATCTTTCGGCGCGCTCACGCCATCTTGACGATCCGGCTGCGTAGCAGCGTCCGGGAGGAGCGGCCGAGCCGCCGCAGCAGTCGCGCCTCGGAGCGGCGCACGTGGGGTGGATAGCCGCCGAGCCGGTCGTAATGGTCCCGTGCGATCAGGAGACCCTGGTCGCCCTGCGGACGGACGATCCGGGCCAGGAAGCGCAAGGCATCGCCCAGACCGGCGCTGGCGTAGGGCGAGCGCGCGTAACGGAAGACGCCCGCCCGCGGCTTGCCGCTCGCCGAAACGTTCTGGATGAACTGGGTGGTCTCGTCGATCCAGCCGGACTCCAGTACCGCTCCGGCGTGCAAAAACATCAGCCAGGGCGAACGCGCCTGAAGCGCGCCGGCCGCGAGTGCCGCGCCGTGGGGGCCTTCGAAACCGATGAAGCGGCAGCCGGCGACGTCCGCAACGCGCTCGATCACGCCGTTACGGGTGCCGTCGACCAGGAGAACTTCTCGGATCAGGCCGGCTGCGGCGCCTGGCACCAGCGCGGCCAGAGTTGCGACCGTCGGCTGTTCGACGCCTGCAGTCGGAATGATGACGCTCAGCATGATGAGGCTTCAGTGTCTCAAGCTGTAGGTAAGGCGTTCTGGATTGTTATAGCGTATAACCATGGCCCAGCCCTCGCGCAATGTCGGAGCGGGTCGGCCCGGCCGCATGGTAAACCATGCAGCCGGCCGCGGCCAAACATGTCTTGGACTATCCGTATTATTGCCGAATGTTTGGGCGCATGCGCGTATTGAGAAGCGCGCTCCGACGCCGAGACGGCCGCAGAGATCACATTCCTGCAAGAGTTGCGCGCCATTCTCGGCGCGACCTGTCATGGTCACGAATGCGCGGGCCGCGCCCGGCGCGCGAGGAAGGATCATCGCGTGAGTGCCGATCAAGCAGCGCCAGGCATCGCAATGCCCACCGGGAAGCCGGAGGCCGCGCCGACATTGCGCATCCGCGCGCTGATGCTCGGCGACCGCATCAATCCGTCGGGGCTCGAGATCGGAAGCCTCGTCTCGTCGGCGCCGGTTGCGTTCCGCGTGCACGCCGGCCTCGCCGTGATCTTCCGCTATGGCGTCGTGGTGCTGATCGGGCTGCTGCCGTCGGAGGAGAAGGTCCTCATCGATACGTTGAAGCCGCGCGTGACGGGCGAACTCAGCCCATACGAGGAAGAAACTGCGCTCGCGCAGCTCTGCAATGACGAAGGCGCGGAGGCGATCCAGCCCGGCGGGCCGATCTGCCTCAGCAAGTTCTCCGACGACCGGCTGCTGCTGATCGCCGACGCGCTCGCCAAGAGCACGTCGCTGGCGCGCGACGAGCGCCGCGTCGCCGCCGTCTTCGACGTCATCGAGCCGTTCGCGCGCGAGCTAGCCGAGCGCGGCCGCACGCCGCGCCGGCGCAAGGGGATATTGCAACTGATCGGCAATGCGCTCCTGGTCCAGCAGCGCGTCGCGGGCCGCGTCGCGATCGCCGAAAAACCAGATGTG
The DNA here is from genome assembly GCF_024758505.1 of Bradyrhizobium arachidis. NCBI lineage: Bacteria > Pseudomonadati > Pseudomonadota > Alphaproteobacteria > Hyphomicrobiales > Nitrobacteraceae > Bradyrhizobium > Bradyrhizobium arachidis. The sequence goes on along the minus strand of NZ_CP077970.1, from coordinate 7,275,076 downwards.
CTCTGGGAGAAGCCTGAGCTCGACCGGCTCTATGCGCGCCTCGAAGACGAGTACGAGCTGAAGGAGCGCCTCGACACGCTCGAGCGCAAGCTGACCGCGATCTCCGAAACCGCCAATGCGCTGACCGACATCATCGACACGCAGCGGTCGCTTCGCCTCGAAGTGGCTGTTGTCGTGCTGATCGTGATCGAGGTCGTGATCGGCCTCGTCCAGATTTTTGGCGGAGTTCACTAGACCAGGTCATAAATTTCGGTCACGCCAGACGATGCCTGATGCATTTGTTGGTCAGTGAGGCTACCATATGGTCGATGACCGACGACAAAATGAAACGGCGGCTGACCACTGTCCTGTGCGCGGATGTGCATGGCTATTCTCGCCTGATGGGAGCCGATGAAGCGGGCACGCTGGAGGCGCTGCGCCGCTGCCGCACTGCCATTGCAGGGCTGGTGGATCGCCACGACGGGCGGATTGTGAATACTTGGGGCGATGCCGTGATCGCCGAGTTCGCCAGCGTCGTCGAGGCCGTGCAATGTGCGGTCGAGATTCAGCAGGAAGTTTCCAGTCAGAATTCGGGCCCACCTCACGCGCGCCAGATGCGGTTTCGCATCGGCGTCAATCTCGGAGATGTGATGGTGGATGGTTCCGACATTTTTGGTGACGGGGTCAACATCGCGGCGCGGCTGCAAGAACTCGCCGAGCCCGGTGGCGTCATGGTCTCCGCTTCCGTCTACGATCAAGTGCACAACAAGCTGTCCGTTGGCTTTGACTGTCTCGGCCAGCAACAGATGAAGAACGTGGCCCCCGTCACCACCTATCGCGTGACCGTGGGCGGCCCGGCCGTTGGGCAAGGTAGTGGAAGCTCTGCTGCTCAAGCAGTTGCAGCCTCGGAAGCTGGCGCTCAACGGATTCGCGGCCGATACGAATCATCCACCTGGATGAGCTCGATCGCGGATCGGTTCGCGGCCCTGCCGCGCCCCATTGCGGTCATGCTCACGGTTTCGGGCTTTCTGATTCTGATCAATGTTTTCACCGGTCTGCACAGAATCTGGTTTCATTGGCCAGTCGCAGCACTGCTCTTCCTTGGCATCATGCGGACGCTCCGGCACGGACCTGCTTCGGACAGGGATGAGGGGCGCCGAGGGACCCGGGACTGAGCGGAGGGTTCATTTCACCTCTTCCCGCTGGCGAGAGGTTGCCCCCAACATGGCCGATGTCTTGATCTCATCGGGGCTTTAAGTCCGCGTCGTTCACCCCGCACCGTACGGCCAGATCCAGTCGCGGATCTCAGGCATGTCCTCGCCATGCTCGCGCACGTAAGCCGAATGCTTGAGCAGTGCGTCGCGGAATTGCTGCTTGACGTGTGCGGCCTTCACCGCGAGCCCGGGCACGCGCTCGATCGCCTCGATCGCGAGATGAAAGCGGTCCAATTTATTGAGCACGACCATGTCGAACGGCGTCGTTGTCGTGCCTTCCTCGTCAAAACCGCGCACATGCATGCCGGCGTGATTGGCGCGCTTATAGGTCAGCCGATGGATCAGATAGGGATAGCCGTGATAGGCGAAGATCACCGGTTGTCGCGCGTGAAGATGCCATCGAAGTCGCGATCGCTTAGCCCGTGCGGATGCTGCTCCTTCGGTTGCAGCGTCATCAGGTCGACGACGTTGACGACGCGAATCCTCAGATCGGGCAGCGCCTTGCGCAGGAGATCGACGGCGGCCAGCGTCTCCAGCGTCGGCACGTCGCCGGCGCAGGCCATCACGACGTCAGGCTCGCCGGTGGCGTCTTCGGTGCCCGCCCAATTCCAGATGCCGATGCCGGCATCGCAATGCGTCGCCGCCTCCTGCATCGACAGCCATTGCGGCCCCGGTTGCTTGCCCGCGACGATGACGTTGATGCGATTGTAGGTGCGCAGGCAGTGATCGCCGATCCACAGCAGCGTGTTCGCGTCCGGCGGAAAATAGATGCGCACGATATCGGCCTTCTTGTTGGCGACGAGATCAACGAAGCCGGGGTCCTGGTGGCTGAAGCCGTTATGGTCCTGGCGCCAGACATGCGAGGTCAGGAGATAGTTGAGCGAGGCGATCGGACGCCGCCAGGCGAGCTCGCGCGAAACCTTCAGCCATTTGGCATGCTGGTTGAACATGGAATCCACGATGTGGATGAAGGCCTCATAGCAGGAGAAGAAGCCGTGGCGCCCGGTCAGGAGATAGCCTTCGAGCCAGCCCTGGCAGAGATGCTCGCTCAACACCTCCATGACGCGGCCGTCCTGGGCGAGATGGACGTCATAAGGTCTTGTCGCTTCCATCCACACACGCTCGGTCGCCTCGAACACGGCATCGAGCCGGTTTGAGGCGGTCTCGTCCGGGCCCATGATGCGAAAATTGCGCGCCTCGGCGTTGAGCTTGACGACGTCGCGCAGGAATTTGCCGAGCTCGCGCGTGGCTTCCGCGGTCGCAGCGCCGGGCTCGCGCACCGCAACCGCATAGTCGCGATAGTCTGGCAGCTTGAGCTCGCGCTTCAGCAGTCCGCCATTGGCGTGCGGATTGGCGCCCATGCGGCGTGCGCCGCTCGGCGCCAGGGCCTGCAATTCGCCGATCAGCGCACCGTGTTCGTCAAACAGCTTTTCGGGCTCGTAGCTCCGCATCCAATCTTCCAGCACCTTCAGATGCGCGGGGTTCTCCCGGCAGTTCGCCACCGGCACCTGATGCGCTCGCCAAAACCCCTCGACCTTGAGGCCGTCGACCTCCTTCGGCCCGGTCCAACCCTTCGGGCTGCGCAGCACGATCATCGGCCAGCGCGGCCGTTCGATCGGTTCGCTTGCGCTACGCGCATGCTGCTGGATGGAGCGGATGCTGGCGAAGGCGACGTCGAGCGCGTCGGCCATCGTGCGGTGCATCCGCGCAGGCTCGTGTCCCTCGACGAACAGCGGCTCGTGGCCGAGCCCGCGAAAGAGATCGCGGATTTCGTCGTCGCGCATGCGGCCGAGCACGGTGGGGTTGGCGATCTTGTAGCCGTTGAGATGCAGGATCGGCAGCACCGCGCCGTCATTGATAGGATTGACGAACTTGTTCGACTGCCAGGAGGCAGCGAGCGGGCCGGTCTCGGCCTCGCCGTCGCCGACGACGCAGGCGACGATCAGGTCGGGATTGTCGAGCGCGGCGCCATAGGCATGCACCAGCGCGTAGCCGAGCTCGCCGCCTTCATGGATCGAGCCCGGCGTCTCCGGCGCCGCATGGCTCGGGATGCCACCGGGGAAGGAGAACTGCCGGAAAAGCTTGCGCAATCCGTCCTTGTCGCGCGCGATGTCCGGATAGATCTCGCTATAGCTGCCTTCGAGATAGGTGTTGGCGACCATGCCGGGGCCGCCATGGCCGGGACCGCAGACATAGAGAATGTCGAGGTCCAGGGTGCGGATCGCGCGGTTGAGATGGGCATAGATGAAGTTCAGCCCCGGCGTCGTGCCCCAATGACCGAGCAGGCGCGGCTTGACGTGCTCCTTGCGCAGGGGCTCGCGCAGCAACGGATTGTCAAGGAGATAGATCTGGCCGACCGAGAGGTAATTGGCGGCCCGCCAGTAGCGATCGAGGAGGTCGAGTTCGTTGCTCGGGGCGCCCGATTGTTGTTGGTTTGTCATGTGCCTGCTGACCTTCACCCAGCTGATGTCACTAACCTTGTTCCGCCCCAATCGATCCCGCGGCGCCATCAAACGGGATGGCCGTGACGCCGGTGTTGCGTGAGGTCAAAGGCGTCAGAGCAAAGTTTGGGCGGCTACTGTGCATGGGGTTGTTTCGAGCTTTTGTTTCTTGTTCTTGATTTGTTCCTTTCGCGTGCTATCTTGGCTTCATGAGTCGAGCATCCTCTCATGCCCTCAAGCACCCGCCGGTCACGGCGCCCTCCGAGCCGGCGGGTGCACCGTCTGATTTTCCTGCCGCATTTCCGGAGTTGGAGGTCGCAATCGACCGCCAGCGCCGGCGAGGGCGGGGGGCGCAGTCCAACGCCAGTGGCCGCTATGAGGCGGAGGCGCGCGTCGCCTTCGACGATGGCTGGCAGAGCCTGGAGGAGCTGCCGCCGTTCAAGACCAGTGTCGCGCTCGACACCTCGCGCAAGGTGATCACCCGCAACGATTCGCCCGACATCGGTTTTGACCGCTCGATCAATCCCTATCGCGGCTGTGAGCACGGCTGCGTCTATTGCTTCGCGCGGCCGACGCACGCCTATCTCGGCCTCTCGCCGGGGCTCGATTTCGAGTCAAAGCTGTTCGCAAAGCCCGAGGCGCCGGCGCTGCTGGAGAAGGAACTGGCGGCGCCCGGCTACGAGCCGCGGATGATCGCGATCGGCACCAACACCGATCCCTATCAGCCGATCGAGCGCGAGCGGAAGATCATGCGCGGCATTTTGGAGGTGCTGGAGCGCACCTCGCATCCCGTCGGCATCGTCACCAAATCGGCGCTGGTGACGCGCGATATCGACATCCTGTCGCGGATGGCGAAGCGCAACCTCGCCAAGGTCGCACTCTCCGTCACCACGCTCGACCCAAAGCTCGCGCGCACCATGGAGCCGCGCGCCTCGACGCCGCCGAAGCGGCTCGAGGCGCTGAAGCAGTTGTCCGACGCCGGGATCCCCACGACCGTCATGGTCGCGCCTGTGATCCCCGCGCTGAACGATTCCGAGATCGAGCGCATCCTGGACGCGGCCGCGCATGCCGGAGTCAAGGAAGCCTCCTACGTGCTGTTGCGCCTGCCGCTGGAGGTTCGCGATCTCTTCCGCGAATGGCTGATGGCGAACTATCCGGACCGCTATCGCCACGTCTTCACGCTGATCCGCGACATGCGCGGCGGTCGCGATTACGACGCGAAGTGGGGCGAGCGGATGAAGGGCACCGGCCCGATGGCCTGGACCATCGGCCGCCGTTTCGAGATCGCCTGCGAGAAGCTCGGGCTCAACAAGCGGCGCGCGAAGTTGTCGACGGATCATTTCGCGAGGCCGAAGCGGAACGGCGAGCAGCTCAGTTTGTTCTAGGGGGCACCTAGTAGTCGTCCTGGCGAAAGCCAGGACCCATTGCCCCAGGAAGCAGTCGTGGCGCGAGCCGATAACCCCGAGTCTTCGCCAAACCACTCCCTGGGGTAATGGGTCCTGGATCGGCGCTCGCTTGCTCGCTGGTCCAGGACGACTCGTTGGAGGCTGAATAACGGGAATTGCCCCAGGTTCCCGGTTGCGCGGGCTGTCCCGCTTGCGCACGATCGCGGCCATGATTCGGGACAAATCCGCCAGCAAAGCCAAGGACGCGGCGAACAAGGACGCGCCGAAGAAGGCCGCCAGGGGCGTCATCGCCGTGGCGCGGCCGAGCTTTCGCCGTGAGCGCGCGCTGATCAAGCGCGGGGTCTGGCCGGTCGCGGGCTGCGACGAGGCCGGGCGCGGTCCGTTGGCGGGTCCGGTGGTCGCGGCCGCCGTGATCCTCGATCCCGACCGGATTCCAAGGGGCATCGACGATTCCAAGCGGCTGACGGCGGACGAGCGCGAAAAGCTGTTCGACAAGATCTGCGCCACCGCCCAGGTCTCGGTTGCAATTGCCTCGCCGGCGCGGATCGACCGCGACAATATTTTGCGCGCCTCGCTCTGGGCGCTGAAGCGCGCAGTGGTCGCGCTGCCCGATGCGCCCCGGCACGTCTTCGTCGATGGCCGCGACCGGCTGGACACGGCTTGCGAGTGCGAGGCCGTGATCGGCGGGGACGGCATCGTGGTATCGATCGCCGCGGCTTCCATCATCGCAAAAGTGACGCGCGACCAGCTGATGTGCGCGCTGGCGCAGGATTGCCCCGGCTACGGTTTCGAGCAGCACAAGGGTTACGCCGTCCCCGAGCATCTCGACGCGCTCGATCGTCTCGGCCCGTCCATCCATCACCGCAGCTTCTTCGCACCGGTCGTCGCCGCGCGCGAAAAGCACATGCCCTGGACGGTGGAGCGCGAGCCCGACCTGTTCGCGGCGGAGGTGGAGGCAGAGGTGCAGGTCGAAGTTCACACCGAGGTCAACGCGGCAGCCACGCCTTAGCTTTCGTGCGAGGCCGGTTGCCACGGCGCGCCGCGGGCTTTATCAAAACAAGAGAGCGAATAGGGCCGGCTTCGACGGGTTGGCTGCATCTTTCGGGCGTTGCATGCGGTTTACCTCCCTGGTCATCGAGCTCATCCGCGCGCGGCCGCGGCTGGTCGTGTGGATCGTGGTGCTGCTCCAGGCCGCGCTCTGGCTGTTCGTGGCGCTCGTCTTCTACCGCAGCCCGCCCGGCAACCTCGCAACCCTGCTGGCATTCGGCCGCGAATACCAGGTCGGCACCGATCTCGGCCCGCCGCTCGCCTTCTGGCTCGCCGACATCGCCTATCGTGCCGCGGGCGGCCACATGTTCGGCGTTTACGTCCTGGCCGAGCTCTGTTCCATCGCGACCTTCATCACGCTCTATCATCTGGCGCGCGCGGTGGTCGGCACCCAGCAGGCGGTGCTCGCGGTGCTCCTGAGCATGACCGTGCTGGCGTTCTCCTCGCCGACGCTGGAATTCGGTCCGCTGGTGCTGGCGCGCCCGCTATGGGCGCTGCTGCTGCTGCATTCCTGGCAATTGATCGGCCAGCGCCGCGGCAATGCCTGGTTCGCCTGGTCGATCGCCGCCGGGCTCTTGCTGCTGACGACATCGGCCGCGGTCGGGCTGCTGCTTCTGCTGGTGGTCTTCGCGCTCGCAACTGCGGGCGGCCGCCAGACGCTGCGCGCGCTCGATCCGCTTTATGCGCTGCTCGTGGTCGCGGTGCTGGCGCTGCCCTATATGATCTGGGTGATCCGGGCCGACGTGCTCGTACTGCCGGCCTTGCCGCAACTCACTGAGCTGAATGCGCGAGGGCTGAACACTGCGTGGCTGCTCGGCAGCCTTGTTCTGGGTGCAGCCGCCGTGCTCGGTCTTGCCGTGCTCAACAGCAACTGGTTCGCGGCCAAGGGCGAGGAAGCGCCGATTATCTATCGCCCGCCGGTCGGGCCTCTGGCGCGTAACTTCGTCTATTTCTTTGCGCTCGCGCCGGGCCTCGCCGCGGTGGTCATCTCCGGCCTGTTCGGGCTCGACCGCGTCATCGGCGGCGCCGGGGTCGCCCTGGTCATGTCCGGTCTTGCCGTGATCGTCGCGGCCGGCGACCTGATCGCGATGCGGCGTCAGCGGGTCCTGCGGACGGTGTGGGCGGCCGCGGTTGCGGCGCCGGCTGCCGCCGTCGTGGCGACGACCTTGCTCCTGCCCTGGACCGGCACCGGCGAGGTCACCACCGCGATGCCGGCGCGCGCCATCTCCGATTTCTTCGACGACAGCTTTGTCCGCCGCACCAATAAGCCATTGCGCGCGGTCGCCGGCGAGACGCAGCTCGCAAGCCTGATCGCACTGCATTCCGGACGTCCGCATCTGCTCATCGATGCCGAGCCCCAGCGTACGCCGTGGATATCGCAGGCCAAGTTCGCCGAGACCGGCGGCGTCGTGGTCTGGCGCGCCTCCGACACCGCCGGCACCCCGCCGCCCGACATCGCAAAGCGTTTTCCCGGCATCGTGCCGGAAGTGCCGCGCGCCTTCGAATGGCTGGTCAACGGCCGCCAGGGATTGTTGCGCATCGGCTGGGCGATCGTGCGGCCGAAGGGGACGTGAGGTCAGGCCGGCGCCAGCGCTTTTGCAATCGCGCGCAGGTCCTGCCAGGCAAGCCGCTTGTAGGCCGGTGAGCGCAGCAGATAGGCCGGGTGGAACGTCGGCAGCGCGCGGATGACGCGCTGGCCGGTGTCGTAGTCGAACCAGCGGCCGCGCGTGCGCATGATGCCTTCGCGCGTCGACAGCAGCGTCTGCGTCGAGGGATTGCCGAGCGTCACCAGCAAATCGGGATTCACGAGCTCGATCTGGCGCTGGATGAAGGGCAGGCAGATCTGCGTTTCCTGCGGCGTCGGCGTGCGGTTGCCGGGCGGCCGCCACGGAATGACGTTGGCGATATAGGCGGTGGTGCGGTTGAGCCCGATCGCGCCGATCATGCGGTCGAGCAGTTTACCGCTGCGCCCCACGAAGGGCAGTCCCTCGATATCCTCATCGCGTCCCGGTGCCTCGCCGACGAACATGATGCGCGCCTGCGGGTTGCCGTCGGCGAACACCAGCCGCGTCGCGGTGTTCTTCAGCGCGCAGCCGTCAAAATTCTGCATCAGCTCGCGCAATGCCTCGAGCGTTGGCGCGGTGCGTGCCGCCTCGCGCGCGGTCGCGATCGCGACGTCGGGCGCGGGCGCCGCCTCGCCACGGATCACCGCGGGCGCTGCAACTGGTCGCGGTGCCTCCGCCAGCCCCGGCGTCTGGACCAGCGGTGGTGCCGCGCGCGTCACCGGCGGCGGCGCATCCGCCTCGGCCAGGCGATCGACCGGTTCCTCCACCAGCGCGCAATCGACGCCGGCCTCCAGATAGAAGGCAAGGAGCTCGCGGACGGTGGGGGCGGGTTCTTGGATCATGGGAAAGTCTGACTTTTATATCACCTTGAGCCTCCTTGCATCCCAGCGGAACGCAATTCCGAGGTTGTCCTACCCGGAAAAATCGGAAACAAGGGGGCGCAAACGACCAAGGAACCGTCTCAAGGGCTGAGATCAGATGAGCACCGAAGAACTTCCCCCGCGCGAATCCATGGAATTCGACGTCGTCATCGTCGGCGCCGGCCCCTCGGGCCTGTCGGCCGCGATCCGGCTGAAGCAGCTCAACGCCGATCTCAACGTCGTCGTGGTGGAGAAGGGTTCTGAGGTCGGCGCGCACATTCTCTCGGGCGCCGTGATCGATCCCGCGGGGCTGGACAAGCTCTTCCCCGACTGGCGCGAGGATGCGGATTGCTCGCTCAAGACCCAGGTGAAGGACGATCGCTTCTTCTGGTTCACCGAGACCAGCGCGATCAAGCTGCCGAACTTCATCATGCCGCCGCTGATGAACAATCATCACTGCTATATCGGCTCGCTCGGCAATGTCTGCCGCTGGCTGGCGCGCAAGGCGGAAGCGCTCGGCGTCGAGATCTATCCGGGCTTTGCCGCGGCCGAGGTGCTCTATGACGACAACGGCGCGGTGCGCGGCATCGCCACCGGCGACATGGGCATCGGCAGGGACGGCAAGCCGAAGGACTCCTTTACCCGCGGCATGGAATTGCTCGGCAAGTACACGCTGTTCGCCGAAGGCGCGCGCGGCAGCCTGTCCAAGCAGCTCATCGCGAAATACGCGCTCGACGCCAAGAGCGAGCCGCCGAAGTTCGGCATCGGCCTGAAGGAAGTCTGGCAGATCGATCCGGCCAAGCATCAGAAGGGTCTGGTCCAGCACGCCGTCGGCTGGCCGCTCAAGAACGACACCGGCGGTGGTCTGTTCTTCTACCATTACGACGAAAACCTGGTGTCGATCGGCTTCGTCGTCCACCTCAACTACAACGACCCCTATCTGTCGCCGTTCGACGAATTCCAGCGGGTCAAGAACCATCCGGCAGTGCGCGCTACGCTCGAAGGCGGCAAGCGGCTGGCTTACGGCGCGCGCGCCATCACCGAAGGCGGCTACCAGTCGGTGCCGCGGCTGAGCTTCCCCGGCGGCGCGCTGATCGGCTGCGCGGCGGGCTTCGTCAACGTGCCGCGCATCAAGGGCGTGCACAATGCGATGGGCACCGGCATGTTAGCTGCCGAGCATGTCAACGCCGCGCTCGGCGCCGGCCGCGCCAATGACGAGCTCGTCGAATACGAGAACGCCTGGCGCGATTCCGTCGTCGGCAAGGACCTTTATCCCGTCCGCAACGCAAAACCGCTGTTGTCGAAGTTCGGCACCTTCATCGGCGCCGGGCTCGGCATCTTCGACATGTGGTGCAACACGCTTTTCGGCGCCTCGCTGTTCGGCACCCAGTCGCACGCCAAGGCCGATCGCGCCACGCTCGACGCCGCCAGCACGCACACGCCAAAGGCGTATCCGAAGCCGGACGGAAAAATCTCGTTCGACAAGCTGTCGTCGGTATTCCTGTCCAACACCAATCATGAAGAGGACCAGCCGGTCCATCTCAAGGTTGCGGACATGAACCTGCAGAAGGTCTCGGAGCACGACGTCTTCGCCGGTCCCTCGAACCGCTATTGCCCGGCTGGCGTCTATGAATGGGTGGAGGAGGGCGCGGCTCCGCGCTTCCAGATCAACGCCCAGAATTGCGTCCATTGCAAAACCTGCGACGTCAAGGACCCGAACGGCAACATCACCTGGGTTCCGCCCGAGGGCGGCGGCGGGCCGAACTACGAGGCCATGTAACGACCGGGCAATGTGACGCACGTTCGCGTGAGCAGGGGACGGCAATGGGCCGTCCCGGTCACGATAAGGCCACAGTAAAATCGTTTTGGGGCGGGCAGTTGGCCGACCGGGGGCGTAGGGCAAATCGCCTCCCGATTCTCTGCCGAATCCTTGCGGATGCGGCCCAAAAGCGGCATTGTTCCGGGCCATGATGGTTCCGGGTCCCATGCCGCCGGTCGCGTTCGCATGCGAGACGACCCCTTACTCCCAAACTCAAGGCGAGCCCTGATGTTTTCAAATCGTTTCAACCGCTGGACTGTTGCCGCCCTGGCCCTCGCTGGCTCCGCTCTCGTGGCGGTCCCCGGCGCGGTCCTGGCGCAGACGCCGGATCATCCGGCGGACACTGCGGCACAGTTTCCGACCCGAAACGATCTGAAGTCGCTGACTGGCGCCGGCAGCTATCTCGCCGCCCGCCATGCCAGCGTCGAGCGCGATGCGTCGTCGGCGGCCGCCTTCTATCGCTCCGCGCTGCGCACCGATCCCAAGAACAACGAGCTGCTCGACCGCGCCTTCATCTCATTGATCGCCGACGGTGACATCGAGGAAGCGGTCAAGCTCGCCGAGCGCATCCTCACCATCGACAAGTCGAACCGCGTCGCGCGCCTCGTCGTCGGCGTGCACGATCTGAAGGTGAAGAAATACGCAGCCGCGCAGACCAACATCAGCCAGTCGATCCGCGGACCCATCACCGATCTGGTCGCGACCCTGTTGTCGGGCTGGGCTTCCTATGGCGCCGGCGATGCCAAGGGTGGCGTCGCGACCATCGACAAGCTGACCGGGCCCGAATGGTATCCGCTGTTCAAGGACCTCCACGCCGGCATGATCCTCGAGCTGTCCGGCAAGGAGAAGGATGCCGGCGCCCGCTTCGAGCGCGCCTACAAGCTCGACGATTCCATGCTGCGCATCAGCGAGGCCTATGCGCGCTGGCTGTCGCGCAACAAGGATTCCGCCTCCGCCACGGCCGTCTATCAGGCGTTCGACAAGAAGCTCGCCCGCCATCCGCTGATCCAGGAAGGCCTGCGCGAGACCAAAGCCGGCAAGAAGCTGCCGCCGCTGATCGACTCCGCACAGGCAGGTGCCGCCGAAGCGCTCTACGGCATCGGCGCCACGCTGACCCGCCGTGGTGGCGAGGATCTGGCGCTGGTCTATCTCCAGCTCGCGCTCTACCTCCAGCCCAGCCATCCCTTGGCGCTGCTCTCGCTCGCCGATCTCTACGAATCGGTGAAGCGGCCGCAGATGGCGATCAAGGTCTACGAGCGCGTGCCGGCCAACTCGCCGCTGAAGCGCAACGCGCAGATCCAGCTCGCAGTCGATCTCGATTCCGCCGACCGCACCGACGACGCGATCAAGATCCTCAAGGGCGTCGTCACCGACGATCCCAAGGATCTCGAGGCCATCATGGCGCTCGGCAATATCGAACGCGGCCGCAAGAAGTTCGGCGATTGCGGCGCGACCTATTCGCGCGGCATCGACGTGCTGCCGGCCGGCAACGACAAGGCCAACAGCGTCTGGTACTATTATCGCGGCATCTGCCAGGAGCGCTCCAAGCAGTGGGGCAAGGCCGAAGCCGACATGAAGAAGGCGCTCGAGCTGCAGCCGGACCAGCCGCATGTCCTCAACTATCTCGGCTATTCCTGGATCGACCAGGGTGTCAACCTCGACGACGGCATGAAGATGATCAAGCGCGCCGTCGAGCAGCGCCCGGACGACGGCTACATCGTGGATTCTCTTGGTTGGGCTTACTACCGCATCGGCAATTACGAGGAAGCGGTGAAGAACCTCGAGCGCGCGATCGACCTCAAGCCCGAGGATCCCACCATCAACGACCATCTCGGCGATGCCTATTGGCGCGTCGGCCGGACGCTGGAGGCCAAGTTCCAGTGGTCGCACGCCCGCGATCTCAAGCCCGAGCCGGATGATCTGCCGAAGATCGAGGCCAAGATTGCGAACGGACTGGCTGAGGATTCCAACCCGTCCGCGGCGCAGGCCGAGAAGAAGAAGGACGACGGCAAGGGCGGCTGATCAAAAAGTGTTTGGGGGCAATCGCCAATGCCGGCGTTGATTGAAGAGGGGCGCGCGAAGGTCAATCTGAGCCTTCGCGTCATCGGCCGTCGCACCGACGGCTATCATGATCTGGAAAGCGTGGTCGCGTTCGCCGACTGCGCCGATCGTCTCACGCTCGACCCGGGCGCGGAGTTGAAGCTCACCACCACGGGACCGCTCGCGTCGTTCTGCGGCGAGACCGCTGATAATCTCGTGCTCAAGGCGGCAAGGCTTTTGGCCGACGCGGTGCCGGGCCTCAAGGTCGGCGCCTTCTCGCTCGACAAGGTGCTGCCGGTGGCGGCCGGAATCGGTGGCGGCTCGGCGGATGCTGCCGCAGCGCTCCGGCTGCTCGCGCGCCTCAACGGCCTTTCGCTCGACGATGTCAGGATTCAGGAGGTTGCACTCGCAACCGGCGCCGACGTCCCGGTGTGCCTGGTCTCGCGCGCCTGCGACATGACCGGCGTCGGCGAGCAGCTTCTGCCGCTGAGCGTGCCGACGATGCCTTGCGTCATGGTCAATCCGCGTCTTGCGGTCGCGACCAAGGATGTTTTCGCCGCACTCGGCTTGCGCAATGGCGAGCTGCTCGTTGGCGCAACCGATGTGCTCCGGTCGCCGTCCTGGCCGGATGCCGGCGGCTCGCTCGAAGACTGGGTTGAAGCGCTCGCCACGAGCTCGAACGATCTGGAAGAGCCGGCGACCCGCGTTCAGCCTGTGATCGGCGAGGTAATCTCGGCGCTCAACGCCACCAACGGCGCCTGGCTCGCGCGAATGTCGGGCTCGGGCGCGACGTGTTTTGCAATCTACGAGAACACCGCGGATGCCCGCCGTGCCGCCGAAAAGATCAGGCACGAGCAACCCGGCTGGTGGGTGCATTCGGGGACGTTGAGCTGAGGCTCAGTCTTCGTCGCGCGACGACGTTGAGAAGGCGCGCGCCAACACACCGCTGTCATCGCCCGGCTCTCGACCGGGCGATCCAGTACGCCGCGGCGGTTGTGATGACTCGCGAAACCTCTGGAATACTGGATGCCCCGCTTGCCGCCTACGCTAAAGCTTCGGCGCCCCACGACCGCAAACCCCGGCGAAGCCTTGGCGTAGCCGGGTCGCGGAGCATGATAGCGGAGTTTGGATCGACAGGGTTGCTGACTTTTCGACGGCCTAATGCGACCTGGCCAAACAGAACGCCACCACCTGCTCCAGCGCGCTCTTCATCGGCGAGGACGGGAACAGCGCGAGCGCATCGACCGCCATGGCGCCGTAGTGCTGGGCGCGGCTGAGCGTGTCTTCGAGGGCGCGGTGCTTGTTCATCAGCCCGATCGCGTGGTCGAGGTCGGCGTCGCCGATTTCGCCGCGCTCCAGCGCGCGGATCCAGAAGGCGCGCTCGGCGTCATTGCCGCGGCGGAAGGCGAGCACCACGGGGAGGGTGATCTTGCCCTCGCGGAAATCGTCGCCGGTGTTCTTGCCGAGCTTTGCGCTCTTGCCGCCATAGTCGAGCACGTCGTCGACGAGCTGGAAGGCGATGCCGAGATTCATGCCGACGGATCGGCAGGCGGTCTGCTCCGCCTTCGGGCGGTTGGCGATGACGGGGCCGACCTCGCAGGCAGCCGCGAACAATTCCGCGGTCTTGGCGCGGATCACGGCGAGATATTCGTCCTCGGTGGTCGCGGTGTTCTTTGCGGCCGCAAGCTGCATCACCTCACCCTCGGCGATGGTGGCGGCCGCAGCCGAGAGAATGTCGAGCGCGCGCAGCGAGCCGACCTCGACCATCATGCGAAACGCCTGGCCGAGCAGGAAGTCGCCGACCAGCACGCTCGCCTCGTTGCCCCACAGCATGCGCGCCGACAGCTTGCCGCGCCGCATCTCACTCTCGTCGACGACGTCGTCATGCAGCAGTGTGGCGGTATGCATGAACTCCACGGACGCGGCGAGCTTGATATGGCCGTCGCCGGTGTAGCCGGCGAGGTTGGCCATGGCGAGCGTCAGCATCGGCCGCAGCCGCTTGCCACCTGAGGAGATGAGGTGGTTGGCCACTTCCGGGATCATGGTCACGTCGGAGCCGGTGCGCGACAGGATCGTCGCGTTGACGCGCTCCATGTCAGGGGCGACAAGGGCAACCAGCTCTTCGATCGACGCGCCGGGAGTTTCGAAAGGTACGATTACGGCCACGCCGGTCTCCAATATTTGCCCGGAACGGGCTATCTTCGGTTCCTAGACAATAGAAACTGCGGACGGATGCGGCAAGAGCGGGAACTGATTGACATTTCCCCCGTATTTGCCCTCAGGCAGGAGGCTTTTTTGCGCGAACTGGTGCGGACCAACGACATGGTGCTGGTATCGGCGATCGGCGCGCTGCTCGATGGCGCGAACATCCACCATCTGGTCCTGGACCAGAACATGAGCATCATCGAGGGCTCGCTCGGCATCCTGCCGCGGCGGATCCTGGTTCATGAGGACGACGCCAGCGAGGCTCGCCAGCTCCTCACCGAGGCCGGCCTCAGCCATGAACTGCGCCCCGATGACTGAGCTCGCGGCCACGGAACTCGACGTCACCGAGGACGCGTTTCTCGGCGGACAGTTGCGCCTGACGCAGCCGCGCTCCGGCCACCGCGCCGGGCACGACGCGGTCCTGCTTGCGGCGGCGACGTCGGCATACGCCGGCGCGCGCGTGGTCGATTTCGGCGCGGGCGTCGGCACGGCGGGACTAGCGCTTGCGCGCCGCGTCGGGGGCATCGATCTGGTGCTGGTCGAGATTGATCCGGACCTTGCGCGTCTTGCGCGCGCCAATGCAGCGGCGAATTCAATCCCGGCCGAAACGGTGGTGCTCGACGTCACCGCTGACGCTGAGACATTCGCGGCCAGCGGCCTGCCGCCTGACAGCGTCGACGTCATCCTGACCAATCCGCCCTTCAACGATCCGGCGCGCCATCGCGCTTCGCCGGACCAGGCGCGCCAGAGCGCGCATGTCGCGTCCGAAGACACGTTGCAGGCCTGGGTGCATGCCGCCCGCCGCATCCTCAAATCCGGCGGCGTACTGACCCTGATCTGGCGCGCGGATGGATTGACCGACGTGTTGGCAGCGCTATCACGGGGGTTTGGCAGTCTCGCCGTGCTGCCGGTTCATGGCGATGCGTCGAGCCCTGCGATCCGGGTGCTGGTGCGCGCGGTCAAAGGGGGCAGGGCGCCGCTGCGCATCCTGCAAGGCTTGATGCTCAACGACCTCTTGCTCAACGAAGAGTCAGACGTGCCCAAAAAACAGGTGCAGAAGAATGTGAGGGAAATTCTCGAGGGGAGAGCGGTGCTGCCGCTGGCGCAGCCGTGAGGTCGATCTACTGGGGAAGCGAATTCGTCTGCTGTTCCTGCGCCGTGGTGAAGCGAATCGCCGTGAAAAGCGCGCCCATCAGCATGATCAGCAGATAAATCTTCATGTCGTTCTCCGCTGCGCCATTGCAGCCGCTCGGCGACTGCTTTGCAAAACACGTTCCGGCGATGTCAATGACAGTCGCGTGATAAGAATCGGTTAAAATGAGGTAACGGCATGGCCGAACATTCGAATGATGGCAAAGAGTCCGGCCTGATCGATAAACTCAAGGAATATCTGCCCGCGCGCTTTCGTCCGGGCGCCGCGGTCGTGCCCGTCGTGCGGCTGTCGGGTGTGATCGGCGCGGTGACGCCGCTGCGGCCGGGCATGACGCTCGCGGGCGTCGCCCGCGTCCTGGAGCGCGCCTTCTCGGTCCGCAACGCCAAGGCGGTGGCGCTGGTGATCAACTCGCCCGGCGGCTCGCCGGTGCAGTCGCGCCAGATCTACTTACGCATCAAGCAGCTCGCGGCGGAGAAGAAACTGCCGGTGCTGGTGTTCGTCGAGGACGTCGCGGCCTCCGGCGGCTACATGATCGCTTGCGCGGGCGACGAGATTTTTTGCGATCCCTCCTCGATCCTCGGTTCCATCGGCGTCGTCGGCGGCAGCTTTGGCTTCCAGGAGGCGATCAAGAGGCTCGGCATCGAGCGCCGCCTCTATACCGCCGGCGAGCACAAGGCGATGCTCGATCCGTTCCTGCCCGAAAACCCTGATGACGTGGCGCGGCTGAAATCGATCCAGCGCGAGATCCATCAGATCTTCATCGCGCTGGTGAAGGAGAGCCGTCGAGCGCGGCTGAAGGGCACTGAGGATACTCTCTTCACGGGCGAATACTGGGCTGGCGAGAGCGCCGTCTCGCTTGGGCTCGCCGACGGGATCGGCGACCTCCGCTCAACTCTTCGTGCCCGCTATGGCGAGAAGGTTCTCACGCCCGTGATCGCCCAGCCGACCGGGCTGTTGTCGGGCTTTTTGGGCCGCAAATCTCCCGGCGCGGGCCAGCTTTCAGCCCTGGAGGGGCTGTCGGCCCTGCCGGACGATCTGATCTCGGCGCTGGAAACGCGGGCGATTTGGGCGAAATTCGGGTTCTGAGGTCAGGCGGTTGCCGCGCCATTTGGTCCCTGGGCATCCGATTGCAGGAGACGCCCCTTTGCGCGAGAATACGTGTGGGGGCTGAGCATTGAACAAGGATCGACAGATGCCGCCGTTCGTTGCATTCGCGGGCGTTCTGGGTGGACTTGCCGTGGTTCGCTGGGCGTACAAGACCGCCGTCCGGATCAACCAGGAGCTGGAAGAGATGCGCCTGTCGCGCGTCGCTGAAGCCGCCCATGCCGGGGAAATTCGAACGTTGAAGCGGGACCCCGTCACCGGGGCGTATCGGCCGGGGTAGTTTTCGATTTCACACGCTGTCATTCCGGGGCGCGCGAAAGGGCGAACCCCAATGCGTAATCGCGCATTGTGGAATCTCGAGATTCCGGGTTCGGTCCTGCGGACCCCCCCGGAATGACGGTCGTTGGGCCGCGTTTCCGCCCCCCTTTGCCTTGATTCCCATCTCCGCCGTCGATACGGTCCCGCGCGATTCAAAACCCCCCGCGAGAGCCTGAACTGACGATGGACTCATTGCCCGCCCATATGCGCCCGGAACGCTCGTTCCAGGGCTTTATCCTCGCGCTCCAGCGCTTTTGGGCCGAGCAGGGCTGCGTGATCCTGCAGCCCTATGACATGGAGATGGGCGCGGGCACCTTCCATCCGGCCACGACCTTGCGGGCGCTGGGGCCAAAGCCCTGGAATGCGGCCTATGTGCAGCCGTCGCGTCGGCCCAAGGACGGCCGCTACGGCGAAAATCCCAACCGGATGCAGCACTACTACCAGTTCCAGGTCATCATGAAGCCGTCGCCGCCGAACCTTCAGGAGCTGTACCTGAAATCGCTCGCCGCGATCGGCATTGATTCCGCCGTGCACGACATCCGCTTCGTCGAGGACGACTGGGAAAGCCCGACACTGGGCGCCTGGGGGCTCGGCTGGGAGTGCTGGTGCGACGGCATGGAAGTGTCGCAGTTCACCTATTTCCAGCAGGTCGCAGGCTTTGAGTGCGCGCCGGTCGCGGGCGAGCTCACCTACGGGCTCGAGCGCCTCGCGATGTATGTGCAGGGCGTCGACCGCGTCTATGACCTCAACTTCAACGGCCGCGACGGTGACGCCAAGGTCACCTATGGCGACGTCTTCCTGCAGGCCGAGCAGGAATATTCGCGGCACAATTTTGAAGTCGCCGACACCGCAATGCTGTTCGAGCAGTTCAAGATGGCCGAGGAGGCCTGCAAAAAGTATCTTGCGGCCGGCTGGCGCGAGGGTAATCGAAAAGAACACCTGATGGCGCTGCCGGCCTATGACCAGTGCATCAAGGCGAGCCACGTCTTCAACCTGCTCGATGCGCGCGGCGTCATCTCCGTGACCGAGCGGCAGAGCTACATTCTTCGCGTGCGTGAACTGGCAAAGGCCTGCGGCGAAGCCTGGATACATACCGAAGCGGGCGGAGCGGCCTGATGCCCGATTTGTTGCTAGAGCTGTTCTCGGAAGAGATTCCCGCGCGCATGCAGGCGAAAGCCGCGGATGATCTGCGCCGCATGGTCACCGACAAGCTCGTCGCGGAGGGCCTCGTCTATGACGGCGCCAAGGCATTCGCGACGCCGCGCCGTCTCGCGCTGACCGTGCACGGCATCCCCGCGCGCCAGCCGGACCTCAAGACCGAACGCCGCGGACCGAAAATGGGCGCGCCCGACGCGGCCGTGCAAGGTTTTCTCAAAGCGACCGGTTTGAAGTCGCTCGACGAAGCCAAGATCCAACGCGACCCAAAGGGCGACTTCTACATCGCGCTGATCGAAAAGCCCGGCCGCGCCGCGATCGACGTGCTTGCCGAGATTTTGCCGGTCATCATCCGCACCTTCCCCTGGCCGAAATCGATGCGCTGGGGTGCGCGCTCGGGCAAGCCGGGCTCGCTGAACTGGGTGCGTCCGCTGCACGCGATCACCGCGACCTTTGGGCTGGAGACCGAGGAGCCCGATGTCGTGAAGTTTTCGGTCGACGGCATCGAGACCGGGCAGACCACCTACGGCCATCGCTTCCTCGCGCCGGCTGCCATCCAGGTGCGCCGCTTCGAGGACTACGAGGCAAAACTGCTGGACGCAAAAGTCGTGCTCGACCCCGAGCGGCGCAAGGATTCGATCCTTGCCGACGCTACGGAGCTCGCGTTCGCGCAAGGCTTTGAGCTCGTCGAGGACCAGAACCTGCTCGACGAGGTCGCGGGCCTCGTCGAATGGCCGGTCGTGCTGATGGGCTCGTTCGACGCAGAGTTTTTGGCAACGCCGGCCGAGGTGATCCGCGCCACCATTCGCAACAACCAGAAATGCTTCGTGGTGCGCGATCCCAAGACGGGGAAGCTCGCCAACAAGTTCATTCTGGTCGCCAATATCGAGGCGACCGACGGTGGAGCGACCATCATCGCCGGCAACGAGCGCGTGATCCGTGCGCGTTTGTCGGATGCGAAGTTCTTCTACGAGACGGACCTGAAGACGAAGCTACAAGACCGGCTGCCAAAGTTCGAGCAGATCGTGTTCCACGAGAAGCTCGGCACCCAGGCCGCGCGCATCAAGCGCATTGAGCGGCTGGCGGCGGAGCTTGCGCCGCTGGTCGGCGCCGACGTTGCGAAGGCGACACGTGCTGCGCAGCTTGCGAAAGCGGACCTGCTCACCGAAGTCGTCGGCGAATTTCCGGAAGTGCAGGGCCTGATGGGCAAGTACTACGCGCTGGCCCAGGGCGAGGACGCTTCCGTCGCGGCCGCGTGCGAGGAGCATTACAAGCCGCAAGGGCCCGCGGACCGCGTGCCGACCGATCCGGTGAGCGTTGCGGTGGCGCTGGCGGACAAGCTCGACACGCTCGCCGGCTTCTGGGCGATCGACGAGAAGCCGACGGGATCGAAGGACCCGTATGCCCTGCGTCGCGCGGCGCTGGGTGTGATCAGGCTGATTGTCGAAAATGCGCTTCGCCTGCCGGTCCTCAAGGCGGCGCAGTCCGCGCTCGCGGGACTGTCCGTCGCTGCGGACGCCAGCAAGCTGCCGAGCGATCTTCTCGCCTTCTTCGCTGACCGCCTGAAAGTCCAGCTTCGCGAGCAGGGCGCACGGCATGATCTCGTCGATGCCGTGTTCGCGCTCGGCGGCCAGGACGATCTCCTGATGATCGTCCGCCGTGTCGAGGCGCTCGGAAAATTTCTCGATAGCGACGACGGCAAGAACCTGCTCGCCGGCACCAAGCGTGCCAGCAACATCCTCTCGATCGAGGAGAAGAAGGACAAGCGCACCTTTGACGGCGCGCCCGATGCGGCGCTCTACAGCCTCACTGAGGAGAAGGCGCTGGCGAAGGCGATCGGCGAGGTGACGACCGAGGCGCGTGCAGCGGTTGCGAAGGAAGACTTCGCCGCTGCGATGAGCGCGATGGCAAAGCTGCGTCCGCCGGTCGATGCCTTCTTCGACAAGGTCCGCGTCAACGACGATGATCCGAAGGTGCGCGAGAACCGGCTAAAACTGCTCAACGAAATCCGCAGCGCGACGCGTGCGGTCGCGGATTTTTCGAAGATCCAGGATTGATCTCGTGCCCCACACCCGTCATTCCGGGGCGGTGCGCAGCACCGAACCCGGAATCTCGAGATTCCGGGTTCGCGCTTCGCGCGCCCCGGAATGACGGTTTGCAAAAATGCCCCGCCCGGCGGGGGGAAAACCGGGCGGGGCCTGATGTCCGTCGTTGGTTGTTGCGCGCCAGTTTCGAATTGGCGCGGCGGACATCTAGTCTAGTCCAGCACCTCGACGATGCGCCGTGAGCGCGGCTCGACCAGCAGGGTCTCGCCGTTCACGACGGTGTAGCGATAGGTCGTCGCGCCGAAGCGCTGCGGCACGTCGTAATAGGTGATGCCGGCCTCCGGCAGCACGCCGCCGACCACGATGCGATCCGGAACGGTGAAGGTGGGCACGCGCTGCTCGACGACGTAGTCGCGGAAGGCCGATCGCTGGTCGACCGCGATGCTGGCACCGCGTTCGACCACAACGCCAGGTGCGCGCCCCACCGTGATGTCGGCTTGCGCGTTTGCCGCGACCGGCGCGCTGATCGCGGCCGCAAGCGCTGCAAGGGCAAGAATTCGCATAGGCAACTCCTTCGCAAGTGAGTTCGGGCCGCGCATATTGCGCGACCGGTTGCCAATGCCTCCCTCCGTTCAATGTTCCGAGGAAAGCGCCGCCGCATTCGCGGCAATTTCAGGCAGTTTTCGCGATGGCCGGAACCCGCAGGCTTGCTCGAGCGTCTCTACTCGCGGAACCGGCCCCGCTATGATCCGCCCGCGATTCGCGGAAGGTTCTCCCGCAAAGCTTCAGAAGGATATTTCATGCACATCACCGTCGCCCACATCTCGCCTATCATGTCGCTGATTGCGGGCGTGCTCATCCTGATCATGCCCCGGCTGCTCAACCTGATCGTCGCGATCTTCCTGATCCTGAACGGCGCGATCGGGCTCGGGCTCCTGAAATGGCTCCATCTGTGACGTCCCCCATCCCCCTTCAGTCCGACTTGCGCGATGCCGCCCAAAATGGTGTAAGGCGCGCGATTTCCGATCCCTCTCGCAGGTTGTGTGCAAGCTATGGCCAAAGCCGCCTCGAAGCCTAAGAAAATGCCAGCGAAATCAAAGTCTTCTGTCAAAGCCAAAGCTGCGCCTCCGGCGCGCAAGGCGTTGAAGAAGAGCGCTGTGAAGCCGGTGGCCAAGGTGGCTGCCAAGCCTGCCGCCAAAGTGGCTGCCAAGCCCGTCAGCAAGCCTGTGCAAAAGCCGGCGCCGGCCAAGGCCGCTCCAGTCAAGGCTGCTCCAGTCAAGGCTGCGCCGGCGAAGGCCGGCAAGTGGGTGTTCACCTTCGGCGACGGCAAGGCCGAGGGCAAAGCCGACATGCGCAACCTGCTTGGGGGCAAGGGCGCGAACCTCGCCGAAATGGCCAATCTCGGCCTGCCGGTGCCGCCCGGCTTCACCATTCCGACCTCGGTCTGCACGTATTTCTACGCGCACGACAAATCGTATCCGAAGGAACTGCAGTCGCAGGTCGAGAAGGCGCTCGACTATGTCGGCAAGCTCACCGGAAAGATTTTTGGCGACACCAAAAATCCGCTGCTGGTCTCGGTGCGCTCCGGCGGGCGCGCCTCGATGCCCGGCATGATGGACACCGTTCTCAATCTCGGCCTCAACGACAAGACAGTGGAGGCGCTGTCGGAACTGTCGGGCGACCGGCGCTTCGCCTATGACAGCTATCGCCGCTTCATCACCATGTATTCCGACGTGGTGCTCGGCTTCGAGCATCATCACTTCGAGGAAATCCTCGACACCTTCAAGGACGGCCAGGGCTACTCGCTCGACACCGACCTGACTGCCGACGACTGGGTCGAGCTGGTCGGCAAGTACAAGGATGCGGTTGCGCGCGAGACGGGCAAGGAATTCCCGCAGGATCCGCACGATCAATTGTGGGGCGCGATTGGCGCTGTGTTTTCGTCCTGGATGAACGCGCGCGCGGTGACCTACCGCAAGCTGCACGACATTCCGGAATCCTGGGGCACCGCGGTCAACGTGCAGGCCATGGTGTTCGGCAACATGGGCGATACGTCGGCGACCGGCGTTGCGTTCACGCGCAACCCCTCGACCGGCGAGAGCAAGCTCTACGGCGAATTCCTGATCAACGCGCAGGGCGAGGACGTGGTGGCGGGCATCCGCACGCCGCAAGACATCACCGAGCAGGCGCGCAAGGACTCCGGCTCCGACAAGGCGTCGATGGAATCGGCGATGCCGGAAGCCTTCAAGGAGCTGACGCGCATCTACACGATGCTCGAGAAGCACTATCGCGACATGCAGGACATGGAGTTCACCGTCGAGCGCGGCAAGCTCTGGATGCTCCAGACGCGCGGCGGCAAGCGCACCGCCAAGGCGGCGCTGCGCATCGCGGTCGAGCTCGCCAATGAAGGCCTGATCAGCAAGAAGGAAGCGGTGACCCGGATCGATCCGGCTTCGCTCGACCAGCTCCTGCATCCGACCATCGATCCCAACGCCAAGCGCGACGTCATCGCGACCGGCCTGCCGGCTTCGCCCGGTGCGGCCTCCGGCGAGATCGTGTTCTCCTCGGACGAGGCGGCAAAACTTCAGGCCGATGGGCGCAAGGTCATTCTGGTCCGCATCGAGACCAGCCCGGAAGACATCCATGGCATGCACGCCGCCGAAGGCATCTTGACCACGCGCGGCGGCATGACCTCGCACGCAGCGGTGGTTGCGCGCGGCATGGGCAAGCCCTGCGTCTCCGGCTGCGGCACCATCCGTGTCGACTATGGCCGCGGCACCATGAGCATCGGCCCGCGCACCTTCAAGACCGGCGACGTCATCACCATCGACGGCTCGCTCGGCCAGGTGCTCGCCGGCCGCATGCCGATGATCGAGCCGGAGCTCTCCGGCGAGTTCGGCACGCTGATGAACTGGGCCGACCAGGCTCGCAAGATCGGTGTCCGCGTCAACGCGGATACGCCGGAGGACGCGCGCACCGCGATCAAGTTCGGTGCCGAGGGCATTGGCCTGTGCCGCACCGAGCACATGTTCTTCGAGGAGACCCGCATCCGCACCGTGCGCGAGATGATCCTCTCCGAGGACGAGCAGGCTCGCCGCGCCGCGCTTGCAAAGCTGTTGCCGATGCAGCGCGCCGACTTCGTCGAGCTGTTCGAGATCATGAAGGGCCTGCCCGTCACGATCCGCCTGCTTGATCCGCCGCTGCACGAGTTCCTGCCGCACACCCACGCCGAGATCGAGGAAGTGGCGCGCGCCATGAACACCGATCCGCGACGGCTGGCCGACCGTGCGCGCGAGCTGTCGGAGTTCAACCCGATGCTCGGCTTCCGCGGCTGCCGTATCGCGATTGCTTACCCGGAGATCGCGGAGATGCAGGCGCGTGCGATCTTCGAGGCGGCGGTCGAGGCGCAGAAGCGCACCGGCAAGGCTGTCGGTCTCGAGGTGATGGTGCCGCTGATCGCGACCAAGATGGAGCTTGATCTCGTCAAGGCGCGTATCGATGCGATGGCGCAGGCCGTGATGCGCGACACCAACACCAAGCTCGCCTATCAGGTCGGCACCATGATCGAGCTGCCGCGCGCCTGCCTGCTCGCGGGCGAGATCGCGGAGAGCGCCGAGTTCTTCTCGTTCGGCACCAACGACCTCACGCAGACCACCTACGGCATCAGCCGCGACGACGCCGCGAGCTTCCTCGGTCCGTACGTGTCCAAGGGCATCCTCGCGATCGATCCGTTCGTCGCGCTGGACCAGGACGGCGTCGGCGAGCTCGTCAAAATCGGCGTCGCGCGCGGCCGCAAGACCCGCGCCTCGCTCAAGATGGGCATCTGCGGCGAGCACGGCGGCGATCCGGCCTCGGTGGCCTTCTGCCACGATATCGGTCTCGACTACGTCTCCTGCTCGCCCTACCGCGTGCCGATCGCCCGCCTCGCAGCAGCGCAAGCCGCAATCGGCAAGCAGGTCGCAAGCCAGGCGTAAACGCGAGCGCGAGATACGAATTGAGAGAGGCGGGGCAGGGCTCCGCCTCTTTTGTTTGTGTGTGTCCACGCGCTCGCGGTGATGGGTGTGAGGCACGCGCGTGCCACGCTCTCGCTGTCATCGCCCGCGGAGGCGGGCGATCCAGTATTCCAGAGACGGCAGTGATTGAATCGAGAGGTCGCGGCGTACTGGATGCCCCGGTCAAGCCGGGGCATGACAGCGGTGATGTGGAAGCACGTGGTGACGCAGATGCAGTGATGCGGAATCATTCTTCGCAGCGATGGAACTCTCACACTGTCCCGCAATGAGACGCGCGTGAAGGGTTCCTTCACCATTTGCGTTGACCAGTTGTTTACCGCTTCGCTCCAGCGACTGTTCACCAACACACGCGATCGTCCCGTGAAAACACCTGCGATTGCTTGTCTGTGGTGCGCGCGCAACTCCGATTAACTCCCCGGCAACCTAAATTAGATACCAACGAAAAAGATCGAATTGCACGGATGTACTGAAGTTCGATCAAAGCGAACTAGCGTAAGCGTTGCGTGAGCGTATCGATGTTTGTGTTGCGTAACCATCCGAAGGGCGCGCGGTTCGCGTCCTTCGGCATCGGTCTCTGCATCTTCGCATTGATGCCGAGAGAGACCGGCTATCAGGACATTGCTTCGCTGTTGGCGCGCCAACCCGGCGTCGCCGAGCGCTGGCAGAAGCAGGTATTTTCCGCGGCGTCCTCGATCCAGCTCGCCACCTACAGCTTCTCGCGTCCGATCGGCACGTCGGTGCCGCAGAGCGCGACGTACCGGCTTGCGAGCCTCGACAATGGCGACATCACCGGTGCGATCACGCGCAATCCCGTCGTGCAGATCCCGCTGCGCTACCAGGCTTCCGACTTTCCCAGGGTCGATCGCACGCTGAAGGGCGATCGTCTCGCGACCGTTACGCCGTCGGCCACTCCGTCGGAGACGTCGGCGCCATCAGCGCCCGCGGCGCAGGACCCCGCGACATCAAACAGCTCCGTATTCGGCGCCAAGACAGCCGAAGCCCCGGCCAGCTTCTCCTCGCCTGAGTCAGCAGCGCTCGACCCGGAATTGCAGGAGGCGCTGCGCGCGCCGCCGTTGCCGCAATATGCGCCGGCGAAATCCGAGGCGGCGCTCGCCTCGCAGCCGCGCGGCGACGTGAAGCCCGCGGACCAGGTTCCGCAGCGCGATCCCTTCAGTATCAAGACGTCAAATCTGTTCTTCGGCAGCTCCTCGCTCGGCGGCAATATCGAGAGCATCGAGAGCTGGCAGCCCGGCGCCGAGCCGCTGATCGTGATGCCCGACCCCGATATGAAGGTGATGGCCTCACTGCCGCCGCCTTCGGAGGATGTTGCGAAGGCGACCGACGGCGGCGAGAGCGTCGCGCCCAAGGGTGAGGTCAACGCGGACGATCAGCGCGTCAGATCGCCGGCGGAGCGTCTGGCGCTGGACGACAAGTCGCGCGCTAAATCGGAAAAATGCCTCGCGGAAGCCGTTTACTTCGAATCCCGCGGCGAAGCCGTGCGCGGGCAGATCGCGGTGGCGCAGGTGGTGATGAACCGGGTGTTCTCAGGCAAATATCCGGACACCGTGTGCGGTGTCGTCTACCAGAACAAGTATCGCCATCTCGCCTGCCAGTTCACCTTCGCGTGCGACAACAATGCCGACGTGATCCGCGAGCCCGACATGTGGGAGCGCGCCAAGAAGATCTCCAAGGCGATGCTCGACGGCCAGATCTGGTTGCCCGAGGTTGGCAAGTCCACGCACTACCATGCCTATTGGGTGCGGCCGTCCTGGGTCGCCGAGATGAAGAAGATGTACAAGACCGGTGTGCATACCTTCTACCGGCCACGGAACTGGGGCGACGGCAGCGAGGCGCCGGCCTGGGGCACGGCGGCGCAGACCGCGGCGATCTCCGCCGAGCTCGCGCAGGAAGCCAAGAGCTCGGCCGAGATGAGCGCGACTCGCTAACCCTCTACGCTTCGATATCGAGCGCGCAGTCGAAACTCGCCGCCGAGTGGGTGAGCGCGCCCGCAGAGGCGTAGTCGACGCCGGTCGCCGCGATTTTTGCAATCGACTCCAGCGTAACGCCGCCGGAGGCTTCCAGCGCGACGCGACCCTCCGCAAGGCGCACCGCTTCGCGCAGCGTCGAAAAGTCCATGTTGTCGAGCAGCACGGCATCGGCCAGGCCGGTGGCCAGCACCTCGCGCAGTTGCGCCAGGGTGTCGACCTCGATCTCGATCTTGACGAGGTGGCCGGCATGGGCGCGGGCGCGTTCCAGCACCGGGCGGACGCCGCCGGCGACCGCGATGTGGTTGTCCTTGATCAGGATCGCATCGTCGAGACCAAAACGGTGGTTGAAGCCGCCACCGCAGCGTACGGCATATTTCTCCAGCGCGCGCAGGCCCGGCGTGGTTTTTCGCGTGCAGCAGATGCGCATCTTGGTCCCCTCGGTCTGCCGCACATAGTCGGCTGTCAGGGTCGCGATCCCAGAGAGCCGGCCGACGAAGTTGAGTGCGGTCCGCTCGGCGGTGAGCACGGCGCGCGCTGGGCCCGAGATCGTCAACGCGCGCTGACCCGCCTTGACGCTGATGCCATCGCGGACATGCGCCTCCACCGCGATGTCGGCCGAGAGCCTTTGCAGCGTCGCAAGCGCAAGCGGAAGCCCGGCGATCACGCCGGCTTGCCGCGCGACCAGGATGGCCTGGGCCTTGGTCGTCTCGGGGATCGTCGCCAGCGATGTGACGTCGCCGGCGCGGCCGAGATCCTCATCGAGGGCGCGATGCACGGCTTCGTCGATCGCAAGCGGCGACAGGAATGCGTCGGGGTAGAGCAGGGATGCGGGTGTGAGCACGGAAACCTCCATCAGGCGATCATGGCTTGCGCGGCGCGCATCGGCGACCGCTCGGAAAACTGCTCCGCCACGTCACGCGCGGCGGCGAGTGTCGTCAAGGTCCGCTGTGCCAGCGCGGCGTTCTCGGTTGGGTAGTCGGAGCGGAAATGTCCGCCGCGGCTCTCGCGGCGAGTGAATGCGCTGGCCGCGACCAGCAGGGCCGAGGTCGCCATGTTGCGCAGCGCGATACTGCCGGCATTGCGTTCGAGCGCCGCAAAATGTTGCACGGCTTCCGTGAGCCCGTCGCCGTCCCTGATGACGCCGACTTGCGCGCTCATCATCGCCCGCAAGCGCTGCTCGGCGCGCAGGTCCAGCGCCGCATTGCGCGGCGTTACCAGCGCCTCGGGCAGGCGGGCAGGCGAGGGGATGGCGCGGCCGGCGATGTCGTCCGCGATGCGCGCAGCATAGACGACGGCCTCCAGCAGCGAGTTCGAGGCGAGCCGGTTGGCGCCATGCGCACCGGTCGAGGACACCTCGCCGCCGGCCCACAGGCCATCGATGGAGGAGCGGCCGCGCGTATCCACGGCGATGCCGCCCATGTGATAGTGCGCGGCCGGCGCGATCGGGATCGGCTGCGTCGCCGGATCAAGGCCGGCGGCCTTGCAGCTCGCATACACTGTTGGAAATTTTTCGGCAAAGCGGGCGCCGAGCGCCTGCCGTGCGTCGAGGAACGCCCCGCGTCCGGCTGCGATCTCCGCGAACACGCCGCGCGCCACGATGTCGCGCGGGGCGAGCTCGGCGAGCGGGTGGCACGCGGCCATGAAGCGCTCTCCGCCCGCGTTGATCAGCGTAGCGCCTTCGCCGCGCAGCGCTTCGGTCGCAAGCGGCGCCGGATCGCGGCCGACCATGATGGCGGTCGGGTGGAACTGCACGAATTCAGGGTCGGCGATCACAGCCCCCGCGCGGGCTGCAATCGCAAGCCCGGCGCCGCTCGCCTCGTTCGGGTTGGTGGTGATGGCATAGAGATGGCCGATGCCGCCGGTCGCGAGTACGACGGCGCGTGAGGCGATGGTGACGGGACGCGCGACCGCGTTGTTCGCATCGCGCAACTGCAAGCCGGTGACCGCGCCGTCCTCGGTCAGCAGTGCTTCGGCGACAAAGCCCTCGATCAGCCGGATCGACGGTGTGCGGCGGACAGCGTCGCTCAGCGCCGCGATGATCGCAGCCCCCGCCATGTCGCCGCGCACATGCACGATGCGCCGCGCCGAATGCGCGGCTTCGCGCCCCACGGCGAGCCTGCCCTCGAGGTCGCGGTCGAACGGCACGCCGTAGGCGAGGAGATCGTGGATGCGTGGCCCGGCCTCGCGCGCGAGGCCGAGTGCGACGGCTTCGTCGACGAGGCCGGCGCCGACCGCAACTGTATCGGCCGCATGCGCCTCCGGGCTGTCGCCCTCGGCGACGGCCGCCGCAACACCGCCCTGCGCCCAAGCGGTGGATGCGCCTTGGCCGAGCGGAGCTGCCGAGATCACCGTCACCGGGCGCGGTGCGAGTTTCAGCGCGCAAAACAATCCGGCAAGGCCACCGCCGACGATGACGACGTCATCGGTGGTGCGAGTGAGGTCATGGACCTTGGTCATAACTGCCCCCACTAATTCTTCAGATTGATCATCCGCTCGACCGATCGCCGTGCGTTTTCCGCGATCGCGGGATCGATCGTCACTTCCTCGCGCAGCGTCAGCAGGCTCTCGAGGATGTTCGCCAGCGTGATGCGCTTCATGTGCGGGCAGAGATTGCAGGGCCGCAGCATCTCGACCTCGGGCAGCTCGGCGCGGACATTGTCGGCCATCGAGCATTCCGTGATCATCACGAGTCGCCGCGGCCGCTTCTCGCGCACCCATTTGATCATGTGTGCGGTCGATCCCGTGAAGTCGGCTTCCGCCAGCACGTCCGGCGGGCACTCCGGATGCGCGATGATCTGCACGGACGGGTCGGCCTCGCGAAAGCTGCGCAACTCGTCGCCGGTGAAGCGCTCATGCACCTCGCAGGCGCCCTTCCACGCGATGATTTTGACGTCGGTCTTCGAAGCGACGTATCTGGCGAGATACTGGTCCGGCAAAAAGATCACGGTCGGCGCGCGCAGGCTCTCGACCACCTGCACCGCGTTGGACGAGGTGCAGCAGATGTCGACCTCGGCCTTCACGTCCGCGGAGGTGTTGACATAGGCGACGACCGGCACGCCGGGAAAACGTTCGCGCAGGAGACGCACATCCGCGCCGGTGATGCTGGCGGCGAGCGAGCAGCCGGCGCGCGAATCCGGGATCAGCACCGTCTTGTCCGGATTGAGCAGCTTCGATGTCTCCGCCATGAAGTGCACGCCGCACTGGACGATGATGCCGGCCTTCACCTTGGTCGCTTCGACCGCGAGCTGGAGCGAGTCGCCGCCGATGTCGGCGACGCAGTGGAAGATCTCCGGCGCCTGGTAGTTGTGCGCGAGGATCACGGCATTGCGCGCCACCTTCAGCTCGTTGATCGCCTTGATTGTCGGCGCCATCAGCGGCCACTCGATCGGCGGGATCACGTGCTTCACCCGCTCATAGAGCGGCGCGGTGGCGCGCTCGACCTCGGGCGTCCAGTCCAGCGAAGGCGCTGGCAGTGCGTCGCCGCCGGCGTGCGAGGGACGGATGGTGGCAGCCGGCCGGCGTGGCGCTTGGCGGGCGAAATCCTCGGGTCCGAATAGTCCAGCAATCGGCATGGCCGTCTCCTTCTATATATACTCACTTTGAGTATATTATGAGCCTGAGAATGCCGGCCCGCTGGGCCGGCCATCTTCGCAGGCGGTCGCTTCCAAGCTCAGAAAATCATATTATTCTCAATCTGAGCAAATCTAAGATATCATCGTCTGGCCGATTGGGCTAGAGCCTCACGATTAATTTGATCGGCACAGGGCGCGTGCAAATCGCAGGGCTGCAATGCGCGGTGTGCTTCGGACTTGGCTTTTCATGCAGATGCATTAACTGCTTTTGGCGCGGTTGCCTATTCCGGACCCGCCAAGAGCAAGCAGGACATTGCATGTCGACAACCCAAGCCGGTCCGGTCTCGCAGTCCTCAGCCTGGCGTACGCCTGCCATCATCATCCTCTGCGGCTGCGCCATCGGTATGCTCGGCTTTGGCCCGCGCTCGACGCTCGGCTTCTTCGTCCAGCCGATGAGCCATGAATTCGCCTGGGGCCGCGACGTGTTCGGTCTCGCGATCGCCGTGCAGAATCTGTTGTGGGGCCTGGGCCAGCCGTTCGCCGGCGCCGTTGCCGATCGTTTTGGCCTGTTCCGTGTGATGTGCGTCGGCGCCGTGCTCTATGCCGGCGGTCTCTTGCTGATGCGTTATTCGTCGACGCCGCTCTCGCTCAATATCGGCGCGGGCGTGATGATCGGCTTCGGTCTTGCCGGCTGCTCGTTCAATCTCGTGCTGTCGGCTTTCAGCAAGCTGCTGCCACCGGAGAAGCGCGGCCTCGCGCTCGGTGCGGGAACGGCCGCGGGCTCGTTCGGGCAGTTTCTGTTCGCGCCCGTCGGTGTCGCGCTGATCGACAACTTTGGCTGGCAACAGGCGCTGACCGTGTTCTCCGGCCTGATGCTCCTGATCATTCCGCTGTCGTTTGCGCTTTCCGTGCCGCGAGCCGCCGCGTCCGCCAACGCCACGACCAAGGACGACCAGTCGTTTACGACCGCGCTCGCGGAAGCGTTCGGTCACCGCTCCTACGTGCTGCTGGTGCTCGGCTTCTTCACCTGCGGCTTTCAGCTCGCCTTCATCACCGTGCATCTGCCTGCATTCCTGGTCGATCGCGGCATCTCCACGCAGACCGGCGGCTGGGTCATCGCGGCAATCGGGTTGTTCAACATCGTCGGTTCGTTGAGCGTCGGATATCTCCAGAACTATCTGCCCAAGCGCTACATCCTCTCGACGATCTATTTTACGCGTGCGCTCGCGACGCTCGCCTTCATCTCGTTCCCGATCACGCCGTTCTCGGCGGTCGCGTTCGGCGCGATCTCCGGCCTCACCTGGCTGTCGACGGTGCCGCCGACCTCGGCGCTGGTCGCGCTGATGTTCGGAACGCGCTGGCTCGCCACGCTCTACGGCTTTGCCTTCGTCAGCCATCAGGTCGGCGGCTTCCTCGGCGTCTGGCTTGGCGGCATCGTGTTCGAGCGTTTTGGTTCCTACACGCCGATCTGGTGGCTCTCGATCCTGTTCGGCGTCCTGTCGGCGCTGATCAACCTGCCGATCGTGGAGAAACCCGTGGCACGAGCGGTTGCGCAGCCTGCCTGATCGGCTAAACATCCCCCGAAACAATTTTGGGGAGTTCAGCCGTGGCAACGTTCAAGGCGATCCGGATCGAGAAGGCCGACAAGGGCACATCAGCGCAACTGGCGCAGTTCGACGAAGCCGAACTGATGGATGGCGACGTCACCGTCCGCGTCGAATGGTCGACGCTGAACTACAAGGACGGCCTTGCGCTCACCGGCAAGGCACCAGTGGTGCGACGTTTCCCGATGATCGCCGGCATCGACTTCGCCGGCACGGTCGAGCAATCCTCCCATCCGCAGTGGAAAGCCGGCGACAAGGTCGTCTGCACCGGCTGGGGCATGGGCGAGACGCATCTCGGCGCCTATGCCGAGAAGGCGCGGGTGAAGGGCGATTGGCTGGTCGCGCTGCCCCAGGGCCTGTCGGGGCGCGATGCCATGGCGATCGGAACCGCCGGCTTCACCGCGATGCTCTCGGTGCTGGCGCTGGAGAAGCACGGCCTGTCTCCGAAGAGCGGCCCTGTCGTCGTCACCGGTGCGGCCGGCGGCGTCGGCTCCGTCGCCACCGCCGTGCTCTCGAAGCTCGGCTATCACGTCATCGCTTCGACCGGCCGCGCCTCGGAAGCGGGCTATCTCAAAGACATTGGCGCGGCCGAGGTGATCGATCGCAACGAGCTGTCGGGCGCCGCCAAGCCGCTCGCCAAGGAACGCTGGGCCGGCGGCGTGGACAGCGTCGGCTCCACGACGCTGGCAAATCTGCTGTCGATGGCGAAGTATGGCGGCGCGATCGCGGCCTGCGGTCTTGCCGCGGGTATGGACCTGCCGACGTCGGTCGCGCCGTTCATTTTGCGCGGAGTGTGCCTTCTCGGCATCGATTCGGTGATGTGTCCGATCGAGCCGCGAAAAGCCGCCTGGCAGCGCCTGGCAACCGATCTGGATCGCTCGAAACTATCTGAAATCACTAAGGAAATTTCGCTCGATCAGGTTGCCGAATACGGGCCGAAAATCCTCGCGGGCGAGGTCCGCGGTCGGATCGTGGTAAAAATTCTCTAACGACGTTCAGACTTTACCAACCAAGCTGCTCCAATGTTGCCACGGTTAGTATGGTAAGCAGCGGGTAAAGGAATAACGCTTTACCCGCTACTGGGGTTGTTCGGAGTTGAGCATGCTTGCGCGTATTGTGTTGGGGGCCGTGACGGCGGCAGCGGCGGTTGTGCCGGCCATTGCAGGAAGCATGAACGCCGATGAGGCGCGTCGCTTCGTTGCCGGCAAGGTATTCGCCTTCACCTGTTTCGACGGCACCAAGGGCGCAGGCCGTATCCTCGACGATCTCGGCGCGGCAGGCGCGGTGCAGTTCTCGGGCTCGGGCCCGGTGCGTCATATACGTCTCCCCGGCAACACCCTCCAGATCCGCGGCCAGAACGTCTGCGCCTCGATCAAGGGCATTCCGTTCGAGCCTTGTTTCAACCTCGACAAGCGCGATGACCGCAGCTTCCGCGGCTCGGTCTCCGGCATGGGCTTCGCCTATTGCGACTTCCACCACCAGGGCGGCAATCAGATGCTGATGGCGCGCGCGGCGGCGCGACCGCGTTCGCTGCATGCGCCGGCGCAGACGGGTTCGATCGATCCATCGCGCACCGAAGTTGCAACGCGCGTGGAAACGCCGCGCGTCGAGACAGGCCGTATCGAGCCGGTGAAGTCGGAGGCCAAGCCCGCGGCGCCGAAGAACGAAGGCCCGCTCGAATTGCGCCGCTCCACCGATTGAGCCTCGTGCGCGCGGTAAGCTCCGCGCGCTCCGTCATTGAAATCATCCGGCAAACCATGAAGCCTCCGCGCCGTAGTCATACGGGTGGCGGCCTTCATCGCTTGGTAGCGACTTGCGTCCCAGTCTTTGCGCAAAAGGCCGGGAAACGCGGCCCAATAGCAGGGGTCAAAAATGTCGCTCTATTTCTTTCGGATCAGCACCGGGCGTTACTCCGGCGCGTCCGACCAGCCCTACGAGTTCGAGAATCGCGCAGCGGCCTGGACCGAGATGACCCGGGTCTGCGCCAGCTTGATCGGCAGTATCGCGCGCAGCCTGCAACCGAATGCCGAGTGGTATATGGACCTGCTCGACGAGGACAAGAAGCTGATCTTCCGCATCAGCCTCCTCAGCGAAACTGGGGCAAGCGGCGGCTGCGCTGGCTAAAATCCAGAGCCATTACCGCGGCGTGTAGTTAACACGTTACGCTCGCAATACGCGCTGGATTCCAAGGATTTAGCCCAGAATTCCGTAATTCTCCGGAGCTCGTCGTTAACCAAATCGGAATTCCAGGAGCTCAAGCTTTAGGCAAGGGCGCGATCAACGTCCAAGCGACCGACAATGACTTGGCCGCTGGTTTCTGGGGAAACGTGCCATGTTGAGCCTTATTCAGAATTTGCGGATCGGTACCAAACTGGCGCTTGCATCGGCGCTCGGTATCCTCCTCGTCGCAGCCATGATCGCGAGCCAGCTCGTCGGCAACGACAAGGTGCGTCATTCCAACGAATCGGCGCACGAACAGCAGGCATTGGCGCGGGATGCAGTTGAAGCCAAGCTTGCGCTGCGCGGCATGCAGCTCGGCGCCCGCGACGTCCGCCTCGCCAACAATCCGGCCGAGCTACAAAAGGCGAGCGACAGCCTCCTCGAACGGTCCAGGTCCCTGAACGGTCTCGTCGAGGAGATGCTGAAGCTGTCGCACGCACCGGAGAACCGCGCGCGGTTGCAGAAGCTCAAGAGCCTCGCGCCGGACTACCTCAGGGGGGTCCAGCAGCTCGCATCCATCCGCAGCGAAGCCATCGCCGCGACCGGACCAGATGCGGCCGCGCGTCTCGCCACGCTCGCCGAAGAGATCGCGCGTGTGACCCGTGAGGTCACGCTGCCGATGGCAGCCGAGATGGACACGACGGCCAACCAGGTCGCCGAGTTTGCCACGCATAGAAGCGAGGAGGAGGTCGCCGCCGCGGCGCGGGAAATGACCGCGAGCGAGCATCTCGGCATCGTCGTCGGTTCGTGTGCCATGCTCGTGCTCATCGGCTCCTGGCTGATGTCCTTCCTGACCATCGCGCGTCCCATCAGCGCGCTGACCGTCGCGATGAATGAGCTCGCCGGCGGCAATTTTTCCGTCGTGCTGCCCGGGCTGGGCCGCAAGGACGAGGTCGGCGGCGTCGCCGGTGCGGTCGAAAGGTTCAAGATCGTGTCCGAGCAGAAGGCGCGCGACGAAGCCGAGGCCAAGACCAGGCAGGACAAGATCGCGGCCGAGCAGCGCAAAGCCGAGATGCGCAAGCTGGCCGACAGCTTCGAGTCTGCGGTCGGCGAGATCGTCGACACCGTCTCCTCGGCATCGACCGAGCTGGAAGCTTCCGCCTCGACGCTCACCTCGACCGCGGAGCGCTCCCAGAAGCTCACCACCATGGTGGCGGCGGCGTCCGAGGAAGCCTCGACCAACGTGCAGTCGGTGGCGTCGGCGACCGAGGAGCTATCCTCCTCGATCACCGAGATCAGCCGCCAGGTCCAGGAGTCGGCGCGCGTCGCGAGCGAGGCCGTCGGCCAGGCCCGCGTCACCACCGAGCGCGTCAGCGAGCTCTCCAAGGCGGCGACGCGGATCGGCGACGTGGTCGAACTCATCAACACCATCGCGGGCCAGACCAATTTGCTCGCGCTCAACGCCACGATCGAGGCCGCCCGCGCCGGCGAGGCCGGGCGCGGCTTCGCGGTCGTCGCCTCCGAGGTCAAGGCGCTGGCCGAGCAGACCGCGAAGGCGACCGGCGAGATCGGCCAGCAGATCTCCGGCATCCAGGCCGCGACGCAGGAATCGGTCGGGGCCATCAGGGACATCAGCGACACCATCGAAAAGCTGTCCGAGATCTCCTCGACGATCGCGGCGGCGGTGGAAGAGCAAGGCGCGGCCACACAGGAAATCTCCCGCAACGTGCAGCAGGCCGCGCAGGGCACCCATCAGGTATCGGCCAACATCACCGACGTGCAGCGTGGCGCGGGCGAAACCGGGTCGGCATCCTCGCAGGTGCTCTCGGCCGCGCAGTCGCTCGCAGGCGACAGCAACCGCCTCAAGCTCGAGGTCGGCAGATTTCTCGACACCGTGCGCGCGGCCTGAGGACGCGCGTTACCTTTAATCACGTTTTCCCCGGCCGATACTGCAACCGCCGCGCGGAAGCGCGGCGGTCCTCGTGTGCGCGTGTTGCGATGCCGTGATGAAATAACTGGCAAGGTTAACGTTCCAGAAAACCGACGCAGTCATGATCCCCGCAATTTCCCCCTTCCGCGATTCCCGTCGCGGTCATTGCACCCCCGTCTTTCTGGAGCACCTTCATGCGCGGCTTTTCCATTCGCCTCACCCACAAGGTGATGGCGATCGGCCTCTTTGGCCTCATCGGACTCGTCGCTTTCGGCACCATCTACGAGATCGGCAGCCTGTTCCAGGACACTTCACGCGCGATTGCGAACCGGGCACGCGCGATCGCCGATCTCGACAAGCAGATCTCGATCGAGATGCTGGAGGCGCGCCGCAACGAGAAGGATTTTCAGCAGCGCCGCAACGAGAGCTATACCAAGGCCCATGCGGAGCTGGTCGGGCCGATCAACCGCGATCTTGACGAGCTGGAGCGACTGACCGCGTCGGGCGACACCCGTGCGCTGTCGGACAGGATCCGGCAGGCTCATGACGGCTTCAAACGCTATGCCGCCGACTTTGCCGCGCTGGTTACGGCCGAGACCAAGCTCGGGCTGAACGAAACGCTCGGGCTCACCGGATCGTTGCGCGCCGCCGTCCACGATATCGAATCCAAGCTGAAGGAGATCGACAATCCGCGGCTCACGAGCTGGATGCTGACGATGCGCCGGCACGAGAAGGATTTCATGCTGCGGCGGGATCCCAAATACGTCGCTGAGCTGAAGAAGGCCGCCGCCGAGTTCTCCAAGGCGATGGAGGCGGCTGCCGTGCCGGCGGCGATCATGACCGACATCACCG
Organism: Bradyrhizobium arachidis; assembly: GCF_024758505.1. Classification (NCBI taxonomy): domain Bacteria; kingdom Pseudomonadati; phylum Pseudomonadota; class Alphaproteobacteria; order Hyphomicrobiales; family Nitrobacteraceae; genus Bradyrhizobium; species Bradyrhizobium arachidis. The sequence goes on along the minus strand of NZ_CP077970.1, from coordinate 7,238,606 downwards.
CCAAGCTCGGAAAATATCAGTCGGAGTTTTCGAGCTGGGCCGAGACGGCACAGCAGATTGCCTCCTACGATTCGAGCATGATGAAGACGTTTCGCGATTTCGAACCCCTGATGGTGGAAGTGCGCGCATCGGTGGAGCGCACCTACAAGGAGGCCGAAGCCGCGGAGGCCGCGGTGCGGGATTCAGTACGCATGTGGATGATGGTCGCCTTCGCCGTCACCGTGGTCCTGCTCGGTGTGGTCGGATTCTTCCTGGGACGTTCGATCTCGAAGGCGCTCTCCGCGATGGTCCGCGCCATGACGCGGCTCGCGCGCGGCGAGCTCGCGATCTCCGTTCCCGGCGTTGGGCGCAAGGACGAGATCGGCGAGATGGCCGGCGCCGTCGAGGTGTTCAGGAATAACATGGCGGAGGCCGAGCGGCTTCGCGCCGAACAGGCGGAAGCGGAAGCGCGATCGCGTGAGCAGCGCAAGGCGGACATGCAGCGGCTCGCCGACACGTTCGAGGGCGCGGTCAGCAAAATCATCGAGACCGTGTCGTCGGCTGCAACCGAGCTCGAAGCCTCCTCCAACACCTTGACCCAAGCGGCGGACCGCTCGAACGGGCTTGCCACTGCGGTCGCGGCCGCCTCGGAAGAGGCCTCGGCCAATGTGCAGTCGGTATCGTCGGCGAGCGAGGAGATGACGTCGTCGATCTCCGAGATCAGCCGTCAGGTCCAGGAATCGGCGCGGGTCGCGGACGCCGCGGTGGGGCAGGCGCAGCGCACCAATGCACGCGTCGCCGAGCTGAGCAAGGCAGCGAACCGCATCGGCGACGTCGTCGAACTGATCAACACCATTGCCGGGCAGACCAATCTCTTGGCGCTCAACGCCACTATCGAGGCGGCGCGCGCCGGTGAGGCCGGCAAGGGCTTTGCCGTGGTTGCAGCCGAGGTGAAGGCGCTCGCCGAACAGACCGCGAAGGCGACCGGCGAGATCACGCAGCACATCGGCGCGATCCAGGCGGCGACCGGGGACTCCGTCGGCGCCATCAAGGAGATCGGCGACACGATCGCTCGGATGTCGGAGATCGCGTCGACCATCGCCGCCGCGGTCGAGGAGCAGGGCGCCGCAACGCAGCAGATTTCACGCAACATCCAGCGTGCCGCCACCGGCACTTCGCAGGTCTCCTCCAATATCAGCGATGTCCAGCGCGGCGCCGGCGAGACCGGCGCGGCCTCGGCGCAGGTGCATTCGGCGGCGCAATCGCTGTCGCGCGAGAGCAACCGGCTGAAGAGCGAGGTCGCGGGGTTCCTGGGGTCGGTGCGGGCGGCCTGACGCCTCCATTCGGTTCGGCGCTCTCGCGAGTGCGAAGCGGTTGAAGGGGCCGTACTTTTACGGAGAAGGAACTGCGTTAACCGCAGCTTGGAATTTGCGTGTGAGAATGCCGATTCAGAAGAACCAGCCAGCTTTGTCGGTCTGAACGTCCCGGCCGCCTTTTTCAGGCGTTCGCCGGGAATTCGAGCGTGCGGCTGCTGGCACCGCCGGGATGTGTTGCCATGTCTAAACTGTCGATCCGAATTAAGATATTGACCGTGTTGAGTGTTTTGGTGCTGTCGCTGGCCGGTGTCGGCGTGATGGCGATCGCCACGATGCAGAACATCAACGCGCACACGGTCGAAATCGCCGAGAGCTGGCTGCCGAGCGTGCGCGCTCTCGGTTCCATGCGCGCGGACATCAACGAGCTGCGCGTCGCGCTGCGCCTGCACCTGATGCAGGACACCGCCGAGGGCAAGGAAGCCGCCGAGAAGCGGCTGGCGTCGCTGCGCGAGCGGATCGAAACGACGCGCAAGGTCTACGAGCCGTTGATCACCTCGCCTGAGGAACGATCGATCTACGACCAATGGGTTCGCGGCTGGGATGAATATCTGAAGGGTGTGCAGGAGGTGATGGGCCTGTCGCGCAAGACCATTGGCGGCTTCCCGGTCGAGGCCAACACCCTGTTGCAGACCAAGGTCGCGAAGATGGCCCAGGCCGCCGACCCGCTGCTGCTCAAGGACATCGAGCTCAACAACCGGGGCGCCGAGGCGGAGACCAAGGCGGCGGCCGACAGCTACCGCGTCATCTTCCGCGTGCTGGTCGGCATCATCCTGGCCGCGGTCTTGCTCGCGATCGCCGCGGCGTATTTCCTGATCCGCGACGTGTCGCGCGGCATCAGTTCGATCATCCTGCCGATGCAGGCGCTCGGCGACGGCGATCTCGCCGCCGAAGTGCCGCATCGCGGCGAGCGGACCGAGATCGGATCGATGGCCGATGCGCTGCAGATCTTCAAGGAGGCGCTGATCGCGAAGAAGGCGGCCGACGAAGCGGCGGCGCGCGATGCGGAAGCCAAGATCGAGCGCGGACGCCGCGTCGACGCGATCACCCGCAAGTTCGAGGCCATGATCGGCGAGGTCGTCGGCACCGTCTCGTCAGCCTCGACCGAACTGGAAGCGTCGGCGACGACGCTGAGCAGCACCGCGCGGCGCGGGCAGGAGCTCTCCACCGTCGTTGCTGCGGCGTCGGAAGAAGCCTCCACCAACGTCCAGTCGGTCGCCTCGGCCTCCGAAGAGCTGTCGTCCTCGATCACCGAGATCAGCCGGCGCGTGCAGGATTCGGCGCGCATGGCGGCCGAAGCCGTCGAGCAGGCGGCGCGGACCAATGAGCGCGTCAACGAGCTGTCGCAGGCGGCGTCTCGCATCGGCGACGTCGTCGAGCTCATCAACACCATCGCGGGCCAGACCAATCTCCTGGCGCTTAACGCGACCATTGAGGCCGCGCGCGCGGGCGAAGCAGGCCGCGGCTTTGCGGTCGTCGCCTCCGAAGTGAAGGCGCTGGCCGAGCAGACCGCGAAAGCGACCGGCGAGATCGGTCAGCAGGTTGCGGGCATCCAGGCGGCAACGCAGGAATCCGTCAGCGCCATCCAGGAGATCGGCGGCACCATCGAAAGACTGTCCGAAGTGTCGTCGGCGATTGCGGCCGCTGTCGAGGAGCAGGGCGCAGCGACGCAGGAGATCTCGCGCAACGTGCAGCAGGCCTCGGTCGGCACGCAGGAGGTCTCCTCGAACATCACCGACGTGCAGCGCGGTGCGGTCGAGACCGGCTCGGCCTCGACGCAGGTGCTGTCGGCGGCAAAATCGCTGGCGTCGGACAGCACGCGCCTCAAGGTCGAGGTCGCGAGCTTCCTGGAGTCGGTGCGCGCGGCCTAATACTCAGAGCATGATCCGGAAAAGTGTGAAGCGGTTTTCCCTCGCGACAAACGCGGTACGCGTTTGCGCGGAGATCATGCTCAAACAAAGAGCTGAAGCGCGATAAGGCGCGCTTCAGCTGCCTGTTTGAGCGACGGGTGGTGGCGTCTGTCGGCGGAACAGGATCCGCTGGTAGAGCCACCCGATCGCGACCAGCACGATGCCCAGTCCCATGAAGGACAGCGCACGGTAGACGCCCGTCAGCGCCGACATGTCGATGACGAAGGCCTTCAGGATCGTTAGTGCGATGACGATGGCTGACGCCAGTCGCGCCCGTTCCGAATTGACAAGAATGCCGACGCCGAGCAGCACCACGCCAAAACCGAGCCAGCCGATCGAATAGGTGTATTGCTCGGCGCCTGTCGTCGCGCCGGTGGAGAGGATCGGGCCGTGATAGAAGCGGCGGATCTCCAGCGAGAGCCAGGCGAGCGCGAACACCAGCGCGCCGCCGGCCAGCGTGTTGGCGTAGGCCGTGGGGCGATGGTCCGCGACCGCATAGGACAGCACCAGCATCAGCAGCGACGGCAGGGCATAGCCCAGCAGGATATAGTTGAAGATCGGACCACCGACGTCGGTGCGCCAGAGCAGCGGATTCTCCAGGAGCAGCAGTCCGCCGACGGCGATCAGGCCTGCGATGACCGTGAGAATGACCGCGCCGACATTGTGGACGATGCTGCCGCTGCGCAGCCGCAGCCGTTCCAGCCCGATCGCCATGGCGAGCGTGACGCAGACTTGGAGCGCGAATTCGAGCAGCGACGGCGCCGCCGTCATCTGGCCGCCGGTTGCGAAGTGACGGATCTCCATGAAGGCGAGCAGTGCCGTGAACAGGATCGCGGCCGCTTCCACCATGCGAAGCGGCGCGTCGTCAGCGCGGCGGCGCAGGAAGATGCTCGCGCCCCAGAACGACAGCGCCGGCAGGCCGTAGCCCCAGAGCAGCCAGTTCAGGATCGGCGTGGTGCCGACGGCGTCGCCGACGATGCGCGGATCGTAGGCCACGCGCGCCGTCACGATGGCCGCGAAGATCGCCGCGAGCCGGCGCAGGAAGGGGATCGGCCGCTGTATCGAAATCCAGGCCGTGCCGAGCGACATCAGCGCCAGCGCGATCGTCAGCCAGCCCTTCTCCAGTGCGAAGGTGAGGGCCAGCGCGAGTGCGCCGAGCGTGCCGGTGGCGAACAGCGCGATCGAGATCGGCAGGCCCGGCCGCGTTTCGCGCCGCGTCAGCGCCTCGGTCGCAGCGGCGAACGCCACGGCCAGGACCACGGCGAGGATCGCGAACGGGATCGAGCGGTCGAGATGGGCGATGCGGGCGTAGAGCGCGACCAGCAGTGCGATCGGCGTCGCGGTTGCGGTCGCCGCCCACACTACGGGAATGATGGCCGAGTTCGAGCGTCCCTGCGCGAGGAAGCCGGCGATGCCAAAGCCCGCGGCGAACAGCGCGGCCATGACCAGATGCAGCGTCACCGAGCTGTCGGTCGCGACGGGGCCGATGCCAGGCAGCGGGCCGCCCGGCAGCACCAGCATGTCCGGATTGGCGCGCACGGCCCATTCGGCGAACACGATGAAGACGAACACGGCGGCAGCGCCGAGCGCGTTGGTTGCGGCCGGTGCGCGCCAGGCCACCAGCAGCGTGGCTGCAACCAGGATGGTGAACGTGATCAGTCCGAGATCGGCATGTCCGCTCGACAGCACGATCAGCATGGCACCGAACAGATAGGCCGCGAGCGAGGCCGATGAAATCGGCTCGATCGTGCCGTCCTCGATATCAGGACCGAACATGAAGCCGCACACGACCAGCAGGCTCGCGAGGACGAAGCCCGCGATCACGTGGAAGGCGTGCGGTGCGACCAGTTGCGCGCCGAGATCGAGCCCCGGGAAGGTCCAGAGCAGCGCGAAGACGATGGTGGTGACCGCAAGCCAGCGCCACAGGCGGATGCGCGCCAGGCCAAAGCTCGCCGCGCTGACGATCGCCAGATAAACATACAGCGCCCAAAAGTCCGGCTTGTCGGATGAGACCAGGATCGGCGTCACGAACGCGCCGACCACGCCGAGGCCCGCAAGCGCCGGCCCGTGCAATAGCGCCGCGGCCAGCGTGCACATCGCGACGATGCCAAGCAGCACGAAGGCGGTCGCGGGCACGAGGAAGTCGTAGAGCGCATAGGCCGCATAGATGGTGGCGAACGCGACCGCCGTGCCGGCCGCCGTGAGGATCGCCGGGATGTTGGCGATCGGCGTAGCCTCGATTGATGAGATGCTCTCCTTGCGCCGCGTCCATTCGCCGGCGCCTAGCAGCGCCAACGCAAACAGGCCGCCGAGGAAGACGCGCACGCCGGGGCCGAGCAGGCCCGCTTCGATCGAATAGCGCACCATGAAGAAGCCGCCGAGCGCGAGCGCAAGGCCGCCGATCCACACCACCCAGCGCGTGCCGAGACGTTCTTCGAGCCCGGGCGCGGCCGCGGGCAACGGTGGCGGCGGCGCGGAAGCGTCAGCCACATCCGCGGGCGCAGTTGCGACATCTTCCGTCACGAGCGGCGGTGCCACCTCAGCTTCGGGCGGAAGCGGCGGCGGCGCGGCCGCGCTTGTCGGACCCGCTTGGAAAGGCATCTCAGTTTGCGCCTGTACAGGCCGCGGCGCGCGCGCAGCCTCTTCAAGCAGGTTCAGCCGCCGGCGCAATTCCGTGACCTCGTTGGAGGCTCTCAGCGCAAACATGAACGCAGCGATCGCACTGATCAGTGCAACGAGCTCAAACGGGTTCTCGAACATAAAGCCTCCAGGCGATCGGCCGGGAGGCGAATCGCGCAAATGTATTCTAGCGCCGGGAGCGGACGCGCAGGCCGGGGGCCGGTCGCTCCTGAAGCACTTCGCGGCGGAAGCGGTAGAGCGCTGCCGGCCGCCCGCCGGTCTGTGTCGACATCACCCCGGTCGGTTCGACCAGGGCCTCGGTCTCCACAAGGCGGCGGAAATTCTGCTTGTGCAGGTGCCGGCCGGAGATGGCCTCCACCGTGTGCTGCAATTCAGTGAGTGTGAATTCGGCGGGCAAAAGTTCAAAGATGACAGGGCGGTACTTCAGTTTTGCGCGCAGCCGCGCGATTCCGGTTGCCAGAATCCGGCGGTGGTCGAACCGCATCGAGACACCGAGGGAAGGAAGCGCCTTGCGCGCTAATGCCGCAGGGCGGCCGTCCCGCCGCGCCTCCTCGATCAGGCCGGCTTCGTAGAGCAGCTCGTAGCGGTCGAGCACGCGCTCCTCGTCCCAGGGCGCGCCGTCCTGGCCGAAATAGAGCCGCACGCGATCCTTCCGCGGCAGCGCGCGCGTCGTCTCCGGCGTGTCCTCCTCGGCCCATCGTGCCAGCGCTGGAATGATGTCGCGCGCGATGATTGCTGGCGGCTGCTCGCGCCAGTCCTCCCAGGGGAAGAAGCGGTACCAGGGCTCGAAGGTCGCCCCCGGCGCGGGCGCGGCGTTTTCGGCGGCGCGGGTCAGCGCGAGATATCCGATCGAGACCATATGCGCGTCGGTGTCGCTGGCCTCCGCATGCCGGCCGCGATCGCCAAATGTGTAGAGCTGCTCGACATAGCCGAGCTTCAATCCCGCCTGCGCCTCGACCCAGGCGCGCAGCCCGATCTCGAACGTGCGATGGGAAAGCGGATCGAACGGACCGAAGGGGAGCCCTGCGAGCTGATCGCTGCCGTGCGCGGTCAGGATCAGCGGCTCATTGTCTCCGATCGCGACGATCGCAGCGGTCAAGCCGATCTCGATCGGCGTCAGCAGCTTGTCGCTCATCCGGCGGCGATCGAAGAGGTTACTACAAACTCGTCATGGCCGGGCTTGTCCCGGCCATCCACGACCTTTTCCGCAGAGCAAAGAACGTGGATGCCCGGGACATAGGCGAGCGGAAGCGACGCCGTCCTTCGGACGGCTATGCCGGGCATGACGATGAGGAGGCAGTTGTGCGCCGTTTTCATTCGAGCTCGATCACGAAAGGGCGGCCCTCGACCATCATCGCGCCGGGGCCCATCTCGTCGAGCGCGCGCAGCATGCGGCCTTCGCGGCCGAGCGCGCGGTCGGCAAGACCGACGATGCGCCGGTTGGGCGAGGCGATCGGCGAGGCCGCGCGGATCTTCTTGGCGATCTCGATCTCGTCGCGATGCGGATTGAGCGCGCAGACCGCCGCAAATGCGCTCGCGGTCGAGCGGCTGATCCCGGCATAGCAATGCACGACCAGCGGCGCGCCGCGGTCCCAGCCGCGCACGAAGTTGAGGACCTGCTCGATGTGCCCCTCGGACGGCGCGACAAAACCGTCCATCTCCTCGGTGATGTCGTCCATCGACACTTTGAGATGATTGGCCGGCAGCACCGAGACGGGACGAGCCACCTGCTCGACATTGGCCATCACGGTCAGCACATGGCTGGCGCCGGTGAGACGGACGGTTTCGGGCAATGCGGCGAGCGAACAGACGTGGATCATGGCGTTCCTGTTTTCGGCCAGTATAGCCAGCAGCGTAGGGTGGGCAAAGCGAAGCGTGCCCACCACTTCTGTCTAATCTCGGGCCTCTAGGCTACGAAAACACCGCATTGAACCGCTCCAAAAAGCGCTTCTCGGCCTTCGCCGCGGTCCAGGGCGTCAGGTAGTCGCGCTCGGTCGCCTCGGGGAGGCCAGGATCGCGGCCGAACAGGCGCCTGGCCTCGCTCTCGCTGAAGCCGGCCAGCCTGGTCGCCTCCAGATACGCTGCACCGCGATCGGCAGCCTTGATCGTCTGGATGATCTCGTCGGCCAGTTCAGGTGGCAATCCGAAGCGGATGTGGATGGCGCCGAGCAGGCGCTTCTCGACCGCCTTGTAGTGGCCTTCGAGCACCGCCTTGAACGGGGAGATCATGTCGCCGATGACGTATTCGGGAGCGTCGTGCAGCAGGGCCGCGAGCCGCACCCGCTGATCCACCCGCGGCGTCTCGTGCCGCATCACGGTCTCGACCAGCAGCGTGTGCTGGGCCACCGAGAAGATGTGCGCGCCGGTGGTTTGCCCGTTCCAGCGCGCCACCCGCGCCAGGCCGTGGGCGATGTCGGCGATCTCGATATCGAGCGGCGAGGGATCGAGCAGGTCGAGCCGCCGTCCCGACAGCATGCGCTGCCAGGCGCGCGACTTCACGTCATTAATGGCCGGCTTCCCTGCCGTCATTTGACTTTGAGGCGCGGCTTGCGGGCCGTCTTGCCGCAGGTCGCGTGGCAATGGCAGTCGACGAGATGATCGTTGACCATGCCGGTCGCCTGCATGAAGGCGTAGACGATAGTCGGTCCGACGAACTTGAAGCCGCGCGAGGACAGTTCTTTCGAGATCTGCACCGAGAGCGGCGTCGACGCCGGCACGCTCGCGGTGGTCTTGAAATGGTTGACCTTGGGCCGGCCGCCCATGAAATCCCACAGCAGCTTTGAGAAGCCCGGTCCCTTCTCCATGATCTCGAGATAGGACTTTGCGCTCAAGATCGTGCCGTCGATCTTGGCGCGATTGCGCACGATGCCGACATCGTTCATCAATGCGTGGACCTTCTTCGCGTTGTAGCGCGCGATCTTCTCCGGCTGGAAATCGTCGAACGCTTTGCGAAAGTTGTCGCGCTTGCGCAAAATCGTGATCCAGGAGAGGCCAGCCTGAAAACCGTCGAGGATCAGCTTCTCGTAGAGCGCGCGGTCGTCATATTCAGGCACGCCCCATTCGGTGTCGTGATAGGCGACATAAAGCGGATCTTCGCCGGGCCAGGGGCAGCGCGTCAGGCCATCGTCATGCAGGCGGGGAGCGCGGCTCATGCGACGGGGTGCTTGGCTGGCGTGCGGACGATGTCGGGATCGGCGAGCCTCACGCTCAGGCCGCCGGCCGTGAGCGGCAGGCCCGCATCGAGCGCATCCGCGACGCGATCGGTGCGCACCAGCGCGATGCCCGCGCCGCGCGCGGTCGAGCCCATGGTGCCGACCGGTTTTTCGCCGGCGAGAACCGGCACGCCGACTTCGGGCGAGGGGCCGTCGATCAGCACCTTCACGCTGCGCGTGCGCGCGGTGCCGCGATGCTGCATGCGCGACACCACCTCCTGGCCGACATAGCAGCCCTTGTCGAAATCGACACCGGACAGGCGGTCCATGTTGGTCTCGTGCGGGAACGCATCGCCATACATGAAGTCGAGCCCGCCGCGCGGCACGCCGCTGGCGATGCGATGCGCCTCGTAGTCGGCGGCATCGACGAGTTCCGCACCGATCAGGCCCGCGAGCTTCTCCTTCAGGTCTGCCGGGATCAAAATGCGCACGCCAAGGCGTTCGTCGCGGGGATCCGCGAAGGTGAGGTCCGGCTGGGCCGCGATCGTGCCATCCCAGGCCGCGAGCACGCCGAGATCGTCGGTGAGGTTCTCCACCGTGACCTTGGCGCGCAGCTTGTAGAATTTCAGCTTGTCGGCGAGCCCCTGCGCCAGCGCGCGCGGGCAGTCGATCAGGAAGCCGCCGCCATGGCCGGCGGGCGCCTCGGTGATGAGGAAATCGACGACGATCTTGCCCTGTGGCGTCAGCAAGGCCCCGAATCGGCCGAGTCCGGGTTTCAGCCTGTCGACGTCAGTGGTGACGAGGCCATTGAGGAAGTTGCGCGCATCCTCGCCCGTGACCTTGACCACGCCCCGATCACCGAGAAACGCTGCTTTCATGCGAAAATCTCTTGCGACATCATGCGTCGGAACGTAAGCCCCCAAGAGGTGAACGACAAGACCTCGAGCCCTGCGCTTGGGGATGAGAGAGACGGACAGCCATGACCCAGCGCTTTGACGTGATCCTGAAATCCGGCACCGTGGTCAATCAGGACGGCGAGGGTGTCCGCGACATCGGCATCACGGGTGGCCGCATCGCCGAGATCGGCAATCTGTCGCAGGCCTCGGCTGGCGAAACCGTCGACTGCAAGGGCCTGCACATCCTGCCCGGCGTGATGGACACGCAGGTGCATTTCCGCGAGCCCGGCCTGACGCAGAAGGAAGATCTCGAAACCGGTTCGCGCAGCGCCGTGATGGGCGGCGTCACCGCGGTGTTCGAGATGCCGAACACCAATCCGCTGACCGTGACCGAAGAGGCGTTCACCGCCAAGATCAAGGCCGGCCATCATCGCATGCATTGCGATTTCGCCTTCTTCATCGGCGGCACCCGCGAGAACGTGAACCATCTGCCGGAGCTGGAGCGCGCACCGGGCTGCGCCGGCGTCAAGGTGTTCATCGGCTCGTCGACCGGCGCGCTGCTGGTAGAGGACGACGAGAGCCTGCGCCGCATCTTCCAGGTGATCCGCCGCCGCGCGGCATTCCACGCCGAGGACGAGTATCGCCTCAACGAGCGCAAGCCGCTGCGCATCGAGGGCGATCCGCGCTCGCACCCGGTGTGGCGCGACGAGCCCGCGGCGCTGATCGCAACCCAGCGTCTGGTCAACCTCGCGCGTGAGACCGGAAAACGCATCCACGTGCTGCACATCTCGACCAAGGAAGAGATCGAGTACTTGCGCGACCACAAGGACGTCGCCTCCTGCGAGGCGACGCCGCATCATCTCACCCTGATGGCGCCCGAATGCTACGAGCGGCTGGGGACGCTGGCGCAGATGAATCCGCCGGTGCGCGGCGCCGATCACCGCGCCGGCATCTGGCGCGGCATCGAGCAGGGCATCATCGACGTGCTCGGCTCCGACCATGCGCCGCATACGCTGGAGGAGAAGCAGAAGACGTATCCCGCTTCGCCCTCGGGCATGACCGGCGTGCAGACGCTGGTGCCGCTGATGCTCGATCACGTCAATGCGGGCCGGCTCTCGCTTGCGCGCTTCGTCGACCTCACCAGCGCAGGACCAGCGCGGCTCTACAACATCGCCTGCAAGGGCCGTATCGCGGCGGGCTACGACGCCGACTTCACGATCGTGGACCTCAAGCGCAGTGAAACCATCACCAACAAATGGGTCGCCTCCAAGGCCGGCTGGACGCCCTATGACGGCCTGCGCGTCACCGGTTGGCCCGTCGGCACGTTCGTGCGCGGCAAGCGCGTGATGTGGCAGGGCGAGTTGACGACGCCATCGCAAGGCGAGCCGGTGCGGTTTCTGGAGACGTTGAAGGCGTAAGGCTGGTCACGCCTCTCACTCCGCTGTCATGCCCCGCGCAGGCGGGGCATCCAGTACGCCGCGGCCTCTCGGCTCAATCACTGCCGTCTCTGGAATACTGGATTGCCCGCCTTCGCGGGCAATGACAGTGTGAAGGGAACGACAAGACGAACGCGGGGAAGCAAACGATGACCCAGCCATCATCCCTCATCTCCACCGAGCAACTCGCCTCCATGCTCGGCGATCCGCATCTGCGCATCTACGACTGCACGACCTACAACGAGCCGGTGCCACCGGGCAGCGACGTGCCCTATCGCGCGGTGCCCGGCGACAAGACCTTTGAGGCCGGCCACATCCCGGGCGCTGATTTTCTCGACCTGCAGGGCGAGTTCTCCGACGCCGCCGCGCAACAGTTCTTCATGATGCCCGGCATCGCCCAGCTCGAAGCCGCCTTCGGCCGCCACGGCATCGACGCGTCGAAGACGATCGTGCTCTACAGCATCGGCACCATGATGTGGGCGACGCGATTCTGGTGGATGCTGCGCTCGCTTGGCGTCGAGGCAAAAGTGCTCGACGGGGGATTCGACAAATGGAAGGCCGAAGGGCGGCCGGTCGAGCAGGGCGCGCCGAAGGGTTATCCGCCGTCGACGTTCAAGGCCGCCCCGCGCGCCGGGCTCTTCGTCGACAAATCAGTCGTGCTCGCCAAGCGCGACGATCCCTCGACCGTGATCGTCAACGCACTTGGCCCGCAGTTTCATCGCGGGCTGGAGCCGAGCCGCTATGGCCGGCCCGGCCGGGTTCCCGGCAGCCGCAACGTACCTGCCGCGACGCTGGTCAATCCTGCCGACAAAACGCTGACCACGCTTGCAGACGCCGAGGCAAAGTTCCATGCGCAGGGGATTACGCGCGACAAGCACGTCATCTGCTATTGCGGCGGCGGCATCTCGGCGACGATCGATCTCTTCCTGCTCACCGCGCTCGGCTACGACAAGCTCACGCTCTACGATGCCTCCATGGGCGAGTGGGCGAAGGACACCAGCCTGCCGATCGAGACGGACTAGAATTTTCGGGAACCTTTTTCACCAGCTCGCATCCAATGTCCGGTAGATTTGGAGACGAGCCGTGACCGCCATGCATCGCACTGCAGCATTCCCCACCACCGATTCCGGCACGCCCGAGGCCGAGCTGATCCGCCGTGCGCAGGCGCGCGACGAGGTTGCGCTGCGCGCCATCATGCAGGCCAACAACCGCAGGCTTTATCGTCTTGCCCGTGGCATCCTGCGCAGCGACAGCGAGGCCGAGGACGTGGTGCAGGAGACCTATGTCCGCGCCTTCACCCATCTCGACGGCTTTCGCGGCGAGTCCGGCCTGTCGACCTGGCTCTCGCGCATTGCGATCAACGAGGCGCTCGGCCGTGTGCGCAGCCACAAGCCGCATGTCGAACTGGGATCGGTGCCGGAAGCAACGCTTCAAGCCCAGATCATCCCGTTTCCCCTGTCGTCCGCCGATCCGGAAAAATCCATGGCCCAACGTGAGATCCAGCATGTCGTCGAGCGCGCGGTCGATGAATTGCCTGACGTCTTCCGCATGGTCTTCATCGCGCGGGTGATGGAGGGCATGAGCATGGAGGAGACGGCCGAACTGCTCGGCGTCAAGCCGGAGACGGTGAAGACGCGGCTGCACCGCGCGCGCACCATGCTGCGCGAGAACGTCGAGAAGAAGATCGGTCCTGTCGTGATGGATGCGTTCCCGTTCGCAGGCACGCGCTGCGAGCGCCTGACCGAAGCCGTGCTGAAGCGTCTCGGCGTCGGCGCGTAAATTTTGCGGGAACGTACGCGCGGAATTCGCATCCAACTCCTGTGCAAGCAATGCGCCGGGACAAATCCGGCACCACAGGAGTATCAAACATGTTCGTTCGATGCAGCGTGGCGATCGCCACGGTCGCCCTTTTGTCCGGCCCTGCGCTCGCGCAAGGTGCCAAGCCCACTGATCCGCAGATCGCCCATATCGCCTACACCGCAGGCGTGATCGACATCAACGCCGCCAAGCAGGCGGTGAAGAAGAGCAAGAGCAAGGAGGTCAAGGCGTTCGCTGAGGACATGGTGCGCGATCATGAGGCGGTCAACAAGCAGGCGCTCGCGCTGGTCAAGAAACTGAATGTGACGCCCGAGGATAACGACACCAGCAAGACGCTGTCCAAGCAGGCCAGTGACAAGCTCGCCGAGCTCGATAAGCTAAGCGGCGCAGCGTACGACAAGGCCTATGTCCAGAACGAGGTTGCCTACCACAAGGCGGTCAACGGCGCGCTGGAAGCCCAGCTCATTCCCTCCGCCAGCAATGCCGAGTTGAAGAGCCTGCTGCAGACCGGCCTGAAGATCTTTCAGGGTCATCAGCAGCACGCCGAGCATGTCGCGGCCGAGCTGAAATAGGGAGCGCGCGATGATGCCGGGACGGCTGTTGTCGATCGCAGGCGCGATCACGTTGGTATCGCTGATCGTCCCCGCAAGCGGGGAGACGGTTCAGATCACGATGGAGAATCTCGAGATCACGCCGGCCGAGGTTTCATTGAAGGTCGGCGACACCGTCGAGTGGATCAACAAGGACGTGTTCGCGCACACGGCGACGGCCAGGGGCGGCGATTTCGACGTCAACCTGCCGGCGAAGAAATCGGCGATGTCAGTCGTGAAGAAGACCGGCACCGTTGAGTATTACTGCCGCTTTCACCCGAACATGAAGGCGACGCTCAGGATCGCGCCGTAGCGGTTCCATGTGGGCGCCGGGAAAACCTCCCGGCGTTCCCCGGACTAATGCTGATCTGCGGAAAATCGCGTCTGTGCGATAACGGCCCGGACGTCGCGACGTGTCGCGGGTCAATCCTCCTCAACTGGCCCCGTTCATCCGAGCGGGGTCATTCTTTCGAGGATTTCGTTACTGCCTCGCAAGGTCGACGGAGAATTCGCCGTTGCGCACGCGTCCGGCGAGACCCTCGACGAACTTTGCCACCGGATCCTCGCCATAGGTGCCGACGAGTTCGGCGAGCGCGGCAAACAGGCTCGCCTGCGCAAGGCAGTCGCCATCGACGCCGTCATGGCGTGCTTCGGCCCAGGCCTCGTTGAGATAGCTGAGTGCAGCCTGCTTCTGCTCATGGTCGGGCAGGGGCGCGCGGGCGGGTGCGTAGGAAATCGGAGAACTCATGAATCCCGGACAAAGGCTGGAGGCGCAATCCACGGCGACGCGCTGGTCATTAACGTGTAGCACGCGCACTGGGAGCGCCTAGTCCACATCTTTAAGAACGGTTAACGGGCCCGAACAATGTGGATGAGTGGTTCCAGCCGCCAGCCGGAGGAGCAAATCCAGGGCAAATCTACCATCCGTTGCGTGGGCGCTGCGGAGTTCTCAGGATGCAGGGCCGCCGGCCCGATTCCCGCCTGACAGGCTGATTGACGCACAGTCCGGGAATGTGAATTTTTCGTCGACGCGGTCGGCCGTGTACTCCACCGCGGTCGCCAGATGGACGTAGCGGGTGTGCTGCTCGGTCAGCTCTTCGAGACGGTAGTCGTCGGTCGCGGGCGGACTCATGGGGACGCCGCCGACGGAGGTCGTAACGATGCGATAGCCGCTCGGGCCGCGGAGGACCCAGGTGCCGGCTTCGCGCTGGTCGAACGTCAGGACACAGTTCTTGTAGATTCGGAAGTGGATGTCGAAGGTGCCGTCATCCCAATAGTGGATGATCTGCTGCGTGACCTCGTGAATGGGCGGCTGGTAGCCTTGGCCGTACCAATATCCGACCAGCGAGGCCGCAGGCGCGGCCGTCGGCGTGCAGGCGAGCGCAAGGCACGTCGTAATCGCGCGAAGCTTCAACATCTCTTCACCATGGGCGAGCCGCAAAGACGGCTGTTCAAGGGGCGGGGCAAATCCATGGCATGTAGTCGCGCCAGCTCGAAGCCTAGTTCGCGTAGCGTGCGGTCAGGTCGCGCGAGATTTTCGAGCCTTCCTCGATGTAGCGGCGGATCGCGACGGAGGCGGCCGGCGTGCAGCTCCGGTAGGTCTGCTGAAAGCCGTTATAGCCGCGGTTGAAGCCCGCGATCATGCGGGTGCGGCGCTCGCCGGAGGGGGTTTCGGCGTCGATCAGCGCCTGCATCTCGTTGCGCCATTTGTTGCCCTCATTGGCCCCGCAGATGCCGCGCAGATAGTGCAGGCCGCCGAGGATTTCTGCGAGCCGCTGCAGATCCGCGTCAAACGGTGCGGCCGCGTCCTGGGCCCGGGCAGGCACCGTGGCGCAGGCGAGAATCAGGGCAAAAATGGCGAGACATCGCGTGAACATCGGCGGTGATATGCCCCCTCCGGCGGGGGGACGCAAGGCAGGCCAGGAACCCCGATAAGCACCCGGATCAGGGTCGGATCAGCCGCTCCGCCTGCAAAATGACCTCTTCCAGGCCGCCGGTCAGCTTGAGGTCGCCAAGCCTGTGGAATTCGGACGGTGCGAGCCAGCGGAAATCATCGAGCTCGTCGTTCAGATTGGGCTCCTTACCGACCCAGCGGGCGGCAAAGGACATGATGAGGTAATGGCCGGCGCCGCCAGCCGCCGGCAGCACCTCACGCCAGCCGGCGAGGCCCACGATCTCGATATCGAGCCCCGTCTCCTCGTCGACCTCGCGCGCGAGCGCCTGATGCAGCGATTCGCCGAATTCGACCCGGCCGCCCGGCAGCGAATAAAAACCCTTGGCGGGCGAGCGGGCGCGGCGGACCAGCAGCACCTTGCCGTCGCGAAAAATCGCGGCGCTGACGGCGAGCTGGGGGCGGGCGGGCTGAGCGGGCGACGACACGCGTCAGTTCGCCATGATGTTGTCGATGTCGGCCTCAGTGCCGCCATTGATGATGCCGCCGCAGGTCGCGATCAGCGGCTTGACCCAGAGGGTCGCCTGCTCGGCGAGACGGACGCGGGTCTGGTCCTTCTCGACTTCGCGCATGGCCGAGCCGACCGCTGTCAGGATCGAGGTCATGGTGTCGGTGATGTGGTCGAACTGGGCGCGCACGGTGGGTTCGGCCTTCTCATAGGCCTCGATGGCGAGGTCGCGCGCCTTGAAATTGGAGGCCGTGAAATGTTCGGCGTAGGACAGCGGCGACCAGGTCAGAAAATCTTCGGCGCATTCCGGCATGTCCGGGACCATTTCGAGCAGCATCACGGCTTCATTGAAATGGTTCAGATAGTCGGTGGCAAGCCCGGTCCGCGGGTTGATATTGGCCACGCGCAGCCGCTCGGCCCAGGCCGCCGCCTCGGCGCCCGACACGACTTGCCTTTGCGCGGGTTCGGCGACCATCGAGTTCATCCGGTGCAGTGTTAACGTTTGGGGTTAAAAGGACCTGAATGGGAACCTATATAGGCCCTCAGAATGTGCGGACGCTTCGTCATAACCTCGGCCCCTGCGGCCCTGCGGCAACTCTTCGGCTATCTGGAGCAGCCGAATTTCCCGCCGCGGTATAATGTAGCACCGACACAACCGATCCCGGTCGTGTTCGTCGACAAGGGGGCGCGCCATTTCCAGTTGATGCGCTGGGGGCTGCTGCCATCCTGGGTCAAGGACCCCCGTGGCTTCACGCTCCTGATCAACGCGCGCTCGGAGACGGTGTTGGAAAAGCCGGCCTTCAGACACGCGATTCGCAGGCGGCGCGGCCTGATCCCGGCCGACGGCTACTACGAATGGAAGGCGGATGGCGGCCGCAAGCAGCCCTATTTCATTCACCGCGCCGATGGCGCGCCGCTCGGCTTTGCCGCCGTGTTCGAGACCTGGATGGGGCCGAACGGCGAGGAGCTCGACACCGTCGCAATCGTGACGGCCGCGGCCAGCGAGGATCTGGCCGCGCTGCATGACCGCGTGCCGGTGACGATTGCGCCCGACGATTTCGAACGCTGGCTCGATTGCCGTAGCGACGAGGTCGATGCCGTCCTGCCGCTGATGATGGCCCCTCATATCGGCGAGTTCGCCTGGCATCCCGTCTCCACCCGCGTCAACCGCGTCGCCAACGACGACGACCAGCTTTTGCTGCCGATCAGCGCGGAGGAGATGGAAGCCGAGGCGCCGAAGCCGAAGAAGGTGGCGCGGAAGGCAGCCGCGTCGCCGGCCGATGACGGGCAGGGGTCGTTGTTCTAGGCGCGGCCACGATCTCAACTGTCGTCCCGGATCTGCGCTCCGCTTCGCTACGCTTGTTCGGGACGACGATAGAGTTTTGTGGCGTCGATCTCAAACGATCTCCCGCGCCCGCAACTCCGCTATCGCTGCCGCATCGAACCCGATCTCACGCAGCACCGTATCTGTATCCGCGCCAACCTCCGGCGCCATGCGGTCGAGCTTGCCACCGCCATGGGCAAGCCGAAAACCGCTGCCGGCGAAGCGCAGGCGGCCATGGGGCGTATCCAGCTCCTGAATCGCGCCGCGGGCCGTAATTTGCGGATGATCGATGACCTCCTCGATCTTCCAGATGCTGGCGCAGGGCGCGCCGGCGTCTTCCAAAATGGTCTCCCATTCGCGCGACGACTTTGCCGCCAGCGCCTCTTCGATGATGGCGCGCAGCGCCGGCTCGTTCTCGTTGCGCGCAAACCAGTCGGCAAAGCGCGGATCGTCGAGCGTGTCCTTGCGCCCCAGCGCGCCCATCAGCGCGCGGTACTGTTTTTCATTGTTGACCGCGAGCAGAATGTAGCCGTCGCCTGCCTTGAAGAGATTTGCCGTGGTCTTGCGGCTCACCGCCTGGTTGCCCGAAAGCTGTTGGCGATGGCCGGCGACCGACCAGTCCGCGATCTGGCCCGACAGGAACGACAGCGTCGCCTCCAGCATGGAGACGTCGACGAGCTGGCCCTTAGCCGTTCGGTCGCGCTGATAGAGCGCGCTGGAGACGGCAAACGCGGCGGTTGCGCCCGACAGCACGTCGCAGACGGCAAAACCCGCGCGCGTCGGTCCGGTCTCGGGATGTCCCGTGATCGCCATGATGCCCGACAGCGCCTGCACCTTGCCGTCATAGCCCGGTCGCAGGCGATCGGGTCCGGTCTGGCCGAAGCCGGAGACGGCACAGTAGATCAGCTTTGGGTTGATCGCGGACAGTGCCTCATAGCCGATGCCGAGCTTGTCCATCACGCCGGGGCGAAAATTCTCCATGACGACGTCGACCGTTGCTGCGAGCTTTTTGACGATGGCGATCGCCTCGGGCTTTTGCAAATCGAGCGTCAGGCTGCGCTTGTTGCCGTTGACGGCCTGGAAGGCCGGCGCAAGGCCGCGCTCGGCCCATTCGCGCGACAGCGGCGTGCGACGCATGTCCTCGCCCTCGCGCCGCTCGACCTTGATGACGTCGGCACCCAGCAGCGCGAGCTGGTAGCTCGCATAGGGGCCGGCGAGCACTTGCGTGAAGTCCAGAATCTTCACGCCCTCGAACGGTCGGGTCACGCCGCTCCTCCATATTATTTCTTAGTCAGGCCGCGCGGTTGCCCCGCGCGATCTCTTTCTGCTTGTCGAACTCGGCGCGGCGGCGCGCGAGCTCCTCCGGCGAGAGCTGCGCGACGTTGTTGTAGTCGAGCTTCCAGGAGGCGTCCTCGCTCCAGCGCAGTGGCGACTGCATCGTGGTCTGCGGCCCGCTCGCACTCTCCAGCAGCCTTAAGGCCAACTCGAGCGTCTCTGCCTGCGAGGCGACGTCGTGCGGCTTGCCGGCCGAATTGCCGAGCGGGAAGTCGGAGAACAAGAAGCGCGGCACGGCGGCGTGCTCGACGATGTCCTTTGCGCAGCCCATCACCACGGTCGGAATGCCGTTGGCCTCGAGATGTCGCGCGACCAAAGCCGTGGTCTGGTGGCACACCGGACAGTTCGGCACCAGGATTGCGGCATCGACCTTGTCGGCGATACAGCGCGCCAGAATCTCTGGCGCATCGATGTCGAGCGTGACGCGGTGGCTGCGGTTGGTCGGCGCGCCGAAAAAGCGCGGCGCCACCTCGCCGATGCGCCCCGAGGCGGAGGCCTTCAAAAGCTGCGGCAGCGGAAACCAGGTGCCGTTGTCGGTCGCACTGGTGTGCTTGCGGTCATAGCCGATGTGCGAGATGCGCAAATCGTGCTGCTGCGTGGTGTCGCCATCATACACCTGGTAGAACTTCGCGCCGCCATTATACGCCGCGCCCGGTCCCTGATCGCCCTTGGCGGCATCATAAGGCGCGGCTGTCGTGATGATGGTCACCCGCGATTGTGCGAGCGGTTTCTTCAGCGGCTGGAACGGCGCCTCGACGTAATGCGCCCAGCGATAGGGCGTGGTGTAGCCGATCGCCGTGTAGTAATCGCGCGTCCGCTGCATATAGGGGACGGGGGCGTCATAATCGGGCGCAAAGCCAAATTCGTCGTCGCGCGGAGCTGACATGGAGCGCGTCTCCTCGTGTTTCTCGTTGGCGTCAGACTAGAGATAGTCGGCGGGCAGCTCAACGGGGAGCAGGGCGGTGCAGGTCTGAGTTGCGCTTGAGAGTGGTGCCGTATGGACGGTGCCGCTTACCCTCCCCCTCCAGGGGAGGGTGGGCGCGTCACTTGAAAATATGCAGCGCCGCGTGTTGCAGCAGCATGATCGTCTTCGCATCCATGATCCGCCCATCCGCGATCATGGCGAGCGCCTCGTCGATGGAAAGCTCCAGCACCTCGATCTCCTCGCCCTCGTCGACGAGGCCGCCGCCGTCGCCGATCCGCATCTCCGGCTCGTATTCGGCGACGAAGCAATGGATCTTCTCCGTCACCGCGCCGGGGGTCATGAAGGCCTCGAACACCTTGTGGACGTCGTGCAGGCGGTAGCCGATCTCCTCCTCTGCCTCGGCACGGATACGCGCTTCGGGGTCGGCATCGTCGAGCATGCCGGCGGCGGTCTCGATCAGGAGGTCGTCATAGCCGTTGACGAAGGCGGGCAGGCGGAACTGCCGCACCAGCACCACGGTACGGCGCTTGCGGTTGTAGGGCAAAAGTGTCGCGCCGTTGCCGCGGTCATAGACCTCGCGCACCTGCGTCTGCCATTCGCCGTTGTTGCGCCGCCACTCGAAGGTGGTCGACTTGAGCAGATACTTCTTGTCGGAGAGCACGCGGACGTCTTTGACGCGGACACGATCGGAAACGGACATGCGGATCTCTCTGCGCGTTACGGCGTGGGGTCGCGGCCGTCGAGCCACTTCTGGAACATCACCGACGTGGACTCGGCAAAGCCGAGCGACTGATAGAACGCGCCGGCCTGCGTGTTCTCGCGGCGGACCAAAAGCTGGAGCTTCTGGATGCCGGCCTGACGGAGCCAATCTTCGGCGGCGCTCATGATCGCCCGGCCGAGGCCGCGTGCGCGGCGGTCGGGGTCGACGGCGACGTAATAGACCCAGCCGCGGTGCCCGTCGTGGCCGACCATCACCGTTGCCAGGATCGCGTTGCCCTCGCGCCCCACCAGGACGGTGGAATTGTCGCGGCGCCGCGCCAGCGCGATGTCGGCGTGCGGATCGTTCCAGGGCCGCGTCAGGCCGCAGCGCTGCCACAGCGCGACGACGTTGTCGATGTCGCCATCGGCGATCGGACCGATCGCCAGCGGGGTCGGCGAGACCGGCGCGTTCACAGCACTTTTCCGGGGTTCATGATGCCGAGCGGATCGAGCATCGCTTTGACCGATCGCATCAGCTCGATCGCGGTCTTGTCCTTGACGTCAGGCAGCTCGTCGCGCTTGAGCACGCCGATGCCGTGCTCGGCCGAGATCGAGCCGCCCATGCGCAGCACGATCGCGAACACCACGGCGTTCACGTCATGCCAGCGCGCGAGGAAGTCGGCGCTGTTGGCCCCGACCGGCTGGCTGACATTGTAGTGCAAATTGCCGTCGCCGAGATGGCCGAACGGCACCGGGCGCGCGCCGGGGATCAGCTTGACCACGGCGGCATCCGCTTCCGCGATGAAGGCGGGCACGGCGGCCACCGGCACGGAGATGTCGTGCTTGATCGAACCGCCCTCCGGCTTCTGTGCCGCCGACATCTCGTCGCGCAGCTTCCAGAAGCTGGCGCGCTGGGTCAGGTTCGCCGCGATCACGGCGTCGTCGACGATCTCGTCCTCCATGGCGCGGGCGAGGATCGCCTCCAGCGTGTTGCGGGCATCGTCGCGCGGCGAGGACAATTCCATCAGCACGTACCAGGGATGCTTCTCTTGAAGCGGATCGCGCACGTCGATGCCGTGGCGGATCGAAAAGTCCACCGCCATCTCCGCGAGAAGCTCAAAGCTCGTCAGCGCGTTCGAGGCTTCGCCCTGCGCGATCGTCAGCAGCTTGAGCGCCGCCTCCGGCGATTTCAGCCCGACGAACGCCGTCTCGATTGCCCGCGGCTTTGGAAACAGCTTTAGCGTCGCTGCCGTGATGATGCCGAGCGTGCCTTCCGCGCCGATGAAGAGGTTGCGCAGATCGTAGCCGGTGTTGTCCTTTTTCAGTTTTGACAGCGCGTTGAGCACGCGGCCGTCGGCCAGCACCACCTCGAGCCCCAGCGCCATCTCGCGCGCGACGCCATAGGCGAGGGCGGCGGTGCCGCCGGCATTGGTCGAGAGATTGCCGCCGATGGTGCAGCTTCCTTCCGCGCCCAGCGACAACGGAAACAACCGGTCCACCTCGGCCGCCTTCTGCTGCGCGATCTGCAGCACCACGCCGGCCTCGCAGGTCATGGTGTTCGACGCCGTGTCGACCTCGCGGATCTTGTCGAGCCGACGCAGCGACACCACCACCTCGCCATTGTGCGGCGTCTGACCGCCGACGAGCCCGGTATTGCCGCCCTGGGGCACCAGCGCGATTCTGTGCTCCGAGGCGAGCTTGCAGATTGCCGAGACTTCCGCGGTCGAGCCGGGTCGCAGCACCAGCGGCGAGCGGCCATGGAACAAATTGCGCTCCTCGGTGACGTAAGCCTCGATGTCGGCGGCATCAGTGATCGCGTGTCGGTCGCCGACGATCTTGCGGAATTTTTCGATCAGCTCAGGAGCAAGCGGAGGAGCGGCGGATTTATTGACGTTCATGTCTTCTTCTTTCCTACCGGGCGACCGCTGCTCGCCGCAGCCGGTCGTTGATCGCTTCGCCAAGCCCGTCCTCGGGGATCGCCATCACGGCGATGCCGCGCGGGCTCTTTGCATCGAGGCTGCGAAGATAGCCGAACAGGTTGGCGGCGGCTTCATCGAGATCGCCGCTCACTGACAAATTCATGACGGAAGCAGCCATCTCACAGCCGGGCAGGCGCTCAGGCCCGAACGCCAGCAGCGCTTCGCCGGGCGCAACGTTGCGCGCATTGAGCCGCACTTGGGCGCGCGGCGCGTAATGCGAGGCGAGCATGCCCGGCGCCAGCGGCTGCGAGCTGTCGCTCTCGACGTCGGCTGGCGGCCGCGTCAGCGGTTCGCCGAGCACGGCCTCGATTCGCTCGCGCGCGAGCCCGCCCGGCCGCAGCAGCATCGGTGCCTCGAAACAGCCGACAATGGTCGATTCGACCCCGACCTCGACCGGCCCGCCGTCGACGATCAGGTCGATCCGCCCCGAGAGATCATGTTCGACATGCGCGGCCAGGGTCGGCGAGACATGGCCGGAGATGTTGGCTGACGGCGCCACCACGGCCCCGCCGAAGGCGCGCAAAATCTGTTGCGCGACCGGGTGGGCGGGAATGCGGATCGCGACCGTATCGAGCCCGGCGGTCGCGAGCTCGGCAACGGGGCAATCGCCCGTCTTCGGCACCACCAGCGTCAGCGGCCCCGGCCAGAACGCCTCTGCCAGCAGCACCGCGCGCGCATCGAATCGCCCGATCCGGCGCGCCGCCTCGAGGTCCGCGACATGGGCGATCAGCGGATTGAAGGCGGGCCGGCCCTTGGCCGCGTAGAGATGGGCGATCGCCGCGGCATTGGCGGCATCCGCGCCGAGCCCGTAGACCGTCTCGGTCGGGAACGCGACCAACCCCCCGGCATGAAGCGTCCGGGCGGCGGTGTCGGCCGCGGCCGGCCCGGCCGGCAAAATCAGCGTTGTCAGGCCTGTTTTCACAGGGATTAAATTCCTCAAATCGGCCGCTTGCGGTGCGCCAAACCCGACGCTATAAGCCGCCTTCTTGTCGGAGTGTGGCTCAGCCCGGTAGAGCACTGCGTTCGGGACGCAGGGGTCGCAGGTTCGAATCCTGCCACTCCGACCATTCAATTTTCACATGTTTTCTGATTGCTGGCGGGTGCCAAGTCAACCCGCCGGCGGTCTCACGCTGTCCCGCACACTCACAGGTTACAAGGCGTTGCCAATGTGTCTATCCAGACACAGGCTGCGGCCAAAACGCTGCGCGCATGGACGCGGGGCGTCCGGAGACTTTGCCGGGTTCCGTCAGGCGGATAGGTTGGTTCCAACGGGTGAGGTTGGGGCGGGTCATGGAATGCAGGTGTCTGACGGCGCGCCAATGCGTTGATCGCAGCATCGCGCAGGACCATGCGAAATCAGCGAAGTTTTGGATCAGATTGACCGCGCCTCGCGCCATCGTGCTGGCAGCCGGTCTTGCGTTTTCGTCCATCAGCGTGGCGACGGCTGCGGATTATTCCGCCGGCGGTGGCACCGCAAGCGGAGGCGCCGCGGTTGCAATCGGCGAGTTCTCGACGGCGACCGGTCTTTTCGCGGCGGCGCTTGGCGGCGCCAGCGATGCGGACGGCGCGCGCGCCGTTGCAGTTGGGGGAGGCAAGGCTACTGGCAATTTCGCAACGGGAATTGGCTTCTTCGCGAGGGCAACAGGCCAGGACGCAATCGCGATCGGTGTCAATATGGCCGCCGACGGTGACTTCGCCATTGCGCTAGGCGCCTTGAGCCATGCCAACGGCACAAATGCGGTCGCGTTGGGTGCATCTGCCGGTGCGGGGGGCGCTAACGCGACTGGAGTCGGCTTCGGAGTCGGCGCAGGCGGAGCCAATGCCACCGCGATGGGAGCTGGCGCGCAAGCCCAAGGCGACAACTCCGCCGCACTCGGTGCTGCCGCCGCCGCCACCGGCGTGAATGCCACGGCGATCGGCGCCAACGCGGTCAGCAACGGCGATAACGCAACGGCTGTCGGTCAGAACTCGTTTGTCTTCGGCACCAACGCAACCGGGCTTGGCCAGAACAGCGTGGCAAGCGGCGACACCGCGACGGCGGTCGGCCAGAACGCCAATGCGGTCGGCACCGGCACCACTGCGCTCGGCCAGGGCAGCGCGGCGTTTTTCAACAATACCACCGCGCTCGGCCAAAATGCGAACGCGACCGCCGTTGGCGCCACCGCGGTTGGTCAGGCCAGCGTGGCGAGCGCGGTCAATGCGACCTCGATCGGTCTGTCGGCGAAAGCATCCGGCGTCGGCGCCACCGCGCTCGGCGCCAATGCGCAGGCGACCGCCAATGGCGCGGTTGCGATCGGCCTCAGTTCGGCCGCCACTGGCGTCAACGCGATTGCGATCGGCAACGGGGCGGTTGCGACCGGATCGATTGCCGTCGGCAATCTCGCCTCCGCCGCCAATGGCGGTGCGGCCTATGGCGACAACAGCGTGGCGACCGGCAGCAATTCGGCGGCGCTTGGCCCGAACGCGAACGCGACCTTCGCCAACTCCACCGCGATCGGCAATGGCGCGAGCACGAGCGCCGTGAACCAGGTGTCGATCGGTACGGCCTCCAATACCTACCGCATGCAGGGCCTCACCTCGGCGGCAAGCCTTTCGGCACAAACCGGGCCGGTCGCGCTGGTCACGACCGATGCCGCCGGCAATCTCGCGACCACGAGCTTCTCGCCGACCGCGATCGGCTCGCTGCAGAACGACGTCACCGCGCTCCAGGGCAGCGTCAGCACGCTGCAGACCCAGATGCGGCAGGCTTTCGAAGGCACCGCGATGGCGATCGCGATGGGCGGCGCGGCGCTGCCGGCGGACAAGAGGTTCGCGATCTCCAGCAACTGGGGCACGTTCCGCGGCCAGAACGCGGCGAGCTTCGTGGCGCAGATGCGGGTCAGCGACAACGTCGTCCTCAATGGCGGCGTCGCGGCGGGCTTTGCGCAAGGTGGTGTCGGCGGTCGCGCCGGCGTGACGGTTGCGTGGTGATCATGCGTGCGTTTGCGTTGTGGCGAGGGGCGATCGGCACGCTGCTGCTCGCCGGCCTGTTCGTCGCCACGCCCGCGCTGGCACAGCGTCCGGCGCAGGCGCAGCAGGCGGCGCAGCCGCCCAAACCTGCCAACATCGATCGTAACGGCGTCATCATCCTGGTGCGCTCGGCACTGCTCGCGCTCGACCATGCCAACAAGACCGGCAACTACACCGTGCTGCGCGACCTCGGCGCGCCGGGTTTCCAGGTCAACAGCGCGGCGAAGCTTGCGGAGATCTTTGCAAAGCAGCGCAACGACAAGCTCGATCTCTCCGGCATCGCCGTGATCGAACCGCAATTGTCGCTCCTGCCGCAAATCGAATCCAACGGGCTGATGCACATGGCGGGGTTCTTTCCCTCGGTGCCGTCGCAGGTCAATTTCGAGCTGATGTATGCGCCGGTCGACGGCCAGTGGCGGCTGTTCGGCATCTCCGTCTCGATCGGCCAGGCCGCGCCCGCCGCGCCCGAAGCGCAGGCCGCGCCGCCAGCGGGTGCCGCGCCCGCAGCGGCCGCAAAGCCGGCGGCGCCGAAACAGGCGCCCAAGCAATAGGGCCGGCAAGCCGCGTCCGCTACGACTTGCACGAGCTTGGAAGGGAACGAAACTGCCCGGCGTCCCCAAAGCATGATCCGGAAAAGTGCGCAGCGGTTTTCCCTCGCGACAAACGCGGTACGCGTTTGCGCGGAGATCATGCTCAAACAAAGAGCTAAAGCGCGATGACGCTTCAACCCAAAGCCATCGCGCTTTAGTGGGGCGCTGATCGTATCGTGCTCCTGATTTGCCCGACATATTGAACGTCGCGACGCGGCTCGCAGCATCGTTGCCGGTCACGGTCGTTCTACTGTGCATGGGGTTGTTCCGATGCTTTGGGAGCAGGCCGCCTGACCCGAGGGTGCGTCCGGCGAGGCGTGCCGTTTTGCCTCCCATCAAGCCCATTCCGTAAAAAATTTCTCTTTACAGAATTCGGATTTCTGGTATGTCTCGCCGAGTGACGGAATCGTCCCGTGGAGGGACTTTGGATTGCTTCTCCGGTGTTGAGGCGGTCTCTCGCCGGTTCAGCTCTTCGGGACGAGGAACCGGCGCCTCCGCCGCTGACCAAGAGCTTATTTTGCAGCGGCGCTTCGCATCCTGCCATGCGATACTGATCGCGACCGCCTTGAGACCCCCGATGCAACCTTCTCACCCAGCCTCCC
Organism: Bradyrhizobium arachidis; assembly: GCF_024758505.1. Lineage (NCBI taxonomy): Bacteria > Pseudomonadati > Pseudomonadota > Alphaproteobacteria > Hyphomicrobiales > Nitrobacteraceae > Bradyrhizobium > Bradyrhizobium arachidis. The sequence goes on along the minus strand of NZ_CP077970.1, from coordinate 7,211,950 downwards.
TGCGCCGCGCCCTGATCGGCGCTGTGCTGCTTGCCGCGGTCGCAGCAGTAGGCTGGCTCACCTACGTCCTCGCGCTCGATGCCGGTTTCGTCCGCATGCAGCGCGAGGCCAATGACCGCCTGACGCTGATCGCGAGCACCTTCGATGCGACCGTCGCGCGTTTCCGTTATCTGCCGGCGGTGCTGTCGCTTGCCGATCCGATCCGCGCACTCTATCGCGACCCACAGGACGCAGCCGCCATTGCCGCCGCCAATCGTTACCTGCAATCGCTGAACCAGAAGGCGGGCGCGGCCGAGCTCTACGTGCTCGACGGCAACGGCCTTGCGCTCGCCGCCAGCAATTTCGACCAGGACTCCAGCTTCGTCGGACAGAACTACGCGTTTCGTCCCTACTTCCAGGATGCGCTACGCGGCGGCGAGGGCCACTACTATGCCGTCGGCGCCACCACCGGGCAGCCCGGCTATTTCCTCTCGCATCGCATCGAGGAGGCAGGCAAAACCATCGGCGTCGCCGTGGTCAAGATCGACCTCAGCCCGCTTGAAGCGGATTGGGCGCGCGCCGGCGATCTCGTGGCGATGAAGGACGAGAACGGCGTGATCTTCCTTGCAAGCCGCGCCGAGTGGAAATACCGCCCGTTGTCGCCGATACCTGCGAGCCGCATCGCCGAGCTCAATGCCGCGCGCCAGTTCGGCCAGGCGATCGACGGAACGCCGGTGTTCGTGGCCGACGGCAACAGGTCGGGCGTCCAGGTCGGTCGCGCGCGCGGCCGGGACGATGTCGAGCCCGGCGAATATGCCCTTCAGATCCGCCCCCTCGATCAGGGTTGGATGCTGTTGCTGTTCTCGGATGCGGCGGACGCGCGCCGCCATGCGGCCACTGTTGCGACCGCCGGCGCGCTCGCGCTGCTCGCCGCGTTGCTGGTCGCCGTCGTCGCCGATCAGCGCCGGCAGGTGATCCGCGCAAAACTCGAGGCGCATGACGTGCTCGAGCAGCGCGTTGCCGAGCGCACCGAGGAGCTGCGCAAAACCCATGAAAGCCTGGTGCAGAGCGCAAAGCTCGCGAGCCTCGGCCAGGCGCTGGCCGGCGTCGCGCACGAGATCACTCAGCCGCTCGCGGCCCTCATCACCACGATCGCGAGCAGCCGCGTTCTGCTCCGCCGCAACGACGTCGAGCGCACGGCCGGCAATCTCGACACCATGTCGTCGATCGCCGATCGCATGATGGCGCTGATCGCGCATCTGCGCATGTTCGCGCGCAAGGAGACCGGCGCGCGCAGTGTGGTCGCGCTCGGTGCCGTGATCGACAATGCGATCCGCCTTCTGCAATACAAGATCGACAATGAGCGCATCGAGATCGTGCGCGTCATGCCGGCTGAACCGCTGCACAGTTTTGCCAATCCGGTCCGGCTGGAGCAGGTCGTCGTCAATCTGCTGTCGAACGCGATCGGCGCGATGCGGGGGTGCGAGCGGCGTGTTCTCAAGGTCACGCTGGGCCGTCGCGACGGCCGGGCCGAGATCGAGATCGCCGACACCGGCGTTGGGATCGCGCCGGAACATCTGAAATCGCTGTTCGACCCGTTCTTCACCACCAAGGAGATCGGCGAGGGGCTTGGCCTCGGGCTCTCGATTTCGTACGGAATTATCAGGGAGCTCGGAGGAGAGATCTTGGTGGACAGCGTACCGGGCGTCGGCTCGACCTTCACGGTGGTCATTCCCGCGATCGATGGCAGCCCGGCCGCGACGCAAGCGGAACTGCAGGCATGAGCGGCGCGGTTCTCGTCGTCGACGACGAAGACATCGTCCGCGATTCCGTGCGGCAGTGGCTGGAGCTTGGTGGCTTCGCAGTCCGCACCGCCGCCGGCGCGGAGGAGGCGATGCGGCTCCTCAAGGAGAGCCCGCCCGACGTGGTGCTCAGCGATTTTCGCATGCCGCAGATTTCCGGGCTCGAGTTGATGCGCGACGTTCACCGCGCCGATCCTGACATCCCGGTGGTGCTGCTGACCGCCCATGGCGACGTGCCCCTGGCGGTCGCCGCGATGCGCGAGGGCGCCTACGACTTCCTGCAAAAGCCCCACGATCCCGAGCAGCTCTCTCTGGTGATCGCGCGTGCCGTCGAGCGGCGGCGGCTGAAATTGCAGCTCGGCGAGCTCGCTGGCAGGCTCGCGGCGAGCGGCGCGATCGAGAGCCGCCTGATCGGTCTGTCAAAACCGATGGCCGCGCTGCGCGCCAGCGTGCTGGAGCTTGCCGGCCACGACCGCGACGTCATCGTCACCGGCGAGACTGGAACCGGCAAGGAAGTGGTGGCGCGCGCGCTCCACGATTTTGGCCCGCGCGCGAAAGCGCCGTTTGTCGCGGTGAATTGCGCGGCGATCCCGGCCGAGCTGTTCGAGAGCGAATTGTTCGGCCACGAGGCCGGCGCCTTCACCGGCGCGCGGGCGAGCCGCATCGGCAAGTTCGAGCACGCCTCCGGCGGCACGCTGCTGCTCGACGAGATCGAGAGCATGCCGCTGCCGTTCCAGGCCAAGATTCTTCGCGCGCTGCAGGAGCGCGCGATCGAGCGCGTCGGATCGAACAAGCTCGTGCCGGTGGACGTGCGGGTGATTGCGGCTGCCAAGGGCGATCTGGCCGCCGAGAGCCGGGACGGGCGCTTCCGCTCCGATCTTTATTTTCGCCTCGCCGCCGCCGAGATCGGCCTGCCGCCGCTGCGCGAGCGCGGCAACGACGTGCTGCTCCTGTTCGAGCATTTTGCGGCGGCTGCCGCCGAGGGCGCCGGCCGCGCGCTGTCGCCGCTGCGGCCCGACGATCTCGATGCGCTGCTTGGGCATGACTGGCCGGGCAATGTGCGCGAATTGAAGAACGTCGCCGAGCGCTACGCGCTGGGGTTAGCTGCGACCGGCCGCAGCGTTGCGGAAATCTTGCGGCGCGGCGAGCCGGGTGCGCCACGGCGCACACTTGCCGACCGCGTCGCGGCCTATGAGCGGACGCTGATCGAGGCGACCTTGCGCGAGCATGATTGGTCAATCGCGGACGTCACCGAAGAACTCGGCGTTCCCCGCCGTACCCTGAACGAGAAGATGGCGAAATATTCGCTGGTCCGGCCAGGCCGCAAGGACGGCTGAGCGCAGCTCCGATCAGCGGAAATCCGCCAATGACGCCGTTCGCGTCGGCGGATTTCCGCCGATGTCGTGGCGTGCCCTGCGATCGTTCCTCGCGAAATCACCCCCAAACATCGGCAAATCCGGCCTTGTCCCATGTTGCCACTGACTGGCACGGCCGTTGCTGAAGAGCGCCGAGACCATTTTGGTCCGGAGGCGGCGCCACCTTGCGATCCAACAAGCAAGCGGCCGTTTCCCGCAGGAAACACCAAGCCCTTGGAGGACGTCGTGAGTTCACAGGAAGCCTCGATCCAGAACCTTGCCCCCGCGGGCGCCGAGCCCCGCAGCGATCTCGCCGATGTGAAGCGACGGCTGCGCGCGATCTTCATCGGCTCGGTCGGCAATCTCGTCGAGTGGTACGATTTCTACGCCTATGCGGCCTTCGCGCTCTATTTCGCCAAGGCGTTCTTTCCTGACGGCGACGAGGTGGTGCAGCAGCTCAACGCCGCCCTGCTGTTTGCCGCCGGCTTCCTGGTGCGGCCGCTCGGCGGCTGGCTGTTCGGCCATCTCGCCGACAGCTACGGACGACGCAATGCGCTGACGCTGTCGGTGGTGATGATGTGCTTCGGCTCGCTGATCATCGCGGTGACGCCGACCTATGCGACGATCGGGATCGCCGCGCCGATCATCCTCGGCCTTGCGCGCGTCCTGCAGGGCCTGAGCCTCGGCGGCGAATACGGCACCAGCGCCACCTATCTCACCGAAGTGGCCGACGAGAAGAACCGCGGCTTCTATTCCAGCTTCCAGTATGTGACGCTGATCGGCGGCCAGCTCTGCGCCATCCTCGTGCTGCTCCTGCTCCAGAAGGTGTTCCTGTCGACCGAGGAAATCCGCGCCTGGGGCTGGCGCGTGCCGTTCGCCTTCGGCGCCGTGCTCGCCGTCGTCGCCGCGCTGATGCGCAGCAATCTGCACGAGACCGACGCCTTCAAGAACAGCCAGAAGGTGACCAAGAAGTCGAGCTCGATCCGCGCGCTGATGAACTATCCGCGCGAGGTCTTGCTGGTGGTCGGCTTGACCATGGGCGGCACCGCGGCGTTCTACACCTACACCACCTACATGCAGAAGTTCTTGCGGCTTTCGGTGAAACTGAACGACGACCAGACCACGATGGTGACGGCGGGCAGTCTCATCTTCGCGATGCTGCTGCAGCCGATCTACGGCGCGATCTCGGATCGCATCGGACGCAAATGGCTTCTGATCGGGTTTGGCGTATCAGGCACGCTGTTCACCATTCCGCTGCTCACCAGCCTGCAGGCGGCGCATGACGCCTTCACCGCCTTCCTGCTGATCGCGGCGGCCTGGATGATCGTGTCGGGCTATACCGCTATCAACGCGGTGGTGAAGGCCGAACTGTTCCCGACCAGCGTCCGGGCGACCGGCGTCGGCGTCCCCTATGCGCTCACCGTCTCGATCTTCGGCGGTACAGCGGAATCGATCGCGCTGTGGTTCAAGTCGATCGGGCACGAGAGCTGGTTCTACTACTATCTCACCGGCTGCATCGCGATTTCGCTGCTGGTCTATCTGACCATGCGGGACACCAAGAAGCTGTCGGCGATGAATCGGCACGAATAGCGAGGCGGCGGCGCGGGCCTCATGTGCCCGCGCCCGGCTCCAGCGCTTCGCCCATCTCGAGCGGATGCGCCATGGCCTCGTGCAGCGCGTCGCGGTCGAGTTCGCCTTCCGACAGGCTGATCACGACGCAAGCAACGCCGTTGCCGATCAGATTGGTCAGCGCCCGGCACTCGCTCATGAACTTGTCGATGCCGACCAGGATCGCGATCGACTGGATCGGGATGTCGGGCACGATCGAGAGGGTGGCCGCGAGCGTGATGAAGCCGGCGCCGGTCACGCCCGAAGCACCCTTCGAGGTGATCATGGCGATGCCCAAAATGCCGAGCTCCTGCCAGATCGTCAGGTTGGTGTTGGTCGCCTGCGCGAGGAACAGGGTCGCCAGCGTCATGTAGATGTTGGTGCCGTCGAGGTTGAAGCTGTAGCCGGTCGGTATGACGAGGCCGACCACGGAGCGCGAGGCGCCGAGATGTTCCATCTTCTGGATCATCTGCGGCAGCACCGTCTCCGACGACGAGGTGCCGAGCACGATCAAAAGCTCGTCCTTGATATAGGCGATGAAGCGGATGATCGAGAAACCGGTCAGCCGCGCGATCGCGCCGAGCACGATCAGCACGAAGAGCATGCTGGTGAGATAGAACGTCCCGATCAGGGCGGCGAGATTGAGCAGCGAACCGAGGCCGTAGGCGCCGACGGTGAAGGCCATCGCGCCGAATGCGCCGATCGGCGCGACGCGGACGATGATGCGGATGATGCCGAAGAACATTTTTGCGGCCTTGTCGATCGCCGCCGCAATTGGCTCGCCTGCCTTGCCGAGGAAGGCGATGGAAAAGCCTGACAGGATCGAGATCAGGAGCACCTGCAATAGGTCGCCGCGCGCGATCGCGCCAAGATAGCTGTCGGGAATGATCGCCATCAGATGAGAGACGATGCCCTGCTCCTTCGCCTGGGTGACGTAGGTCGCCACCGACTTCGGATCGATCGTGGCGGGGTCGATGTTGAAACCGTGCCCGGGCTGCAGCACTTCGCCGACGAGCAGGCCGACGGCGAGCGCCACCGTCGAGACTGTCTCGAAATAGATCAGCGCCTTCAGGCCGACGCGGCCGACGCGCTTGAGGTCGCCCATCGAGGAGATGCCGTGCACGACCGTGCAGAAGATCACCGGTGCGATCATCATCTTGATCAGCGCGATAAAACCGTCGCCGAGCGGTTTTAGCTCCTTGCCGAGATCGGGATAGAAGTAGCCGACGAGCACGCCGAGCGCGATCGCGATCAGGACCTGAACGTAGAGGATGCGATACCAGGGCTGGTGACGGCGAGCGGCGGCCGGTCGGAACGCTTCTGTCGTCATTGGGGTCCCCCCGATGGTGTTTTCACACCATCATGGGGCGGCGGTGCTCGGGCGGATACTCACAATTTCGTCGGTGCGTGCAGGCCTGTGTCCCATTCCCGTGGAGGCAGGCGCCCGCTCACATCAGTTGGGCGACAAGGCTGATCAACTCGACCTGCCGGTGCGTCCCGGTCTTGGAGAATACCGACTTCAGATGATTGCGCGCGGTCTCGCGCGCGATACGCAGCCGCTCGGAGGCCTGCTCGACCGAGAGACCGCTGGCAAGGAGCGATACCAGCCGTGCTTCCGCCGGCGTGACGTCGAAGGCCTGCGCGATCAGGTTCGGCTCGGGCGGCAAGCGCGGCACGAGGTTGGACAACGTGAGCATTGCGCGGGCACCGAGAAACACGTTGCGCGCGGCGCCGTCGATTGGCAGCACGCGCAAGGCCACCGGCGGCTTGGCCATCCGGCGGATCAAGATTGGTTCGTGGGAAAGCGCGTGATGCTCGGCGGTGAAGCGGATGGCGTCGATCAGGCGATCAATCCTGGCCATCGCAAGCTTGTCTCGAACGACAAGCCGCCGATCCCTGATCCTGATCTCGTCGTCGAAGCCCGCATCTGCCGCTTCGTTCCGGCTCAGCACGCGTCCGGCGCGGTCGATTACGAGCGCGGGCTGTCGCACCCGATCGAGCACGTTCGTCATGCTGTGAAGCGCGACGCGGCCGATCGCTGTCGAGAGCGTTGCCGTTTCCGTCAGCCGTGGCGCAAGCTGGGCCAGAAGCCGCGTGTCGCGCATATCGAACGCACCTTCACGCGACGTCCTTTGCAAGGTCAGCACCCAGGAGGCCGAGCCGGCCCAGAAGCCGATGCCCGCGAACCACTGCAATCCAAAAGGGCGCAGCACCTCATTGTACATGGGGTCGCTGCGCATCTCATCCGGTGTTACGCAATCTTCGTCAGTGATGACTTCACCCGACATGGCGCGAGGAACGCCTCTGGCACGGGGATCGGAGACGTGCCAGCTCTGCCCGAAATAGCGCTGCAAGGCCTCATCCATCGAAGCCGTGCGGGGCACGTCGGGCGTGCGGATGTCGGCCTGGAGCAGCACGGCGCCGGTCGCGCCGGCCGCGCGGCAGAGATCGTCCATGATCGCGGGCCACGCCGCCGGATCGATCGCGGCATCGCCAAGGCGGCCGATGACCCTGGATAACTTGTCGTGATCGATCGCGCTTGTCGTCAAGGCACGTCCCCCACTGCCGATAGGACAAAAGTCTTCACCGCCGGCTGGGCGGGGAGCAAGGCCAATGTCCGCCTTCCGCAACGAAATTATTCGAATGGATGAGGCGGCGAGGTAATTAACTACCACTTTATGTTATGCCCCGTTTGGGTCATGCCGTTCGTCTGGACATCGTTTAGGTGATCCAACGATGTGCTCATGCCGCCTTGGGGTGTTCGTCGCGCCAGCCGACCGGTTGATGGTCCAATGACCGCCATTCAACCGAGCGATGTTCAATGCGCGTGTTGTGGCAAGCACTCGTCGCAGGCGCTCCCGCCGGCCAGCAATGAATTCGGCGCCCGCGATCTCGACAACCGTCCGCCCGAGACGATGCGCTCCACAATGGAGAGCTGGCTACAGGAATGTCCGCATTGCGGTTACGTCGCAGCCGACCTGGGCCAGGCCGAGGAGAGCGATCGCCGGCTGGTGAAAGCCGATCGATATCAGGTCCTGCGCCAGGGTCCCTACGTCTCGCGCCTGTCGGGCCGCTTTCTGCTTCGCGCGGTGCTCGACTCGCTCGGGGGCCGGCGTGAGCGCGCGTTTGCCAATACCGTCTGCGCGGCCTGGGATGCGGACGATCGCGACCTCAGGGATGCTGCGCGATCCCTGCGCAAGCGCGCAGCGAGCTACCTGAAAGGACATGACGAGGAGTCGATCGAGCTCAAGCTCAGGCTCCTGGACGTCCACCGGCGTGCGTCGGACTGGAAGAGTGCAGACCTGATGGCGCGGCATCTGGCTGAACAGAAGCTGGACCCGCAGACGTCAGCGATCCTCGCGTTTCAGGTCCGGCGGATTCACGCAAAGGACGATGCTGCCTACACCGTGGCGCACGCGCTGACCGGCGACCTCGGAGCAGAGCACCGGCTTCGGATCCTGCGTTAATATCCCGAAGGCCCAGCACGGCCGGTCAGGGCCGAGAACGGGGCCGATGGCCGGACATTTTCCGCTCCGTGGCCTATCGCGGAACCCGCGCCGTTGGTGTAGCTTTCCCGCAACAAAGGCCGCCTGTCCGCTCGCCAAATCAAAAAGGCCGACAGGGAGGACCAAAAGGGAGCCCAAGGGGAAGTCATGAGTCGCGCAGGACTGGTTCCTCTGCTGATGATGCATCCCTGGTCGTGGCGGGCGTTTGCGGTCGGCGTCTTGGTCGTGGCGGCGTCAGCGGCTCTTCAGGGCGTGTGTGTTCTTCTCGGTGCCGATCTCTATTTCGCGGCCTTCCTGCCCGGCGTTTTCGTTGTTGGAATTCTCGTTGGCGCTCCCGCCGCGGTTTTTGCCATTCTGCTCAGCATTGTGCTGGTATGGTGGGCGTTCATGCCGCCGTTCTTCGAATTCAGCCCGCTGACCATCGCCTATGCGCATGACATCAACCTGTTCTTCCTGTTCAGCGTGCTGTTGATCGGCCTGGCCGACCTCTGCCGCCAGACCGTGGCGATCATCGGCCGCGGCGATCTGAACGCGGGAAACGAGAACACCGCTCCGCATTCGCGCTGACGTGGCCCGCGCGCAACAGTTCGGAAACTATCCTCCCGGTCTTCTCCCGCCGCTAACTTTTCAAAAATCGTTCTGTCGCACCTTCGGCTCCGGAATGGACGAAGGGGAGTTTGGGACATGAACGGACAAGCCATCCTGGAGAATGTGCGCCGCTACCGTGCGATCGCCTCGCTGCATCGCCAGACGGCCGCGTTCCGGCCGCGCCAGAGCTGGTCCTTGCTGGAGCAGGCCAGCGAATGGGAATCGCGCGCGCTTGCCGAGCTCGAGGCTTATTTTGCCGGCTGCGAAAGCCGTTGGTCGGCGACGGAACTGGCTGCGGCCTGATCGGCGCCCTGCCGCCGCAGCAGCATGCGGAGGACGAGGGCAAGCAGCGCCGCCATGGCGAGACCGCCGATGGCGGGAATCAATTGATGGCTCGTCGCTTCGGCCGGGCCGGCGAACGCCTTCAAGCCCGCCGTCTGGAGCATTCCGTAAGCGCCGGCGATGAAGATCAGGCCGTAGATCGTGCCGCGTTCACCTGAACTCGCCATCCGCATGAGCTCAGGAAGCAGCAGCGCAAGTCCAATCCCAGCGATCGGCAGGTCGTAGTCATAGGCATAGGGGCTGAGCATCACCGACACCAGGGCCGCGATCCCGAGCGCCGTGCGCGGCGGCAGCTTGCGCAGTACCGCAATCACAATGGCAAGCAGCGCCAGGCCCGCCGCGACGACCTGTCCCCAAAACGCCAGCGTCGCCGATACGCCAAGCGTATGCAGCGCCGCGTAGACGGAGATCATGCGGAACAGCGGATAGTCGCCGTTCTCGAGATAGGTTGCGGAGTCCCTGACGGCGCCGAGCAGCGCGGTCCAGATCTGCGGGCCGAACAGCGCCGTGCAGAGCACGGAGCTTGCCAGCACGCCGATCGCGGCAGTCGCGAGGCTCACCCAGCGGCGCGTGACCAGGAGATAGAACGCCATCGCGACCGCGAGATGCGGCTTGATGACCATGGCCGCGAGAGCAAGACCTGCGAAGACCTCGTTCGATGTTTCGCGTCGCTCGACATTAAGGCAGACGAGGCCAATCAGCCCCGCGGTCAAAAATCCGTTCTGTCCGCAGGTGAGCGTCACGGCGAGCGCCGGAAATAGCACGATCAGGACCAGCGCGAAGGCGTTGCCCGCGATCGACCGCAGCGTGGTCAGGAAGAAGACGAGGGTTGCGGCCGTGAACAGCAAATAGGCGAGCCCGACCGGCAGAAGCGCGAAGGGCGCGATCAGCAGGCTGAATTGCGGCGGATAGGTCCATGGCATGAAGTTCGAGACGCCAAAGGCCTCGATCTGCATCTGCAATAGCCGCTCGAGCTGATAGGCCTGATGCACGTCGCCGAGCCAGACGCGCTGCGCGATGATGTGGAAGTCGTCGAAATCGACGAGTCCGCGCTGCTCCAGCGATCCCAGTCGGGAGAACCACGCCGTCTTGGCGATGACGCTGATCGTCACCGCCCCGAGCACGAGGCGCGTGTACATGGTACGCTTGGCTTCCGAGGATTGTGCCAGCTCCAGCGTCTTCGCAAATCCCTTGGCGAGCATGAATAGATGCCCTTCTGGCAGAAAATGACTATCCGTGCCGCCGCGACTCCCTGTGTTCGCGTCAAGCACCGCGCATTGCCGATGATTGCTGGATATTTCTTAAGAGAAATACACTTCGGGGTTGTAACAGAAGAAACTGCAACGACGCGGGCGCTTTAGGCTTAACGAACTCCTAAAATTTCTTCGCAACCGAGCGCCACATTGGAACCCCGTGGAACCATCTGGGGGGCGAGGGTGGCGTTGCCTCGCCGCGCCCTTCGTGTGATAGCAGCGCGCATGGGGCCGAATCGTCATTTCGGCCGGGGGCACGCGATGGCGACTTTCAACCGCATCTTCACGACGGAACGGCTTCTCCAGATCATCTGCGTGCTCGGCGCCGCGCTGATCATGAAGCTGATGAGCTGAACACCTAGCTACTGCCCGCGCAGCTCCGGCACGTCGGGCAGGTAGGCCGAGCCTTCCGATCCCAGGAAATCGAACATCGCCTGCGCCGGCGGCAGCAGGATCTTGTCGCTGCGGCGGATCACGTACCATTGCCGCACGATGGGCAGGCCCGCGACGTCCAGGATGATGAGCCGGCCTTCGGCGAGCTCGTGCGCAACCGTGTGTGCCGAGATGAAGGCGATGCCGAGACCGGCGATGACCGCCTGCTTGATGGTCTCGTTGCTGCTCATCTCCATGCCGATGATCGGTTCGAGATCGGAGCGCTGAAACATCCCCTCCATCAGCGTGCGCGTGCCCGAGCCGGGCTCGCGGGTAAGGAAGGTCTCGTGCACGAGATCGGTCAGGTTGAGGCCACGATCTTTCGCGAGCCAGTGTCCCTTGCGGGCGACGATGACGTGCGGATTGCGGCCCAACTGGCGGACGTCGACGGTGACGTCGGCCGGTGGCCGACCCATCACCGCAAAATCGAGATCGTAGCCGTGCATGGCTTCGCGGATTTCCTCGCGGTTGCCGATGGCCAGCTTGATCTCGATTTTCGGAAAGCGCTTCGAGAATTCGGCGATGGCGTGCGGGACGAAGTATTTTGCGGTGGAGACTGCGCCGAGATGCACCGTGCCGCCGGTGCGGCCCGCCAGAAGGTCGAGCGCGCCCTGGCAATCGGCGATCGCCGCCTCGACGCGATCGGCGAGCGCCAGCACCTCGCGCCCCGCGGCAGTCAACAACATGCCATCGCCGGTTCGCTGCACCAGGGGCAATCCGGCGAGATCCTGCAACTGACGGAGCTGCTGCGTCACCGCCGGCTGGGTCAGGCCGAGATGGGTGGAGGCGGCGGTCACACTGCCCCTGGCCGAAAGCGCCGCAAGCGAGCGGAGCTGCCGGATCGTCAGATGCCGTAGCTGGGTCGCTGGATGGGCATTATAAGGAAAATCTTTGACGGCCATTATGAATAGAAATTTTCCTTATTAAGTCGGCTCTGTCAACTTCTTCGTGCTGGACCGATGCCCACCCCCGCAAAAGCGGGGTCAACCGAGGCGGCGGCCGCAAGGGGACGGACGCAGATGACCGGGCAACTCAGGCTGGACGACTATCTTCAGCGGTACTCTGAAACCGCGCCGCATGCTCTTGCCGTCGCCGCCGCGGTCGATGCCATCGCGTCGGGGTCGATCGAAATCGCCGACCTCACCAGCACCGGACTGTTTGCGGACGCGTCCGGCCTGACCACGGGGCGCAACAGCGACGGCGATCTACAACGCGACCTCGACGTCCAGGCCGACGCCATCATCCGCCGCTGTCTCGCCCGGCTGCCGATCGCCGCGCTCGCCTCGGAAGAGATGCGCGAGCCGCAGATCGTCGACCGCGAGGGCAGGATTTGCGTCGCGATCGACCCGCTCGACGGCTCCTCCAACATCGACATCAACATGACCGTGGGCACGATCTTCTCGATCCTGCCTGCGCCTGACGATCTCGGCCTCGCGTTCCACCAGCGCGGCACGGCGCAGCTTGCGGCCGGTTTCGTCACCTACGGGCCGCAGACCTCGCTGGTGCTCACGCTTGGCGAGGGCGTCGACATCTTCACCTATGACCGCGCGGCCAAATGCTTCCGTCTCGCGCGCCGCGGCGTGCAGATTTCAGAGACGAGCGACGAGTTCGCAATCAACGCCTCGAACCGGCGGCACTGGGATCCGCCGGTGCGCGCCTTCATCGATGAGTGCCTCGCCGGCATCGACGGCCCCGCCAACCGCGATTTCAACATGCGCTGGATCGGCTCGCTGGTCGCGGAAGCCTACCGCATCCTCACCCGCGGCGGCGTGTTCCTCTATCCGTCCGACGCGCGGCCCGGCTACGGCGACGGCCGCCTGCGCCTGACCTATGAGGCGCATCCGGTCGCCTTCATCATGGAGCAGGCGGGAGGCGCTGCGACCACCGGGCGCGAGCGCATCCTGGATCTCGCCGCGCACAATCTGCACCAGCGCGTGCCCCTGATCATGGGATCGCACCACGAGGTGCGCCGCGTCGAGGAGCTGCATTGCGATCCGCTCCTCGTCGCCAGTGTTTCGGCGCCGCTGTTCGCGCGGCGCGGCTTCTTCCGGCTGTGAGCGAGGTGCCCCATGTCCCGAAAGCATCCGATCATCTCCATCACCGGCTCTTCCGGCGCAGGCACGACCTCCGTCAAGAAGACCTTTGAGCAGATCTTCTTCCGCGAGCGCGTCAACGCCGTCTACATCGAGGGCGATGCGTTCCACCGTTATGACCGCGCCGAGATGCGCGTGCGGATGGCGCAGGAGGCCGAGCGCGGCAACAAGCATTTCAGCCATTTCAGCCCGGACACGAACCTGTTCGAGGAGCTGGAGCGGGCGTTCCGCGACTATGGCGAGACCGGCACTGCGACGACGCGGCATTACGTCCATGATGCCGAGGAATCCGCGTTGCACGGTGCTGCGCCCGGCACGTTTACCGAGTGGAAGCAGCTTCCGGAGAATTCCGACCTGCTGTTCTACGAGGGGCTGCACGGCGCCGTCGTCACCGACAGGGTCAATGTCGCGCGCTATGCTGACTTAAAGATCGGCGTCGTGCCTGTCATCAATCTCGAATGGATCCAGAAGCTGCACCGCGATCGCAGCGCGCGGGGCTATTCGACGGAAGCCGTCACCGACACCATCCTGCGGCGGATGCCCGACTACATCCACTACATCTGCCCTCAGTTCACCGAGACCGACATCAACTTCCAGCGCGTGCCGACTGTGGATACGTCCAATCCGTTCATCGCGCGCTGGATCCCGACGCCGGACGAATCGATGGTCGTGATCCGCTTCAAGAATCCGCGTGGCATCGACTTTCCCTATCTGCTCTCGATGCTGCCGCAAAGCTGGATGTCGCGCGCGAATTCCATCGTCTGCCCGGGCGCGAAGCTCGATCTGGCAATGCAACTCATCCTGACGCCGCTGATCATGCAACTCATCGAACGCAAGCGAAGCCTGAAGTGAATAACGGGAGGATCTGATGAACATCTCGGTCCACGCCGAAGCCGATACCACCGCGGTCAGCCACCGCGATCTCGCCAATGCCGTCCGCTTCCTTGCGGTCGACGCCATCGAGAAATCCCAGTCCGGGCATCCCGGCCTGCCCATGGGCATGGCCGACGTCGCGACCGTCCTGTTCTCGCGCTTCCTGAAATTCGACTCTGCGCATCCGAACTGGCCGGACCGCGACCGCTTCGTGCTCTCGGCGGGCCACGGTTCGATGCTGCTCTATGCGCTGCTCCATCTCACCGGCGGCGACGTCAGCCTCGACGACATCAAGGCCTTCAGGCAATGGGGCTCGAAGACGCCGGGCCATCCGGAATACGGCCACACGCCGGGCGTCGAGACCACCACCGGCCCGCTGGGGCAGGGGATCGCCACCGCGGTCGGCATGGCGCTCGCCGAGCGCATGGCGAATGCACGGCATGGCGACGGCCTTGTCGATCACTTCACCTACGTCATCGCGGGCGACGGCTGCCTGATGGAAGGCATCAGCCAGGAGGCGATCTCGCTCGCCGGGCATCTGCAATTGTCCCGCCTGATCGTGCTATTCGACGACAACGGCATCTCCATCGACGGGGCGACGTCGCTGTCGACCTCGGACGATCACCTCGCGCGCTTCGCCGCCTCGGGCTGGTCGGTGCGCCGCGTGGATGGCCACGATGCCGAAGCCGTTGCACAGGCAATCGCCGAAGAACGCGCGACCGACAAGCCGTCGCTGATTGCCTGCCGCACCATCATCGGCTATGGCGCACCGGATCGTCAGGGCACCGAGAAGGCGCATGGCGCGCCGCTCGGCGCCGAGCAGACCGCGGCGGCGCGGCGGACGCTGGAATGGGACTATCAGCCCTTCGTCGTTCCGATCCCGATCCTGAAAGCCTGGCGGATGATTGGACAGCGCGGCCAGGTCGACCGCCTCGCCTGGCTCGATCGCTACGAGGACGCGACGCCTGCGCAACGCGAGCAGTTCATCGAGCGCAAGGCGGTGGCCCTGCCTGATACCTATGCCCAGGCCTCGGCCAAATTGCGCGAGAGCTTTGCGACCGAGCGCCCCAAGCTCGCGACACGACAGGCGTCGCAGCAGGTGCTGGACAGCATCGCGGCCACCATTCCGGGCCTCATTGGTGGTTCGGCGGACCTGACGCATTCGAACCTGACGCACGCCAAGAGCCAGCAGCCGGTCAAGCGCGGCACGTTCGCAGGCGCCTACATCCACTATGGCATCCGCGAGCACGGCATGGCGGCCGCGATGAACGGCCTCGCGCTGCATGGCGGCTTCATCCCCTATGGCGGCACGTTCCTCGCGTTCTCCGACTACAGCCGGCCGGCGATCAGGCTGGCGGCGTTGATGAAGCTCCGCGTCATCCATGTCATGACCCATGACTCCATCGGGCTCGGCGAGGATGGCCCGACGCACCAGCCGGTCGAGCATCTTGCCGCGCTCCGCGTGATTCCGAATCTCCTGGTGTTCCGCCCCGCCGATGCGGTCGAGACGCTGGAAGCCTGGGATTGCGCGCTGGAAGCGACGAACCGTCCCTCGGTGCTGTGCCTGTCGCGCCAGGCCTTGCCGACCTTCCGCAGCGATGCGCGCGGCAAGAACCGCGTCGCGCGCGGGGCTTATCTGGTCGTGACGCCCGACGGCGGCCGCGATGTCACGCTGATCGCGACCGGTTCGGAAGTTTCGCTCGCGATCGAAGCCGCGCGGCTGCTGGCGACCGAACATATCCGCGCGGCGGTCGTCTCGGCGCCCTGCTTTGCCCTCTTCGAAGAGCAGGACGACGATTATCGTGCGCAGGTGCTGGGAGCCGCGCCGCGCGTCGGCATCGAGGCCGCGGTAGCGGGCGACTGGCCGCGCTGGCTCGGCGCGGACGGTGAGTTCATCGGCATGCGCGGCTTCGGCGCTTCGGCGCCGGCGCCGGTGCTCTACCGCGAATTCGGCATCACCCCACAAAGCATTGCAGAAGCGGCCAGGCGCTCGGTTACCCGTCGCGCGGAAGGAAAAGCAGCATGAGCTTGCGTGTCGCCATCAATGGATTTGGCCGGATCGGACGCAACGTGCTGCGCGCGATCGTCGAGTCCAAACGCAACGACGTCGAGGTGGTTGCGATCAACGACCTCGGTTCGGTCGAGACCAACGCGCATCTCCTGCGGTTCGACTCGATCCACGGCCTGTTTCCTGGTGAGGTGAAGGTTGCCGGCGACACCATCGATGTTGGGCACGGTCCGATCAAGGTGACGGCGGTCAGGGACCCGGCGCAACTTCCGCATCGCGCGCTCGGCGTCGACGTCGCGCTCGAATGCACCGGCCTCTTCACCACGCGCGAGAAGGCAGCCGCGCATCTTCAGGCGGGGGCACGGCGCGTGCTGGTCTCGGCACCGGCCACCGAAGTCGATCTCACCGTGGTGTTCGGCGTCAATCATCTGAAACTCACGGGCGACCATATCGTGGTTTCCAACGCCTCTTGCTCGACCAATTGTCTCGCGCCGCTCGCCCAGGTGCTGGATGAGACCGTCGGCATCGAAAAGGGGTTTATGACCACGATCCATTCCTACACCGGCGATCAGCCAACGCTCGACACCTTCCACAAGGATCTCTACCGCGCCCGTGCCGCGGCGCTGTCGATGATCCCGACATCGACGGGCGCAGCCAAGGCGGTTGGCCTGGTGCTTCCGGAGCTCAAAGGCAAGCTCGATGGTGTCGCGATTCGCGTTCCCACCCCGAACGTGTCGGCGGTCGATTTCAAGTTCGTCGCAAAGCGCGCGACGACCGCTACGGAGATCAACGATGCCGTCATGGCAGCGGCGGGTCGACGGCTGAAGGGCGTTCTCGGCTTCACCGACGCACCCAACGTCTCCACCGATTTCAACCACGATCCGCGCTCCAGCATCGTCCATCTCGACCAGACCAAGGTGATGGACGGCAATCTGGTGCGGGTGATGAGCTGGTACGACAACGAATGGGGCTTTTCCAATCGTATGGCCGACACGGCGGTCGCGATGGGCCGGCTGATCTGAGCTGCTGGAAACAAAGACAAGCGAACGGAGATCTCTCTTGGCACGCATAACGCTTCGACAACTGCTGGATCACGCCGCTCACCACGGCTACGCCGTGCCCGCGTTCAACATCAACAACATGGAGCAGGGGATCGCGATCATGCAGGCGGCGGCTGACGTCGATGCGCCCGTCATCATCCAGGCCTCGCGCGGGGCGCGCAGCTATGCCGGCGACCTCATGCTCTCGCACATGATCGACGCGCTGGAGCGGACCTATCCCGACATCCCGCTCTGCATGCATCAGGACCACGGCAATGACGAGGCGACCTGCGCCAGCGCCATCGCCCACGGCTTCACCTCGGTCATGATGGACGGCTCGCTCAAGGCCGATGCCAAGACGGCGGCCGACTACGACTATAACGTTGCGATCACCCGCCGCGTCGTCGATCTCGCGCATTGGGTGGGAGCCTCAGTCGAAGGCGAACTCGGCGTGCTCGGCTCGCTCGAGCATGGTGGCGGCGAGCAGGAGGACGGCCACGGCGTCGAGGGCAAGGTGAGCCACGACCAGTTGCTGACCGATCCCGACCAGGCCGTGGAGTTTGTTCGCGCCACCAAGGTCGATGCGCTGGCGATCGCGATGGGCACCTCGCACGGCGCCTACAAGTTCAGTCGCAAGCCGGACGGCGACATCCTTGCGATGCGGGTGGTCGAGGAGATCCACCGCCGGCTGCCGAATACGCATCTCGTCATGCACGGCTCGTCGTCGGTGCCGCAGCCACTCCAGGACATGTTCAACCAGTTCGGCGGTGAGATGCCGCAAACCTGGGGCGTACCGGTCGAGGAGATCGTCCGCGGCATCAAGAGCGGCGTGCGCAAGGTCAATATCGATACCGATTGCCGCCTCGCGATGACCGCCGTGTTCCGAAGGGTCGCTGCGCAAACGCGCAGCGAGTTCGACCCGCGAAAATTCCTCAAGCCCGCGATGGATGCGATGCGCGACCTCTGCCGCGAACGCTTCGAGCAGTTCGGCACTGCCGGACACGCCGGCAAGATCAAGGTCACTCCGATGAGCGAGATGGCGCGGCGGTACCGTGCCGGCGAACTCGATCCGCGCATCGATATCAGCGAGCCGGTCGCGGCCTGACCAATCAGAGAGCAGAGAAAAACAGGAGAGAGCCATGAATGCACACGCAGGAACCGTCCGCGGCAAGGAGCGCTATCGCTCGGGCGTGATGGAATACAAGCGCATGGGCTATTGGGAGCCGGACTATGTGCCGAAGGACACCGACGTCATCGCGCTGTTCCGCGTGACGCCGCAAGAGGGGGTCGACCCGATCGAGGCGTCGGCCGCGGTTGCCGGCGAATCCTCGACCGCGACCTGGACGGTGGTGTGGACCGATCGTCTTACGGCTGCGGAAAAATATCGTGCCAAGTGCTATCGCGTCGATCCTGTGCCGGGCACGCCGGGCTCCTACTTTGCCTATATCGCCTATGACCTCGATCTGTTCGAGCCGGGCTCGATCGCGAACCTGTCGGCCTCGATCATCGGCAACGTCTTCGGCTTCAAGCCGCTGAAGGCACTGCGGCTCGACGACATGCGCTTCCCGGTCGCCTATGTGAAGACGTTCCAGGGACCGGCGACCGGCATCGTCGTCGAGCGCGAGCGGCTCGACAAGTTCGGTCGGCCGCTGCTGGGCGCGACGGTGAAGCCGAAGCTCGGTCTCTCCGGTCGCAACTACGGCCGCGTGGTCTATGAGGCGCTGAAGGGCGGGCTCGACTTCACCAAGGACGACGAGAACATCAACTCGCAGCCCTTCATGCACTGGCGCGACCGTTTCCTGTACTGCATGGAGGCCGTCAACCGCGCTCAGGCTGCCTCAGGTGAAGTGAAAGGCACTTACCTGAACGTGACAGCGGGAACGATGGAGGACATGTACGAGCGCGCGGAGTTCGCGAAAGAGCTCGGGTCCTGCATCGTCATGATCGACCTCGTGATCGGCTACACCGCGATCCAGTCCATGGCGAAATGGGCGCGGCGCAACGACATGATCCTGCATCTGCATCGCGCCGGCCACTCGACCTATACGCGACAGAAGAGCCACGGCGTGTCGTTCCGCGTCATCGCCAAATGGATGCGCCTTGCCGGCGTCGACCACATCCATGCCGGCACCGTGGTCGGCAAGCTCGAGGGCGATCCCAACACCACGCGCGGCTATTACGACGTCTGCCGCGAGGATTTTAACCCGATGAAGCTCGAGCATGGCCTGTTCTTCGACCAGCCCTGGGCGAGCCTCAACAAGATGATGCCGGTGGCCTCCGGCGGCATTCATGCCGGCCAGATGCACCAGCTGATCGACCTGCTCGGCGAGGACGTCGTGCTGCAATTCGGCGGCGGCACGATCGGCCACCCCATGGGCATTGCGGCCGGCGCGATCGCCAACCGCGTGGCGTTGGAAGCGATGATCCTCGCCCGCAACGAGGGCCGCGACTATGTCCACGAGGGTCCGGAGATTTTGGCAAAGGCCGCCCAGACCTGCACGCCGCTGAAGGCCGCGCTCGAGGTCTGGAAGGACGTCACCTTCAACTATCAATCCACCGACACGCCGGACTTCGTGCCGACGGCACTGGAAACCGTCTAGGGAGACGCAACATGAAACTCACACAAGGCTGCTTTTCCTTCCTGCCCGATCTCACCGACGAGCAGATCACCAGGCAGGTGCAGTACTGTCTGGCCAACAACTGGGCGGTGAATATCGAGTTCACCGACGATCCGCATCCCCGCAACACCTATTGGGAGATGTGGGGCCTGCCGATGTTCGATCTCCAGGATGCCGCCGGCGTCATGATGGAGCTCGCCGAATGCCGCAGGGTCTATGGCGACAAATACATCCGCATCAGCGGTTTCGACTCCAGCCATGGCTGGGAGTCGGTGCGGATCTCCTTCCTGGTCAACCGGCCGCCGCGTGAGGCCGAGTTCGAGCTGGTCCGGCAGGAGGTTGCCGGCCGCGCCATCCGCTACACCACGGTGCGCAAGCAGACCGCACCGGCTGCGCCGTAGCGCATGCCCGTTCTCCGCGCGGAGCTCTCCCAGCTCCGCATCCTTGGCGGACCACTGCTTCGCCGCCTCCCTCCGCGGCGAAGCCTTTTTCTCAGGGACGGCCCATGCTTGATGTGCCCCACGCGACGTCGACCGAAACCAGCGAAACCGCCTTCGACCTGCGCAAGGAGGCCGAGGCCGCCGGGATTACCGAGACACTGCAACAGCTCGAGCAGGAGCTGATCGGGCTCAAACCGGTGAAGAGCCGGGTACGCCAGATCGCGTCGCTGCTGCTGATCGAGCGCATCCGGCAGCGGGCGGGCCTCGTCTCCGCACCGCCGACGCTGCACATGTCCTTCACCGGCAATCCCGGCACCGGCAAAACCACAGTTGCGCTCCGCATGGCAAAGATCCTGCACGGGCTCGGCTTCGTGCGGCGCGGGCAGGTGATCTCGGTGACGCGCGACGATCTCGTTGGGCAATATATCGGTCACACCGCGCCGAAGACGAAGGAGATATTGAAGAAGGCGATGGGCGGCGTGCTGTTCATCGACGAGGCCTACTACCTGCACCGGCCCGACAACGAGCGCGACTACGGCCAGGAGGCGATCGAGATCCTGCTTCAGGTCATGGAGAACCAGCGCGAGGACCTCGTCGTCATCCTCGCCGGCTATGGCGAGCGGATGACGAGCTTCTTTGCCTCCAATCCCGGCTTCCGCTCGCGCATCGCCCACCACATCGAATTCCCCGATTATTCGGAAGCCGAGCTGCTGTTCATCTCGGAACTGATGCTGAGGGAGTGCGGCTATCGTTTCTCGAGCCAGGCGCGCGAAGCGTTTGAAAGATACATCGCGCTGCGCCGGACGCAGCCGTTCTTTTCCAATGCGCGCTCGATCCGCAACGCGGTCGATCGCATCCGGCTGCGGCAGGCCGATCGCCTGGTATCCGATCTCGACCGCATGCTCGATGTCGCCGATCTCGAGACCATCGAATCCGCTGACGTGCTGGCGAGCCGCGTGTTCGCCGGCGGGGCAGATGCAATGAGGGGATCAAAACCATGACCAAGGAGATCGTGATTGCGCCCTCGATCCTGGCCGCAAACTTTGCCCGGCTCGGCGAGGAGATCGCCGCAATCGACGCCGCCGGTGCAGACTGGATCCATTGCGACGTGATGGATGGCCACTTTGTGCCGAACATCAGTTTTGGCGCCGACGTGATCAAGGCTGTCAGGCCCTTCACCACGAAGACATTCGATGTCCACCTGATGATCGCGCCGGTCGATCCCTATCTCGAAGCCTTTGCAAAAGCCGGTGCCGACATCATCACCGTGCATGCCGAAGCGGGGCCGCATCTCGATCGCTCGCTGCAGGCGATCCGCGCGCTCGGCAAGAAGGCCGGCGTCAGCCTGTGTCCGGCAACGCCGGAGAGCGCGCTCGACTATGTGCTCGACCGCGTCGATCTGATTCTCGTCATGACCGTCAATCCCGGTTTTGGCGGCCAGTCCTTTCTGGGATCGCAGATCGAGAAGATCCAGCGCATCCGTGCCATGATCGGCGATCGACCGATCCGGCTCGAGGTCGATGGCGGCGTCACCCGCGACAATGCGGCGATCGTTGCCGCGGCCGGTGCCGATACGCTGGTCGCGGGCTCCGCCGTGTTCCGCGGCAACAGCAGTGCCGACTACGCCAACAATATCGCCGCGATCCGTGTCGCGGCAGAGGGAGGCCGTGTTCCAACGCGGAACTATAGTTCGGCGACAACGCGTGCTGACGAGGGCGAGCTCGTCCGTTAGCCCGAAGGGCGGTCTCATCGCTCCGTGGTTCTACGGAGAATGCCTAGAAAGTGGCAGTCGCCTTCGGGTCCGGGGTAACCAAAGCCCGGATTCCAGAGTGCAGATTAACGTGCGTGCAATGCACCGCGCTTCAATCTGCCGCTGGAAAGCCGAGAGGCGTGGGATGCCAATTCAAGGTCATGACCGGAATGCACGCTGCTCGCCGGAGACGGCGGTGTGAGCATGCATCGTCTTCTCGCCGAACAATTGCGGTTATCCGTCGACGACACCGGTCAGATCGACCTGGACAGGCTCGGCGAGCTCGTCAATGCGGCCTATGAGGAGAACGACCGCAGCCAGCGGCGCATGAGCGAAGAACTCGCGCAGACGCACGATCGGGCGGAACAGGATCTGCTGCGCACCCGCGAATTCCTCGACACCATCATCGAGAACATCCCGATCGCGGTATTCGCCAAGGACGCGAGGGACTCGCGATACATCCTGCTCAATCGTGCCGGCGAAGAATATTACGGCCTGCCGCGCGAGCAGATGCTCGGCAGGACGCCGGAGGAGATCTTTCCCGAAGACGTTGCCCGCGTCGTCACCGAGCAGGACCGTCGCGTGGTCGATGGTGGCGCGCCGATGTTTCTCGAGGACCATCTGCTCGAGGTCGGCGTCAAGGGCCACGACCGGGTGGTCAATTCGCGCAAGTTACTGATCACGGATGCCGCAGGCGCCCCGCAATATCTGGTCGGCGTGATCGAGGACGTCACCGAGCGGATCGCCAACCAGGCGCGGATCAGCCATCTCGCGCATCACGATGCGCTGACCGATCTGCCCAACCGCAGCGCCTTCAATGAGGCCTTGGCCGAGCGGCTGACGCGGGCGCAGGACGCGTGTACCAGCTTCGCCGTGCTCAGCCTCGATCTCGACCGCTTCAAGGAAGTCAACGACGTATTCGGCCATCCCGTCGGCGATATGCTGATGCGCGCCGCGGGCGACCGGCTCAGAGCCGAGGCGGACGGCGCCTTCGTCGCCCGCATTGGCGGCGACGAGTTCATGATCCTGATGGACGATGATGTTTCGCGCGACGAGGTGCTTGCGCTGGCCGAACGGCTGGTCGAGACGATCGGCAACTCGAAATCGACGACTATCTGCTTCATGTCGGCCTGAGCGTCGGAATCGCGCTCTACCCGCACGATGGCTTCGATGCCGGCACCTTGCTCGCCAACGCCGACTCCGCGCTCTACCGCGCCAAGCGCGAGGGCAGGGGCACGGTGCGCTTCTTCGAAACCGAGATGGACCAGGAGCTGCGCGATCGCCGGCTGCTGCAGCACGACCTGCGGCAGGCGCTGGAGCAGAACCAGTTCATGGCCCACTTCCAGCCGCAGGCGAAGATGGACGGCGAGATCGTCGGCTTCGAGGCGCTTCTGCGCTGGCAGCATCCAACGCGCGGCTTCGTGCCGCCGGACCAGTTTATCCCGCTGGCCGAGGAAGCGGGTTCGATCATCCCGATCGGCGAATGGGTGCTGCGCGAGGCCTGCCGGGAGGCGGCCTCCTGGCCGAGGCCTCTTCAGGTCGCGGTCAATTTGTCGCCGTGTCAGTTCCAGGCCGGCGATCTCCAGGGCACGATCCACCAGATCCTGATGGAGACCGGTCTTGCTCCGACGCGGCTCGAGGTCGAGATCACGGAAGGGGTGCTGATCGGCGATTTCACCGGCGCGCTCAACCTGCTGCGACGGCTGAAGGCGCTCGGTATCCGCATCGCCATGGACGATTTCGGCACCGGCTATTCCTCGCTGTCCTACCTCCAGTCGTTTCCGTTCGACAAGATCAAGATCGACCGCAGCTTCATCTCAAATCTCGAAAGTACGCCGCAGTCGACGGAGATCGTGCGCGCAGTGCTCGGGCTTGCCCACGCGCTCAACATTCCCGTGGTGGCGGAAGGCGTGGAGACGGAGGCCCAGCGGGCGTTCCTTGCCCGCGAAGCCTGCGAGGAGATGCAGGGTTATCTCGTTGGCCGTCCCGATCTGATCGAACGGTATCTGGATGTCATCGGCGCGACCGTGGAACACCGTCGCTACGGCTGACCCATTGCGCAAAACGAAAGAGCCGCCGGTCGATCGCCTAGCGGCTCGGTGAGTAGTCGGGCTTCCGCTGATGCGGCGACCCATGTGTACCGCCGTTACCTTGTTTGCGGCCATACGCGGAAACATATACGCCGGGACACGTGATCGGGCTGTGACCTGCGCCACACAGCGCAACCTTTGTCGCTCCATCGGCATTGAGTCCGCGCTGCGTAAACTTTCGCGGGTTTGACGCAAAGCAAAGCGGCTTCGCTGATGTTCATGTTAACCGTCAGCCGAAACAGCAGGCGTGCGCAGCAAATGTTTCGCACAACCGCAATGTCCCTGACGTAATCCGGAGGAATAAGCCGGACATGAGTGGGAGGGAGATTCTCATGGAGAACGTCCGTCGTTACCGGGCACTGGCGTCCCTCTGCCGTCAGCAGGCGGCCTACCGCCCGCTGCAGAGCTGGGATCTCCTCGGCCAGGCCGAGCATTTCGAACATCTCGCCGAAACGGAACTCAAGGCGCATTTCGACGCCTGCAATGCGGAACGCGCCGACGACAAGGCCGCCGCAGCGCAGTGGGAAGGCAACGCGGCGGCGTGAGCAACGAGCCGGATTAAAGCAAGCCGCGGCTGTCGCTGCGCCTGAGTTCGTCCATCAGGGCCTCGTCCTGATATCTCGCGAGCGAAAGGACATTGGCAAATGACGGGGCGGGGGCGCCCACGACAGCGCGTGCGCAGAGATCACCCGCAGCGCATGCCGACATGGTACCAAATCCCGACAGCGCGGTTGCAAGGAACACCCCGGGCGTCCGTGCCGCGCCGATCAGCGGCCAATTTTCTTTAGTCATCGGATAGTAGCCGCCGTAATGCACGCGGTCTCGCGGCAAGGCGCCAAGATATTGCCTGAGAGCGGGTTGAAGCCGACTAGCTGCGCGCAGAACGATCTCCGGGAAGTGGGGATTGAGTTCCGGTTCGCGAACCGGCTCGCTCGGCTCGTGGTTGAATGCCCAGCCGAGCTTGATCCAGTCGCCGTGGTCGCCGCCATCGGGCCGGCAGTGGATGCTGCCTGGCATCGGCTCCAGCAGCCGCGCAAATTCAGGCGCGGCCGCAAGCGCCTCTCGCTCGTCATCGGACCAGGCGAGAGATTGACCGTCGAGGTCGATGGAGAAGGGCAGCCGGCGGTCGACCGCACCATTGCGGTCGGCGAAGGCGATCTTTTGCTGCAGTACGTTCAGGATCGGAAGCTTTTCGCCGTGCATCGCCGCCACGTGAGCTGCAAAAGGCCCTGCCGCGTTGACGATGATGTCGGCCTTGACGGTCTGACGTGTGCCACCGTCGATGATGTCGACCGCAAATCGATCGGTCTTGGCGATGCCCAAGACCTTCGCCTGTTGGAACCGAACGCCGAGCGGACGCATGGTCTCGAGCATGTACTGACCGAGTTGCTGCCCGCTGATATCGCCGGCCCGGCGGATGTGCAGTCCTGTGGCGACCTCCTTGTCGAACATCGGATAGTATTTCTGGATCAGCTCGCGGCCGAGCAGCACGTCGACGCCATCCGGCGCGGTCTGCCAATCCGCAGACGTCGGCGGCGAATAGCCTTTGCCGGAGCCTTCATGCATCCGGATCAGCCTGGATGCAGACGCCCCGTAGCCGGCAAACAATTGCTGCAACAATTCCTCCGGCTTCTCGTCGCGCGTTGCGAGAAAATACCCGCGCCGTGTCATGTTGAAGCGGTTGTCGGTGCGGCGCGCGATGTCTTCCATGAGGTCGGTGCTGTGGTCGGTGAACGCCGC
This sequence comes from Bradyrhizobium arachidis, assembly GCF_024758505.1. NCBI lineage: Bacteria > Pseudomonadati > Pseudomonadota > Alphaproteobacteria > Hyphomicrobiales > Nitrobacteraceae > Bradyrhizobium > Bradyrhizobium arachidis. Next base: position 7,186,433 of record NZ_CP077970.1, on the reverse strand, counting down.
CATCGTCGGATGCGGCCACCAATTGCGATAGTTCTCGCCCGACTGCGCCGAGGTGAGCGCCATCGGCTGCCCTTCGTCCACGATCAGAAGGCGCGAGCGCTTCTGCTCCACCGCAAGGAAATAGGCTGTGGCGATGCCGGCGATGCCGGCACCGATGACCAATATCTCGACGTCGTTCGCCTTCACGCGCACTCTCCTACTGGCGATTATTCATATGTTTGAATGCGGTCGACCGATCAGCCTTCCGTCCCACGCAAGGCGTGACGTTGCGCGGATCTCAGCGTCTTTTGCGTCTGCACGATATGATCGCGCAGCAGCCGGACGGCCTTTTCGACCTCGCCGTCGCGACTGAATTCGAGCAATTGGTAATGCTCGCGCTGCGGCCGTTCCTTGCCGGTCGCGCGGGACACGAGGGCCCGCGTGAACCGGCTGACATGCCCATAGTTCGCGTCGATCATTGCAAGCAGGCGAGGGCTATTGCACGGCGCATAGAGCATCTTGTGGAAGCGCCAGTTGAATGTGCCCCATTGTTCGGGATCCGGCGCCTTGTCGTAAGAGCTGAGGAGTTTCCGGGCCTCGTCGAGATCGATCTCGCTCATGGCGGGAATTGCGAGCCGCAACGCATGACATTCGAGCGCGATGCGGATTTCAAGCAGCTCGATCACCTCGTCGATCGACATGTCCGAGACGACTGCGCCGCGATTGGGCAGGAAGGTCACGAAACCCTCGGCCTCCAACTGGCGGAGCGCCTCCCTCACGGGAATGCGGCTCGTTCCGAAGCGCTCGGCGAGTTCGTCCTGGCGAAGCTGTAGCCCGGGGGCTAGTTCGCCCGAGCTGATCGCGAGTCTCAGCGCGTCGCGTACCGAATCCGGCGTCGATCCGTGACCTCCGGTGCTTCGGATCTTGGCAGCTATCCCGACTCCCATTGGCTTCCTCTCGAGGACGAGACGCACGACGTTTGCCTGCGATGGTATTGTATAAAATCAATTTGCCGATTATGCAACACGAGTGTATAAAATCTTGCGTGATCGTATCCAAATGATCGTCCCGGGTTGGCTAAGCAGGAGTAAGGCTATGAAAGGATTGTTTTATTCGCTTGTCGCTGCGACCGTCCTTGTCGCCCCCGTGCAGGCCCAATCACCCGGTGGGACGTTGGCCAAAATCAAGGAGACCGGTGAAATCCGGCTCGGGCATCGCGACGTTTCGGTGCCGTTCTCCTATCTCGACGACAATCAAAAGCCGATCGGGTTCGCGATGGACCTCTGCACCAGGATCGTCGACGCCGTGAAAGTTGAACTCAAGCTGCCGTCGATCCAGACCAAGCTCCAGCCGATCCAGCTCAGCACGCAGATCCCGCTCATCCAGAACGGCACCATCGACATCGTCTGTGGTCCGGCGACCAACACGCTGGAGCGGCAAAAGGTGGTAGCCTTCAGTGACACGATCTTCGTGTCGAGCATTCGCGCCGTCGTGCGTAAGGACGCGCCGATCAAGGCGTTCGAGGATCTGAACGAGAAGCCGGTGTCGCTGACCACAGGCTCGACGTCGATTGCGCTGCTGGCCTCTCGCGCCCAGGAGAAGAAGTTCCAGACCAAGAACGTCCTGTCCGCTGATCACGCCGCATCGTTCCTCGCGCTGACCACGGGCCGCAGCGAAGCCTTCGTGATGGACGACATCCTGCTTGCCAGCCTCATTGCCAACAGCGCCAAACCCGACGACTGGCGCATCATCGACGACAGCCTGCGTACCGAGCCGTATGGGCTCATCATCCGCAAGGACGATCCGGAGTTCAAGGAGCTGGTCGACAGGACGCTGGTTGCGATGATGCAGGGCAAGGAGTTCGGCGAGCTCTACGCCAAATGGTTCATGACTCCGATCCCGCCCAAGAACGTGAATCTGAAATTCCCGATGACGGCGCCGCTGAAGGACGCGGTTACAAATCCGAACGACAAGGGAGTCTGATCGACCGGGAGCCGTTTCGTGCACGCTCATTTCGTACTTGCTCATCCGGAGCCGCAATCTTTCAATGCCCATCTGGTTCGATCCGGCATCGACGCGCTGCGGGCCGCTGGCTGGAGCGCCAGCGTATCGGACCTCTACGCGATAGGGTTCGATCCGTGCGAACGAGGCGACTATTTCGCCGACCGGGTTGATCCTCGTCGCTTCGACGTACAGTCGGAGCAACGCCACGCCTCCGAACACGGATCGCTACCCGCGCATGTCCGCGAAGAGCTGGAACGCATGGACCGCGCCGACCTGCTCATCCTGCAATATCCGATGTGGTGGCATCTGCCGCCGGCCATCCTGAAGGGCTGGTTCGACCGGGTATGGGCCTATGGCGCCGCGTATACGAGCACAAAGCGGTTCGAAGGCGGCCGTTTCGTCGGCAAGCGGGCGATGCTGTCGGTCACTGTGGGTACCAGCCGCGAGACCTACATGCACGACGGTCGCAGCGGAGATATCGACCTGATGCTGTGGCCGGTAAACTTCAATCTGGCCTATGTCGGCTACACCGTGGTCGATCACTTCGTGTCGTACGGCGTAGAAGCCGGACTGCGTTATTCGGACCCGTCCGAGATCGAAGCTCGGTTGAAACGGATCGTCGCCGATTTTCGGGCCTCTCTTCGCGAGATCGACAAGCGGAGCGCCATCCCCTTCAACCGAAAGGCCGAGTGGGGCGCCGACGGACGCATCGTAGCGGGAGCGCCCATCCACTCGCCCTTCATCCGGCGCAAGCAGGTGCTGGATCTGGAGTGATCTGGCTGATCGATCCTAATGCGACATCAGCGTCGGCACCGTCATGGATTGCAGCATGGCGCGGGTGACGCCGCCGAGAAAGCTTTCCTGAAGCCGCGAATGGCCGTAGCCGCCCATCACCAGCAGGTCGAGGGTTTCGTCAGCCGCCAGTGACAGGATGGTCGGCTGGATATCGGCGCGCGTCGCCGAGACGCTGACGATCCGTGACGAGAGGCCAAGCCTTGCGAGATGTTTTGCAACAGCGTCGGCCGAGGCCTCGCCCGGAGCAGACTCGGCTTCGTTCACCGCGATGATGACGATCTCTTCGGCCCGTATCAGCAGCGGCATGGCATCGCGCAAGGCGCGCGCGGCGACACGGCTACCGTCCCAGCACACGCCGATCCGCTCGGTCTTGAAGGACCCACGATAGATGTGGGGCAGGAACAGCACGGGGCCGCCCGACTGGAACAGGATCTCGCGTGGCACGTCGTTGTCGAACGAACCGTGCTCCGGATCGGGCTGCAGAACGACACTGAGATCGTAGAGCCGTGCCATCGCGCCGACGGCGTTCGCCGCGTCCGGCGGCATGGCGCCGAGCGGGTGGCAGGAATAGGCGATGCCGGCGTTCTTCGCTTCGGACTCAAAGACCGAAAGCGCCGTTGCGGCGCGCTCCATCGCGCGGTCGCGCTCCATCTCGAACACGGCGGCAACCGCGGCGCCGCCTTCCACGACGTAGGCCGTCGAGGTCGCGACATAGCCGACCGATACGGCGTCGAGACGGGCGTTGAGGCTTGCGGCCAGCGAAATCGAGCCGTCGATCACAGGGCGCATCGGCCGTTCGGTCGGGATATGGACGAGGATGTCTTTGATCATGGCGAATCTCCGGCCAGCATCGGTGTCGGCCCGATCATCGTCCTGCGTAGGCCGGCGCACCTTGAGCTGCGTCAAGGCCGAGGTGCGAATTGGCTTGCGGCCGCCGGTCGCAGTTTCTTTGCCAAGGACTTTGCCAAGAACTTTGCCAAGAATTAATCGCCTGGACGGGACGCCGTAATGTCGCGCGATCCATGTTGGGGGCAAGGCGACTAGAGACCCAACATGGACATTTCGACATGAACGATCACGTCAATCCCGTTTCCTCCAACATGCGCAGCGTTCTCAGGCCGCGCCGTCTCGCGCTTCTCGGTACGGTGGCCGCGCTCGGCGTTGCCATGCTTGCTGCGGCACCCGGCGGCAGCTTGTTCAATGCGGCCTCGTTCACCTCGCCCGCGCTGGCCGCGGAAGCGAACCAGGCGCCGGCCGGCTTCGCCGATCTCGTCGCCAAGGTGAAGCCCGCCGTGATCTCGGTGCGCGTCAAGATCGATCAGGACAACGACAAGCGCGCGATGTTCCAGCAGAACCGGATGGATTCGGACGAAGACACGCCGTTCGACCAGTTCTCACGGGAGTTCGGCTTCCGTGGCCCCAACGGCATGCAGCAGTTTGGGAAAGGCATGCCGCAGCGCCATCGCCAGGTCACCGGCGAGGGTTCCGGCTTCTTCATCTCCGCCGACGGCTATGCGGTGACCAACAATCACGTCGTCGACCACGCCGAGTCCGTGCAGGTGACGATGGACGACGGCACGGTCTATACCGCGAAGGTGGTCGGCACCGACCCGAAGACCGATCTCGCGCTGATCAAGGTCGAAGGCAAGAAGGACTTTCCGTTCGTCAAGTTCGCGGACGCACGGCCGCGGATCGGCGACTGGGTGGTTGCAGTCGGCAACCCCTTCGGCCTCGGCGGTACGGTGACGGCGGGGATCGTCTCGGCCAGCGGCCGCGACATCGGCGCCGGCCCCTATGACGACTACATCCAGATCGACGCGCCCATCAACAAGGGCAATTCCGGCGGACCGGCGTTCGACATGAATGGCAACGTGATCGGCGTGAACACCGCGATCTTCTCGCCGTCCGGCGGCTCGGTCGGCATCGGCTTCGACATTCCGGCGCAGACCGCCAAGCTCGTCGTCGCCCAGTTGAAGGACAAGGGCTCGGTGACCCGCGGCTGGCTTGGCGTGCAGGTGCAGCCGGTGAACGCCGACATCGCCGACAGCCTCGGCCTCAAGGAGGCCAAGGGCGCGATCGTCGACAATCCGCAGGATGGCAGCCCCGCGGCGAAGGCCGGTATCGAGGCCGGCGATGTCATCACCGCCGTCAACGGCACCGCGATCAAGGATTCGCGTGAGCTCGCTCGCACCATCAGCACGATGGCGCCGGGAAGCTCGGTGAAGCTCGACGTTTGGCACAAGGGCGCGGCCAAGACCGTGACGCTCACGCTCGGCGAACTGCCGAACGAGCGTCAGGCCAAGAACGATGCCAAGAACGGCAAGGCGGACGACAAGGGCAAGGCGGATGAAGGGCAGGCGCAGCCGGGTACGCCGCGCCTGGGCCTCGGTCTTGCCCCGGCGGGCGAGGTGCAGGGCGCCGGCCAGAAGGGCCTCGTGGTGACCCAGGTCGATCCGGAAGGACCGGCGGCGCAGCGCGGCATCCAGACCGGTGACGTCATCCTCAATGTCGGCGGCAAGGCCGTTGCCAGCGTCGGGGACGTGCGCTCCGAACTGATGCAGGCCAAGTCGGCCGGCAAGCGCAGCGTGCTCTTGCAGGTGAAGAGTGCGGACGCGACCAAGTTCGTCGCGGTGCCGCTCGGCTGATCAGGCGGGCGACCCAACCAGGGGCGGCCTTCGGGCCGCCCCTTTCATTTGTTCGGTGGACAGCTGGGCCTGCCCCGATAACATTCGCGTTAACTTGAGATGGTTGACTGGGTTCGGCCGAAAATGGTTGCCAGATTGAAACCGAGCGCGCGCATCGAGTCTCTGAACCGGAGCGGCGTTCGCATTTGATCGGTGCCGACGATGGATCGATTGAAACCCTGGAGCAGGTACGCGCTGTTCGTGCTGCTCCTTGTGCTATGCACCCAGACTGCCGCGGTGCAAAGCACGTTTGCGCGTGACGACGGACGTTACGCGGACTCACCACTCAAACCCTGGTTCGACAGCTTGCGAAGCCACCTCGGCCCGTGCTGCTCGGATGCCGACGGTGTCGCGGTCGCCGATCCCGACTGGGAATCGCACCAGGGGCACTATCGCGTGCGGCTCGACGGTCAGTGGATCGAGGTGCCGGACGATGCCGTCATCACCGAGCCCAACCGCGCCGGGCGCACCATGGTCTGGCCGGTTCGAACCGCATTCGGAATTGCGATCCGCTGCTTCATGCCGGGCAGCATGATTTGAGGCGACCGGTCAGCGCGAACGCTTCTTCGAGCTCTTCTTCGAACTCTTCTTTTTCGACGCCTTCTTCGCCTTCTTCGGGACCTTCTTGCCCTTCTTGCGCGCCTTCGACAGGCCGATCGCGATCGCCTGCTTGCGGCTCTTCACTTTCCCACCGCGGCCGCCACGACCGCTCTTGGCCGTGCCCTTCTTGTAGCGGCGCATCTCGCTCTCGACGTCCTTGCCGGAGCCGCGCGAGTAGCGGCGTTTCTTTGCTTTGCGGGCCATGAGCAGTTTCCCTTGGGCGGAAGAAACCACTCTCGGTGGGCAAGGTTCCGAACGGTCAGAACGAGTTCGCGAGTTCGATCTCGGCTTCGAGCGCCTGGATGCGTCGCGCGGCCTCTGTAAAGCTCAGATCCCGCGCGTATTGGCTCGGCTGATAGGCCTCTTCCGAAAGACGTCGCAGCCGCAGCACCTGGGCCCGCGTCATCTGCTCGGCAAGCTGAATTCTAGCGTCGTATTTACCTTCCAGGCGCATTTGGCTTCTCCTTCGCTCAATCGTGACTTGACTATATGTTCTTATTTTGTTCTAACAAGCCATGGACAACAGAATTAATGAAATTCGTCGCAAGATCAGCGCGTTAAGGTCTGAGATGGTCGACCTTGAGGCGTCCGTGCGCGACCTCATCACGCATGACCGGGATTACAGCGAAAGCGCACACTCGCTGCTTGGCATGCGCTTGGAACTGAAGCGGCTGATCGGCGACTGGAAAGCCGCCGGCGGCGGGGATCTGTTGCCCGACGTCAGGGAGCGGGTGGGCCCGAATTCTGCGAGGAAGGACGTCGGGCTGAAGCGAGCGGTTTCGCGCCGCTGATATCTTTGGGGGCTCGCCGTGGAAGAAGACCCGGATGCGTACCGGATTCTGAAGCTGCGGGCCGAAATCCTCGAACTCGGCTCGGCGATCCGCCAGTTGCAGCGCGCCGGTCTTGATGACGCCGCAACCCAGCTCCTGATCGCGCGTAAGCGGGCCCTGCTGGATCATCTGATGAAGACGGACCGGGCGCACAACAGTCCGGTCCGGCCTTGAAGCTAATCGTCGATTGATGATCTGAAGCAGACCACGTGCGATGTGGTCGACAGCGCGCCGAGGACGCAGGCGCTGAACGGCAAAGCCCCGCGGTCTTGCGGGGCTTTCTTTTCTCGCACGATAACGCTCACTTCGAATTTGTGCCGTTGTTCGCCGGCGTGCTGCCGCCCTGGTTGGTGCCGGCGCCGGCATTACCCTGGCTCGATGGGCTGGCGCTGTTCGACTTCATGCTGGCCCCGGTCGTCGTCGTGGATGGCGACGAGGTCGTCGACGATTGATGCCTCTTGTGCGACCTTGCCTCGGCGGCGAACGGTGCGGCGGCGAGGCCGCTTGCCACAAGCATGGCAAGCGCGAGCTGGGTCTTCTTCATAAGCAGGGCTGAGCAGGGCTCCCTGAGTTGAATTGACGCAGGGGGCACAACAGCCGCTGGCGCGCCCCGGTTCCGGACCAGCCGTCCGCGCGCGCGTCGCGATTGCTCTAGGTCTCGTTATCTTCAGTGAGGATGAACACTGCGCCGGTCAGCGTGGCGCCGATCGCAAATGTGGTGACCAGCGAAATGACGAAGACGAAGGTCGCCGGACTTCCGCCATGTTGGAGAAGGGCGGCAACGAGCGGATTGATCAGGACCAGCGCAAGGCCGAACACGAGGCCCAATGCCGCCCCCATCATCGCGTGTGTAATCAGCTTGATCGCGCCTGCGGTCGAGACCAGTCCGGATGACTTCTTCGTACGCATTGAGTCACCGCCAAATTAAGTCTCAAAACGTTTGGCACGGTGTCTGGTTCCAAATGTGCGGGAACTTTTCAGATGCAATAGCGTAGCGCCTTCATCCGACGTTCATGCGCGAGCTGAAATACTCAAGGCCGATAACCATAGGAAAGCCTGATCATGGGACAGGTCGTCTATCTCTATCGATCGCTCGCCTATCGGAATGCCGCAGCCGAGATGCTGCGCAAGGCGCGCACGCTGCCGCGCGGGTCGGAGCGACGTGCGGCTCGCCGCTATGCGAGAGCGTTGCGCGAGCTGGCGCAAACCGAAGCCTGGCTGGAGGGGCGCCTCACGGATGCGCCGCCAGCGATGCAAGAGCTGAGGGTACGCGCGCGACGCTAGAGCATGATCCGGAAAAGTGCGTGGCGGTTTTCCGACAGGATCGTGCGCAAACCGAGAGCTCACGCGCGATGACCAGGCAATCCAAAGCCATCGCGCTTTAGCCTGAGGCGCGCTGTAGCGCACCGATCGCAACGCCTTCGAACTTCTCGGGTGTCAGCAGCGACGTCTTCCGCGTCAGCGGAACCTCGAGACGGCAGAGCAGGCCTTCGCTGCGCCAATCGAACGCGGCCTGGCCGCCGAGCTGAGACTCGACGCTGGCGAGCAGGCTCTTGGTACCGAATCCGCGCACCTTCGGCGGCCTCACCCGCGGACCGCCGGCTTCGTCCCAGGTGAGCGCGAGCATCGTGTCGTCCGCCTCCCAAGAGATGGATAGCCGACCCGACCGCGTCGACAGCGCGCCGTATTTCGCCGAATTGGTGAAGAGTTCGTGCAGCGCAAGCGTCAGCGTCTGCGCGGTAACCGGCGCGAGCTGCACCTCCGGTCCGGTCAGTCGGACCTGTCCGCCGAGCGCGTGGGGCGCCAATTCCTCATCGATCAGCTTGCGCAGTTCGGCGCCCTGCCAGCTCGACAGCGAGAGGATCGTGTGTACGCGCGCCAGCGCGTTGATGCGTCCTTCGACGGCGTCGACATAGGTCTTGACGTCGTCGGCGCGGGTGAGGCGGACGATCGACTGCGCCAACGCCAGCGCGTTCTTGGCGCGGTGATCGACCTCGCGTGCGAGCAGGTTTTGCCGCGCCTCCGCGCGCTTGCGCTCGGTAATGTCGACGGTGACGCCGCTCACACGCACCACGCGACCGTTGCCGTCGAGCGTCGCCGCCGCCGTACCGACGCACCAGCGCACGTCGCCGTCAGGCCGGTTGATGCGGAATTCCGCTTCATAGGCGTCGGCACCCTTGTTGAACGCGGCGATCGCCAGGCGGAACTGGTCGACGTCGTCGGGATGCAGCAGCGCCTGGACGTTGGCAGAGGTGACATTGAAGGTCTCGGGCGCGACGCCGAAGATGCGATACTGGCCCTCGTCCCACATCCAGTCGCCATTGATCCAGTCCCAGTCCCAGGATCCCATCTTCCCGGCCGCAATCGCCATGCTGCGCCGCTGTTCGCTCTCGAGCAGTTTTGCCGTGGACTTTTCCAGCTCCGCGGTGCGAGCCCGCACGCGGTCCTCCAGCTCCTGGTTCAGCCGCTCGAGCTCGCGGGTCTTGCGGTAGAGTTCGGCGAACACCTTGATCTTGGCGCGCAGCACTTCCGGCACGACCGGCACCGGAACGTAGTCGACCGCGCCCATCTCATAGCCGCGCAGCCGGTCGATATCGCTGACCTGGATCGCCGAGATGAAGATCATCGCGATCTTCTGGAAGCGCGGGTGCTCGCGGATCATGGCCGCCAGCTCGAAGCCGTCGAGCTCCGGCATGCAGACGTCGACGAGGATGACAGCGATTTCGGTCTTCAAGAGAATCTCGAGCGCCTCACGGCCCGATGACGCGATCACCAGGTTTTCGCCAAGCTCTTTCAGGATCACCTCGTAGGCGAGCAGCTTTGCGGGCTGATCGTCTACGAGGAGGATGTTGACCTTTTCATGGTCCATGAGACAAGGACCCCACTCAGCGATGCAGCCACATGCGGATGGCAAGCAGCAATTGATCGGTATTGACGGGTTTGGCGAGATAGTCGGACGCGCCGGCCTCCAGGCACTTCTCGCGGTCACCCTTCATCGCCTTTGCGGTCAGCGCGATGATCGGCAGACGGGCGAAGGCCGGGTCCTGCCGGATGACGCCGATGGTCTGATAGCCGTCCATCTGCGGCATCATGATGTCCATGAGCACGATCGCGATTTCCGGATTGGATTCGACGAGCGTCACCGCTTCGCTGCCTGTCGTCGCCGTCAGCACCTTCATGCCGCGGCGTTCCAGCACGCTCGACAGCGCGAAGATGTTGCGGGCGTCGTCGTCGACGAGCAGGGCGGTCTTGCCGATCAGATCCTCGTCGGAACTGTTCAGCTTCTCCAGCATGCGCTGCTTCTCCACGGGGAGTTCCGTGATCACGCGATGCAGGAACAGCGCGGTCTCGTCGAGCAGGCGCTCCGGCGATTCGACGCCCTTCACCACGATGCTGCGTGCCATGGTGTGGAGTTCTGCGTCTTCCTCCGCCGACAGCTCCCGTCCCGTGAAGACGACGACCGGAATGTTCGACAGCAGTTCGTCGTTGCGGATTTCGTCGAGCACCTCGAAGCCGGTCATGTCGGGCAGGCGGAGATCGAGTACCACGCAATCGTAGGGCGCCTCGCGTAGCGTCGTGAGCGCGCCCGCACCGGTGTCGGTTGCCACGATCTCGATATCGTCGTGATGCAGCAATTCGCGGATCGAGAGCTGCTCGGCCTCGTTGTCCTCGACGATGAGGAGCCGCTTGCGGCGTGGCCTTGCATATTCCTTGATCTGCGATAGCGCGGCTGAAACGCCTTCGGTCGTTGTCGGCTTGTTGACGAAGGAGAATGCGCCGCGCGCCAGCGCGTGCTGGCGGTCCTCGTCGAGCGTGATGATCTGTACCGGGATATGGCGTGTCAGCGGATTGTGCTTGAGCTGGCTCAGCACCGTCCAGCCCAGCATATCCGGCAGGAACACGTCGAGCGACACCGCGCTCGGCTGATATTGCTTGGCAAGCTCCAGCGCCTCGGCGCCGCGCGCCGCGACCAGGACCTTGAAGCCCTTGTCGCGGGCGAGGTCGATGAGAATGCGCGCATAGTGCGGATCGTCCTCGACGATCAGCAGGATGGTGTCGCCGGGTTCGAGATCGAGCCGGTCGTCGGGCAGCTGCTCGATGACGCGTTCCGGTGTCGCCGCCTGCGCCTGGAGCGCGGGCGGCTGGCCGGGCGTCGGCGCCGGGGTCCGCGGTGCGAGCGTCGGTCCGGAATATTTCAGCGGCAGATAGAGCGTGAAGGCCGAGCCCTTGCCCGGTGAGCTGCGCAGATGGATTTCGCCGCCGAGCAGGCTCGCAAGCTCGCGACTGATTGCAAGGCCGAGGCCGGTGCCGCCATATTTGCGGCTGGTGCCGGCGTCGGCCTGCTGGAAGGCCTCGAAGATCAGCTTCTGCTTTTCCAGGGGAATGCCGATGCCGGTATCGGAGACCTCGAATGCGATCACGGCCGGTGCGCTGTTGAGCACGGGGTGATCGGGGCTCCAGCCGCCCAGTGCGGCTTCGACCTTCAGCTTGACGCCGCCCTCGGCGGTGAACTTGAAGGCGTTCGACAAGAGGTTCTTCAGGACTTGCTGGAGGCGCTTGGAGTCGGTGACGATGCTGCGCGCGAGGTTCGGATCGACGTCGATGTTGAACGACAAATTCCGGTTTTCGGCCTCGTGCCGGAACGGCCGCCCCACCGTTTCGAGCAGGTTAGAGGTCAGGATCTCCTCGGCGTCGACCGTCACCGTTCCGGACTCGATCTTGGACAGGTCGAGGATGTCGCTGATGAGGTTGAGGAGGTCGGTGCCGGCGCCGTGGATGGTACGGGCGAACTCGACCTGCTTGGCCGAGAGGTTGCCGTCGGGGTTGTCGGTGAGCTGTTGTCCCAGGATGAGGATCGAGTTCAGCGGCGTGCGCAGCTCGTGGCTCATGTTGGCCAGGAACTCCGACTTGTACTTCGAGGTCAGCGCGAGCTCGGTCGCCTTTTCCTCGAGCGCGCGGCGGGCCTGCTCGATTTCCTGGTTCTTGCGCTCGACTTCCACGTTGCGCTCGGCGAGCTGCTGCGCCTTCTGCTCGAGTTGATCGTTGGTCTGCTGCAATTCGCGCTGCTGGGTCTGGAGCTCGCCGGCGAGCTGCTGCGATTGCTTGAGCAGGCCTTCGGTCTGCATCGTCGCCTCGATCGAGTTCAGCACGATGCCGATGGAGTCGGTGAGCTGTTCGAGGAAGGTCATCTGGGAAGTCGTGAACGAGGTCAACGAGGCAAGCTCGATGACGGCCTTGACCTGGTTCTCGAAAAGCACCGGCAGCACGACAAGGTTCTTCGGCACGACGCGGAACATCGCCGAGTTGATCGGCACGACATCTGTCGGAATCTCCGCGACCACGCGCGGCCGCTTGTCGAGTGCGCATTGCCCGATCAGGCCTTCGCCGAACTCGAGCATCCGCCGATAGGGATAGACGCCGTCGCCGGCATAGGAGGCGAGCAGCAGGAGATGCGGATTGTCCTCGTTCTCGACCTGGTAGATCACGCCGGTATGCGCGTTCACCAGCGGCGACAGCTCGGAGAGCAGGAGGCGGCCGACCGTCGTGAGGTCGCGCTGGCCCTGCAGCATGTTGGTGAATTTCGCGAGGTTCGTCTTCAGCCAGTCCTGCTCGGTGTTCACGTCCGTCGTGAGACGGAGGTTCGTGATCATCGTGTTGATGTTGTCCTTGAGCTCGGCGACTTCGCCGCGAGCGTCGACCTGGATCGAGCGGGTAAGGTCGCCCTTGGTCACGGCGGTCGCAACTTCCGCGATCGCGCGGACCTGCGAGGTCAAGTTCGCCGCCAGGAGGTTGACGTTGCCGGTGAGGTCCTTCCAGGTGCCGGCGGCGCCGGGCACGTTGGCCTGACCGCCGAGGCGGCCTTCGACGCCGACTTCGCGCGCCACCGACGTCACCTGTTCGGCGAAGGTCGCGAGCGTCTCGGTCATGTTGTTGATGGTGTCGGCGAGCGCCGCCACCTCGCCCTTCGACTTCACCGTGAGGTTCTGCTTCAAATCGCCATTGGCGACCGCGGTCACGACCTTGACGATGCCGCGGACCTGCTCGGTGAGGTTCGCCGCCATGAAGTTGACGGTGTCGGTGAGGTCCTTCCAGGTGCCGGCGACGCCGGGCACCTGGGCCTGGCCGCCGAGCTTGCCCTCGGTGCCGACCTCGCGCGCCACGCGCGTCACTTCGCCGGCGAAGGCGTTGAGCTGGTCCACCATGGTGTTGATGGTGTTCTTCAGCTCGAGGATTTCGCCCTTCACGTCCACCGTGATCTTGCGGGACAGATCGCCGCGCGCCACGGCGGTGGTGACTTCGGCGATGTTGCGGACCTGCGTGGTGAGGTTCGCGGCCAGGAGGTTGACGTTGTCGGTGAGGTCCTTCCAGGTGCCGCCGACGCCGGGCACCACGGCCTGACCGCCGAGCCGGCCTTCGGTGCCGACCTCGCGTGCCACGCGCGTCACTTCGGCGGCAAAGGAGCGGAGCTGCTCGACCATCGTGTTCAGGGTGTCCTTGAGCAGCAAAATTTCGCCGCGCACGTCCACCGTGATCTTCTTGGAGAGGTCGCCGCCAGCGATCGCGGTTGCGACCTCGGCGATGTTGCGGACCTGCGCCGTCAGGTTCGACGCCATGAAGTTGACGTTGTCGGTGAGGTCCTTCCAGGTGCCGGCCACTTCGGGCACTTCGGCCTGACCGCCGAGCTTGCCTTCGGTGCCGACTTCGCGCGCGACGCGCGTGACTTCGGAGGCGAAGGCGTTGAGCTGGTCCACCATGGTGTTGATGGTGTTCTTCAGCTCGAGGATTTCGCCCTTCACGTCCACGGTAATCTTGCGCGACAAGTCGCCCCGCGCCACGGCCGTCGTCACCTCGGCGATATTGCGAACCTGCGCGGTGAGGTTGCCCGCCATCGAGTTGACGCTGTCGGTAAGGTCTTTCCAGGTGCCGGCCACACCGGGCACGTTGGCCTGGCCGCCGAGGCGCCCTTCGGTGCCGACCTCGCGCGCCACGCGCGTGACCTCACCCGCGAAGCGGTTGAGCTGGTCGACCATGGTGTTCAGCGTGTCCTTGAGCTGAAGGATCTCGCCGCGCACGTCCACCGTGATCTTGCGCGACAGGTCGCCGCCGGCGATCGCGGTCGCGACCTCGGCGATATTGCGGACCTGGGCGGTGAGGTTGCCTGCCATCGAGTTGACGCTATCGGTGAGATCCTTCCAGGTGCCGGCGACGCCGGGCACGTCGGCCTGGCCGCCGAGCTTGCCGTCGGTGCCAACCTCGCGTGCGACGCGCGTCACTTCGCCGGCGAACGCGTTGAGCTGGTCCACCATGGTGTTGAGCGTTTCCTTCAACTGAAGGATTTCGCCCGACACGTTGACGGTGATCTTCTTCGACAGGTCGCCCTTGGCGACGGCTGTTGCGACTTCGGCGATGTTGCGGACTTGGCCGGTGAGGTTCGACGCCATCGAGTTGACGCTGTCGGTGAGGTCCTTCCACGTGCCGCCGACGCCGCGCACGACCGCTTGTCCGCCGAGCTTGCCTTCGGTGCCGACCTCGCGCGCGACGCGCGTCACTTCGCCGGCGAAGGCGTTGAGCTGGTCCACCATGGTGTTGATGGTGTCCTTCAGCTCCAGGATTTCACCGCGCACGTCCACGGTGATCTTCTTCGACAAGTCGCCGCCCGCGACCGCCGTCGTCACCTCGGCGATGTTGCGAACCTGCGCAGTCAGGTTCGACGCCATCGAGTTGACGCTTTCGGTGAGGTCCTTCCAGGTGCCGGCGACGCCGAGCACATTGGCCTGGCCGCCGAGCCGGCCGTCGGTGCCGACCTCGCGCGCGACGCGCGTGACTTCGCCGGCGAACGCATTGAGCTGGTCGACCATGGTGTTGAGCGTTTCCTTCAACTGAAGGATCTCGCCCGAGACGTTCACCGTGATCTTCTTGGAGAGGTCGCCGCTCGCGATCGCGGTGGCGACGTCGGCGATGTTGCGGACCTGGGCGGTGAGGTTCGACGCCATGAAGTTGACGTTGTCGGTGAGGTCCTTCCAGGTGCCGGCGACGCCGGGCACCTGCGCCTGGCCGCCGAGCTTGCCTTCGGTGCCGACTTCGCGCGCGACGCGCGTCACTTCCGACGCGAAGGAGTTGAGCTGGTCCACCATGGTGTTGATGGTGTCCTTCAACTCCAGAATTTCGCCGCGCACATCGACGGTAATCTTGCGCGAGAGGTCGCCGCGGGCAACCGCGGTCGTCACATTGGCGATGTTGCGCACCTGTGCAGTCAGATTGCCGCACATCGCGTTGACGGAGTCGGTGAGGTCCTTCCAGGTGCCGGCGACGCCAGGCACGATCGCTTGTCCGCCCAGCTTGCCGTCGGTGCCGACCTCGCGCGCGACGCGCGTCACTTCGGAAGCGAAGGAGCGGAGCTGGTCCACCATCGTGTTGATGGCTTCCTTGAGCTGCAAAATCTCGCCGCGGACGTCGACAGTGATCTTCTTGGAGAGGTCGCCGTTGGCGACTGCGATCGTTACCTCTGCGATGTTGCGAACCTGGTTGGTCAGGTTGTTCGCCATCGAGTTGACGCTCTCGGTCAAATCCTTCCACACGCCGGTGACTTCAGGCACCTGGGCCTGGCCGCCGAGCTTGCCTTCGGTGCCGACCTCGCGCGCGACGCGCGTCACCTCGGAAGTGAACACGCCGAGCTGCTTGATCATGGTGTTGACGATCGTCGCCGACTGCAAGAATTCGCCGCGCAGGGGGCGGCCATCGACGTCGAGCTTGACGGTTTGCAGCAGGTCGCCTTGTGCCACGGCCGCAACTGCGCGCGTCACCTCGCGCGTCGGCCACAAAAGGTCGTCGATCAGCGTGTTGACGGAGCCTTCCATGTCGGCCCAGGAGCCGGAGGCAAGGCCGAACCTCACGCGCTGCTTGGTCCGGCCCTCGCGGCCGACGACCTCGCCGACCAGCTCGAGCTGCTGCGCCATGCGCTGGTTGGCGGCGATGATCTCGTTCAGGGTGTCCGCGATCTTGCCGTCGATGCCGAGATATTCGCCGCTCATGCGCACCGAGAAATCGCCGCTGCGCATCGCCTGCAGCGCGAGCAGCAGCTCCTGCCGGGAATCCGGCTCGTCGGTGCCGTTGACTTTCCGTTTGGGAGCGCGACGACCGGACTGCGAAGCCGTTCCGGGATCAAGGTCGCTCATCTCATTCCCCCCGCAGATGCCGCTGAATCAGCAAGCAGATTTGCAAATAGAGCGTCGGAGATACCCCAGATCAAGCGGTAACCTGGGAGTATCGAAGAAATGGAACCCGCCGCGCTCAGCCCGGCGCAAATAACGAGTTCGTGGTGGGGAAGTTCCATGTGTCGCGGGAGAATCGGCCCAAGAATGAAGTTTCGCCTGGGAACCGGGAGGCCCCCTGTCGCGTTAACCACCTTCATCCGTCTCGGGCGAGGCCGCTGCGACGTTACGATCCCGTAAGAATGGTTGCGGATCGGGTTTTTCCGTCCCACCTTTTCTCCATGAAGCAATCGGACATTTTCAGGGATAACGCCGAGAACTGCCTGCATCTCGCGGAGCGCGCCGAAGGCCAACCGGCCTTCAAGCGTTATCAGCGGATGGCGGAAGCTTGGACGGCCCTTGCGGAGGAGCAGGACTGGCTCGATGGCGAAATTCCGCCGGTCGGCTCGCGCAAGCCGCAAAGGCGGTCGGCCGCCTAGTCGCTCTCGGTTTCGTGAGTCCTCGTGTGAGACCGCTCACGGAACAGGCGCGACCAACTTGCAATGATCGGAAACTGCAGGTCGCCGGTTACGTCTTTTGATTCCAGAAGGAGGACTGCAATGGCTCCGCGTCTGGTTCTTTTAACGCTCATCTTGGCCTTCGGCGTGTCGGTTGCGTTCGCGACGGTGACGACGGTCAGGCAGGTTCATTTGGCTGCGTCGCCTGCGCAACACGCGACGCACCTCTCGAGTCATATCTAGGGCCTGACGTCCTTACGCGATCTCTTCGAACCCGTGCGCTCCGGAACATTTGCCCTTCCGGTGCGTAGCCGCCTAGAACAGAGAGCGAGAGGAAACGTCATGGCGCATTCCGACCACGGCATCATCAAGGACAAGCGCGCGGAGGATCAGCCGCGCGACAAGCGTCGCGCGCAAACCGTGCACAAGGCGGAGCAGAAAGGGTCACCGTCGCGCGAGGCGACGCGGGATCCGAAGCTCAACGACGCCGGCAAGACGCCCGGCTCGGGCATGACGCCGGATGATTCCGGCACGCCGCCGACCGGGTGAGTCCTGCAGGAACGAATTCTCACCCCACGAGTCAACCAACTGCTTCCAGTTTCATTCCCCCGGTGGGCTGGACGCAATCTCCAAGGACGGTCTCGGCACTCCCCGTGCCGGGGCCGTTTGCGTTTGGCGTCGGTTAATCCTCGGAATTTCCGTTTGCGTCCGACTGGATGTGGCCGTCGGGTCCGCGACCGAACACGCCAAAGTCGCTCGACTTGGTTCCGGCAGAAGCGTCGAGGCCGATGCTCGCAAGTCCAAGCTTGAGCAGTTCGCGGACGGCCGCCGCCCGTGTCGGCATGCGGTGCTTGAATCTGAAATCGTCAATCAAGGCCAACTCTTCAGGTGACAACATGACCTGAAGGCGCTCAGCGCGGAGATCATTCATGAGATCACACACAATTAGCAAGTTGAGTTGTTTACTCAACAAACCAACTTGGGAAGAGTTCCGCAGGAGTCGATAGAGTCACTGAATGAGTTAAATTATCAAGTAAAATCAATGATTTAGCGCTTGCGCTAGCGTTAAGAACGGCGCATTCTTCCATCTAGCAAGGCGGGGATGGAGAGAGGCCATGACGGAAGAAGTCCGACTGCCCCGCAAGCTATCCGAGGAGCCGAAAGCGCCCGAGCCGCGGCGGCCAAGCCACCAGCAAGTCATCGAACAGCTCGACCGCTGGGCCAACAGCCCGGGCCTGCAACCGCCGAGGGCAGCAGATGCGTAGGCGCTCTGAACCCCACACATTCGAACAGCGCCTCGAAGCGCAACGGCTTCGGCTCGAGCGCGAGCTTGCCCGTGCGCCGCGCGACAAGCGCGACGGCATCGTCGCCCGCATCGAGCAGCTTCAGACCGCGGCCGAGATGTATGACTTCTTGAAGCTACGAGAAGCGGCTGTGACCGTGCGCTGAAGGTGCGCGCTTGACGGCGCTGCGGTGATGCGTGATGCGGAGATTTCGGCGCAACCACCACATCGACACCGCCACGCTGCCCCAGGCGATCAGCGCGACGATGAATGCGCCGAGGACGCTGGTTGGGACCACGATGAAGAACAGCGCCGCGAACGCCACGAGGCCTGCGCTTCCCAATCCGGCACCCGCCGCATCCAGTGCCGCAGCATGCTGACCCCGCCTGTCGCCACGCAGTCCCTTCTTCTGCTTGGCACGCCGCTCATGCCGCTCGACCAGCGTCGCGCTGGCGCAGAAGATGGCGGGCAGGGCGAGGAACAGCCCGCCGACAGCCGTCCCGAAGCGCGCGCCAATGATGCCTGTCAGAACGGTCGCGGCCCCGCCGAGTACAAACCGAACGGCAAATTCATGCCAGTGGGTGGCCTTGAGGGAGGAGAGCGACAGCTTGATGAGCATCAGTTCGCGCCTCCGAAGGCAGTGAGTAAGCCAAAGGCGATGACGAGCCACACCGCAAGCGAAACGGTCGTCGCCGGAAGCGCGTTGATGCGGCTGCGCATCAGCAACTGGCAGACAACGAGGCCGTAGCAGGCCAGCGCGACCGCGCCATACATCATTGTCCAGCTTTCGGCTGCGGCGTATTGCGCACCATGCTGGACGATCGCAATGCCGAGTGTCGCCAGTGCCACCGACGGCGCAGCGCCGAGCAGACCGGCAAAGCTCTTGGGCCGAAGCATGTCGCTCAAGGTCGCAAACGCGGATACGAGAAGGCCGCCGGCAATGAAGCGGATGACATACTCGGTCATTGTAATCTTCGATCCCTGCGTGGCCGCCTCAGTGTCAATGGACGCAGCAATCGTTCCACGGTGACACCGAGCGCAAAGCCGGCCAGCACGTCGCTGGTCCAATGTGCGAGCAGTGCGATCCTGGTCAGCGACAATCCAACCGCAAGGCCGCGTGCGAGGTGCCGCCGGCCGGACGGCAGCATGCCGGCTGCGGAGGCGAGGGCGCCCATATGCGTGGCGTGGCCGGAGGGAAATGCATCGCGCGCTCGTCCCGATCTCGGGATACCTCGCAAGTGTCCCCGCACCGTTAGCCGGTCAGGCCTGGTCTGGTCGAACACCGATTTGAGAATGTGCGGGAGGACGGTGGTGACAACCGATACGGCCAGCAAATGGTTGGCGATTGGTTTGGCCTGGGGCCGCCGGCTGTGCGCATAGAGCCAACCCGCGATCGAGACTGCGAGAAGAAGGTGCTCGTCCGCGCCCCAGGTGAGCGTTTGTGCCGCGTGCTCCACGCCGGGGCTCACATGGGCCGAAATCTCGTCTGCGACTGCGACGTCTACTCGGGTTGGTTTGACAGTCACGAGCGCCATCGCGGTTCAGTGGCCAACATTCCTCCGGGACAGTTTTGCAAAGCCCGGCGCGGAGGAATGTTCCGTTTCGCGCCTCTTACGCTAATCGGTCGGATTGCGGCCGGTGCGCGGGTTGAGCGGATCGGTCGGCGGTCGCCGCAATCTCTCAGGCAGGAACGGCTCGCCCGGCTGCGCCGTCGGCATCGCGCGTACATCCGCGTGACGCTGCGCGCGCTCATGCGGCGTCTGGTTGGCGTTGATGCGCCACTTCACGTCGACGCCGTCGACGGGATCGTTGACGCCATGCTGGATGTCCCTGAAGTCGCTCATGGCTCACCTCATTCCTGGCCCGTCCTGAAACTGCTCTCGGAGTGATCGAGGTGAACCGCCGCATTCTGCGGTTGTTCCAAAGCAGCCAAGCGTGCACGCGGCAATCCGCGCCGGAACGATCGCACCGCACCAAGGTTGGTCCAAGCTATTGCAAGCGAGGGAGATTTGAGATGATGGATGAGAGCGAAACGGGCGCGCTGATCGGCAGTGACAAGGTCGAGGGAACTTCGGTCTACGGCATCGACCGGAACAAGATCGGTTCGATCGAGCGCGTGATGATCGACAAGAAGAGCGGCCGGGTATCCTACGCCGTGCTGGGTTTCGGCGGGTTCCTCGGGCTCGGCAACGACCACTATCCATTGCCCTGGCAATCCCTGAAGTATGACACCGCGCTTGGCGGCTATGTCACCGGCATCACCGAGAAGGAATTGCAGAATGCGCCGCACTATGGCGCGCAGGCCGAATGGAATTGGGGCGATGACGCCAAGGTGCGCGCGGTGAACGCCTATTATGGGGTGCCGTTCGCCTGAGGCGCCAATTCAAGGAGCCTCCCGATGAGCAAGGAGAAGCCAACCGACGATCCCCGCAACCAGAACGACTGGGGATCGCATGCGCAGACGGACAAGCCCTGGAAAAGCAATCCGGAGAAGGAGCAGCGCTCCGACGACCCCAAGCTCGATCTCGAGAAGTGGCACAAGAGCAAGACGCATTGAGCGCGCTGAGGCTCTCGACACTGCAATGGCCGGGCCCGTGCCCGGCCATTCGCATGTACGCATGCGTTTGCCTCACGTTGCTGCTGCTGGGGAATGAAATCCTTCAGTCCTTTGGTAAGTCTGGAAAAGGAACTTATAGGAAATTCAGAAGCGTCTTCTAATTAAAGCCAGGAGAACGAGCTGCCGTTTGACAGTTCTTTTTTAGAACTTTATGGTCGACCTCAACACATAGTCAAAGGCCGACAGCCGTCTCTGGACAGGCGGGGCCCACACCGGAGGAGGCGACCTTGCCCAAGCGAAATGCGACAGCCGCCATCATTGGAGCGGGCGATTTCATCGGCTCCGAGATTGCCAAGAAATTCGCTGCCGAAGGCTTCACCGTCTTCGCGGGCCGTCGCAACGGCGACAAGCTGGCACCGCTGGTCAAAGACGTCGAGGCTGCCGGCGGCGAGATCCACGCGCGCTCGCTCGATGCGCGCAAGGAGGAGGAGATCATCTCCTTCCTCAACGACGCCGACAAGCACGCGCCGCTGGAGGTCTGCATCTTCAATGTCGGCGCCAACGTCAACTTCCCGATCCTCGATACCACCGAGCGCGTGTTTCGCAAGGTATGGGAGATGGCCTGCTATTCCGGCTTTCTCGCCGGTCGCGAAGCCGCGCGCCTGATGCTGCCGCGGGGCAGCGGCAACATCTTCTTCACCGGCGCTACCGCATCCTTGCGCGGCGGCAGCGGCTTCGCCGCCTTTGCCAGCGCAAAATTCGGCCTGCGCGCGGTCGCGCAAGCGATGGCGCGCGAATTGGGCCCGAAGAACATCCATGTCGCGCATCTCATCATCGATTCCGGTGTCGACACCGAATGGGTGCGGCAGCGCCGGCTCGAGGCGCTCGGACCGAACGCACTCGACAATCCTGATCTGTTGATGCCGCCGTCGGCCGTCGCGGATGCCTATTGGCAGCTCTACCAGCAGCCGAAGAGCGCCTGGACATTCGAGATGGAGATTCGCCCGTTCGGAGAGAAATGGTGACCGCGGCACAAAACTGCGGCTAAACTCACACCATACAACCGTATCCGGGAGGGAATTTACGTGAAGACCGCGATCACCGAATTGTTCGGCATCGAGCATCCGATCATCCAGGGTGGCATGCATTTCGTCGGCTTTGCCGAGCTCGCATCTGCCGTCTCCAATGCCGGCGGGCTCGGTATCATCACCGGGCTGACGCAGCGCACCCCGGAATTGCTCGCCAAGGAGATCGCACGCTGCCGCGACATGACCGACAAGCCGTTCGGCGTGAACCTCACCTTCCTGCCGACCTTCGCCGCGCCGCCTTATCCCGAATACATCGCCGCGATCGTCGAGGGCGGGGTGAAGATCGTGGAGACCGCGGGCCGCAGCCCCGAGCAATACATGCCGGCGATGAAGGTAGCCGGCATCAAGGTGATCCACAAATGCACCTCGGTGCGTCACTCCTTGAAGGCCGAGCGGATCGGCTGCGATGCCGTCAGCGTCGACGGATTTGAGTGCGGTGGCCATCCCGGCGAGGACGACATTCCCAACATGATCCTGCTGCCGCGCGCGGCGGAGGAATTGAAGATTCCCTTCGTTGCCTCCGGCGGCATGGCCGATGGCCGCAGCCTCGTCGCAGCGCTCTCGCTGGGCGCAGCCGGCATGAACATGGGAACGCGCTTCATTGCGACCAAGGAAGCGCCGGTGCATCAGAACGTGAAGAACGCACTGGTCGCGGCGAGCGAGCTCGACACCCGCCTGATCATGCGTGCGTTGCGCAATACCGAGCGCGTGCTGAAGAACGCCAATGTCGATCGTCTGCTCGAGATCGAGCATGAGAAAGGCGACAAGCTCAAGATCGACGATATCCACGACCAGGTCGCGGGCGTCTATCCAAAAATCATGCTCGAAGGCGAGATGGATGCCGGCGCCTGGAGCTGCGGCATGGTCGCGGGCCTCATCCGAGACATTCCCTCCTGCGAGGAGCTGGTCGACCGCATCATGACGGAAGCGGACGAGATCATCCGCAGCCGCCTGATGGGCTTCCTCGACGGCAAGGCGGCCGCGCGCAAGGTCGCCTGATTCTGCATTCGACGTATGACGCAATCGACGGGGATCGCGTAGCAAGCGCGGTCCCCGTCTTGTTGTGCGCGACCGCGATCAACAACGCGTGTCTTGCCTGACCCCGACGCCTGCTGTTTCCTTAACCGCAAGGGCTGCGAGTCATCTTCCATGCAGAGCGAACTTCCGACCATCAGGCGACGAGACCTGCTTGCGCTGATCGGCACGGTCGCCGGCAGCGCGGCGATGTATCACGCGATGACCAGCCTCGGTCTTGCGTCGGAGTCCCGCTACAAGGGGCCCATTCGCCTCGAAGGCGATCCAAAAGGCGCCTCCGTCCTCGTTCTCGGCGCGGGCCTTGCGGGCATGACCGCGGCGCTGGAGTTGCGCAAGGCGGGGTACAAGGTCCAGATTCTCGAATTCAACAGCCGCGCCGGCGGCCGCAACTGGACGATCCGCGGCGGCGACAGTTTTACCGAGCTCGGCGGCTTCAAGCAGACCTGCGAATTCGAGGACGGGCTCTATATCAATCCGGGACCGTGGCGCATTCCCCATCACCACCGCGCGCTGCTGGACTACTGCAAGCGGCTGAACGTTGCGCTCGAGCCGTTCAACCAGCTCAATCACGCCGCTTATCTCCATTCCGTGCGCGCCTTCGGCGGCAAGCCGCAGCGCATCCGCGCGGTGAAGGCGGATTTCCAGGGACAGATCGCCGAGCTGCTCGCCAAGGTGACGCAGCAGGGCAAGCTCGACGAAACCGTCTCCAAGGAGGATCAGGAGATCCTGTTGCAGGCGCTGCGCTCCTGGGGCGCGCTCGACAACGGCTATGGCTACAAGGCCAATTTGATCTCGGCTGAATTTCGCGGCTACGCCAGGGATCCCGGCGGCGGGTTGACGGCGATGCCGGAGGCAAGCGAGCCGGTCGGCCTGTCCGAGATCCTGAAGTCGCGGCTCTGGCGCTATCTGCGCGGTTTTGCGCACTACAATTTCCAGACCACGATGTTCCAGCCGGTCGGTGGCATGGACATGATAGGCAAGGCCTTTGCAAAAGAGGTCGGCGATCTCATCCGCTTCAACGCCAAGGTCACTGAAATCAAGCAGGACGATCGCGGCGTGACCGTCAGCTATCTCGATGCAGGCAAGCCGGGCGCCATGCAGCAGGTGCAGGCCGACTGGTGCGTCTGCACGATCCCGCTCTCGATCCTCAGCCAGTTACCGATCGGCGTCAGCGCCGCCATGAAGTCGGCGATCGATGCCGTGCCCTATGCTGCCTCCGTCAAGATCGGCCTGCAGTTCAAGCGCCGGTTCTGGGAGGAGGACGAGCAGATCTATGGCGGCATCAGCTACACGGATTTGCCGATCCGCCAGATCGCCTATCCCAATTACGGCTATAACCGCGCCGGGCGCGGCGTGCTGCTCGGCGCCTATCTGTTCGAGGGACCCAATGCCTACGAGTTCACGGCGATGTCGCCTGCCGAGCGCGTCGCGCGCGCGGTCGAATTCGGCGCTGTCATCCATCCGCAATACAAGGCCGAGTTCGAGACCGGCGTGGCGGTCGCCTGGCACAGGGTGCCCTTCGTGCTCGGCTGCAGCGGAGACTGGACCGACGCGACGCGCGACGCGCACTACAAGAACCTGTGCCAGATCGACGGCCGCATCGTGCTCGCCGGCGAGCACGCCTCCGCCTTGCCGGCCTGGCAGGAGGGTGCCATCCTGTCGGCACTCGATGCGATCACGAGGTTGCACGACCGCGTTGTGAGGACGTGATGACGAAACGCCCCTGGCAATGGCGAATTCTCTCCCGGTCCGCTTTCGCCGTGGTCGCACTGCTGTCGCCGATGGCGCTCGCGCATGACGGTCCGCAAACGCGCATCTTCTCCTCCGGCTTCAGTTTCGCCGAGACCACGGGCGAAGAGCTGTTCGCCAACATCTGCCAGGGATGCCACATGCCCGACGGCGGCGGCGCGGCGGGGGCGGGCGCCTATCCCTCGCTCGTCGCCGACAAGAATTTGGAGGCGCGGGGCTATCCCGTCTATCTCGTCATCAATGGCCGCCGCGCGATGCCGCCGTTCGGCGAGATGATGACGGACGCGCAAATCGCTGCGGTCGTGAACTACCTGCGCACGCATTTCGACAACAACTATCAGGACGCGGTGACGGCGGGCGAAGTGCGGGATGCGCGCCGCTAAACACCAGCAACAGGGGCGACGAATGAACTTCAGGACCATGGCCGTGATCGGCGGACTGCTCGGGGCGATGCAGGCGGGTATCGCGCAGGCCGAGATTGTCAGGCATCCGATCCCGAACTCGACCTTTCCGATCGCACAGTCCGTGCAGGTCACCGGCAACGCGACAACCTACTATGTCAGCGGCCAGGTGCCGCCGGTCGCGAACAAGGATGCCGACCCCCAGAGCCTGCAGGCCTATGGCGACACCAAGACCCAGACCGTCGGCGTGCTAAATCGCATCAAGACCATTTTGGACGGCCTCGGCCTCACCATGGGCGACGTCGTGAAGATGCAGGTCTTCCTGGTGCACAACGCGGCGACGCCAATGGACTTCAAGGCCTTCATGGAGGGCTACACGCAGTTCTTCGGTGGCAGCCAGCCCAATCTGCCGGCACGCTCCGTGGTCGGCGTCGCCTCGCTCGCCAATCCGGGCTTCCTGGTGGAGATTGAGGTGATTGCCGTCAAGGACGCGAAATGAGCGGCGAGGGAGCACAGCATGAAAATCACGAACAATTTCGCGACCGCCATCGCAGCACTGGTTCTCGGCGGCAGCGTCGCCACTGCCGCCGGGCTCACGCCGCAACAGCAGCTCTCCTACGACGTCTACAAGGAGCTCGTTGAGATCGATACCACGACGGCAACCGGCGACACCGCCAAGGCAGCCGAGGCGTTGGCCGCGCGGCTGAAGGCGGCGGGCATTCCTGCGGCCGACGTCCAGGTCTTCTCGCCCGCACCGCGCAAGGGCAACCTCGTTGCCCGCCTGCGTGGCAGCGGCGCCCGCAAGCCGATCCTTCTGGTCGCGCATCTCGACGTGGTGCCGGCGTTGCGCGAGGACTGGAGCGTCGATCCGTTCAAGCTCACCGAGCAGGACGGCCACTACTATGGCCGCGGCACCGCCGACGACAAGCACATGGCGACAGCCTTCATTGCAGCGCTCATCCGCTACAAGCAGGAAGGCTACAAGCCCGACCGCGACATCATCGTCGCGCTGGAGACGGACGAAGAGATTTTTGACCGCGACGGTCTCGGCATCAATTGGCTGATCAAGAACCACAAGGACCTTATCGACGCCGAATTCGCGCTCAATGAAGGTGGCGGCGTTGGCCTCAAGGGCGGCAAGCCGATCCGCAACAGCGTGCAGACCAGCGAAAAGGTTCCAGTCAGCTTCCAGTTGGAGGTGACCGATGCCGGCGGCCACAGCTCGGTGCCGCGCCAGAGCAACGCGATCTACAGGCTCGCCGAAGGTCTCGTGCGGCTGTCCAAGTTCAACTTCCCGATCAGGCTCAACGACACCACGCGCGGCTATTTCGAGAAGTCCGCGCAATTCGAGAACGAGCAGACCGCTTCCGACATGCGCACGGTCATGTCGGACAAGCCCGATCTCTCGGCGATGTCGTTCGTGCGGCTTGCCGCTAATCCGGTCTTCAACGCGCAGCTCCGCACCACCTGCGTCGCGACCCAGTTGCAGGGCGGCCACGCCATCAACGCTCTGCCGCAGTCGGCCATTGCCAAGGTCAATTGCCGGATGATGCCGGGCGAACCGGTCGAGGAGGTCAAGGCGACGCTGGAGCGTGTGCTGGCCGACGATCAGATCAAGCTGACGCAGATCGATACGCCGGTTCTGAGCGCGCCGTCCGCGCTGCACGAAGAAATCATGGGTGCGATCGAAAAGCTCACGGGCGAATTCTTCCCTGGCGCGGTGGTGATGCCGGTCATGAGTTCCGGCGCGACCGACGGTTCCTATTTGCGTAACGCGGGTATCCCGACCTACGGCCATTCCGGCATGGCGATCGACGTCGGCGAGGGCCGCATCCACGGCAAGGACGAGCGGGTTCCGATCGCGTCCTTCTATAATGGGCAGGAATACCTCTACCGTCTGGTCAAGGTGCTCGCCGGTGGATCCTGAAACGCCCTGATTCCCCTATTGTTTTTCGGCAGCCGGTAACCCTGATGACAATCGGCCGCTGGAAATCCGCCGTCCGCCTTCCTAAATGAGGGTAAATTGCCCCTTATTGGAGGCGTCAGTGGTCCTGAAAGGCTTTTCCTTCGGCTTCGTCACCGCCCTCGTGCTCGCATGGGGTGGCGCAGCTTTGGCCGACGATTATCGTGCCGGCGACTTCCTCGGCATGGATCTGTCCAAGGCCGTTTTATCGCCGAAGCGCCTGGGTCCGCCGACCGAATTCGCGCCCGTGGCCGTCGAAGCCAAGAGCGACATGAAGAGTGACGCGCAGGCGCGTGCCGTGACCGGTGACGTGCCGAAGAAGGTCGCGACCGAGCGCGTTCGCGCGCCGGCAGGCAAAATTGCTAACACGCAGCCGCGTGGCGCTGCTCGCGCAAAGCTCGCACATCGCCATGGCAATCCGCTGGACGCGCAGGCCACGGACACGCGCATTCAGACCTGGCCGTGCAAGTCGGGCGGCATCTGCAGCTGGAAGCGCTAGCCGTCATCCCTCCGTCGCAAAACCGTAGGCGCAGAGTCAAGAAACCGTAAGGCTGGAGTCAAACGGCGCAGGCACCTTCCGTCGCGATTCGACGAAGGTTTCCTGAATGGCAACGCTCCGCGCCTCGCGCGCATGGACCCGACGGCAGTTTCTGGTCCGCTCTACGTCCTCGCTCGCGCTCGCCGGCCTAGGCACAATCGCAAAACCCTGTCTAAGCCGCGCCGCCGACCGGCCGCTCTTCGCGGGCGGCATCCAGTCGGGCGACGTCTCCGATGGCTCCGCGGTGGTCTGGGCCCGCGCCGACCGTCCAGCGCGCATGCAAGTCGAATACTCCACGGTCGAAAGTTTTAGGACGATCCTCGGCACGCATCCGCCGACGCGATTCCCGACGCCGACCTCACCTCAAAAATGCTGCTGCAGGGACTGCCGCCCGGACAGGACGTCTTCTACCGCGTGCGCTTCGACGATCACGCGACCGGCCTTGCCGGCGAAACGCGGATCGGACACTTCCGCACCGCGCCTGAGGCTGGAAAATCCATCTCCTTCGTGTGGTCCGGCGATACAGCCGGGCAGGGTTGGGGCATCGACACCTCGCGCGGCGGATATCGCACTTACCGCACCATGCTCGGCAACCGTCCAGATTTCTTCATTCACTCCGGCGACCATATTTACGCTGATTGCACCATTCCATCCGAGCAGAAGCTGCCCGGCGGCGAGGTGTGGCGCAATCTCGTGACCGAAGAGAAGTCCGAGGTCGCGCACACGCTCGCGCAGTTTCGCGGCAACTACAAATACAATCACCTCGACGAAAACTTCCGCGCCTTCCACGCGCAAGTGCCGATGTTCGCGCAATGGGACGACCACGAGGTGACTAACGATTGGTCGCCCTCCGGCAGCGTCGACGAGACCGGCCATGACGAGGACGGCACCTCGCGCCTGGTCGCGCGCGCCCGCCGCGCCTTCCTCGAATTCATGCCGATCCGCGAAATGCCTGCGCGCGAGGGGCGCATCTATCGCCGCATCGGCTATGGACCGCTGCTCGACGTCTTCATGATCGACATGCGCAGCTATCGCGATTCCAACTGGAACAAGGGCGAGGACCGCGACGGCTGGATTCTCGGACCAGATCAGCTCGGCTGGCTGAAGCGCGAGTTGGCTGCTTCGCGCGCGACCTGGAAGGTGATCGCAGCGGACCTGCCGATCGGCCTAATCAGCCTGGATGCGGTGGCGCTCGGCGACGGCCCGCCCGACCGGCGCGAGCACGAGATCGCCGACCTCCTGTCCTTCGTCAAGCGCGCCGGCGTGCGCAACATCGTCTGGCTCACCGCCGACATGCACTACACCGCCGCGCACTATTACGATCCCAACCGCGCGGTGTTTTCCGATTTCGAGCCGTTTTGGGAGTTCGTCTCGGGTCCCCTGCATGCCGGCACCTGGGGGCCGGGCGAGCTCGACAACACTTTTGGCCCTGTGGCGATGTATCAGAATGGCTGTAGCGCGGAGCAGGGCGAAAACCTCGCGCCTTGCTTCGGGCTCCAGTTTTTCGGTCGGGTCGATATCGATGGCCGGAGCGAAGTGATGACCGTGACACTCAAGGACGTCGACAATCGTGACCTCTGGTCGGTCGATATCCTGCCGCAACCGCAAATGCGCCCGGCCGTGGTGGCGCAGCACTCCTAAGGGGAGCGCAGACCGATGCCGCCGCGCACGGGCCGGGCCGCGGGCTGTGGGGCTTCCGCACGTGCGTTCATCCATGCCGGCACCTGCGGCATGGTGGTCTGCCGGACGTAGAATTCCCCCTGCTTGGGTGACCCCGTATAGGCAAAACCGTCGGCCTGCGCCGGCACGATGCCGGCGAGAGCGGTCGCCAGGATCGCTATCGTCAAAATCGTCTTCATGATCGTCTCCTTGTCGCGTGCGGCCGGAATGGCCGCGATGGTTGGATGCTGACAGGAGAGGGCGATCATCTGAAATGCCGTTTGGCTGTCACGGCGATGCCTGCCGGCTATTCCGCTAACCTGATCTTGATTGGCCTCGTTTGGGGCGGCGCGCTAGGGTACACGCTCCCGCCACCCCTTTTCCGTCATCGAAACGTCTGCCCAAGCGGCGTCGCCGCCTGCGCGTCCGGCGGGCTGGAATTCGTCAGGAGCTTACTTATGGACAATCTAAGAACTCAGGGCATCAGCATGCCCAAGCTCGGCCTCGGCACCTTCCGCATGCAGGGCGATGCCTGCCGCGCTGCGGTCGAGAGCGCGCTTGCGCTCGGCTATCGCCACATCGACACGGCCGAGATGTATGCCAACGAAGAGCCGATCGGTGCTGCTCTTGAAGCATCGCGCGTGCCGCGCAGCGAGCTCCATGTCACGACAAAAGTCTGGCACGAGAATCTGGCGCCGGACGCGATCCGCCGCGCCTTCGATGCCAGCCTGACGAAGCTCCGCCTCGACCAGATCGATCTCTATCTCGTGCATTGGCCGTCGCGTAGCGCGAACTGGGGTGCGGTGTTCGAGACGCTGATGAGGCTGAAGGAGGCGAAGCGCGTCCGCGCCATCGGCGTCGCCAACTTCACGACGGCTCTGCTCAAGACCGCAGTCGAGGACATCGGGGCACCGATCGCCTGCAACCAGATCGAGTATCACGTGATGCTCGACCAGTCGAAGGTCCTGAACTGTCTCGCTGCCAAATCGATTCCGCTGGTTGCCTATTGTCCGCTGGCGCAAGGCCGCGTTGCCGCCGATCCGGTCCTGACCGAAATCGGCAAGAAGCACGATGCGACGGCAGCGCAGGTGGCGCTGAAATGGCTGCTCGACCAGCCGGGCATCGCCGCGATCCCGAAGGCGTCGCGGCCCGAGAGCCAACAGGCCAATCTCGATGCGCTGAAGATCACGCTGGATGAAGGGGACCGCAAGAAGATCGCGGCACTGCCGAAGGACAAGCGCTGCGTCAATCCCGGCTTTGCGCCGGATTGGGATTGATTGCCCATCGCTCCATCGCAGCATGCAAAGAAATGGCCCCCGGTGAGGGGCCATTTCCATATGCCAGGGTTAGTCGTAGTGATGACGGTGGCTGCGCTTGATCACGACGACCCTGTCGCCGTGATGACGCCAGCCGCGATGCCAGCCGCGATCACGATGCTCGCGGAATTCGGCGCGCGCGCCGTACGGGCCGTGATGATAGCCCTTCTTGATCACCACCGTTTCGGCGTTCGCCATTGACGGCGCGACGATCGCGAACGCACCGAGGGCCGCGACGACATAGCCAAGCTTCTTCATGATGTCCTCCTCCAATTGAATGCAGATGAGAACTTCGCGTGCGTGCGAACGTTCCGGAGGAACTGCAGGAGAATTCTGAACGGTTGTTCAGCTAGAGTCTCAACCGCGTCAGGTGCTGTTGCCGCAGCGGCGCTGTGCAGGAGTCGGCTCACCCGTCCGCACGAACTTGCCGTCCCTGATGGAGTAGCTGCCACGCTGATCGCGGTTGTAGATCGCGCGCAGGCTGCCGTCCTTCTGAAGCCTCAGGCCGAATTCACGCGTCTGATGCAGTGACGGGAAGAACA
The DNA here is from genome assembly GCF_024758505.1 of Bradyrhizobium arachidis. NCBI lineage: Bacteria > Pseudomonadati > Pseudomonadota > Alphaproteobacteria > Hyphomicrobiales > Nitrobacteraceae > Bradyrhizobium > Bradyrhizobium arachidis. The sequence goes on along the minus strand of NZ_CP077970.1, from coordinate 7,155,701 downwards.
CCATGATGTTGAGCATGCCGTCGGTATCGGTCGATGCCGCCACGACCTCGTTCTCGTCTTTGGCGTCGCCAAAATTGCGCCGGTACATCACCCGACCTTCCTGCTTGATCTCGTAGGTCAGAACCGCGCCGCTGTCGCGATCGGGCCGCAACGCACAGTCGATCGCCCAGGAGCCGAGCAGGCCCCATCGGATCACCGTCGCCGATAGCGTTTCGGCGTTGGCGGCGGGCATCAGCGCAGCCCAAAGAAGCGCAGCTGTCGCAAAGCGGCCCAAACCGTAAGTCATGTCTTTTGAAAGCCCCAGCCCAACGAGGCTCAAGTCTAGCATCCCCCTCTCTGTCGTCCACCGGTCCGACTATCATTCCGCTATTTGATCCGCGTCAATGAAGCCGCCCGAAACCTGTCCATAGTGTCGGGTTCGGGAGGCGATCGTGGATAGATCAATGCTGGAAGAAGTCGTCGATTTCGCAGGCGAGGCGCTGCCCGGCGCAAGCGCCGTTCCCCCTTATTCCGAGACCGAATTTTTGGCCGAGCTCGGCGAGCGGGTGCGCTCCTCGCGCATGCGATGCGACCTGTCGCGCCGGGAGCTTGCGCGAAGATCGGGAATATCCGAGCGCTACATCGCCCAGATCGAGGGCGGCAAGGGCAACGTCTCGGTCGTGCTGTTGCTGCGCCTGGCCTCGGCGATCCACCGTAGCCAGCCGCAGGCCGCCTGAGGCTCTCTCGGGGAGTCCGCGATGGGACAGCTCGTTCTGGCGGCCAAGGTCACCCACGTCCCGTCGCTGATGCTGTCGGAGGTGCCGGGAAGCCCGTTGAGCGCCGCGCGCGAACAGGCGGTCAGTTCGCTGCGCGAACTCGGCCGGCGAGCCAGGGAGCGTGGCGTCACCACCTTCGTGGTGTTCGATACCCACTGGCTCTCCAATTTCGGCTACCACGTCAACGCCAATGCGCGGCATCGCGGCTCGTTCACGAGCCACGAGGCGCCGCACATGATCCAAGATCTCCGCTACGATCTGCCGGGTGACGCTGCGCTGGCCAAGGCGATCGCGGGCAGCGCCGCGGATGCCGACCTCAATGTCATCGCGCATGAGGTCGCGAGCCTCGGGCTGGAATACGGCACGATCGTGCCGATGCACTACATGAATGCAGATGGCTGGGCAAAAGTGGTCTCGGTTGCCTCGCCGCTGTTCACCTCACTCGAGGAGAGCAGGATCCTGGGCGCGGCGACCCGCCGCGCGATTACGGCCTCCCGCGAGCGGGTGGCGATCCTTGCCTCCGGCTCGCTGTCACACCGGCTCTGGCCGAACAAGAAGCTCGGACCGGAGGCGTGGATCAGCGTGGCGAGCGAGTTCAACCGCCAGGTCGATCTGCGCGTGCTCGAGCTCTGGCAGAGCGGCCGCTACCGCGAATTCCTCGACATGCTTCCGGACTACGCCACCAAATGCAACGGCGAGGGCGGCATGGCCGACACCATCATGCTGTTCGCAGCGCTCGGCTGGTACGACTATCGCGGCGGCGCCGAGCAGCTCTGCGACTATTTTCCGTCGTCCGGCAGCGGCCAGGTGAACGTGGAGTTTCACGTCGAGGCGTGAAACTCCGGAATGTTCACGCCTGCGCCTTCTCCACATTGGCGCTTCGCGCCGGCACACCAAACTCCCTGCGGCAGACCTCGGCCAACACGGCGACACCGTCGCGGATCTGCTGGTGCGTGGGGCTGGCAAAGCACAGCCGCAGGCGCGAGCCGGAATGGCCCTTGCTGGTCGACCATTCCGGGCCCGGATTGATCGAGACGCCGGCGGCGAGCGCGGCCTGATAGAGCTTCAGCGTGTCGACATTGTCGGGCAGCTTCACCCAGAGGAAGATGCCGCCTTTGGGCTCCTCGAATTCCGCTGATGTGCCGAACTGCTCGTTCAGCGCCTCCATCAGCGTGTCGAGCTTGGTGCGTAGCACCTTGGTCAGTGCCGGCACATGGGTCGAAAAATGCGGCTTGCAATATTCCGCGAGCACCATCTGCTCCAGCGCACCTGAGCCGGCGTCGGTCTTCAGCGCCAGCATGCGCGACATCACATCCCAGGGCGCGACGATGAAGCCGACCCGCAGCGCCGGCGCGATCGATTTCGAGAACGAGCCGATATGGATGACGCCACCCTTGGGAGCCATCGCATAGATCGCCGGCGGCCGCTCGCCCGACCACACGAGGTCGGCATAGCAGTCGTCCTCGAAGACCGGCACGCCGTATTCGGCGGAGAGCTTCAACAGCTCGGCGCGGCGACTCTCCGGCATGATGGACCCGGTCGGGTTCTGCACGGTCGGAATAGTGTAGATGTATTTTGGTTTGATGCCGCGACCCCTGAGGTCGGCCAGCGTCGAGGCCAGCACATCCATCCGCATGCCGTCGTCATCAAGCGGAATGCCGACAGTGTTGACGCCGAGCCGCGTCAGCCGGTTGAGCGAACCCTGATAGGTCTCCTGCTCGACGATGACGGTGTCGCCGCGCGCGAGCAGCGTATGGTTGACGAGATCGAGCGCCTGCAGAGAGCCCGATACGATCAGGAGATCATCGACCGTGCAGGCGATGCCGGCATCGCGCTTCAGCTTGGCGGTCAAAAATTCGCGCAGCGGCAGGTAGCCCTGCGGGCCATGCGCCAGGCCGTAGGTCGCGAGCATCCGGCCCTCGCGCCGCAAGGCGCTGTCGACCGCCGCGATCAGCTCGTCCACCGGCACCTGTTCGGAATCGTTGTTGCCGCCGACAAAACTGTATTTGGCAAGCCCCGTCCAGCGCGCAGAGGGAGCCGGCAGCCCCGGCGGGAACAGGGGCGCAAAATCGAAGCTGGACGACATGGGCATTTCCTCATTGTGTTCTTGTTGAGCGGCCGGCGTTGCACCGGCCGCCTGTTACTTCTTGCCGACCGTCCGGGTCGGACGGCCCTGGCTGACGAAAGCGTAGTGCGCATTGGCGACGCCGCCAACCATCAAGGCCTCGACCGCGGGCTCGGCGATCTCGCCGCTAGCCGCCCAGTCGACGATGAAATTGGCGCCAGTTCCGCCGCGGATGTCGTCGGTCGGAATGAAGACGGAGACGGTGGCCAGCGGCTTCAAGGCGACCGGCGCCTTCAGATAGCTCTCGACCATCTTGCCGGCAGTGTCGAAATAGGCGATCCGCTTGACGATCAGCGGCTGCGTCTCGGAGGTGTTGTGCACGCTCAGCGTCACCGAGAAATCGACGCGCAGCTTGCCCTGGCTCATCGCGACGCTGGAATAGGCCGGCACGTAGAAGCCGCCGGAGACGCTCAGCTCCTCCTTCGGCATCGCGGTGAGGGAATCGGCAAAGCCCTGCTCGATATTGACCTTGGACTGGGCCGCCGCCGGCAATGCTGCTACCAGCGGACATGACAGGCCCGCTATCAACGCGAGCACGATTCGCATGTGACGAATTGCTGGCTTGCAGCGCCGGGGGCGGCCTCTAGGGTGCGACAAAACAGACTGATTGGACATGCACGAGCTCATTCGCGACATCACTCTTTGTATCCTGTTCGCCTGGATGCTGGGGCTTTTAGCCCACTTTTCCCGACAACCGCTGATCCTGGCCTACCTTATCGCCGGCTTTTGCATAGGTCCATTCGGTGCCGGCTGGGTCAAGTCGCAGGAATCGATCACGGTCATCTCCGAGCTCGGCCTGATCTTCATGCTGTTCATGATCGGGCTCGAGATCGACCTGAAGAAGATCGTGCGGGCCGGACGGGTGATCCTGTTTGCGGCCGGCGGCCAGCTCATCGGCGGCTGCGTGCTTGGCATCCTGTTCTTCATCGGCATGGGCCTGTCGCTCGGCGGCGGCCATTTCGATGCGGTCTATCTCTGCGTCGCCTGCGCGCTCTCCAGCACCGTCATCATCGTCAAGGTACTCTACGAGAAGCGGGAGCTCGACACGCTGCCCGGACGCATCACGCTCGGCGTCCTCGTGCTCCAGGACATCTTCGCGATCCTGTTCCTGGCGGTGCAGCCGAGCCTTGCCAACTTGCAAGTGACGGTCATCCTGCTCTCGGTCGTCCGCGTCGCGGTGCTGGTGGCGGCCGCGCTTCTGATCAGCCGCTATGTGCTGCCGCGCCTATTCCACCAGATCGCCCGCCGTCCTGAGCTGATCCTGCTCGGCGCGCTCGCCTGGTGTTTTCTGGTCGCCGAGACGGCCGAGCGGCTGTCGCTGTCCCGCGAGATGGGGGCGCTGATTGCCGGCGTCTCGCTCTCGACCTTCCCGTATGCGCTGGACGTCACCGCCAAGGTCACGACACTGCGGGACTTCTTCATCACGCTGTTCTTCGTCGCACTCGGTATGACCATTCCGATCCCGAACATGTCCGTGATCGGGCTTGCCTTGATGATCGCCGCCTTCACGGTGGTCAGCCGCGTGGTCACGACGTTTTTGCCGCTCTATCTGATGAAGCAGGGCCTGCGCGCGAGCCTGCTGCCCGCGATCAATCTGGCGCAGATCAGCGAGTTCTCGCTCGTGGTGATCCAGACCGGCGTCACCGACAATCACATCTCGACACAATCCGCGAACGCGGCCTCCTTCGCCTTCGTGGTGCTGGCCGTGCTCTCCACCTTCGTCATGACGCGCAGCGACGAGATCACGCGCTGGGCGATCGGTCCGTTGAAGCGGATCGGCCTGCGCGATCTCGACGGTGACCACGCGCATGGCGAGGAGGGGCACGAGGGCGGCCATGGCGAGGCCCGGCGCATCGTCATCCTCGGCTTTTTCCGCGCGGCGAGCGCGCTGCTCGCGGAGATCGAGCGGCAGAACCCGCTGCTGCTTGAGCAGATCACGGTGATCGATTTCAACCCCAATGTGTACCAGACCCTGCTGGCGCGGGGCCTGCACGTCGTCTATGGCGACATCAGCAATGTCGACACGCTGGTCCATGCTGGCGTCGCCAAGTCCGAGATGATCATTTTGAGCGTGCCTGACGCGCTGCTGAAGGGCGCCACCAACGAGAAGCTGGTCCGTCACGTCCGCACGCTGAACCCGGACGCGCTGATCGTCGCCACCGCCGACCTCCTGTCCGACGTCGGCGAGCTCTATGGAGCGGGCGCGAGCTACGTCACGGTGACCCGGCTCAGCGATGCGCACGAGCTGTTCACGGTGCTGGAGGCGGCCCAGGCCGGCCTCCTGGAGGATAAGCGGGCCGAGCTGGACTCGCGGCTCAGCGAACGCCGCGAAGTGCTGCCGTAGGACGTTTGGCATCTTCCGCAGGCCCGGACCGGGGCCTATATGGCTGGTATGTTCGGTGCAAGCCTTGGTTCAAGCCTTGGCGCGCGCCCGATCCATGCCATGTGGCGGCATGAGCGGTTGCGTCCGGGACACTAGCGCCGGGGCTTAAGTCCGGCTAAGCCTCCGGCCCATAACAGCCAGAGACTGGGAAATGCCCGATACCGTTCAGGAAGTTTTGCAGGCCTTCGCCAAGGGCGAACTCGTTGTCGTGACCGACGACGAGGACCGGGAAGGTGAGGGCGATCTCATCGTTGCAGCCTCGCTCTGCACCGCCGAGAAGATGGCCTTCATCATCCGCCACACCTCGGGCATCGTCTGCGCGCCGATCACGACCGAAGACGCCCGGCGCCTGCGGCTCGACCCGATGGTCGCCCATAACGATTCCGCCCACACCACGGCCTTCACGGTCTCGATCGACTACAAGGCCGACGGCGGCACCGGCATCTCGGCGGAAGAGCGCGCCTCCTGCTGCCGCGCGCTCGCCAACCCCAATGTCGGCGCCAACGATTTTGCCCGCCCCGGCCACATCTTCCCGCTGATCGCCAAGGACGGCGGCGTGCTCCTGCGCTCCGGCCACACCGAAGCCGCGGTCGACCTCTGCAAGCTCTCGGGCCTGCCGCCGGTGGGCGTGATCAGCGAATTGATGAACGACGACGGCAGCGTGATGAAAGGCGAGCAGGTCGCCCGCTTCGCCGCCCAGCACAAGCTCAAGCACGTCACGATTGCGGACATGATCGCTTATCGCCAGGCGCGCGAGAAGCTGATCGAGCGGGTCTCGACCTTCGTCACCGAAAGCCCGATCGGGCCGCTCCAGGGCTATGCCTACCGCTCGCCCTTCGATTCCATCGCCCACGTCGCCTTCGTCTATAACGGCGTCGGCGACGGCAAGAAGGTGCTGACGCGCTTCCACAAGCCGAACATCGTCAAGGAGATTTTTACCGGTCCGAAGCGCATTCAGGCCGTGCTCGAACAGTTCAAGAAGGAAGGACGCGGCGTCCTGATCTACTTGCGCGACGGTGCCGCTGGTGTGCCGGTCGAGCCCTTGCCGAACGAGTCGTCGGCGGAGGCCGACCGTAACCGACAGTGGCGCGAGATCGGCGTCGGCGCGCAGATCCTGCGTGATCTCGGCGTGACCTCGATCCGCCATCTCACCTCCTCGGTGCACGACTACAAGGGCCTGTCGGGTTTTGGCATCGAGATCGTCTCGAACGAGCAACTCGAGAGTTGAGAGGCCACCGATACGTCGCGTTCCGGAATGACCGAAACCAGGACGCAATTGCACTTGGCGCCGCGGCGCTCTACCTTATCGGCCAATTTTTCGACGGAACCAGACGAAAGGACGTTTCATGAGCGTGCGCCCCCAGGCCAAGGACAAGCCGGCTGCGGCTTCTTTCCAGTGGGATGATCCGTTCCTGCTCGATGAGCAGCTCACCGAAGACGAGCGCATGGTGCGCGACACCGCGCGCGCCTACGCCCAGGACAAGCTCCTGCCGCGTGTCTCCAAGGCCTACTTGGAAGAGAAGACCGATCGCGAGATTTTCAACGAGATGGGCGAGCTCGGCCTGATCGGCATCACGCTGCCCGAGGAGTACGGCTGCGCCAATGCCAGCTACGTCGCCTATGGCCTGGTCGCGCGCGAGATCGAGCGGGTCGACTCGGGTTATCGCTCGATGAACTCGGTGCAGTCCTCGCTGGTGATGTATCCGATCTACGCCTATGGCGACGAGAACCAGCGCAAGAAGTATCTGCCGAAGCTCGCGAGCGGCGAATGGGTCGGCTGCTTCGGCCTGACCGAGCCGGACGCCGGCTCCGATCCGGCCGGCATGAAGACCCGCGCCGAGAAGGTATCGGACGGCTATCGCCTCACCGGCAGCAAGATGTGGATCTCGAACGCGCCGATCGCCGACGTGTTCGTTGTCTGGGCCAAGTCGGCCGCGCACGACAACCAGATCCGCGGCTTCGTGCTGGAGAAGGGCATGAAGGGCCTGTCGGCGCCGAAGATCGGCGGCAAGCTTTCGCTTCGTGCGTCCATCACCGGCGAGGTCGTGATGGACGGCGTCGTGGTTCCCGAGGACGCGCTGCTGCCCAACGTCTCCGGCCTCAAGGGCCCGTTCGGCTGCCTCAACCGCGCTCGCTACGGTATCTCCTGGGGGGCGCTCGGGGCTGCAGAAGACTGCATGCACCGCGCCCGGCAATACACGCTCGATCGCAAGCAGTTCGGCAAGCCGCTCGCCGCGACCCAGCTCGTGCAGAAGAAGCTCGCCGACATGGAGACCGAGATCGCGCTCGGCCTGCAGGCCTCCTTGCGCGTCGGCCGGCTGATGGACGAAGGCAAGTTCGCGCCCGAGATGATCTCGATCGTCAAGCGCAACAATTGCGGCAAGGCGCTCGACATCGCCCGCGTCGCGCGCGACATGCACGGCGGCAACGGCATCTCGATCGAGTACCATGTGATGCGCCACGTCCATAACCTCGAGACGGTCAACACCTACGAGGGCACACACGACGTCCACGCCCTGATCCTGGGCCGCGCGATCACGGGCATTCAGGCGTTTTTCTGATCTGGTCATCCGTCATTCCGGGGCGATGCGAAGCATCGAACCCGGAATCTCGGGCCGCATTATTCTGTTCATCGAGATTCCGGGTCTGACCCTGACGGGTCATCCCGGAATGACGTCCAAGAACAAAGAAGAAGCCATGTCCGACAACGACGACGTCCCGTTCAACCGCAACTTCCCGCTCAAGCCTGGAATCGTCGAAGAGGTGCGTCCCGGGGTGCGGCGCGTCCTCTGCAATAATCCGAGCCCGTTCACGTTCACGGGCACGGTCAGTTACATCGTAGGTACCGGCAAGGTCGCGATCATCGATCCCGGCCCGGATGATGCGGCCCACGCGGCGGCGCTGCTCGATGCGGTCAAGGGCGAGACCGTCACCCACATTCTGGTCACCCACACCCATCGCGACCACTCGCCCAACACGGGGCGGATCAAGCAGGCGACGGGCGCCACGGTCTATGCCGAAGGCCCGCATCGCGCCTCGCGCCCGCGCTTCGAGAGCGAGAAGCATAATCCGGAGTCGGGCTCCGATCGCGACTTCGCGCCCGATGTGAAGGTGGCGCATGGCGACGTCATCGAAGGTGCCGGCTGGCGACTGGAGGCGGTGGCGACGCCCGGCCATACTGCCAATCATCTCGCCTTCGCCTGGCCCGAGCGAAAATTCAATTTCGTCGGCGATCACGTGATGGGCTGGTCGACCTCGATCGTGGCGCCGCCCGACGGCTCGATGATCGACTACATGGACTCGCTCGATCGGCTCGCCGCGCGCGAAGAGGATTTGTATTTCTCAGGTCACGGCCCGGAGATCCCGGACGGCCAACGCTTCGTGCGCTTCCTGATCCGCCACCGCAAGGCACGAGAAGCCTCGATCCTGCATCGCCTCGCCAAGGGCGAGACCGACATCCCGACCATGGTGCGCGCGATCTATATCGGCATCGATCCCAGGCTCACCACCGCGGCCGGCTATTCCGTGCTGGCGCATCTGGAGGACCTCGTCGCCCGCGGCGTTGTGGCGACGGACGGCGATCCCGTGATCGGCGGGACGTACCGGATGGCGTGACGCCTGATCGTCATTCCGGGGCGCGCGTAGCGCGAACCCCAATGCGCAAGCGCGCATTGGGGAATCTCGCGCCACAACTTCGGGATTCCGGGTTCGATGCTTCGCATCGCCCCGGAATGACGCTATCGCGTCACTTCTTCACCGTCTTTGCGGCCGGCTTGGCCGGCGCCACCGGCGTCTTCTTGACCGGCTTGAGCGCATCGGCATCGGCGGCGGTGTTGAGATCGTCGATGAACTTGCTGACGCGCGCGGCATTGCTGCCGAGGTCGCTCTCGAAATAGCGCGAGGCGGAGCGGATATCGACGCGGGAGTCCTCGCCGTCGGCCACGACCCGGATCGAGACGTCTTCGCGAAAACCCATGATCGGTGATCGCGCCACCGCCTCGATGCGGCCGACACGGCGCGGCGGCTGCGGCGCGCGCTCGTCGATGACGAGCCATTTGCGCTTGTTGACGAGCTGGAGCGCGATCGCATAGGCGCGGTCGGCGGAGATCTCGAGCTCGACCGGCTCGATCTCGGGATAGAAGTGGCGCTGCTGCTCGGCCGAGTAGAGGCCGGCATAGACGGCCGGGTTGGCGCCTTCGCCGGTGCGCAGGCGCGCCAGCGCCTCGAACCGCGGCGGGTCGATCGGATCGGTGGTGATGTCGTGGATCGCCGGCAGCTTGCGGTATTGCAGGGCAAGGTAGGCGGGATAGGCGAGGATCAGCCCGTTGATCAGAAAGGCGAACAGGATCCGCGCCATGCCGCGCGAGCCGTTCTGCCAGATCGCGGCAAAGCCCGCGAGGCCGAGCAGGATGGAGAGTGCGGCGATCGCCAGCCCGCCGAAGAAGGTCGCGAGCGCCGGCTTGATCTCAAGGAAGCCGAAACGGACGATGAGGATGGAGACCACCACCGCCACCACCGCGAACACGGCCAGATTTCGCGCCCAGGTAGCGAGGCTGGACACGGGCTCCGACTGGTAGGGAGCGGAAAACCTGCGGGCCATCGGGGTTGAGCTCTGCCGGGGGGTTAGGTCGCTGCCGCACGAAATCTCTGGGGCGGCCATCTGGCCTGTTGAGACCATGCCCGGACGGCAAATTCAAGGGTCGTTCACCCTCCCCTGGAGGGGGAGGGTCGATCGCGCGAAGCGCGAGCGGGGTGGGGTGATCTCTCCACACGGAACAGCACAGCCGAGGCGAGACTGTCACCCCACCCCGTCTCACAATTTCGCTGCGCTCAAATGTGAGCCGACCCTCCCCCTCCAGGGGAGGGTGGCACTGTGCTACGCCGCCGCATTCGGGAAGCGGTAGTCCTTGAACTGGTCGCGCAGCGCCGTCTTCAGGATCTTGCCGGTCGCGGTGTGCGGGATGCCCTCGACGAAGGCGACGTCGTCGGGCATCCACCATTTCGCGATCTTGCCGTCCATGAACTTCAGGATGTCCTCGCGCGTGGCCTGCTGGCCTTGCTTGAGCTGCACGATCAGGAGCGGGCGCTCGTCCCATTTGGGGTGGTAGACGCCGATCACGGCCGCTTCCGCTACGGCGGGGTGGCCGACCGCCAGGTTCTCCAGATCGATCGAGGAGATCCACTCGCCGCCGGACTTGATCACGTCCTTGGAGCGGTCGGTGATCCGCATGTAGCCGTCCTGGTCGATCATCGAGACGTCGCCGGTGTCGAAGAAGCCGTCGCCGTCGAGGATGTTGTTATCGAGGCGGTAATAGGCCTTGGCGACCGCGGGACCGGAGACTTTGAGGCGGCCAAAAGTCTTGCCGTCCCACGGCAGATCCTTGCCGGCATCGTCGGTGATCTTCATCTCCACGCCGAAGGGCGGATAGCCCTGGGTTTGGAGTACGTCGAGCCGCGCGTCGCCGGTCGTCCCGGCAAAGGGCGGCTTCAGCGCGGCCACCGTGCCGATCGGGCTCATCTCGGTCATGCCCCAGGCGTGGCGCACGCCTGCGCCCATGTCGACGAAGGACTTGATCATCGAGCGCGGCATCGCCGAGCCGCCGCAGATCACCATCTTGAGGTCAGGCAGCTTCAGATTGTTGGCGGCCATGTGCTGGAGCAGCATCAGCCACACCGTCGGCACGCCGGCGGTATGCGTCACCTTCTCGGTCGAGAGCAACTCGTAGACCGAGGCGCCGTCGAGCTTGGCGCCGGGCATCACGAGCTTGGTGCCCTGCGAGGGCGCAGAGAAGGCGATGCCCCAGCTGTTGGCATGGAACAGCGGCACCACCGGCAGCATTGTCTCCGAAGCACTGGTGCCCAGTGCGTCGACGTTGTTGGCCATCAGTGCGTGCAGCACGTTGGAGCGATGCGAATACAACACGCCCTTGGGGTCGCCCGTCGTGCCGGAGGTGTAGCACATCGCGGCTGCGGTGTTTTCGTCAAAGTCCTTCCAGGTGAAATTGCCGTCGGCTTGCGCGATCCAGTCCTCATAGGCGACCGCGTTCTTCAGCTTGGTCTCGGGCATGTGCGCCTTGTCGGTGAGGACGACGTAGCGCTCGACGCTCGGCAGCTTGTCCGCAAGCTTCTCCAGGACGGGGACGAAGGTGATGTCGGTCATCACGATGCGGTCTTGCGCATGGTTGATGATCCAGGCGATTTGCTCAGGGAAAAGTCTGGGATTGACGGTGTGGCAGATGGCACCAATCCCCATGATGCCGTACCAGACCTCGAGATGGCGCCAGGTATTCCACGCGATGGTGGCGACACGGTCGCCGAGCTTGATGCCGTCGCGCTCGAGCATTTGCGAGACCTTGAGCGCGCGAGCGTGGATTTCGGCATAGTTGGTGCGATGGATCGGTCCCTCGACCGAGCGGGTCACGACCTCCTGCTTGCCATGAACTTTTGCGGCGTGTTCGATGATCCGGTGGCAAAGCAGGGGCCAATCTTGCATCAAACCAAGCATTCCGACGTTCCTCCGAGTATTCGCTGGACTTGTTATCGCCCTCAGCGCAGGCCAAAGAATTGTCATGAATTTTAGCCTGCGGAACCATCGCCGCAAATGGTCTTGTCGCGGCTTTATGTCCACCGGCGCGGCAATGGTTACCGTTGCACTGGGTGCGGCGCTGGTGCTGACAGGGCCGGTGCAGGCGCGGAAATATGCCCCGCCGCTCGACCTGTTCGGCTTCGGCACGCCCAAGAGCACGTCAAGGCCGCGCGGGACCGTTCACACCGCGAAGATTCCCCTGCCGCGCCCGCGCCCGGCGGAGGCACCGAAGGCCGTTCCAGAGGCTCCCGCTGAAGAAGAGAAGCCCGCGGCTGAGAAGCCGTCGGAACCAGCTCGGCCCGCGGAGCGGCAAGCTTCTGCCTGCCGGCAAGCGCTCACCGAGGACATCGCCGTCGCGCCCTCCATCCCCGATATCAAGGGCCCCGGCGGCTGCGGTGGCGAGGATTTGGTGCGGCTGGAAGCCATCGTGCTGCCGGACAAGCGGAAGGTGTCGGTGAAGCCCGCGGCGGTCCTTCGCTGCACCATGGCCTCGGCGATCGCCGATTGGGTGCGGTCCGACATGGCGCCGCTTGCGGCGAGCCTGGGCTCCGCCATCAGCGATCTCGACAATTTCGATTCCTTCGAGTGCCGCGGCCGCAACCGCGTCGTCGGTGCGATGCTTTCGGAGCACGGCCGCGCCAACGCGCTCGACGTCCGCGCGTTCAAGCTCGCCAACGGACAGTCGATCAACCTGACCGATCGCGCCGTGCCGCGGGACGTGCGTGAGCGCGTGCTGCATTCGGTCTGCTCGCGCTTTTCGACCGTGCTGGGGCCAGGATCGGATTGGTATCACGAGGACCACATCCATCTCGACCTCATGCAGCGGCGCAACGACTACCGCATCTGTCAGTGGAACGTCTGGGATCCGCTACCGCATGTCGCGCCGCTGATGCCGGCCGAGCGGCCGGAAGAGGCCCCGCCGCGCGAGATCGCAGCCAAGGCGGACGGGGCGAAGGACGGCGCCGATGCGCCGGCGGCCAAGCCGGGCGCTGAGCCGAAGGAGACACCCGCGGCCGAGCTCGAGCCGTCACGCAAGCCGGCAACAAAAAAGCGCCGGTGAAAACCGGCGCTTTTGATAAATCTTCAGCACGCGTCCAGCTAGAAGGAGCTGTTGCTGCCACCCTGCAGCGCGAGCCGCGAGTTGTAGGGGGAGTCGCCATGCTTCGGCTCGAGCACGACCACGATGGTGCCAACCTTGACGCGGTTGTAGAGGTCGATCGCATCCTCGTTGGTCATGCGGATGCAGCCAGAGGAGATCGAGGCGCCGATATATTCAGGCTGGTTGGTGCCGTGAATGCGGAACAGCGTGTCCTTGCCGCCCGAGTAGAGATACATCGCGCGGGAGCCCATCGGATTGTCCGGACCCGGGGCCACGAAGGTCGGCACGCCCAGGCGCGAGATCTCGCTCGGGGTCGGATGCCAAGCCGGCCACTCGGTCATGCTGCCGATCTTGGCAATGCCCGACCAGGCCATGGCTTCTTCGCCGACGGTGATGCCGTAGCGGATCGCCTTGCCGCCATCCATCACCCAGTAGAGGTAATGGTTGTCGGAATCGACCACGATCGAACCGGGCGACTCCTTGCGGTGATACTCGACGATGGCGCGGCGGAACGGTTCCGCAACCGGCGTCTTCACATAGCTCACCTTGGAGAGCAAATCCTTGTCACGCGGCTTGAAATTCTGCGTGTTGGTTGCCTCGTAGGTCGTGGCCTGCATGCAGCCCGACAGCATCAGGCCGGTGGCCAAAATCCCAAACGTAACTTTCAACGACGACATGGTTTGGTTCCAATCGCAACAAGTCGCTCGCAAAACCTGAGTTTCGCACCCAAGTTCCACGACTCCATTAATCCCCCGCATTATCGTCGAAATCTGCCACAATTCCAGACTTTAGGGCCTTTTCCCGCGCTGCAAGACGCCAGCTGTGGCTTTTTTGTCGCAAGTTTTTCGACATCGGGCGGTTTTTTGCTCAAGGGCTGCCCGACTGTCGTATCCGTGCCACGCTTGTGCCGCCTGGCCGCCACAAATGCGAATGCTCCGTTAATGTGGCTGTCATCTTGGACTTGTCAGAATCGGGCTAAGGGCTCTTGGTCATCGCGCGCGACCCTGGTTGGAGTTGTTCATGTTTTCGGTGTTTGTTCCCTCCGAGTCCTCCCTGAAGAAGGTGGTCGTCGACGATCTGGCGGCGCTGCCGGAGAATGCGGTGTGGATCGACCTGGTCAGTCCGACCGCCGCGGAGGACAAGGCGGTGGAACGGCTCGCGGGCATCGCCATCCCGACCCGGGAAGACATGCAGGAGATCGAGATCTCCAGCCGTCTCTATATCGAGAATGGCGCGCGCTACATGACCGCGACGCTGATGTGCCAGTCCGACACCGACATGCCCCGGACCACGGCCGTGACCTTCATCCTCGGCGACCACCGCCTGGTGACGGTCCGCTACGACCAGCCCAAGCCGTTCTCGCTGGTCGAAGCCAAGCTCGGCCGGTCCTGCACGCCCGTTATCACGGGCGAGATGGTACTGATGGAACTCCTGGACGCGGTAATCGACCGCTGCGCCGACATTCTCGAGCGCTGCGGCGCCGAGATCGACCAGGTCTCGCATGATATCTTCGAGCCGGAAAGCGAGCGCCACGGTCACGCCAAGCAGTACTCCCAGATCCTGATCGCGATCGGCCGCAAGGGCGACCTGACCTCCAAGGTCCGCGAAAGTCTGGTGTCGATAGGCCGCCTCGTTGCCTTTCTCTCGGCGATCGTGGAGGGCGTGAAGTGGTCCAAGGACATGCGCGAGCAGCTCAAGACCATGCAGCGCGACGTGAGCTCACTGACCGATCACGCCTCCTACCTCTCCAACAAGATCACCTTCGTGCTCGACGCCATGCTCGGCGTGGTCAATCTCGAGCAGAACAACATCATCAAGCTGTTCTCGGTCATGGCTGTTGTCCTGATGCCGCCGACGCTGATCGCCTCGATCTACGGCATGAACTTCAAGATGATGCCGGAACTCGAATGGGTCCACGGCTATCCGATGGCGCTGGTGATGATGCTGATCGCGGCGATCGTGCCGTACTGGATCTTCAAGTGGAAGAAGTGGCTGTAGAATCATGATCCGGACCCGGAGGCCCGCGCTAGCGCAAAATGTGCCGCGGTCTTCTCGTGACGAACGCGGAACGCGCTTACGCGGAAATGATGCTCGGACAAAGATAGTGACCGAGACCTTACGCCGGTCGCAGAGAGACAGCGGTTGGTGTCGCAGAATAGATCGGGATTCTGGCCGCGCGGTGACGCGTCATCGTCGCCCCAATTCCTCCGGTAAAATTTGAGCGGTGGGCTGAACGTTTGGGCGAAACTTGTCTGCGATAAGCAGGGTGTAGCCGCGAGGAACAGCCATGGTTGAAAAACACATAACGTCGCCCCGCATCGTCATCGATCTGGCAAGCTATCGTCAGGCCGTGGCGAGCAGCAAGGCGCCGTCGTTGTCGGCGCGGTTGTGCCGGCACTGTGGTGCACCGCTGCTCGACGGCGAGAACGACGATGACTGCTCGACTGCGTTCAATGTGGCCGCGCCGCGGCTGCGTGAGCCGTCGCGCCGGATTCGCGCCGATTGAGAAACGGAAGGGTCAAGGCAATCCAGGTCTTGCGGCGGCCTTGTCTGGATTGCCTTGCGTCCGTATTCGCGCAGTAGTCTCGGCGAATTTCTTTGATGCGCTTGTTGGTCATTCCGGGGCGGCTCGCAGAGCCGAACTCCATTGCGCAATTGCGCAATGTGGAATCTCGAGACTCTGGGTCCGGTCCTGACGGACCATCCCGGAATGACGACGACGCCCTAGACGTGCTGCCCGCCGTTGATGTGGATCTCGGCGCCGTTCACGTAGGACGACGTTTCCGTGCACAGCACGTAGATGATCTTGGCGACCTCGTCCGGCGTGCCGAGCCGGTGCATCGGGATCTGCTGGTCGACGATCTTCTCGGTGCCGGGCGACAGGATCGAGGTGTCGATCTCGCCCGGCGCGATCGCATTGACGCGCACGCCGACGCGGCCGAAGTCCGAGGCCATCTCGCGCGTCAGCGCTGCGAGCGCGGCTTTCGAAGTGGCGTAGGCAGCGCCTGCAAAGGGATGCACGCGCGAGCCGGCGATCGAGGTGACGTTCACCACCGAACCCTTGGCGGCCTTCAATTCCTCGATCAGGCCGCGCGCGATCATGATCGGCGCGAAGAAGTTGACGTGAAACACATGGGTCCAGGTGTCGAGGTCGGTGTCGACGGAGCCGAGCCGCGAGCCTCCGGGTCCCTTTGGTGAGATCGCGGCGTTGTTGACCAGCGCATGCAGCGCGCCGCCCTCGAGCCGGTTACGGATCTCCGTGATTGCGCGCGCGGTGTCCTCGGGGTCGGCGAGGTCGACCTGGATGTGGTCCTCAGGGCCTGCGTCCCACGGGCAGTCCTCCGGAAACGCATGCCGCGAGCAGGTGATGACGCGCCAGCCCGCGGAGGAGAAGCGGATCACGGTGGCATGGCCGATGCCGCGGCTGGCCCCGGTCAGGAGCAGCGTACGTCGGGGTACGTTGGACGAATGCGGCATTGAACTCTTTCAGTCGCAACTCTTAAGGATACATCCGCGTCTTGGACCACGGCTGGCCGGCCGCGTCACGGCGAAATTCGATGCGGTCGTGCAAGCGGAACGGGCGGTCATGCCAGAACTCGATACGCACAGGCGTGATGCGCCAACCGCTCCAGCCGGGCGGTCGCGGCACTTCGCCGATGATGTATTTGGCGGCGACCTTGGCGATCGCCTGCTCGAAGGCGAAGCGGCTCTCCAGGGCCTGCGACTGCTTGCTTGCCCAGGCACCGATCTGCGCCTGCTTGGGGCGGGTGGCAAAATAGGCATCGGCCTCGGCATCGGTGACAGGCGACACGTTGCCGCGGATGCGCACCTGCCGGCGCAGCGACTTCCAGTGAAAAAGTAACGCGGCCTTAGGATTTGCGGCGAGCTCGCGGCCCTTTTGGCTGGCGATGTGGCTGTAGAAGACGAAACCGTCGGAATCGAAGCCTTTCATCAGCACCATACGCACGTCCGGCAGCCCGTCCGCGTCGACGGTGGCGAGCGCCATGGCGTTCGGATCGTTCGGTTCGCTCTTGATCGCCTCGTTCAACCAGGCCTCGAACAGCGCAAAGGGTTCCTCGGCGGCGGTGAAATCACCGGATGTTAAGGGTGTCTGGTGTTTCATCGAGGTCGTGTCGGTCATGTCTGGAGTCCGAGTTGCGTACCGCGGCCCAAAGCGCGCTGTTGTCCACTATCGCCCTATATAGGGCATGGGGACGCGTTGGCCTATCGGCGATCCGGCCCTCCGGCCTCGTCATGACGATGATTCTGATCGGGCTCGGCACCGGCGGTTGCAGCTTCTCGCGCAACGACGGCGCGCAGCTCGCCAAAGGACTTGAGAAGGGGCCGTTGGCCAAGATGGACGACAGCGACGTCACCGCCTCCATCCCGGAAAAAGAGGCGCCCCCGACCGACAGCGATCTGGCCTTTGCCCGCAACGCCGCCTCCGACGTCCTGAGCAAGGGCGACAAGGATTCCAGCCAGCACTGGGAGAATCCGGAGACCGGGGCGCGCGGCTCGGTGACCCCGATCGCGCAGTCCTACGCCGCAGAGGATGGCCGCAAGTGCCGGGATTTTCTGGCGAGCTATGTCAACGGCCGCACCGAAAGCTGGCTTCAGGGCGCCGGCTGCCAGGCCGGCCATGGCCGCTGGGAGATTCATACGCTAAAGCCATGGCGGAGCTAATTTAGCCCCACTGCCGGAATAGGCTGCTGTGTGAGTTGCAAAAATGCCACGGGCACCCCAGATGAACGTCAGGTGGGGCGGGGAGCCCTTTGGAACAATCGATTTCCCTGAAGGAGACGTGACGGATGCGCGACCCCTATGAGGTCTTGGGGGTGCCGCGGAGCGCCAACGCTGCCGCGATCAAGAGCGCCTATCGCAAGCTCGCCAAGAAGCATCATCCCGACAGCAACAAGAACGACCCGAAGGCGGCCGAGCGTTTTGCCGAGCTCAACACGGCCAACGAAATCCTCGGCGACGAGGACAAGCGCAAGCAGTTCGACCGGGGCGAGATCGATGCTGACGGCAAGCCGCGCTTCCAGGGTTTTCCGGGCGGCGGCGGTGCGCGTGGACGAGCAGGCCCGGGCGGGTTCGAAAGCTACACATTCCGGTCCGGCGGCGCCGGTCCGGGTGGCGGCGGCGCGTTCGAGGACATCCTCAACAGCATGTTCGGCGGCGGAGCGCGCGGCGGCCGCGCGGGCGCCGGCGGCACCCAATTCGAGTTCGACACTGGCGGGATCGGGGTCGATCTCGACCTGAACGTCGCCATGACGGTCTCGCTGGAAGAGGCGGTTCAGGGCGGCGAGAAGCGCGTCCGGCTGCCGACCGGCAAGGAGCTCAACGTCAAGATTCCGGCCGGCGTCACCAGTGGCCAGCAGATCCGGCTGAAGGGGCAGGGCGAGACCGCGCCCGGCCATCCGCCCGGCGATCTCCTGATCACGATCACGGTCGCCCCGCATGCCTTCTTCAAGGTCGACGGCGCCGACTTGCGGGTCGATCTGCCGATCACGCTCTATGAGGCCGTGCTCGGCGGCAAGGTCCGCGTTCCGACGCTGGGCAACGCGGTGGAGTTGACGATTCCGAAAAACACCTCGTCGGGCCGAACCTTCCGCCTCAAGGGCAAGGGCCTGCCGAAGACCGGCGGTACCGGCGACCTCTTCGTCACTACCCGGATTATGCTACCGGACGGGAACGATGCCGAGCTTGAGGCATTGATGGAGAAGTGGCGGGACCAACACCCCTACAATCCGCGCAGCGGGCTCGGCTAGGCATGAGCTGCCGCTGCCTCAGAGCATTTCCCAACAGGTTGATGCTCAAACGAACGCCTGGAGCGCGATGGCGCTTCGACGCTATCGTGTCCGGCGTGCCGGCTGCACGGCCAGATCGGCTTGGCAGCCGCCGATAAGGTGCGGCCTCGAGAGGGGGACCAGCGCGGTACCAAAAACCCCAATCGAGGCCGCCCGCGTCGATCGGCGGATCGAACGCTGCTCATTTTCGCGTGATCATGCGGTACGATAATGAGACGCGTCCATGTCGTGATTCCAAATTTTCGATGACCGAATCTGGGCGGCGCGTTTGCGCGGTTGTCTAGATGCCGTTTTTCTCCGCCTGGTCGTAGACGGCCCGTGCCACCTTGGTGAGCCGGTCGCGATCTCCGCCGCCGCTCACGACATAGCCGACGCCGCGGTCGGCCCAGAACAGTGCACTGTCCTTGTCCATCGTCGCGTAGCGCATCTGCGTCTCGCCGCTTTCGGTCTTGGCGGTGTAGATCGTGAAGCGCTCGCCCGAGGCGCCCTCATACATCAGGAAAGACGCCGGCCCGTTCGGCCCCGGCAACAGCCGGCCGCCGACGAGTTTTAGCCCGCTCGCCTCCAGATCGGGTGCGAACACGGTCCAGCCGCAGCGCTTGGTCAGCCAGGCCTGGAGATGGGCGCGCTCATTGCCGGGCACCTCGACGGGATGCCGGACCTCGACGACGTAGAGGCGATGGGCGTCGAGCGCATCGACGGTAAAGGCCCGGAAGACCGACGGCTTGCTGGCGGCGCCATGCGCCACCCAGCCGGTCGCGCCGCCGGCGACGAAGGCGACCAGGGCGGCCGCCGCCGCGCCGTAGATCCACTGCCGCGGCCGGCGCATCAGCCGCTCGATCTCCAGCCGCTTCGGCACCGGCTCATGCGCGACTGCGTCGTAGCGGGCATGTAGCAACTCGGCCATGGTCCGCCAGGACTGCACCCGCTCGGCCTCTTCAGGGTGGGCGGTCAGCCAGGCCTCGACATCGGCGCGGCGCTCAGCCGGCAGTTCGCCGTCGACATAGGCGTGCAATTCGTCTTCGGTGACTGAAATCTTGCGGTCCTCGGTCATCGCGGTCGTCTCTGGCTCGTCGGCCCAAATTCTCGTCTGCGGTTCAAATCCGTTGGTCCCTTGTCGGTGCGCAGGACCTGCACCATCCGTTGCATGAACCCTGCCATCATTTCACCCGTCTCAGCGCCGGGCGCGTCCCTTCGAGCGCCGCCTTGATATGAGCCCGGGCGCGCGCGAGCCGCGACATCACGGTGCCGATCGGCACGCCCTGGATGTCGGCGACTTCGCGATAGCTCAGCCCCTCCAGCATCACGAGCAGCAGCACCGAGCGCTGCTCCTCGACCAGCGTTGCGAGCGCCTTCTCGATGTCGCGTCCTTCCGCCTCGGTGCCGCTGGCGTCGGGATTGTTCTCCGACAGCGGTATGAATTGCGGCCGTCGCGCCAGCGACCGGCGACGGTTCTTGTTGAGGTTGGTCAGGATTGTGTAGAGCCAGCTCCTGACGTCCCCGCCGAGAAACAACCGTTCGGAGCGCAACGCGCGCACCAGCGTGTCCTGCACCAGATCGTCGGCCACGTCGCTGTCGCGCGCCAGCGCACGCGCATAGCGGCGCAACGCCGGGATCATGGCTTCCACACTCTGGCGAAAGGCACTCATGCCGCCTCGATTCGACTGGTCCGGCGCGAGCGCCTTACCCATCATAACCCCTGACTGGAACGGCTATTCCGGCGCTGGAAACAGCGTTAACGCCGCGGATTAGGACTGTACCGCAATGGAGGGCTGGTGTACCTCCAGAACTGAAAAATCCAGCTGGATTGGATAAAGAGATGGCGCAGAATTCCGGTCTGATGCAAGGCAAGCGCGGGGTCGTCCTCGGCGTTGCCAACAACCGCTCGATCGCCTGGGGCATCGCCAAGGCATGCCACGCGGCCGGCGCCGAGCTCGCGTTCACCTACCAGGGCGATGCGCTGAAGAAGCGCGTCGAGCCGCTCGCCGCCGAGATCGGCGGCCTCGTGCTCGGCCATTGCGACGTCACCGATGCTGCGACGATCGACGCTGCGTTCGCGGTGTTGAAGGAGAAGTGGGGCAAGATCGACTTCCTGGTGCACGCGATCGCCTATGGCGAACAGCTCGAGGGCCGCTATGTCGACACCACGCAGGAAAACTTCACCAAGTCGATGCTGATCTCCTGCTATTCGTTCACCGCGGTGGCGCAGCGCGCCGAGAAGCTGATGACCGATGGCGGCTCTCTCATCACGCTCTCTTATTACGGCGCCGAAAAGTGGATGCCGCATTACAACATCATGGGCGTGGCAAAGGCGGCGCTGGAAGCCAGCGTGCGCTATCTCGCCGCCGATCTCGGCGAGAAGAACATCCGCGTCAACGCGATCTCGGCGGGCCCGATCAAGACGCTCGCGGCCTCCGGCATCGGCGACTTCCGCTATATCCTGAAGTGGAACGAATACAACGCGCCGCTGCGGCGCAACGTGTCGACCGAGGACGTCGGCGGCAGCGCGCTGTATTTCCTGTCCGACCTGTCGCGCGGCGTCACCGGCGAGGTGCATCACGTCGATTCCGGCTATCACGTGCTCGGTATGAAGCGGCCGGAGGCGCCCGATATCTCGCTCGGCGGGAAAGACTGATCTTCAGCGCCGAAAATGCCCGCGCCAACGATCTATTATCTTCGCCACGGCGAAACCGAGTGGAATGCGCTCGGCCGGCTCCAGGGCACCAGGGACATCGCGTTGAATGCGCGCGGCCGCTCGCAGGCGGTTCAGGCCGCAGGCATCCTCGCCGATCTCTTCGCGCGCGACGGCCGCGGCAAGACCTCACTGCCTTATGTGTCGAGCCCGCTCGGTCGCGCACGCCAGACCATGGAGATCGTGCGCAGCAAGCTCGAACTGCCGGTCGCCGATTACGCGCTCGACGATCGCCTGCGCGAGATCGGCTATGGCGCGTGGGAGGGGCTGACGCTGGCCGAGAGCGACGCGGCTGATCCGCAAGTTTACGCCCGGCGCCTGGTCGACAAATGGACCGTGGCGCCGAAGGGCGGCGAGACCTATGCGGACGTGCAGGTCCGCATGCGCGACTGGTACAATTCGCTTGAAGGGGACACGGTCGCGGTCGCCCATGGCGGCACCGCGCGGGCCCTGATGGTCTCGCTCGGCCTGGAAACGGCGGCCAGCGCCGCCGAGCTCTATATCGAGCAGGGGACCGTTTACGTGTTCCGCGACGGGCGGTTGGCGAAGTATAGTTAATATGCACATCGTCATTCCGGGGCGCCCGCAGGGCGAACCCGGAATCTCGAGATTCCGGGTTCGATGCTTCGCATCGCCCCGGAATGACGGGAACGGGGGTTGAACCTGGTGCCCCTCGGGGCTACGACGTTGACATTCAACATAAACGTTGAAGATCAACACGAGGCGACAGTTCGGCATGTCCTTCAACACCTTCGGCCATATGTTCCGCGTCACCACCTTTGGCGAGAGCCATGGGGTGGCGATCGGCTGCGTGGTCGACGGCTGTCCGCCTCTGATCCCGCTCACCGAGGCCGACATCCAGCGCGACCTCGATCGCCGCCGTCCCGGCCAGTCGCGCTTCACGACCCAGCGCCAGGAGCCGGACCAGGTCAAAATCCTCTCCGGGGTGATGGCGCATCCGGAGACCGGCGTGCAGGTCACGACGGGCACGCCGATCGGGCTGTTGATCGAGAACACCGACCAGCGCTCGAAGGACTATTCCGAGATCAAGGACAAGTTTCGTCCCGGCCACGCCGACTTCACCTACGAGGCGAAGTACGGCCTGCGCGACTATCGCGGCGGCGGGCGTTCATCGGCGCGCGAGACCGCGATGCGGGTTGCGGCCGGTGCCATCGCGCGAAAAGTGATGCCCGACGTCAAGGTGCGCGGCGCGCTGGTGCAGATCGGTCCGCACAAGATCGATCGCGACAAATGGGACTGGGACGAGATTGCGAAGAATCCGTTCTTCTGTCCGGACAAGGACAAGGCCGCGTTCTTCGAAACCTATCTCGACGGCATCCGCAAGAGCGGTTCGTCGATCGGCGCTGTCATCGAGGTGGTGGCGGAAGGCGTGCCCGCAGGTTTGGGCGCGCCGATCTATGCAAAGCTCGATTCTGATCTCGCCGGCGCGATGATGACCATCAACGCGGTGAAGGGCGTCGAGATCGGCGCCGGCTTTGGCGCAGCCGAGCTCACGGGCGAGGAGAATGCGGACGAGATGCGCACCGGCAACGACGGCACGCGCTTCCTGTCCAACCATGCCGGTGGCGTGCTGGGCGGCATCTCCACAGGGCAGCCGGTGGTGGTGCGCTTTGCGGTGAAGCCGACCTCGTCGATCCTCCAGCCGCGCCTGACCGTCGATCGCAAGGGCGCCGACACCGAGATCATGACCAAGGGCCGCCACGACCCCTGCGTCGGTATCCGCGCGGTTCCCGTAGGCGAGGCCATGATGGCCTGCGTGCTGGCCGATCACTTCCTGCGCGACCGCGGGCAGGTCGGGCGCTAGCTGTTCTGACATCTGGTCAGCTTGACGGGCAGGGACCTTCGCCCGCAAATTGCGGCGCCATGAATGCAGTTGAACTCAACGCCATCACGGACTGGCTGATCGACGGCGCGCGCTCGGCAGCCTCGCCAAGCCTGATGATGGCCGAAAGTTGCGAGCGAATGGTCGCGGCCGGCCTGCCGCTGTGGCGCGTCGGTGTCTTCATCCGCACTCTGCATCCAGAAATCTTTGGCCGCAATTTCATCTGGAAACAGGGCGCGGCCGAGGTCGAGGTCGGTACCGTCGACTTCGAGATCCAGGAGACGCCGGGGTTCAAGAGGAGCCCGTTGAGCCTCGTCTTCAGCGAAGGCCTGGAGGTGAGGGGCGATCCCAACGGTCCCGAAGCGGAGCGCTTTCCATTCTTGGTCGATCTGCGCAATGAAGGCGCGACCGACTATCTCGCGCTGCCGCTGCATTTCCTCGACAATACCTTCCACGCGATGACATTGACCACACGTCAGCCGGGCGGCTTCACCGACGAACAGGTCGCGGTGCTGCGTTCGATGGCGAAGCCGCTGACGCGTATCACCGAGATCATCACGCTCCGCCGCACCGCCTCGATGCTGCTCGACACCTATGTCGGCAACCGCGCCGGCGAGCGCATCATGGGCGGACAGATCCGCCGCGGCCACGCCGAGACCATGCAGGCCGTGATCTGGCTGTCCGATTTGCGTGGCTTCACCGCGCTGTCGGATCGGTTGCCGGCCGAGACGGTCGTCCAGATCCTCAATCAATACTTCGACTGCCAGGTCGCCGCGATCCGGGCGCATGGCGGCGAGGTCTTGAAATTCATGGGCGACGGACTGCTCGCCGTGTTCCCGATCGACGAATATGTGGGTGATGCGAGCCAGGTTTGTTCGCGCGTGCTGGAAGCCGCACGGGAATCTCGCGCGAGCGTGGAAGCGCTCAGCATTCCCGTAGGCGAGGTGATCGAGCGCTTCCGCTTCGGCGTCGCGCTGCATGTCGGCCACATCCTCTATGGCAATATCGGCGGCGGCAACCGGCTCGACTTCACCTGCATCGGCCGCGCCGTGAACCTCGCGGCACGGCTGGAGAAGATCACGGGCCGGCTCGGCCGCACCGTCGTGGCGTCCGAAAGCTTTGTCGGCGTCTGCAACGCCGGTTGGACCGAACTGGGTGAATTCCCGATCGCGGGCTTTTCGGAAGCCCAGCGCGTCTATGGGCTGGCCGAGGAGATGCCTGTCGTGATGGCCTGAGGCGCGCGTCGTTGGGGACCGGCGCCTGCTCGAAGGCGGAGCAGGAAGACGCTCGGGCGCCCTGCGCGTTGCGAATGCGGTCTACCGGACGCGCTTGCCTCTTGGTAGAATCCAGTGGTTTTCTTCGCGCTCACGCGCCTCCCGATGGTCGGAGGCCACTTGAGGGATCCGCAGCTTGCGTTATCTCTTCGAGGGGTATGCATTCGATACAGTCCGGCGCGAGTTGCATCGCGGGGCCGACGTCATCTCCGTCGCGCCACAGGTGTTCGACCTGCTCGACTATCTGATCCGTAACCGGGAACGCGTCGTCAGCAAGGACGACCTCATCGCCGCCATCTGGAACGGGCGGACCGTGTCCGATGCAGCGCTGACGACCCGGCTAAATGTCGCCCGGAACGTCATCGGCGATACAGGCGAGGAACAGCGCCTCATCAAGACATTGCCGCGCAAGGGGTTTCGTTTCGTTGCGCCAGTTGTGGAAGAGCGGGGGCCTGCGAACATGGCAACCGTCGACAACGCGATCGAGCAGCCGAAGCCGGCGCTCGCGCTCCCCAACAAGCCTTCGATCGCGGTTCTCCCCTTCACCAATCTCAGCGGTGATCCTGAGCAGGACTATTTCGCGGATGGCATGGTGGACGAAATCACCACCGCCCTTTCGCGGTTCAAATCGCTCTTCGTGATCGCGCGCAATTCCAGCTTTACCTACAAAGGGAGGGCGGTCGACATCAAGCAGGTCGGCCGTGAGCTCGGTGTTCGCTACGTCCTGGAAGGAAGTGTGCGCAAGGCAGGGGGGAAAGTGCGCATTGCGGGCCAATTGATTGATGCCACGACCGGCGCGCACCTTTGGGCCGATCGATTTGAAGGTGACCTCAGCGACGTCTTCGCGCTGCAGGACGAGGTCACGGTGAATGTCGTTTCCGTCATTCAGCCAAGATTGCTTCAGACGGAAATGGATATCGCGTCACGTCGCCCGAACAACCTCAGCGCCCACGACCTTTGTCTTCGCGCACAGCACGTCCAGTCGTGGACGCGGGAAGGATCGGCAGAGAGTCTTCGGCTCGTCTCTCGCGCCCTGGAGATCGACCCTCGGTGCGGTTTTGCCGCGACCCTCGCAGGCGAGTGCCACTTCCGAAATGCACGCCACCGATGGGAGCCCGATCAGAAGGCGGAAATCGCCGAAGGATTTCGGCTTCTCCGGCTGGCGCTCACTCTCGACGGCAACGCTACTTTGGCATTGAGTATGCTTGGCCGCGCCACCGCTTCGTTCTCTGGTGATTTCGAGACTGCAAAGGAGATGGTCGACCGTGCGGTCAGCCTAAACCCCAACTCATTCCGCGCCTGGGAAGAGCGAGGTTGGACCTATGTGACTGCGGGGCAGCCCGAAGAGGCAATCCGGAGCTTTGAGCGCCGCATTCGATTGAGTCCATTCGACCCGTTGCTTTTTGCGACGAACACTGGGATGAGCGTCGCGTTCAACTGTCTTGGTCGTTTCGACGATGCAGTCGCGACGGCCAGGAAGGCCATCCGCCAGAACCCGCTTTTTCCTTTCTCCTATCGCTGCCTTGCGTCGGCCCTGGCTCATCTGGGGCACGATGCAGAGGCGGAAGAGGCTGTGGCCCGTCTGCTCGAACTCGACCCTGATTTTCGTATTTCGGAACGGGTCGCACGCGGCGACATGCTGAAGCTTCAGGTGTATATCGACGGCCTCCGCAAGGCGGGACTCCCAGATTGACCGGCTGATGTCGCAGGGGACAGCTGAGGCTATGTGCAGGCGACCGGAAGGGATCGTCTGGCGTATGGCCTTCATGTGCACGCGTAATGGCACGGCGCGCGGGCTTGCGTTACCATCCGGCAGCAGAGCCGCTCGGGTCGAATGACGGCTGGTCGAGGAGTGAAACATGGAATATCGACGCTTGGGTTCGTCAGGGCTTTCCGTGCCGGCCTTGAGTCTCGGAACGGGCACGTTTGGCGGTGTTGGCCGCCTCTCTGCCTGGGGCACGACCGATGCGGTTGAGGCACGGCGCCTCCTCGATATCTGTCTCGATGCCGGCGTGTCGATGTTCGACACCGCCAACGTCTATTCGCTCGGCGAGTCCGAGCGAGTGCTCGGCGAAGCCATCAAGGGACGGCGCGACAAGGTGTTGGTTTCGACCAAGGCGACCTTCCGCTTCGGCGACGGGCCCAATGACATCGGCTCGTCACGGCAGAATCTGCTCGCGGCCGTCGACGGCTCGCTTCATAGGCTCGGCACCGATTATATCGACCTCTTCCAGCTCCACGGCTTCGATGCGATGACGCCACCCGAGGAGGTGCTCGCGACCCTCGACGGTCTCGTGCGCGCCGGCAAGATCCGCTATGTGGGCGTTTCGAATTTTTCGGGCTGGCACCTCATGAAGTCGCTCAGCGTTGCCGACAAGTACGGCTATCCGCGCTACGTTGCCAACCAGACCTATTATTCGCTGATCGGACGCGACTACGAATGGGAGCTGATGCCGCTCGGCCTGGATCAGGGGCTTGGTGCGGTCGTGTGGTCGCCTCTCGGCTGGGGACGTCTCACCGGAAAGATCCGTCGCGGCCAACCGCGACCGGAGGTCAGCCGCCTGCCCAAGACCGCCGAGTTCGGGCCGCCCGTGTCCGATGAACACGTCTATCGCGTCGTTGATGCGATCGACGAAGTCGCGAAGGAGACGGGCAAGAGCGTATCGCAGATCGCGTTGAACTGGCTGTTGCAGCGCCCGACGGTGTCAACGCTGATCATCGGCGCGCGCAACGAAGCGCAGCTGCGTGAAAATCTCGGCGCGGTCGGCTGGTCACTGACCAAGGATCAGATCGGCAGGCTGGACGAGGCCAGTAAGGTGACCTTGCCCTATCCGTACTGGCACCAGCGGGTGACCTTCAGCGATCGCAATCCGCCGCCGGTCTAATCCGTCCGCTCCAGATTGTCTTTGACGCGATGCTTGAGCGCATCGATGTCGATCTGGTGCACGCTGCCGCTGCCGGCGAGATCGAGCGCGTGAGCGGCAGCCGCGCCCATCGCCATGCACGGGCCCATCACGCGCACGCTGGAGAGCGCCGCCTTGTCGGCGTCGATGCAGCGGCCGGCGGCGACGATGTTGTCGGCCTCCGCGGGCGCCAGGCTGCCGAACGGCACATAGTGCACGTGGTCCTTGTCGAAGACGTGCCAGTGATGCCCGGAACCATGGTCGTGCAGTTCGATCGGCCACGCCGTGCGGCCGATGGCGTCGTCGAACTTTTTGCCGGCGCGCACGTCGTCGACGGAGAGCTGCTGGCGCCCGACGATCCAGCGGGTCTGGCGTATCCCTGGAAAGCCATAGGAACGGATGCGCGCCTTGCCGAAGCAGTCGGGGAATTCGGCTTGCAGGAACGCGAAGGCGCGGTCGGCCTGCTCCTTGCCCTCGATGCCCTTGCGGCTCGCCGCGAGCGGCTCCAGCGGCGTCTCGACATGGGTCATGTTCATGGCGGCGACGCCGCGTCCGGGAATGACGAAGGACAGGCCCTCGCGGCGGAGCAGGCCATAGTCGCCGGCCTTTTCGCGCATCCGCGCCGGCAGTTCCTCGCGGCTCGGCACCTTGGTCTCGTCGATGTTCTCGACGATCAGCATCTGCGTGCCGTAGATCGGACCATCGTCCGGCTCGCGGCACGCGAAGCCCGCCTGCCACACCAGCGCGGCGTCGCCGGAGGCATCGACAAATCCGTTGGCCTCGACCTCGACGTCGCCATAGCGTGTGGAAAGATCGATGCCGGTAACGCGCCGGCCCTGAACGCGGACATTGCGCATGACGGCGCCGACGATGACGGTAACGCCGGCGGCAAGCATCGCCTTCTCGACCCAGCGTCCGAGCGCGACCTCGTCGTAATAGACGACTGTGGTGTGCGGCCCGCGGCGATAGAACAGCGCGTTCTCCTGCGCACCGAGATCGCGCAAGATGTCGTCGGCGATGCCGTGGGTGAACTGGTAGCCGTCGCTGCCATTGGAGAACAGGCCGCAGAAGGTCGCGATGATGGAGTTGACGGCCTGGCCGCCGAGCGCGGGCAGGCTGTCGACCAGTACCACTTTGCGTCCCGCGCGTGCACCTTCGATCGCGGCCGACATGCCGGCCGCGCCCGAGCCGACCACGCAGATGTCGGCAGTGACGCGCGACGGCTGCGGGTTTGGGCTGCGCCGGACGATCTTTGTGCCGGCCGTGACTTCGCTCGCGCTCATGGGCGGCTCCGCATTGTTTTGATTTTCATTTCGGATTGGTCGGCCTGTCCGGCACGAATGACTTGTCGATGATCTTCTCCGCGTCGACCTCGGCATCGACCATCTTCTGCGCCTTGAACCAGGCGATCTGCCGCGCGATGTCGGCGCTATCAAGCGCGGGATCGACCACGGCAAGGCCAAGCCGCAACGTGTCGATCCTCTACTCGGTGTATTTGGAGACGATCGCGAGGATCGCATCGCCCTCGTCGCTGCGGACGAACTTGCCGTCCGCGTCGCGCTTCAGCAGCACGCGCGCATACTCTTCGGCGCCGCGCCGGTAGACCGCCAGCACCTTCTCGATCAGCTTGCGGTTCTTCTCGATTCCCGCGATCGAGGCGACGACACAGCCGAGCATCCAGGGCGTCTCGTCGCCGACGAAGCCAAGCACGAAGGCGTCGCCGGAGGCGATCACCGGGCTGATCGTCGTCGTGGCGGTCAGTGCCGCATCGAGCTGGCCGCCCTTGATGGCGGCGGCGACATTGGGCAGCGATTGCAACGGCACGATCTTGACCGAGCCGATATCGAATTTCAGCTTGTCGGCGATCAGGCCGAGCGAATAGTGGAAGGTCGAGCCGACCTGCGTGATGCCGACGGAATGTCCCGGCAGGTCCTTCAGCGTCTTCAGGCCGGCCTCATAGGCGCGCTTGGAGGCGACATAGGCCGTGTTCTGGAAGCCCGGCGCCTCGCGCGCCGTGCCCGCGATCACCTTCAGCCCGCCCTTGCCGGCGAGATTGTAGAAAGCGGCTGTAAAGCCGGTGAAGCCGATGTCGATATCGCCGGAGACCGCGGCCACCGCGATCGGCACCGCCGCGTCGAAGAATTTGAAGTCGACGTCGATGCCTTCCTGCTCGAAATAGCCGCGGTCCTTCGCCAGATACAGCGGCGCGGCCGATGAAAGCTTCAACAGCCCGATGCGCACCTTGTCGGCGGCTTGCGCGCCGCCTGCCGGAGACATCAGTGTTGCCAAAGCCAAGGCCATCGCGAAGGCCAGCCGGCCCCACCTCGCGAGGCTATTCCCTGTTGCGCCCATCCCGCCGTTTCCCGCGTTTTTTTGCCTCCCGGCTGATGCCGGCTTGGCTGCATTCTCGGTGATCCCGCAGCCGAATGCAAAGCGCGAAAATGTCGGGTGGCTATTCCAGCATTGCGCTAGTCGGCGCGGACGTAGGACTGCCTCAGGCCGAGCGTCAAAATCGTCAGGGTGAGCCACAGCCGCAGCATCGCAAAGGAGAAGATGAAGCAGAAATAGATCAGGTTCTTGGTGAACTGGCTTGCGGCGGAGGTCTGCCAGAAGCTCCAGATCGCGCTGCGAACGAACTCCTGTCCGAAACCCAGCGCGATGTTGAGCAGGCCGAGCACGATCACGGCGCCGCCGAGCCAGAGGCCGCGCCGGGCGAACTCCGCGATGGCCGCGAACAGCGCGATCCGGCCGTCATTGCGTTCGGCGCGGACGATCATGAGCAGCACCAACGCCGCGATCCACGCGCTCCAGAACCGGCCGAGATGCGTGAACTGGTCGAAGGCCATGCCGTCGAGCCCGGACATCAGGTGCCGCGCGGAGGTGGTCTGGCCGGCCAACGTGGTGGCGACCGTCACAGCGATCATCAGAAGCGCAATCCGCCAGAAGATCGCAAAGGAAAGCTTGAACTGCTCGCCCATGGTCAGTTCGCCGAGTGAGGACTGACCGCCGGCGGCCTCGATCGACCGCTGCGCGGTCGCAAAGAACGCCAGCAGCACCGAGATGTCGGCAATGATGATCGCCGGCAGCGCCACCCCGCCGCCGCCGAAGGCGATCACCCGCATGGCCGCGGCCAGGATCAGCCACGGCAGGGCGTGCAGCAGCTTGAAGGGGCCGAACGAGGTCTCGTGGCGGGTGGGCTGGAGCTCGAGTTGCTTGCGCAGTGCGATTGTCATCGCACGGTCGTGCCATACGAGATTGAACCAGAGGTAGCGGTGATCGCTAAAATTGCGCGCAGGCGCGCCTGTATTGCCGCCGCGGCGCTATTCCTCCGGCTCGGTGGTAAACAAAAGCGGATACCCCTTGGCGCGGCCGGCGTCGCTGGCGCGCGTCGCCTTGGTCTCGGCGACGTCCTTGGTGAAGACGGCAACCACGCAGGCGCCGAGCTTATGCGCTGTGATCATCACCTTGTAAGCCTGGTCTTGGGTCATGCGGAACTCGGCCTTCAGCACCATGGTGACGAAATCGCGCGGCGTGTAGTCATCGTTGATCAGGATGACCTTGTGCAGTTTTGGCCGCTCGACCTTGGTCTTCGTCCTGGTTTTAGGCTTGGTGACGGTCTCGCTCATTCCGCCTCCTGAAACACAAGCGGGTTCCAGCGGGCGCTCAGCCCGCGGCCTTCGCACCATATTGCAGGACCTGGACCTTCTCCAAGGTGATCAGCCCGCTCGACATCATGCCGTCCAGGATGGGCAGGAATGCGTTGATGCTGTCCTCGCTGTCGACGATCTCGATCAGCAGCGGAAGATCCTCCGACAGCCGCAGGATTTTTGAGGTGTGCAGCCGGCTCGACTTGCCGAAGCCCATGGGCCCGCGCAGCACGGTGGCGCCGGCAAGATGCCGCTCGCGCGCCTTGATCACGATCGCTTCATAGAGCGGCTTGCCCTCGACATGGTCGTTCTCGCCGATGAAGATGCGCAGCGACACGGCCTGATTGGGGATCTGCATGGTCAGCTCCTCTTCAAGCGGTTGAGCCGTCCGGCCATCATGTGGCCAAGCCACACCGACACCAGCCAACAGATCAGCGACGCGCCGATATAGGCGAGCGCAGTATACTTCATGCCGGTGTGAAACAGGCGGAAGGTTTCCAGGCTGAAGGTCGAGAAGGTGGTGTAGCCGCCGCAAAAGCCGGTCATGACGAACTGCCGGTGCTCGGGCCGCGCCAGCACGCGCCCGTCCGGGCCGGTCAGCGTGGCGTAGAAGCCGATGATCAGCGAGCCGAACGCGTTGATGAACAGCGTGTTCCAGGGGAAGCCGGGCCCGGTGTCGAGCGCGAGCCCGGTGAGGTAGCGCGCCAGCCCGCCGACGATGCTGCCGGCCGCCACCCAGGTGTAGAGCACCGCGCTGCGCCAACGGTCGCTGGAGGAGAGGGCGGTCATCGCGCGCTAGCCTCCAAAGCTGTCGGCAAGCAGGAAGCCGCAACTGACCGCAGTCAGGCACAGTCCGACCGAGGCTGCGATGTTGCCGAGCGCGTGAAGCTGCTCGCCGCTGCGCGCCAATGTCAGCGTTTGCAGGCTGAACGAGGACACGGTGGTGTAGCAGCCGAGGAATCCGGTCACCGCGAACAGCCATGGATTGGGCGAGGCGAACAGCGAGCCGGGATGCGTGGCGAGCGCGCCGAAGATGCCGATCAGGAAGGCCCCGGTGACGTTGATGGTCAGCGTTCCCCAGGGAAAGGTCTCGCCCATCCGGCGCGCGATCGCGCCGGAGACGAAGTAGCGCGCACATCCGCCGAGCACGCTGCCAACAACGATCGCGATCAATCCGCTCAACACGTCTCGGGATCTCCCATCATGGCTTCTCCGCCGCGTTGGCGGCTTGCGTGATTCCGTTGCCGATCGCAAGCAGTCCGACCAGCGAGGCCAGTGCAAAGCCGAGGCCCGCGAGGAAGGTGACGGCCGGGCCAAAATTGTCCCACAGTGCGCCGGCAATGATGCTCGCCGCGAGCATCGTGATCCCCGTGAGCAGATTGAAGTAGCCGAACGCGGTGCCGCGCAAGCTCGGCGGCGCGCTGTCGGCAACGAGTGCGGCGAACAGGCCCTGTGTCAGTCCCATATGCAGGCCCCACAGCACGACCCCGAGCGCAAGGCCGGCAAGGCTCGGTAACAGCGCCAGCGCGAGATCAGCACCCGCGAGGAACACGAGGCCCAGGGCGAGCAGCCCGGTCCGGTTGATCCGGTCGGAGAGCACGCCGGCCGGATAGGCCGACAAGGCGTAGACGATGTTCATCAGCACCAGCACGGCCGGCACCCACATCGCGTTGAGCCCGATGCTCTGCGCCCGCAGGATGAGAAAGGCTTCGCTGAAGCGCGCCAGCGTGAAGACGGTGCCGACGGCCACGATGCGCCAATAAACCGCGCCGAGCTGCCGCATCGCTTGCGTGTTGAGCGGGTTTCCCGTCGCCTCCTGCCTGGCCTCGGGCTCGGGCTCGCTGACCGCAAACGTGATCAGGGCAAAGGACAGGAACGCCGGCAGCACCGCGACCCAGAACACGGCCGTGAAATTGTCCGCGGTCCACCACATCAGGAGGATGGCAAGCAGCGGTCCGACGAAGGCGCCGATCGTATCGAGCGACTGGCGCAGCCCGAAGCTTGCGCCGCGCAGTCCCGCGGGTGCGATGTCGGCGATCAGCGCGTCGCGCGGCGCGCCGCGGATACCCTTGCCGACACGGTCGATGAAGCGCGCCGCGACCAGCCAGCCGGCGCTGGGTGCGAGCGGAAACAGCGGTTTTGTCAGCGCCGCCAGGCCATAGCCCAAGGCCGCCAGCACCTTGCGTTTCCCGAGCCAGTCCGACAGTGCCCCCGAGAAGATTTTTGTGATCGAAGCCGTCGCCTCCGCAATGCCTTCGATGAAGCCGACGGTGAGCGTGGAGGTGCCGAGCACGGTGACGAGATAGACCGGGAGTAGGGCGTGGATCATCTCGGAGGAGATATCCATCAGCATCGAAACGAAGCCGAGCACCCAGACCCCCCTCGGGATCCGGGCGCGGGATGGATTTGGCTCGGTCGTCGTCACGTCTTGCCTTTCGAAGCCTTGCTTTTCGAAGTCTTGCCTTTCGAAGCCTTCTGCGCATTCAGGCAACAAAAAACCCGCCAGCGGCGGGCCTGTCCATGCTCCCGCCAAAGGCAGAGGCTCCAAATTGCCTCACCTCAAGCAGGAGTCATCAGCCCAATACGATCGAGTACATCGCCGGGCGGTTGTCGGGGGACTCCATCCCCATCTGTGTCGCAAGCCTAGCATGGAAATCGCGCCGCACAATAGGGCGGCCGGCTCGTGCGCCCCGCTTTCAACGCTTTGTCGCCGCGCTGCGGCCGCGCGGCTGTTCCGACTGCGCAGACGTTGTGCGCGGGCTAACTCGAATGTGAAGCTGAACTCATCTTCGCCCTTTGCGGACGCGCGATTGCATGTCACCATCGCGACATTCGACGGGAGGGCGCGATGCGCTTGTTGTTCTCGATCGGGGCTGTGCTGGTGGCCGGCATGCTTGCCGGGAGTGACGTCGCGGGCGTTGCTGCACCCGGGCCGAAATACCAGCCACAGCGACAGGCGGCCGAGAAGGACGCGCAGACCGTCGACGTCGAGTTGATCCTCGCGGTCGACGTCTCCTACTCCATGGACATGGACGAGCTCGCGATCCAGCGCGAAGGCTATGCGCAGGCGATCCAGTCGAAGGAGTTCTTGCAGGCGCTGAAAGCGGGCCCGAACGGCCGGATCGCCGTGACCTATTTCGAATGGGCGGCCTCGACCGACCAGAAGATCATCATCCCCTGGCGGCTGATCGACGGCCCCGAGACCGCGGACGCGGTCGCGGCCGAAATCATGAAGACACCGATCCGCCGCGCCTCGCGCACCTCGATCTCCGGTGCGATCAACTTTGCGATGCCGCTGTTCGACGAGGATCCTTATCGGGGCCTGCGCCGCGTCATCGACATTTCCGGCGATGGACCCAACAACAATGGCGGCCCGGTCACGGTGTCGCGCGATGCGGCGTTGGAGAAGGGCATCGTCATCAACGGCCTGCCGATCATGGTCAAGGAGCCGTCCTACTCGACCATGGATATCGACAACCTCGACTATTATTACGAGGACTGCGTGATCGGCGGTCCTGGCTCCTTCGTGGTCTCGATCAAGGACCGCGACAAGTTCAAGGAAGCGATCCGCACGAAACTCCTGCTGGAAGTCGCCGGCCGCACGCCCGACCGTCCGGTGGTGCGCGTCGCCGACAAGGAGCCGCGCGTGAACTGCCTGATCGGTGAGAAGATCTGGCAGGACCGCTGGGGCAGGTAGAGCGTTTTCGAGCGAAGTGGATACCGGTTCGCGTCAAGAAAACGCGTCAAGATTAGAGTCGCTCACCATTTCGGCGGCCGCTTCTCGACAAACGCCCGCAATCCCTCCTGCGCCTCGTCGGTGGCCGCGACGTTGCAAAAATCCTCCACCGCGCTGGCGATGCTGCGCCGGTAGTCGAGGTCGATCTGGCGCATGAAGGCGGCGCGGCCCATCCGCACCACGGTTTCCGACTTCGCCGCGAATTGCGCCGCGAGCCCCACCACCTCGGCCTCCAGCTCGGCGTCGGGAACGACGCGGTTCACAATGCCGATCTCGCAGGCTTCCGCTGCGCTGAAGGCGCGGCCGGTGAACAAGAGCTCGAAGGCGCGGTGCCGCCCGACGATGCGCGGCAGATGCGCATAGTGGATCGAGGGGATGACGCCGACCTCGATCTCCGGATAGCCGAAGGTCGCGCTGTCGCTTGCAAGCACCACGTCGCAGGACACCGCCATGGTCATGCCGCCGCCGCGCGCAGCACCGCCCACCGCTGCGATCGACGGCTTCCCGAGATGATACTGAGCGTCAAACAGGTCGATGTAGAGCGCCTGCAAAAATTCGCGGACATGCGCGCCGGACTTGCCCATGAGGATGTCGAGGTCGAGCCCGGCCGAGAACCGTTTGGCGAGCGCGCTCGCGAGCACGACGACCCGCGCGCCGGGATCGGCGGCGGCGCGGCGGAAGCCCGCGACCACGCTGCGGATCACCTCCAGGCTCAGCGCGTTGACCGGTGGCCGGGCCAGCGTGATGCGCGCGACGTTGCCGACGAGTTCGTAGCTGACGATGTCGGTTGTCTTTTCCGCGCTCATCGATGGATCCCTGGTTGGCGTTACTTGGCGAGCACCGGCAGCGGCGGCAAGTCGTCGTTTCCGCCGGCATGGTGATCAGCGTCAAGCTTACGTCGCGGAGCGGGCGAAACAAGGGAGCTCTACGCCCATGCTCTCCTTCACAGGCCGCCGTCGACCTGGATACACTGGCGCGTGATGCGCTGGCTGTCGTCCGACGCCAGGAACAGCGCGAGCTGTGCGATGTCCTCGGGCGTCACCGCATCGGGGACGGCCTGACGGGTACGAAACTCGGCGATTTGGCGCTCGTCCGGATACCACAGCCGTCGCTGGCGCTCGGTGATGACCATGCCAGGGGCGATCGCGTTGACGCGGATGCGGTCGGGTCCGACGATCCGGGCCAGCGAATTGGTGAAGCCGACGATCGCAGCCTTCGCCGCGGCATAGGCCGGCAGCGCGGGGGCGCCGCGCATCCATGCGATCGACGACATGTTGATGATCGAGCCGCCGCCGCGCGAGCGCATCTGCGGCACCACCGCTTGCGCCGCGAAGAAGACGTGCTTGAGATTTACGCCGATCGTCCAGTCGAATTGTTCGGGCGTGACCTCGGCCAGCACCTGCCGCTGGTCGTTGGCGGCGTTGTTGACGAGTACGGCGGCGTCCCCAAGCCCCCCATGAACGCGATCTATCGCCGCACGCAACGCCTCGATGTCGAGCAGGTCGCACGGCACGAACAGCGGCGCAGAGCCGGACGTATCGGTCACCTCGCGCACCAGCGCCTCGCCGGCATCAGCGTCGATGTCGAGGAAGGCGACGCGTGCCTTCTGCGCGGCAAACGCTCGCACGAAGGCCGCGCCGATGCCGCTGGCGCCGCCGGTGATCAGGACGACACGACCGGCAAGGCCGGAATAGCTCGATTCAGTCATGCGATCAGGCGCTCCGTCTCCGGGTCGAACAGGCAAATGCGGCGCGTGTCGAGCGCAAAGGACGCGCGCTCCCCCGGCACCGGTCGTACGTCGGGCGAGATGCGCGCCTGTGCGGTCTCGCCGCCGAGCCGCAAGAGCACGATGGTCTCGGCCCCCGTGGGCTCGACCATCTCCACCGGCGCATCGACGACGATCGGCGCGCCCGACGCGGATGAAAACATCCGGCCGCCCTCGGCAATGCATTCCGGCCGGATACCCAGCACCACGTCGCGGTCGACATAGGACGCCGCAGCATCGTAGCCGTTGAGGGGCAGCCGCACTTCATCCGGCCGTCCCGCGCCGATGACCACCGCCGCTGCGCCGCCGTCCGCCATCAGCCGCGCTGGCATCGTGTTCATCGGCGGCGAGCCCATGAACCGCGCGACGAACAGATTGGCCGGATAGCGGTACACCGTATCAGGGTCGGCGAACTGCTGCACGGCGCCCTGATGCATCACGGCGATCCGCGTCGCCATGGTCATTGCCTCGATCTGGTCGTGCGTGACGTAGACGATGGTGGCGCCGATGCGCTGGTGCAACCGCTTGATTTCCATCCGCATCTCGACCCGCAGTTTTGCGTCGAGATTTGAGAGCGGCTCGTCGAACAGAAAGAGCAGGGGATCGCGCACCAGCGCACGCCCCATCGCCACGCGCTGTCGCTGGCCGCCGGAGAGCTGCGACGGCTTGCGGCCGAGCAGCGGCTCGATCTGGAGCAGGCGCGCCACATTCGCCAGCGCCGCGTCCTGTTCCGCCCTCGGCACATGACGGCATTCCATTCCGAAGGTGATGTTCTGGCGCACGGTCATCGACGGATAGAGTGCGTAGGACTGGAACACCATGGCGATGTCGCGGTCCTTCGGCTCGACGTCGTTGACGACGCGTCCGCCGATCTCGATGGTCCCGGAGCTCGGACGATCGAGCCCGGCGACGATGTTGAGCAGGGTGGACTTGCCGCAACCGGACGGTCCGACCAGCACGGTAAACTCGCCGCTCTCGATCTCGAGGTTGATCCCCTTCAGCACCTCCAGATTGGCGTAACGCTTCGACAGAGTACGAATGCTCAACGCTGCCATGACTTCCCCTTCATTTCACGGCGCCGGCGGTAAGCCCGCGTACGAAGTATTTTCCGCCGATCAGATAGATCAGCAGCGTCGGCAGGGCCGCGATCATCACCGCGGCGCTTTGCACGCCATGCTGCGGGATGTCGGCAACCGCGGCCGAGAGCGCGATCAGCGCGGCAGTGACCGGCTGCTGCTGGCCGGTCGTGAATGTCACGCCATAGAGGAACTCGTTCCAGATATGGGTGAACTGCCAGATCACGGTGACGACCAGGATGGGCGGCGAGAGCGGCAGGATGATGCGCCAGAAAATACGGAAGAACCCGGCGCCATCGATGCGCGCTGCCCTGATCAGCTCCTGTGGGATCGACACGTAGTAGTTTCGGCAGAACAACACGGTAAAGGAGAGCCCCTGGATGGTGTGGATCACCACCAGGCCGGTCAGCGTGTTCATCAGACCCGTGTCACGCAGCACGATCGTCCAGGGCAGCAAACGCATCTGCTGCGGAAGGAAAATGCCGAGCGTGACGATGCCGTAGATCCACTGGTCGCCGCGAAAGCGCCAGAGCGAAACCGCGTAACCGGCAACCGCACCGAGCAGGGTGGAAAAGATCGTTGCGGGAATGGTCACGAGCGCCGAGTTCAGCATGTAGGGACGGATGCCGGCGCAGGTCTGCGCAACGCAGAAGTCGGACCAGGCCGTGAGGTAGTTGCCGAAGGCCCACCGCAGCGGCCAGCCGATCATCGAGGTCTGTGCGATCTCCTCGTTGCTGCGCAACGAGTTCAGGATGACGACGATCAGTGGCACGAGCCAGGCGACCGCGACCAGCACGACGAAGAGATAGATGAGCATGCGGCTCGGCGTGAAGGTCCGGTCACGCATGGTTGGCCCGCCGTCGCTGGAGATGTCGCCACGCTGCATATGGCAGCAGCACTGCGAGAAGAATCAGCAGCATCAGCACGGCCGCCGCCGCGCCGCGACCGAGCAGGCCGCGCTGGAACATCAGGTCGTAGACGACGAGAGCCGGCAACTGGGTCGCGATCCCAGGCCCGCCATTGGTCAGCGCGCGGACGAGGTCGAAGGTCGAGATCGCGAACTGCAGCTGGATGACGATGACGGTGATGGTGATCGGCCACAGCGTCGGCAGGATGACGCGCCGGTACATTCGGATTGGTCCTGCGCCGTCAATCTGCGCGGCCTTGACGAGGTCGCTATCGACGGAGCGGAGGCCGGCGAGGAAGAGTGCCATGGCAAAACCCGAGGATTGCCAGATCGCGGCGATGACGATCGTCCAGATCGCCATGTCGCGATCGACCAGCCAGTCGAACCGGAAGGAGGTCCAGCCGAAATCCTGGACCAGCTTCTGGATTCCGAGGCCCGGATTGAGCAGCCAGCTCCAGACCGTGCCGGTGACGACGAACGACACCGCCAGCGGATAGAGGAAGATGGACCGCAGCGTGTTCTCGCCGCGAATGCGCTGGTCGAGCAGGATCGCAAGCATGAGGCCGGTCACCAGGCTCAGCAGCACGAAAGCGCTACCGAACAGCAGCAGATTGTCGAAGGCGATGTTCCAGTTCCGCGACGCCAGGACCGCATTGTAGTGGCGCAAACCCACCCAGCCCGAGACCGGGACAAGTGTCGACGGTGTGAACGAAATCCAGATCGTCCACAGCGAAAACGAAATGAGATGCGCGGCCGACAACAGCAGCGGCACCCAGATCGTCAGATATTCGGGCAGCCGGCCCACCACGCTGGGTGTTGCCGACCGCCCTGTTCGCGGTGCCGTGGCGACGGTGTCGGTCACCGCGCCCCCTCGACGGCCTCGGCGAGGCGGGTGGCCGCCTGCTCCGGCTTGATCGTCTTGTTCTTCACGTATTCGGTGAGCACGTCGATCATCGCCGCGGTCAGGCCGTTTTCCTGTGCCATGTTGTGCGCAAGGCTCAGCACGGCCTGGTTGTTGGCGACAGCGTCCTTGAGCGCGGCTGCGGTGCGCCGTTGACCGTCCGACCAACCTTCACCGGTGAGGTCGACATCGGTGCGAACGGGGATCGATCCCGTGATCTGCGAGTACATGGTCTGGATCGCCGGATCCATGACGAGCTGGGCCATGAGCGCCTGACCGGCCTGCAGATCGGGTTCCTTGCGCTCCCAGAAGATGAAGGCGTCGGCGTTCAACAGGAAGACTGGCTTGCTGTTGTCGCTGGGGCCCGGGGTGATCATGAAGTCGTCGAGCTTGAAGCCGGCGTTACGCAACACGCCCTGCGCCCACCCGCCCTGGATCATCATGCCCATGTCGCCTTCGACGAAGCGCTTCAAATTGGTGGCAAAGGGTTGGGCGCCGACATTGGGGTCCATCCAGTCGGAGATCTTGCGCACCTGTGCGAAGGCTGCCTTGATCTCGGGGCCCTCCAGGGCCTTCTTGTCGAGATTCATGATGGCTGCGCGATAGACAGCGGGGCTGATGCCGGCGAGAGAGGCCTCGAATTTCTGTCCGTCATCGGGGCGGGTACCGCCGTTGGCGATCGGATATGTAACGCCGCCTGATTTCATCTTTTCGGCTAGGTCGTTGAAGTCGGCCCAGGTGACGGGGACCTTGTCGGCCTTGGCCTTGTCCATCGCGCGCTTGGAGAGGAACAGCATGTTGGTGCTGTAGATCTGCAACGGCAGCGCGATCCACTTGCCGCCCGGCTTGTGCAATTTCGCGAGGTCCGGAGCGACGACCTTTTCGTAGCCAGCGGCAGCGACAACGGCATCGAGATTGACGGTCGGGGCGATCTTCGACCAGGCCGCGATCTCGGGGCCCTTGAGCTGCGAGCAGGCCGGCGGATCGCCGGCGATGATCTGAGCACGTAGCTTGTTCATCATCTCGGTGGTGAACCCGGGGACGGGCGAGTGCTGCCAGATCCCGCCCTTCTCCTCGAATTTCTTGCCGAGCGCGGTGATGGCCGCGCCATCGCTGCCTGCGGACCATTGCGAAATGGCTGTCAGGCGCGGCTTGGCGCCTTGCGCGCGGACGAATGCCGGCAGCGCGAGCGTGGCAGCAGCTCCAGCGAGCAGACGACGCCTTGTTGTTGTGATCGGCATGGCAAGTTCCTCCCGGGTGTGAACTTCGTTTTTGCGCGAGCAAGTCGCGTGGTTCAGGTCATCTCAGGCAGCCTCCACGGACGCGGCCGGCATACCGCCGCGGCACGCCAGGCACCAGGCGGCGAAGGCGAGCGCCGCATTCGGATCATTGCCGGTCGACGGTGGCACGAAGGCGACCGACACCTGGGCGTGTTTGCGTCCGCCCAGCAGAGACGTATCGATGCCGTCGACCACGGCCTTGCGATCCTCCTCGGCGAGCAGGGACGGCCAGCCGCTGACGGCCACGCCGGGACAAGGCTTCACGTTCAGCGTATTGCCGATCGCAAGGCCAAGCCGGAACAGCCGGCGCCGCAACTCCTGGCGCACGCGCGACGGGATCGGGATGGCGTTCACCCATCCGGCGCCGTCCTGCAGTTCCGCTTCGGGCACGCCGATAAGATCGGCTAGCGCCGGAAGCGACGTATAGGCTTCGACGCAGCCATGATGGCCGCAGCGGCAACGCGGTCCGCCGTCGCCGAACACCATGTGGCCGAGCTCGACCGGCTGCAGGGCATCGGCCTCGACCGGACCGTCCACCCATGTGCCGGCAACGCCCTGGCCGACGAAGACGAACAGATGCGCGCCCGCAAACGGATAGTCTTCGGTGCGGGAGCGATGAAACGTTGTATGCGCGACCACCGAGTTGGTGATCTCGACCGGCACGTCCGCGAACGTCTCGCTGATCATGCCGCGCACGAGCCCGGTAT
Source organism: Bradyrhizobium arachidis (assembly GCF_024758505.1). Lineage (NCBI taxonomy): Bacteria > Pseudomonadati > Pseudomonadota > Alphaproteobacteria > Hyphomicrobiales > Nitrobacteraceae > Bradyrhizobium > Bradyrhizobium arachidis. The sequence continues at coordinate 7,114,215 of NZ_CP077970.1, read as the reverse complement.
CACAGGGAATGATGGGGTTGCCGAGCTCGCTCAGCCGCCCGAGGCCGGGGACGGAAACGCCGATCTGCGAGAGCCGGATGCGGCGCCGCCGTGTCCAGTCCTGCAGCAATTCCAGCGCATCGCGAAACCCCCGGCCAACGGATGCGACGGTCGGCCTCTTCGGCAGCGGCAGGCGTTCGACAAAATGCAACTCACCCGAAAGTCCGCCGACGCCGACGCTCAGCCGCTGAGCGGTGAGCTCGAAGGCTGCCACGGCTACGGAGCCATCGAGAGACACCAGCGCTGAGGGGCCGCCGACGTACGGCACCGGCCGCCTCACTTCCTCGATCAGGCCTTCCGCCTTCAGGTCGAACAGGATGCGCGACAGGCTGGCCTCGGACAGCCGCACGGCCTTCGCCAGAGGCGGCCGAAACATGCCGCCCGACTGGAGCAGATGCCCCAGAATGGCCGCACGCGTCTGCCGCCGACTTCTCGGCTGCTCCGACATTTCCATCCCTGTCGTCATTCTTACTTAGTGTAAGAATGTGCGCGCGAAGCGTTTCGTCTGTCAAGGCGCTTGCCACCTCACGCACGGACTTGCTGTTGTGCGCGGCAGCAAAAGCAGGTGCGGTTGCGCCCTCGAGATGTGCGCGTGCGATGAGAGCTGTTACATTCGCCGGCGGTGAGCAGTTGCCGCGCTGGGAGTTCCGCCATGACCGACGAACGTCCGATGATGGTCGGTGCCGCGACCGTATTCGTCGTCTCGAACTTCGCGGGCAGCGTCGCGTATTATCGCGACGTCCTCAGCTTCGACGTCACGTTCCAATATGGCGAGCCGACCTACTATGCGTGCCTGTGCCGGGACGAGGTCGATCTGCACCTGATCGCATCCTCCAACAGCAAGCGATTACCGGGCAATGGCGGCCTATGCGTGTTCGTGCGGGATGTTGATGCCGTCTACGCCGAGCTCGTCGCGCGCGGCGCCAAGCCTCCCAACCAGCCGCAGACTTACTACTATGGCATGCGCGATTTCGACGTCCTCGATCCCGATGGCAACCAACTGACCTTCGGCATGGGCGCCACCAAGGCGGACTGAAAAGGCAGATCAAAAAGGCGGGCCACCGACCTGTGCCGCAAAATATCACTCAATCTGTGGTTTAAATCACGATTGAAGCCACCAAAGGGGTATTTCCTGTCGCTGTCATCCTGGTTGCAGGATGATCGTGCAAACTGCGCGCGATCCGCATCCGACACGACAGGAGCGCTGCCATGGCTCATCGCAGACGACCCCCGAATGCAATCCGCCACTACGGCGTTCTCGTGGGCTTGGTCGTGGAGGGCTTCCAGAGCTCGGATGGGTCCTCGCCGCATTACGAGATTCATGTCAAGGGCGGCGACCGCGACTACCGGATCGCCGTCAATGTCCAGTCGGTCGACGACAGCGAGGTGCTGGCCTATTTCGACGCCGAGTTCGCGAAGGCGGGAACCCTCGACCTGAAGCCCTATCTCAACGGCGATCCCGGCTTTCGGCGGCTCGAGACCGGGCCATCCGGGGCAGGCGGGCTCGACTATGTCAGAGATAACATCTTCCCGGTCGATGCGATGCGGCCGATTCCCGCGACCGGCGGTGGCGTCTCGCTCAAGAACTTGCTCGACGCCAACATCAAGCGCGCGACGGCGGACCAGATTGCCATGGTGGTCGCGTTCGGCGAGTATTTCGAGGACCCCGGCCAGACCGACAAGTATTTTCACTTCCGCCCCGAACGCGGCATTCACGACATCCACATGATGCAGGGCAATAGCGGACAGTTCGCCAGCGACAACCGTACCCACGGCGACGGTGCGCTGTTCCTCTGCTTCGGCAATGCGGCGGAGATCGTCGCGCTGTTCGTTCGCTTCCAGACCCAGTCGCTGGACACGGACGACAACACCGGCGCACCGCGGCACTAGATCCAGGCGGCTCCGCGACTTCGCTGTCGCTTGTTCCGGCAGGAATCAGCTTAACTGCGGGGACGCACAGGGGATCGCCGAATGCCGACTGCCAGGCTTGCCGCACTGTCTGATCTTGCCGGGCTGCTCGATCTGTTTCGGGTATCGGAGGTGAGCGTCGCTGCCGAGCCGCAGGCGAGGATTGAGGCGATCTGGCAACAGACCCTGGCGCGCGAGGATATCGCGGTGCTTGTGTCGACAGCCGGCGACAAAATCGTCGCCACCTGCATGCTCATAACAGCGCCCAATCTGCTGCGCAGTGGACGACAGCACGGCTTTCTCGAAAACGTCGTCACCCATCCCGAGTTTCAGGGCCGCGGCCATGGCCGTGCGGTCGTCGCGGCCGCACTGGCGGAGGCCTGGCGCAGGGATTGTCACCACGTGCTGATGCAGAGCGGCCGTAGCGATCCGCGGGTTCACCGGTTCTACGAAGCCTGCGGGTTCGAGCCGGGCTTGCGCATCGGCTACGTCGCGCGGCGGCCCGCGCCTTGATCTTAGCGCGTAAACCGCGCTACCAGCTCCACATGCGGCGTGTGCCGGAACTGATCGAGCGGTACTACCGTGTCGAGCTTGTAGCCGCCATCGATCAGGAGCCGTGCATCGCGGGCGAAGGTTGCGACGTTGCAGGACACGGCGATGACGACCGGCACCTTGGCGGCGGCGAGCTTCAGTGCCTGCGCCTGCGCGCCCTGGCGCGGCGGGTCGAACACGACGGCATCGAAATCGCGCAGCTCCTGCGGCACCAGCGGGCGGCGGAACAGGTCTCGGGCTTCGGCTTTGATCGGTTTCAGCCCCGGCGAGCGTGCGGCCTTCTGAAGCGCGGCGATCGCGCCGGCGTCGCTGTCATAGGCCGCGATGCGTGCCTTCTCCGCAAGCCGCAACGCAAAGGGGCCGACGCCGCAAAAGAGATCGGCGATCTCCTTCGCCTTGCCGATACGCTCGATAACGAGCGCGGCGAGCGTGTCCTCGCCGGCGACCGTGGCTTGCAGGAACGAGCCCGGCGGCAGCGTCACCTCGGCGCGGCCCATTTTGACTGATGGCGGCAGCCGTTGCAGCACCAGTTCGCCATGCCGCGTCAGTCGCGCCAGGCGATGCTGCTCGGCGACGCGCGACAGCGCGCCGACCAGCGCGGCCGGCAGCGGACCGGAGCCGCGCACGTCGATGTCGAGACCGTTTGCGGTCGCGGTGACCTGGATGTCGAGCGGTTTCGTCACCGCCATTTTTTGAGTCAATGGTTCCGCGATCGCCCAGGCGGCATCGAGCGCGCCGTCGAGCGCGGGATCGAGAATCGGGCAGCGATGGATCGGGATGACGTCGTGCGAGCTTGCGGCCGCGAAGCCGACCTTGAGGATCTCATGCGTGCCGAACCTGCCGTGCAGCGTGATCCGTCGCCGGCCCGCGCCATGCGCATCCACCAGCGGCGCGACCTCGCAGGCAAGGCCCGCCTGCGCCAGCGTCTCCACGACGATGTTGCGCTTCCAGGCTCGATAGAACTCCTCTCGCCAGTGCTGGATCGCGCAGCCGCCGCAGACACCGAAATGCGGACAGAACGGCGTGATGCGCTCGGGGCTCGCGACGTCAACCGTAATCAGCTTGCGCCGGTCGGGATGATGCCCCGCGACATGGTCGACCTCCACCGTCTCGCCGCCAAGCGTATACGGCACGTAGATCGCCTCGCGCGCGTCCAGCGAAACGCCGTCGCCGCGATGGCCGACGTGATCGATCGTAAGCTTCTCAACCACGTCGCGCGCCCAGGAAGAATTCGATATTGCCGTCGCCGCCGGCGATCGATGAGGGGAACACCGCGATGTCGGTGCAGCCGAGCGAGGCGGCGAACGCCGCGATGTCGTCGCAGATCGCCTGATGCACGGCGGCGTCGCGGATGATGCCGCGCTTGTTGTGCTTTCGCTCGGCCTCGAATTGCGGCTTGATCAGCGCCAGCAGGCTCATCGGTGCCGCCGCCAGCGACAGCGCCACCGGCAGCACCGTCTTCAGCGAGATGAAGCTGACGTCGATGACGACGACATCGGGCCGGGCCGGCAGGCGCTTGCCTTCGAAAGCGCGGATGTCGGTCTCTTCCATCGAAACGATCTTCGGATGCCCCTGCAGCGAAGGATGCAATTGACCGGTGCCGACGTCGATGGCGAAGACGAGGCTCGCGCCGTTTGCCAGGAGAACCTCGGTGAATCCGCCGGTGGAGGCGCCGACGTCGAGGCAGACATGGTCCTCGATCTCGATCGGATAGCGCTCGAGCGCACCTGCGAGCTTGACGCCGCCGCGCGAGACGTAGGGATGCGCCGGCTCGGCCTGCAGCACAGCGTCTTCCGCAATCGTCTCAGAGGGTTTTACGACCGGTTTGTCATCGGCCATGACGAGGCCGGCCTCGATCGCCGCGCGCGCCCGCGCCCGGCTCTCGAACAGGCCGCGCTCGACCAGCAAAACATCCGCGCGCTTGCGGGCAGGGGACATGCATCGCTCCGGAAACGATCCTAGAGCATGATCCGGAAAAGTGTGCAGCGGTTTTCCGAATAGATCATGCTCAAACAAAAAACTGGAGCGCGAGGAATTCGTCCCGCTCCAGCACTTTATATACGCGCCTATCGCGCGGCCGCCATCCGGACGCAGGTCTCGAACGCGGCAAGATCGCGCCAGATATCGGCGGGCGTCTCAGTCGGCATCACCAGCGGACAGCCATGCAGCTCCAGCGCATGGATCATCATGAGATTGTCGGTGAGGCCAAAATCCTCGACCGTCAGGCCGTGCGCATCGACCAGGCGTCCATCGTTGCTGGCGACGTCGCCGAAGCGTCGCACGCGGTCGGCATAGATTGCGGGATCGTTGCAATAGGCAAGGCACAGCTTGCCGCGGCCGGCCATGTAGCCGAGCTCATAGGCGGTGCCGGCGTCGGCGCCGGGTCCGCGAAATGGCGTGAGATTGGCGATGATGGCGTCGGCCGCGTCCATCATGGCCTCGTTGCCGGCAAAGATCTGCCGCGAGGCGTCGTTCGCCGCGAGATCGATCACATTGTCGAGGGGATAGAGGCCGGTGAGCCCGTGCGCAGCACAGATCGCGCGCTTGCGCTCGCCGATCCCCACCGCGTCCGGCAGGAACACATCGGGACCTGCCAGATAGATTTTCATGAAGCAACCTGCTGAAACCGAATCGCGGTGCAACACCTCTCCCTGTGGGAGAGGTGCGTTCAGCGCCCAGCCGACAATCAGGCGAGCTTGACGGTCTCGGCCTTGACGTCCTTGCCGAGCGCTTCGAACACCTTGGCGACGATGCCCTTGGCGTCGAGACCGGCGCGGCCATACATCGCGTTCGGCGTGTCGTGATCCTGGAACACGTCGGGCAGCACCATGGAGCGGAAGCGGACCGCGCCGCTGTCGAGCACGCCCTGGTCGGTCAGGAACTGGGCGACATGCGAGCCGAAACCGCCGACCGAGCCTTCCTCGATCGTGATCAGGATCTCGTGGTCGCGGGCGAGCTTGAGCACCAGCTCGGTATCCAGCGGCTTCATGAAGCGCGCATCCGCGATCGTGGTCGACAGACCATGCGCGGCGAGCTCGTCGGCGGCCTTCTCGCATTCGGCCAGACGGGTGCCGAAGGAGAGCAGCGCAATCTTGTTGCCCTGGCGGACGACGCGGCCCTTGCCGATTTCGAGGGGAATGCCGACGTCGGGCATGTCGATGCCGCGGCCTTCGCCGCGCGGATAGCGCAGCGAGCTCGGGCGGTCGTTGATCGCAACCTGAGTCGCCACCATGTGCACGAGTTCGGCTTCGTCGCTTGCCGCCATGATCACCATGTTGGGCAGACAGCCGAGATAGGCGTTGTCGAACGAGCCGGCATGCGTCGCGCCGTCGGCGCCGACGAGGCCGGCGCGGTCGATGGCAAAGCGCACGGGCAGGTTCTGGATCGCGACGTCATGCACGATCTGGTCGTAGCCGCGCTGCAGGAAGGTCGAGTAGATCGCGCAGAACGGCTTGTAGCCTTCGCTGGCAAGGCCGGCTGCGAAGGTCACCGCATGCTGCTCGGCGATGCCGACGTCGAAGGTGCGGTCCGGGAACGCCTTGTTGAAGATGTCGACGCCGGTGCCGGACGGCATCGCCGCGGTGATGGCGACGATCCTCTCGTCCTTCTGGGCTTCCTTGACGAGGCTCTGGCCGAACACGTTCTGGTAGGCCGGCGCGTTCGGCTTGGCCTTGGCCTGGGTACCGGTCGCGACGTCGAACTTGACGACGGCGTGATACTTGTCGGCGGAGGCTTCCGCGGGACCGTAGCCCTTGCCCTTCTGGGTCACGACGTGGACCAGGATCGGGCCGGTCTCCATGTCGCGGACGTTCTTCAGCACGGGCAGCAGGTGGTCGAGGTTATGGCCGTCGATCGGGCCGACGTAATAAAAGCCGAGCTCCTCGAACAGCGTGCCGCCGTCCATCATGAAGCCGCGCGAGTATTCCTCGACGCGGTTGGCGCGGTTGGCGATGATCTTGGGCAGGCGCTTGTTGATCTGCTTGGCCGCATCGCGCAGCGTGCGATAGGTCTTGCCCGAATAGAGCCGCGACAGATACGCGCTCATCGCGCCGACCGGAGGCGCAATCGACATGTCGTTGTCGTTGAGGATGACGATCAGGCGCGAGTTCATCGCACCGGCGTTGTTCATGGCCTCATAGGCCATGCCGGCGCTCATTGCGCCGTCGCCGATCACGGCGATCACGTTGTTCTTGCCGCCCGAGAGGTCGCGCGCCACGGCCATGCCGAGGCCCGCCGAGATCGAGGTCGAGGAGTGCGCGGCGCCGAACGGATCGTAGTCGCTCTCGCTGCGCTTGGTGAAGCCGGAGAGGCCGCCGCCGGTGCGCAGGGTGCGGATGCGGTCGCGCCGTCCGGTGAGGATCTTGTGCGGATAGGCCTGGTGGCCGACGTCCCAGATCAGCCGGTCACGCGGCGTGTCGAAGATGTAATGGATCGCGGTGGTGAGCTCGACCACGCCGAGGCCCGCGCCGAAATGGCCGCCGGTCACGGAAACGGCGTCGATGGTCTCCTGCCGCAGCTCGTCGGCAACCTGGCGGACCTGTTCGATCTTCAACTTGCGCAGGTCATCCGGAGTCCGGATCGTGTCGAGAAGCGGCGTTTTGCTATATTCGTTCACAGCGATTTCCAATTTTTCAGCCCCGGGAGGTCATCCCGGTGCGAGATGGGTTTGCACAATATCGGCGCAGCGCGAGCCCTTAGAGTGTCGGAGCCCGTCGGCGTCCACTTGCACGGGACAAATCCGGCCTTCAAAGCTAAGTGAGCCTAGTAGCGCTCCGGTTCAGTCTCAGTGATCTCTGTCACCCTGCTCGGCTGCACCCGTCCCAGCCAATTTCATTAGCGATTTGAAGCATTTGGCGCCAGCAACACACTGCTGACGAAAAGCTCACAAAAAGCCACAGTCGGGCAGCTTTACACCAAAGCAGGCGCCAAAGCCAACCCGCAGGCCCGTTTGGGGGTATGCAGTCGCACCCGGCAGGCCAAGGTGGTTAACCACGGCTCCGGGCAGATAGTTCCTGGTCGGTCAGTTCCTGGGCAGCTATCTGGTCGCGCGGTGCGGCATTTTCTAGGCTTCGCCAGCCGAATTCCCTTGCGGCCGCGTCGCCGGTCGCGACCGCGAGCGCCGCATCGGGCGCCGCCACCCGTTCCCGCAAGGGAACCGGCCCGCACACGATCATGAAGAAGTCGTAGGCATGGGGCCGTTCGTTGGCCATCACGAACTGGAAGTGGACCCGGAAGAATTGCCAGCGGAACAGATTGTAGTGCTCCGGCGAGATAATCTCGCGGAAGCGCACCGGCACGATGGTCGGATTGCGCTTCTTGTCTCCGACGTCGATGCCGTGGCCCTCGATCGGATCGAAATGGAAGAAGTTCATCACGTCCTTGCGCGCCTGGCAGTCGATCCAGTCGATCGACGGCTCGATTGCGAGATCGCGCATGTGATCCCGCAGATGTTGCGCGGCCGCATGATAGCCGGCGACCGGCGTATTGGCGCCGAGCGTCAGCAACACGACGCGCCGTCCGCGGCGGCCAAGGTCAGGATCGAGCTTGAGCGCGCGCGCCAGGATCTCCGTCGCGAGGAACGAGCCCGAGGAATGACCGACCAGCACGATCTCCTCTGCGTTGCTCGAGGCAACGACCTTGCAGAGGTGCGCGGCGAAACGGTCGATACGCTCGTCCCACAGCGGTTCGCGGCGATGCGCGAATTCCCAAGTCCAGATGTGGTCGCGAAGGAGATAGAGCGCGTAGGTCTTCTCCTCCGTGTATCGGAGCGCCATGCCGAACACGGCGACGAACAGCGCGACTGCTGCAACCACGCTGAAGAGAGTAGGGATGCCGACTGCGTCCAGTCCTCTCTGGAACACCCACGCAAAGGCACCCACCCAAAGCGCGTGCGCAAGCAGCACCAGATGCGGATAGGTAACGAAGGTCGCGAACCGCCAGTTAGCCTTGCCGAAGCGGGCGATGGTGCCGTTGAACATCATCGTCCAGTAAATGAGAACGGCGTGGTAAACCGTGTCCCAGATCGGCTGCGCCAGGTCGCGCTGGATGTAATCCTCAAACCGCAGGAAGTCGTAGGTCGTGCGGGTCTGCCAGTCGTCCGCCTTGGTCTCGATGCTCCAGGACGCGATCTCGCCATCGCTCACGTTTTGCGGGCGGCCCATGCTGGCGGCGAGATGGTAGAGCCGGCCGAACTTGCGCAGCTCGGTCCGGAACATGCGGTAATACTGCGCCAATCCGCGCGGATCGTAGCCCTGCACATAGATGATATGGCGGTTCTGAACGCGCACTGGAAAACCGTAATCCCCGCGACCCAGCCTCACGGCTCACATGAGCCGGAATGGGGCCTTTCTCCCTCATTGACGCGCTTTTCGACGCAAACCGCTGACGTTCCGCCCAGGCCCGGAGCCCGGACCGTACCCATTTCGTCTCCCGTCTCCGGGACTATAGCAGGCCTTCGGACAGGCCAAGAGCTATTTGCAACCCGGGGCGGCGGCGTTCGGGCGCATTCCCGCAATAGTCTGAATGGCTTAGAGGCGCTGAGGAGAGCCTTAGGGGCCTTTTGGGGGCCTACTGCACGTCGAGTGGCACAGTGCCCGCGGCTTGGCCGCTGGCATCCGTGGTGATCTTGTCGACGCGCGCCTCGGCCTGGCGCAGCAGTTCCTCGCAACGGCGCTTGAGGGCTTCGCCGCGCTCATAGATCGCAACCGACTCTTCCAGCGGCACCTTGCCGTCTTCGAGCCGCTTGACGATCGTCTCCAACTCCTCGATCGCGCGTTCGAACGAAAGCCTGGTTACGTCGATTTGGGTGTTTTCGGCCATTTCCGTTTCCGATTGCCCGCCCGCTTCGTGCACCACAGGAAGCAAGATTTTGCGGGCGCAATGTGGCGAGAGGCGTTAGGCACCCATCAAGGCACCGACATGGGCCGTAACAGATTCTTTCAGCCCTTGCAGATCATAGCCGCCCTCGAGCACCGAAACAATTCGCCCGCCTGCGGACTTGTCCGCGAGGTCCATCAGTTTCCGCGTCACCCAGGCATAGTCCTCGCCGCGCAAGTTCAGCGAGGCGAGGGGATCGCGGTAATGCGCATCGAAGCCCGCAGAGATGATGAGCAGCTCCGGGCTGAACTTCGTGAGCTGCGGCAGGATCAGGTTCTCGAACGCGGCGCGGAATTCCACCCCGCCGTCTTCGGAGGCGAGCGGCGCGTTGACGATGGTGTCGTGATCGCCGCGTTCGCTGCGCGCGCCGGTGCCCGGAAACAGCGGCATCTGATGGGTCGAGCAGTACATCACCGTCGGATCCGACCAGAAGATGTCCTGCGTGCCGTTGCCGTGGTGCACGTCGAAATCGACGATGGCGGCGCGCTTGATGCCGTATTTGCGCTGCGCGTGGCGCGCGGCGATCGCGACATTGTCGAAGAAGCAAAAACCCATCGGCTTTGCGATCTCGGCGTGGTGCCCGGGCGGTCGCACCGCGACGAAGGCGTTGCGGTGCTCGCCCGCCATCACCGCCTCGGTCGCCGCCACCGCACCGCCGACGCCGCGCATCACCGCTTCCCAGGTGCCCGGCGACATCGAGGTGTCGCCGTCGATATAGACTTGGCCACTGGCCGGCGCGATGTGGCGCAGCTCGGTGACGTAATGCTCGTTGTGGCAGAGCGTGACGAGGTCGAGATTGCCCTCGGGCGCCTGGTCCCGCACCAGGAACTGGAAGCGCTCATGCGACAGGGCTTCCTCCACCGCGCGCAGGCGATCCGGGCGCTCGGGATGGCCCGGCGGCGTGACATGGTCGAGGCAAGCCTTGTGGCTCAGAAGAAGCGTGCTCATCAGCTCGTGCTCACAGAGGATCCCACATTGACGTCGCTTGGCCCATCCGGCGCCAAAACGCAATGTAGGATTTTGCCGGACGATGGGAAAGGGTGGCTAGCCGGTTCGATTTTGATCGAGATCAATTCAACCGCATGATGCGCATTGACGCGAGCGGGGAAACCGGGCTTGCAGCCTTGAAATACGCAAACAGTGCATCGGCGTCATAGATGCTGACCTGGCGCGCGGTACCCTCTTTGGCGACGGTAAATCCGTCGCCGCCGCTCGCGAGGTAGTCATTGACCGTGACCCGGTAGCTCGCCGCGGGGTCGATGGGCTTGCCGTCGAGCGTCATGCGATCGGCCAGCACACGCTCGCCGAACGGCTTTGAGGCGTCCCAGGCGTAGCCAAAACCCCTGGACACCTGGAGGATCCGCGGCCGCTTCGGATCGAGCCATTGCTGTTCCAGCATGTCCTTGAGCTGCGCGCCCGTGAGCGCCTGCGTCACCAGTAGGTTGCGGAACGGCTGGCTCGCAAAGACGTCGCCGAATGTGACCTTGCCATCATCCTTGAACGTGATGTCGGTGCGGATGCCGCCGGGATTGGTGAGCGCAATGACGGCACCGCCGTTCTTGGCCTCCTTTGTTGCGGCAAGTTGCGCGTCGGCGATGATGTCGCCGAGCGCGCTTTCGCCGGCTTGGTTCGGGACGCGCGACAGCGTCTGCGTGATCGTGCCTGCGGGGCGACCCGCGATCGGCGCGGCGAGCCTGTCATAGGCCTCGATCAGCGCGGTCTGCTCGGGATCCTTCGCCAGCGAGGCGTTCGCGACGATGACGTTCTCGGCCTTCGCGCTGATGATGTCGCGGCTCGCCGGATCGAGCTTGAGGTCAACAGCGGTGACCAGCGTGCCGTATTTGTCGCCGCTCGTCACCAGCCTGCCGTCGACGTTGCAGACATAGGCCCGATGCGTGTGGCCGCTGACGACGACGTCGACCGCGCGGTCGAACTTCTTCACGATGTCGACGATCGGCCCGGAGATGCCGGGACACTCGTTGTAATCCCCGGTCGGCTCGCCGCCTTCGTGGATCAGCACCACGATGGCTTCGACCCCGCGCGCCTTCAATTGCGGGACCAGCGCGTTCACCGTCTCCGCCTCATCGCGGAATTCGAGCCCGGCGATGCCAGCGGGCGAGACGATGCCGGCGGTGCCCTTCAGCGTCAGTCCGATGAAGGCTATGGGGACGCCGTCGAACTCCCTGATCTCGTAGGGCGGCAGCAGGCTCTTGCCGGTCGCAGTCTCGATGGTGGAGGCGGCGAGGTAGTGGAATTTGGCGCCGGTGAAGGGATGCGGTCCCTGGCAGCCGTCGACCGGGTGGCAGCCGCCGTTCTGCATGCGCAACAGCTCGGCCTTGCCCTCGTCGAATTCGTGATTGCCGGCGGAGGTGATGGCAAGTCCCATCATCGACAAGGCTTCGACCGACGGCTCGTCGTGAAACATCGCCGACAAGAACGGGCTCGCCCCGATCAGGTCGCCGGCCGCGACGAAGATCGTGTTCTTGTGACCCTCGCGCAACTGCTTCACCAGCGTCGCCATGTATTCGGCGCCGCCGGCCGCGACGGTCACCTTCTTGGCTTGGTCCTCGGGATCGCCGATCCGGATGCCGCCCGGCGGCGGCCGCAGATTGCCGTGAAAATCGTTGATCGCGAGGATGCGCAGCTCGACCGGCGCAGAGCTTTGCGCAAGGGCGGGCGAGGCGAGACTGAGCGCAAGCGCGGCGGATATCAGGCTGCAGAGGAGGCGCATGCGTCCAGAATTATCACACCAGTTGAAGATTTCACGAAGGCTTTTGCCGCGTGTGCTTCCCGGGCACGGCCCAGGTTACGGGCGACGAGCTCTGTCCGTTGGGACAATTACCGTGCAGGTGCGAGAGGTCTAGCATGACCTTCAGGCAGCGGGGAGGAAACTCATGGAAGCGCTGAAGGCGTTCATCCGCGATGAGACTCTCATCATCTTCAGAAGGCGGCTTGCCGATCCGGACATCACGGAGGAGCGGCGGCGCATGCTCACACGATTGCTGGCGCTGGAGGAGGCGAGAGACATCCGCAACGAAGACAATGTGCGGCCCGAGGCCATGATGAGGACCGCTAGAGGCGAGTGAGGGGCGGCCCCTCTCTATCGAGTCTCAGGCGAGCATCTGGCAGAGCGCGTCACTGTTCACCAGGCGCCGTGGCCAAACCAGTCAAAGCGCGCTTGCCGTGCCATAAAGAATTCCTGCGGCGCCATGCGCCGCTTGGCTGGCTTGCGCTGATGCAGTTTCGCCTCCCGCTTTCTTGTCTCCGGCGGCCGAGTTTGGACGGCGTTGGACGGTTGCAATTGCGCGAATGCCTCTCGGGCAGCGGCCGGGACATGCGCGGTCGTCGTTGGCGGATCGGAGGTGTGGTCTTCCGTGCTCGCCGTCGGTTGAGGCCGGATCGTCGGCGCATTGGTGTCGTAATCCACGCGCTCAGGCCATTTGGGATCGGCATGAATGCGGATGACGACTTGATTGGACTCGGCCCTCTCTGAGAGGGGCGGCGTCGGTAGACAGGCGTTTGCAAGCAGCAGCAGCGCCAGCAACGCCGTGCCGACAACGAGAAAGTAGCGGGTGAGGGGCATACGTCGCTCCACGCCCCCCTGCGTGGCGCACGATCGCAGCATTGAGTCCGGGAGCTCTTGATCCAGATCAATCTCTGGTCGATCTCAGCGAAGAAAGCGCGTGTCCCGCCGCGGTGTTGAGATCGGTCGTGTCTCCGCCGTAGCTAGGACGACGCTATGACGTCAATCGCCGGTTAACATGCCGTCTCCCGGTTTCCCGCACACGAAACGGCATCGCTCGATCATGATGAATGGCAAAGGAAACCCCGGGCGATGCCCGGGGCTCGAGTGCGGAAAACGTGCGATTAACTAGTAACGCGCGGCGACCGGTGCGGTGTAACCGCCGAAGCGATAATTGAAGCGCACGGTGACCATATCGACGTCCTGGCTGACCCGGTCGCCGAGCAAGGTTGCAAGGGGTCTGACCACGACGAAGTCGTTGTTCGCATGCCCCATCCATAGATGGTCATATTCAACGCCGACTGACCAGTTCGGGGCGAAGCCATATTCGAAGCCGACGCCCACGGTGCCGCCCCAGCGCGTGTTGCTTGCCGAGAACAGACCGACCCCGGTGGTGTTATCGAATACATCAAGGCGATTTCTGGTTACGGCCGCGCCACCCTTTACGTAGAGTAGCGCCGCGTTCCACGCCCAACCGAGTTGGCCCGTGAAAAGGCCGATGGCGTCGGTTTTCACCGTAGTTGAGAGCGTCGGATCGAACACGCTGACGCGCGTGTTGCTGAGGTCGGCCCAGTCGCCTTGCGCTTCCAGTCCGAATACGAACTGATTGGTCTGCCAACGATACCCAAGTTGCCCGCCGACAACGCCGCCGGAACGATCACGGCAACCGCTTACTGTTCCAAAAACATCAGTGATGAGATCCACGCAATTGTGGCTCTGGCCCCATCCGCCATTGGCGCCGATATAGAAGCCGCTCCAATTGTAAATCGCCACAACCGGGGCGGGCGGCGGGGCCTTGACGGCCATGTCGGCAGCCGATGCAGGAACAGCCCAGCCCAAAGCGGCAATGCCGGCAGCGGCCACTAAGAATTTCTTCATCTGTTGTCTCCGTATCCCCAATTGCGCATCTTTTTCGAACGACGACCCTTATGCACTGTTGCGTGCATATGTGGTGCATTCCAGCCAGGAGTTTAGTTGTAAGGGCCTGAAGTCCCCGTAACAAAATGGCAACACTCGCGCGCAATCGAAGTGAGTGCGAATTCTCGAAGAGGGCAGCGCGCTCAATCAGCATCAGAGCCGGGGGGCGGCCCACCTGAACTCTCATGCTCCTCCGCGAGCCAAAGCGGGACGCTGGTGGTCGGAACAAGACGCCTTGGCAGATGCGGATTGATCGTGCCCGCGAAAACGATCAGCCCCTCGTCCAGCTTCGCGCGCGCGAAGACTTTGGCCTCGGCTTCGGTCGCAAACGTTCTGGTTTCGCGCGGGCTTCGCCTCCTGGGCAGGAGGCCTCGTTTGCGACTCTCGAAGGTGACGTACCAGGCTGACGGCATTTGACGCACGCGTGATCAAGCGCATCGGAGTGCCGCAGTTCATGCGAGCAGCGAGGCCCGGCCTTGACCTAGATCAATCGATGGCGCTCCCTGCAAGCGCGCCTAGCGCCTCTTCCTCGTGGTGAACGCGTTGAAAGCGGCGACAGCCTCGTTGGACTTGAGCCGCTCGCCGAACAGATGGGCTTCCTGGTCGATGCGGCGTGTGAGCTCTTCTGGCGGCGCGCGCAGCAGTCTGCGGGAGATCGCGACCGCTTCGGCGGGCAGCTTGCAGATTTCGCGCGCCACCTTGCGGGCTTCGGCTTCGGTGTGCCCGGGCGAGACCACGGCATTGACGAAGCCAGCCATGCGCGCCTCCTCGGCCGAAAAGATTCGTCCCATCACCAGCATCGCGAATGCACGCTGGAAGCCCATGGTGTGCGGCATCAGCAGGCTGGACGCGCCGACCGGAATGAGCCCGAGCTTGACGTAGGGTGCGGAAAAGGTCGCGGCCGTCGAGGCCAGCACGTAGTCGCAATGGAACAGCAGCACCGTGCCCACGCCGACCGAGGCGCCGTCCACGGCGGCGATGATCGGCTTCACGTTCAGCGCCAGCGAATAGAGGAATTTTGCCGCGTTCGACAGCGTCTCCGGCCGCGACGTGTCCGCTTTGAGGAAATCGTCGATATCGTCGCCGGCGGTGAACACACCGGAGCCGCCCGTGATGATGATGCAGCGGATCTCGGGATTGTTCTGCGCCGTGTCGATCGCGTGGCCCATCTCGCGATACATGTCCTGCGTGATCGCGTTCTTCTTGTTCGGACGGCGCAAGGTCACGATACGCGTTGCGTGTTCCTCGGTGACGACGATATTGCCGTTCGGCATGGACAGTTCCCCCGCGGCCGCTGCAGCGCCGTTGCCGCTGGCCATTTCGGTGACAGCCTACATCATCTCGCAGGGGTACCAAACCTGAGGGTGCAACTTTCCACGATGGCGCAATGACGCCTGGGAGCTTTCGAGGCGCTTTTGCCGCGCCGCGATTTGCGTAGCGATTTCAACGAAAGCGCACGTGAAAGTTCGCCTTTTGCGTGTGTCCGGTTTGCGGTTGCCTGGAATACCGCCACGATGACGCCGGCGCATATCACCTCTTCAATATGCGTGGATGAGAGTCCTGCGGGAACCGGCGGTGAAATCGCCCCCGGGTTGCGTCAGCACAATCATCTCTTCGTCGTCATGGGATCAATTTGATCCATGTCGTGGTTCTGCTGCTAAGGCGGACTAACGTTTGGCCTGTTGGTATCCGGGGAGTAGGCGATGAGAAAGAATGACGTGACCTGTCCTGAGTGCGGAGCCGGCTTCCGGCGGCTCGAACTCGCTTCGATGCAGCCCTGCCGGGGCGAATACCGTTGCCCGGCCTGCGACGAGGTGCTGGAACAGTTCGATGGTAGCGCTTTCGTGACCTATCGCCTGACGGTCCAGCCGAGCGTCAGGGACATCCGCGGCGAGCTTGCCTGGGGCGCTTGAGCGCCCCCTTACCCCAGCAACACCGCGTCCGCCGCGGCGACTGATTCGGCGCTTTCCGTCACCGTCCGTTCCAGCGAGGTCGCCTGCACGGTGATGTTTTCGGCGAAGAAGCGGGCGAGGGAGACGTAGCGCGGCGCTTCCGAGTTGCCGTCGCCCTTCGCGGCGAGCGCCTCGGCGGCAAGCATGCAGCCGCCGAGCGTTGCGCCGAACTGCTGGAGATAGGGAGTTGCGCCCGCGAGCGCGTCGTTCGGCGCCGCACTGACCCGCTCCAGCAACCACTTGCTCGAGCGTTCGAGTGAGCCGAGCGCCTCGCGTAGCTTCGTGCCCGTGGTGCCGAAGGCGGGATCGTTGGAGGCTTCGACCTGCTTGACGATTCCAGAGAGCTCCGCCAGCAGCGCCCAGACCGACGCGCCGCCATCGGCGCCGAGCTTGCGGGTGACGAGATCGATCGCCTGGATGCCGTTGGTGCCCTCATAGATCGCGGTGATGCGCGCGTCGCGATAGTGCTGCGCGGCGCCGGTCTCCTCGATGAAGCCCATGCCGCCATGCACCTGCACGCCGAGATAGGCGACCTCGTTGCCGATGTCGGTCGAATAGCCCTTTGCGATCGGCGTCAGCAGCGCGGCGCGTGCCGCCGCCTCGGCGCGGACCTTCGCATCCTTGGCGCGCGTCGAGACGTCGATCGCGACGGCCGTGGCGTAGCAGATGGTACGCGCGGCCGCCGTCTGCGCCCGCATCCGCATCAGCATGCGCTTGACGTCGGGATGCACGAAGATCGCGTCCGATCCGTCGCTCTTCTTGCCGACGGCGCGGCCTTGCTTGCGTTCCTGTGCGTAGGCCAGCGCCTGCTGATAGGCGCGGTCGGCGATGCCGACGCCTTCGAGGCCGACGCCGAGGCGGGCCTGATTCATCATCGTGAACATGCAGCGCATGCCCTGGTTCTCTTCGCCGATCAGGAAGCCGATGGCGCCGCCATGATCGCCCATGGTCATGGTGCAGGTGGGGGAGGCGTGCATGCCGAGCTTGTGCTCGACGCCCGAAGCATAGATGTCGTTACGCGCGCCGAGCGAACCGTCGGCGTTGACCATGAACTTCGGGACAAGAAAGAGAGAGATGCCCTTGGTGCCGGCCGGCGCATCCGGCAGGCGCGCGAGCACGAAATGCACGATGTTGTCGGTCATGTCGTGTTCGCCGTAGGTGATGAAGATCTTCGTCCCCTTGATCCGATAGGTGCCGTCGGCCATTTTCTCCGCGCGCGTGCGCAGCGCGCCGACGTCGGAGCCGGCCTGCGACTCGGTCAGCTGCATCGTGCCGGTCCATTCGCCGGTGACGAGCTTTTCGAGATAGATCGCCTTCAGCTCGTCGCTGCCATGCGCCTCCAGCGCCTCGATGGCGGAGGCCGTGAGCAGCGGGCAGAGGCCGAAGGCGATGTTGGACGCGCTCCAGATCTCCGTGCACACCGCGTTGATGGCGAGCGGCAGGCCCTGGCCGCCAAACGCCTCCGGCCCCGAGACCGCGTTCCAGCCGCCGTCGGTCCAGCGCTTGTAGGCGTCCGGCCAGCCCGGCGCGGTCGTGACCTTGCCGTTCGCGAGCTTGATGCCGTGCTCGTCGCCGACGCGGTTGAGCGGCGCCAGCACGTCGGTTGCGAACTTGCCGGCTTCCTCCAGCACGGCGGCGGCGATATCGGCGTCGAAATCGCCGTAATGACCGGCCTCCAGCGCAGCCTTCAGGCCGGCGCCATGGTTGAGCGCAAGCAGCATGTCATTGATTGGCGCGCGGTAGGTCATGGCATACTCCCCTGGACATCTTTGGCGCCGTATTCCCATGAAACGGCCAAGGTCTCAACTGCCGGTAGGGCCGGTCAGGACCGGATGTGGAACGCACCGGCCCTATAATAGAGTGTGGCGTGGCGGGGGCCGGGCGCGGCGCAATTTGCGCGGCCAGACTGTTGAAATGCCACGCTTCTCCCTATAGACCGGCTCCGTCCGAGGGATTCCGCCGGTTCTTCCGCCGATCCCTGACAGCGTTGGGGCGTAGCCAAGCGGTAAGGCAGCGGATTTTGATTCCGCCATTCGGAGGTTCGATCCCTCCCGCCCCAGCCATCGGTATTATCAAGCCTCCTCAATCCTCCTCCCATCTCCTTCCCTCGCATCGCGCGCATGACACCAAGACTTTGTTAATTATGGACTTTTCTCCTCAAACCATGTCTTGCGTCCGCACCTCTCATCACCCGCCTCGGGCCGTCTTGAATTAAAAACGGAATCAAACTAGATAATCCCTCGAGGGATGACTGGGCATTACGCCCAATCGAACTTTGGAACTTCCGAAATTATGACCAAGTTTTTCAACGCCAAGAATCTTCGCTCCCTGCCGGACGGCGGGCTGGACGAGAAAGGCAAGCGCAAGCAGAAGCTCTATACCGATGAACACCATCGGAGCTTCAAACTGCTCGTGACCGGCAACTCGCGTCTGTTCTATTCGCAGTGGGAGAAGCCCAAGCACATGCTGAAGGAGAGCCAGAAGCGCCAGCCCAAGCTCACGCCACCCGGCAGCGTCGAGGATTTCTCTTACAGCGCCGCGCTCGCCGCGCATCTCAAACTGCAGGACGACATCAAGCAGGGCATCTATCCTGAGGCCACCAAAGGCGTGGGCCGCCGCAAGACCGGCCCGACTTTCGAAACCTATGGCACCAAAGTCGTCGCAGGGTGGGCTGACAAGCGCAAGAACGCCAAGGATGCCGCAGGGATGAAGCGGATCATTCCGATCTATTGCATGGCGATCAACAACCTGCCGATTGAGAAAATCGGCACGCCCGAGGTGCTGGACGTCATGCGTCCGATCTGGGACGCCAAGCCGGCGATGGCCGAGGAAGTGCGGGCGCTGGTTGCCCGCGTCCTGAAGGCGGCGGCGAGGGAAGAACTGCGTCCCATGGGCGATCCGGCAAGCGTTGAGGCTATCGTCGCGGTGCTCGGCAAGCCCGTCAAAAAGCGCGGGCGGATTCGCGGACCCATGAAAGCGCTCAAGGGAGAGAAGATGCCTGAGTTCATGGTCGAGCTGCGCGCCATCAAGAGCCAGTCGGCACGCGCGCTTGAAGCGCTGATCCTCTCCAACCTGCGCACCAATGCGGTGCGCTATCTGCACATCGACCATCTCGATCTGGAAGGCGGTGCCGACGATCCGTTGCGGCCGGGACCGAAATGGACGGTGCCGAACGACCTGATGAAGGTCGATGACGACGGCCATCCGTTCATCCTGCCGATGGTGCCGCGTCTCGTCGCCGTGCTCAAGGAGCAGATTGCGTACCTGCAAGAAACCTTCCCCGGCCGGCGGATCGGGCTGTTGTGGCCCGGCGATGCCAGTCAGCTCAAAAATCCGTTCGAGCAGCCGATCTCGGAAAACACCATGCGCGATCTGCTCGTGGATTCGCTGAAGAAGAACGCGACGCCGCACGGCATGCGCGCCACCTTCCAGACGTGGGCGGAAAATGAGCTGCAGGACGACGGCGAAACCATGAAGTTCAATCCCGATGCCATCGGCTACTGCATGGCACACAATCCGGGCGACAAGGTCAGGCGCGCCTACCGGCGCAATCGGCTCTGGAAGCCCCGCATGGGCATCATGAATGCATGGGAGCGCCACCTTGCGCGGCCGAGGCCGCAGCTCAAGGCGGTCGCCTGAATGTACGGCGTTGGAGACGCAACGGAAGGCTCGTAGCTGAAAATTAGTCTTCACCGCGCGCCACGAACGGCGCGCGGTTGTACGTCGGGCCATTGCTCGATATAGCGCGTGATCTCGCTCGCCATCACTACCACCGAGTGTCCGTGCTTCTTTGCCTTCAGTTCGCCGCGCGCGATCACGCGGTCCAGTTTTGCCAGCGACATCCGCAATTCGATGGCAGCCTCCCGGCGTGTCAGGAACAGCCGCTGCGTTGGCGCTGGCACCTCTCGTTGCGTCCTGTGCATTCCCGTCATGGCCCGTCTCCTCTTCATCCAGCTATCATCAGTCGCGGCTTCGATCTCCCGGATGTAGCGGATGACGTTCTCGCTGAACCCGTCGATGTGGCTCCATCGGCCACGACCAACGCCGTTCCTGTTGGAGGCGAAAATCTCTCTCACGGCTAATCTAGGAATGAGCTCGGGCGACCCATCACGGTCGCAGAGGGCTGACCCGAGGTGAATAAGTTAATGCTGAGGTCGTTGAATCGGCGGCTAAGTCGTGCAGAAAGGTGGGTTGCTCCGAATGTCGTTGAGCTCAACTCCGCCTGCGCGAGCCGCCGATTGACTAAGAATCTGAGGGTCGGACGTTCGAATCGTGCGGGCGCGCCAGCTATCTCATTCAAAAAGCACTAGTTTCTAAAGAAGCCAAAAACTATCCCAGATCAAAAATCCGATTTAGTCTGGGTTTTAGCCTGGGGGAGTTTTTTTGAGTTGTTGTCGAAAGTCGTGCTGTGCCCGGCACACCTAGGCAGATCGCGGGCTGATAGAAGCATCATACGGCGGAAATCATTCTTGAAGCCGGTGACGCCTCCCTCGAGAGCTGGCTCGGTACGTGAAGAAGAACGCGATCGCCGGTCATTCCTTCCCAAGCTGGGAGGCGTTCGAGGCGCATCTCGACAGATGGGAGCGTGAGGTTGCAAACATTCGTATCCACGGCACGACCGGAGAGGCGCCGATCATCCGCTTCGCGCGTGACGAGATACATCGGCTGAAGCCGCTCGGCGGGCAGCCCTCGTTCGGATCCTTGCGTGAACTAACCCGCGTCGTCGGCAATGATTGCGCCGTCGAGATCGACACGAACAGCTACTCGGTACCGTGGCGCCTGATTGGCGAGCGCGTGGCGGTAACGATCGCGGCCGGCGAAGTGCGGATCCGCCATGGATTGCACCAGGTCGCGGTCCACAAGCAATCGGAGGGCCGCCGGCTGCGGATTATCGACTCCGCCCATCTCGATGGTGTTGCTGGTCGCGATGGCGCGGTCCGCCGGCCGGAGATTGCTGCGGCGCCGGTATCGGGGTCGTTTCCACCGCCCTCGTTGTTGCGTCCTCTTGCCGAATACGAAGCCGTGATCGGAGGAAGCTTCTGATGGCACGGGCAAAGAAGGTAATTGAAGTAACAACCGATCCGCTCGACGCCATGCTGGCGCGATTGCAGCTCTCCGGGATCCGCGATCAGCTCGACAGCCTGCTCGACGAGGCGGCACGCACGAACCTGTCGGCGCGTGAGACGCTGATCCTGCTGTGCGAGCGCGAGATCGCACGCAAGGACCATCGCCGCATCGAGATGGCGCTGAAGCTCGCACACTTCCCGGCCGTGAAGGAGCTTGCTGGCTTCGACTTCGAGGCGCAGCCATCAATCGATCCAAAACAGATCCGTGACCTTGCCGCGTCACGTTGGATCGCCAACGGAGAGAATGTGCTGTTGCTCGGCCCGCCGGGCGTCGGCAAGACGCACTTGTCGATCGCGGTGGGGCGAGAGGCAATCCTGGCCGGGTACACGGTGCAGTTCACCACGGCGACGACGCTGGTCGCTGGCCTTGCCAAGGCGCACGGCGAACGACGCCTAGACGAGAAACTGCTCGCCCTGTCAAAGCCAAAGCTGCTGATCGTCGACGAGCTCGGCTACTTGCCGCTGGAGCCCGATGCGGCGCATCTGTTCTTCCAGTTGGTCAGCCGGCGCTACGAAACTGGCGCGATGCTGATCACGTCGAACCGCAGCGTCGCCGAATGGGGCACAGTGTTCGCCGATCCCGTGGTCGCCACCGCGATCCTCGACCGGCTCCTGCACCACAGCCACGTGCTGACGATCCGCGGCGACAGCTACCGGCTCCGCGCCAAGCGCAAGAGCGGCCTCATCAAGACGCCGACCGCCGGTGACGGCCCTCCGGTCGGCTCCGCCTCCCTCCGGCCCGTCACCGGCGGAAACAACCTTCAACCGAGATCATAATCCTGATGGTGGGGGCAGTTCTTCATGACGCAAAGGGGGCAGTTCCGGATGGCGTTTGACACATTAGCCGAGCGTCGTGGCCAAGCGCCTTAAGTCGACGACTGAGGTGGTGCGCCCCGACGCAGGCCTCCATGCCAATCAGACAGGGCGGCATATTGGCAAACCGGGCCTCAACTTGGTGACGTGACCACTTTTGCCGCAGGACAATCTGCCCGCGCGTGTCCTGACCGACAACGTGGAAGGAGTTTTTAGCGATATCGATGCCGATTACGGCAATCGCAGTCTGTGCTGATGCGGGCATGGCGTGCTCCTTGTCTTGGCGCCCCTGGCCAGCTTATCGCTGGCGGGGCAGGAGCACGGCCGGACCATCCCATTAGCGGAAATTTCGACCCGTCCTGTGGGCTATTGCGCCACTGGCAAACACGTCACCCCTATGCTTTGAAAGAACAGGAATCTAAGACGGTGGGGACGTGCCGAAACGAGCGGTGAGAAAGGCAGCTGGCAGCGATGCTCGCGGTATTCCCGCCTGCTGGGAGCCGGCGAGGTAGGCGCCCTGGCTGCGCTGAAAGCGCGGCGTGAGTCGCCGCGCTTCGACTCTCAAGATGCGGAGACCAGCTTCAGGCCAATAACGCCTCCCACAATGGAAGCGATGCAAAGCACCCGAACAGGTGAAGCTGAATCGCCCAGCACCGCGACGCCCAAAATGGCGGTACCTGCCGCACCAATGCCGGTCCAGACCGCGTACCCTGTTCCTACGGGAAGAGTTCGGAGCGCCAGTGAGAGAAGAAAGACACTCGACAATCCGGTAGCAGCGGTAAACAGCGAGGGTATCAGTCTCGTGAACCCCTCCGACAGCTTCATGCCGAACGCAAATCCGATCTCAAGAAAGCCAGCGGAAGCTAGTATCATCCATGCCATACGATCAAAACCCCTTAAGCAGTTCACGGGACGTTTTGGCCAACCAGGTCAATGAGCAAGTGACGCGCTTGGACGAGTTTGCTTGCCACGTCATATTTCCCGCCACTGCGCGAGCCGTAGTTAAACGAAGGGGGCTTGGCCACTCGACGCATCCACGCCGCCATCGACCGGTAGGTTCACTCCATTTACGAAGCTTGCGTCGTCACTCGCAAGAAATGCGATGACGCTCGCGATTTCTTGCGGCTGGGCACCGCGACCCATAGGAATGCGCTCTAGCAGCCGCTGAAGGAGTTCGGGATACTGCTCAAAAACTGGCGTCGTCAGGTCAGTGAAGGTGGTAGTTGGGCAAACCGAGTTCACTCGCACTCCTTTCTCAGCAAACTCGATGGCCAGACTGCGGGTGAGATTGCAGACGGCACCTTTAGTCGCATTATAGAAGCTTAGCCCGCGATCGCCGCCGAGCCCGCTAATGGATGAGACATTGATGATCGAGCCTTTGCTTTTGATCAGATGAGGAAGCGTCGCTCGTGCCATGTTGAGGACGCCATCAACATTGACTGCAAAAGCCTCGCGCCAATGCCTAAGAGGCATGTTCAGGAAATCTCCGACTGCGCCGATCCCGGCGTTATTGACGAGAATGTCAATTTTGCCGAAGCGGTGGGCTACGTCAGCAACTAGAGTTTCGACATCTTCGACGATTGAAACGTCGCCTGGCCGTACCATATGGCGATCGGCTTCTAATGCCGCACCGACTTCGACGAGCTTAGCCTCCCGGCGTCCATTCAGTACGACAGTGGCGCCTTCGGCATAGAAGCGATTTGCGGTGGCTGCGCCTATGCCGCTCCCGGCCCCGGTGACTATCACAACCTTGTCTTCGAATCGGGTGTGCAAGTCTGTCACTCCATTTAAGAATTGAGGATGGATGCGTGCTGAACCGCCCGGTGGCGGATCAAATAGGCATCGAGAAGGTGCTTGAAGAAGGAGCCGCCGGGGCGACCAACGGCTCCAGTTTTCCTGGCGTCGGGAGAAGACGCCAAGGTTCCGTTCATCTATCCATTGCGCCTACCAGCGGCCTATGCCGCACTCACGACGTTGAGCGCGGCCGCGGGAGGTGTACGAAATGCTATCGACAGGCGATTGAACACGTTCATCAGGCTGATCGCATATGTCAGATCTGCAAGCTCTTTGGCGTTAAACTCGGCCGCAGCAAATTCGAAGTCAGCTTCCGGAACGTTGGTCTCGGATACCTGCGTTACGGTTTCTGCCCAGGCGAGCGCGACACGTTCGCGGTTGTTGAACATGGCGCCGGCGTCGCGCCAAACCGGTACGAGCACGAGCTTGTCGACGGCAACCCCGGACTTGAGTAGGTCACGCGAATGCATATCGATGCAGTATGCGCAGCCGTTTATTTGCGAAACCCTGAGATAAACCAGATAAATCAGTTCTTTCGGAAGGCCGCTGCCTTGAATGAGGGCATACACTCCCCCGAAGGCTTTGTATCCTCCAGGCGAAACCTTGGCGTAATCGAGACGACTATTCATAGAGATTCCTTTCAGCTTTTGAGGATGGTTGTGAGAGACTTCAAGGCTGCAACCAAAGTCTGCAGTTGTTGCTGAGCGAGCCGGCTAGACAGCTATTGGTCGCGAGTCCTGTGGCGGTCGAACGATGGCGGCTCGTCGTAGCCGTGACGGCTGCTGTAGAAGACAAGCGACATCAGGCCAACGCCGCAGACGAGCGTGAACACGATGCCAAGAAACATTGCTATCCAGCCATGAATTCCGATCGGCGTGTCACCGCCTTTAGACAAGCCGGCATACGCGTAGGATCCGGCCGCCGCGAGTATCGCAAGCAACGCCACCACTATAAGTGCACTTTGCATTTGAGCCTCCTATCTCCGGCTAATTCATCGTCGCGCCGACCCCAGTCTCGTCGCCTTGACGTCGATAAATGGTGCATCGTTGTGGATTGGAAACGCCAATATGGACGTGGCGCCTTCGGCCGCGAATTCATGGATGATCGTACCACCCAGATCCCTTGCTAGCGCATCGATGATTTTTAAGCCTTGGCCAGCCTTGGGGGCACTTTGAGCCACGCCGTTGTCCCTGACGCCGCATTCAGCCAGGGATTCCGACGCGTGCAGCGTGACCATAATTGTGCCGACCTGATTGCCGAAAGCGTGCCGTGCGCTATTGGTGATCAGCTCCGATACGATGAGGCCGAGCTTCCAGCACCGCTCTGAGCGTAACTTGAAGGGCCGCGAGGCAAGTACGAGTTCAATTCCCCGAGGATCGAGAAGGGCGCGCTTGAGAGAGTGACAAAGCGTGCCAACGTATTCGGAGGCGTCAATCTCTTCATTGTGCGACGGCATCTGTAACGCCCGGTGCACCCCCGCGTAACGATGCAAGATGTCGGTGACTTCGGCGAGAGCCGACTTGACTTCATGAGATTTCGAGCGACCTGCGATCGATACGGCAAATCCGATGATTGATGTGAGCTCGTTGTTGACGCGATGCGAAATCTCCTGGACGAGGAGGTGCTCGACGCGAGCTGCCGCGAAGCCGAATTCATCGATCTTCGTGTCGGCGGAAGAATGGATCGTCTTCATGTGCTCGCCCTCCATTGATGTTGATATGAAAAAGGAAACTTCAGACGCTGTTTCGGATCAAATCCGTGGCCTTCTCGGCTATCATGATTGTGGGAGCATTCGTGTTGCCACCGACGATGGTTGGCATGATCGAAGCATCAACCACGCGTAACGCATCGACGCCCCGTACGCGCAGTTTTGCGTCCACCACGGCCATGGGATCGCCATTAGGGCCCATCTTGCAGGTGCCAACCGGGTGATACTGCGTGTCGGCACGGCAGCGAATATCCTTCTCGATACCGGCGAGGTCGTCGAGCCGCGTCGGGTACAGCATCTTGCCGCGGAGCCGTCCGAATGGCGGGGATTCAATAATGCGCTGTTGGACCAACGCTCCCCTGACAAGGAGCTTCAGATCGCGTTCGTCGGAAAAGTAGTTGGGATCGATCCGTGGCGCATCCCACGGGTCGGAGCTATCCAGTCCCACGGTACCCCGGCTATAGGGGCGCAGAACGTCGACATGGCAGGAGATGCCATGGCCCAGGTGGAGTTTGCGTGCATGATCGTCGACGAGCGCGATGACGAAAATCAACTGCAGGTCAGGGATCTGGACTTCGGGCGAAGAACGAAGGAACGCTCCGGCCGTACCGTAGGTGGTCGTGATGAGGCCGGTACGATTCTTGCTCCATTCGAATGCCGCGCGTGCGAGCTTCAACCCGCCTCGCAGTGAAATTCCGACTGTTTCGGTATCGCTCGGTACGTACCACGATTGAATGTAGTCGATGTGGTCCTGCAGATTTTTACCGACGCCAGGCAGTTCATTTACGACGGGAATGTCAAATTTCTTCAGCTCTTCGCCAGGACCGATACCGGAAAGTTGCAGCAGCTGTGGCGAACCAAAAACTCCACTCGCCAGAATTACCTCTCGTCGGGCCCGCACTTCTTTGAGCTCGCCTTCCTGATAATAGGACACGCCGTATGCGCGACGATCCTCGAGCAAGACCGTTGCCGAGATGGCGCTCGTCAGAACCTCGAGATTGTTGCGCGACAGGTTCGGCGTGAGGTAGGCGTTGGCCGCGCTACAGCGTTCCCCACCCTTCTGAGTGACCTGGTACTCGAAGGCACCTTCTTGATCGGCCCCGTTGTAATCAGGATTCAGCCGAATCTGGTGCAGCGCCGCGGCCTCAAGGAACAGCTTGGTGAGCGGGCTCTGATGTCGTGGATAGGTAACATTTAGCGGTCCGCCCTGACCATGAAAATCATCCCTGAACTGTTCGTTGTTTTCGGCGCGCTTGAATAGCGGCAACACGTCGTCGTACGACCAGCCTGGATTGCCAAGGGAAGCCCAGTGATCATAGTCCCATCTGTTTCCTCGCACGTAGAACATCGCATTGATTGAGCTAGAACCTCCAAGGGTCTTGCCGCGCGGCTGATATCCGCGGCGGTCACTCAGGCCGGCCTGGGGCACTGTCTGGTAGGCATAATTATTGATTCTGGTTGGCACCATCGCGACGTAGCCGGCCGGCGCACGAATTAAGACGCCGGTGTCGTGCCCGCCCGCTTCCAGCAGACAAACCGTAACATTCGGATCCTCAGTAAGACGCGAAGCCAACACGCATCCCGCAGAACCAGCGCCAACGACAATGTAGTCAAATTCCGTATGGCTCATCGCCTGCTCCAGATCAGAGTGTTGTTTCGACACTGCTGCAAAGCGCCCTTGCATAAGATGGCGGCGTTGATCTCCAATTTCTAATTGCGCAGATCTGAGGATGAATCCATTGCACCAAGGTGTCGCGGAGGATTTGTATCTGATGAGTATGGATGGTTCGGCCCAGTCGCTTGGGCCCACGCAACGAACGTCCTCGGATGCCGCTAAGCTCCGCATGTGACAGGGAAATGGATTGTCGATCGGGCAGCTTGGGCGGTAGAGTGCTCGAGGTAGCCGGAACGTCAGCCGTTGAACCGACACCAAGGTATTATCGACCATCGGCGGTAATTTAGCGCATTATTTTGGCACGGCGACTGTCAGGAAAGGGCTCCAATGGAGAAAGATCTCGGTCCCCTCCTTGATGCGCTTCCCGGATTGGTTTGGACAGCGCTGCCTGACGGACATGTGGACTTCGCAAGCCAGCCTTGGTGTGAGTACACCGGGCTTGGGGTTGGTGAGCTGCTTGGAACTGGTTGGCAGCGTGCGATCCACCCGGAAGATTTGCCCGATCTGCTCAAACAGTGGCAATCCGTTCTATCCGCCAGCGAGATGAGTTCGATGGAAGCGCGCCTGCGCCGCTTCGACGGCGGGTATCACTGGTTCACTTTCCGGGTTCGACCATTGATTGACAGATCCGGAAAGATCGTCAAATGGCTCGGACTGAATGTCGATATCGAGGACCGAGAGCGGTCGGCTCGTGCGAGCGAGGGCCTTTATCGCTCGATCACCGACACTATTCCGGCGATGATCTTCTTCATGGCGCCGACCGGCGAGCTCGAGAGCGCCAACCAACACGTCCTCGAGTACGTCGGCACAACGCTTGAAGAACTGAAGGGCTGGAAGTCAGGAAATCTAGTTCACCCCGACGATTACGCCTCGGTGATTGCGGCCTGGGATCGATCGATAGCCACCGGGAAACCATACGATATGGAACAGCGCATGCGCCGTGCTGACGGTGTTTATCGATGGTTTCATGTGCGTGGAATGCCCCGCAGGGATGTCCGGGGCAATATCGTTCGATGGTACATGATCGAGACCGACATCGATGATCGGAGGCGGGCTGAAACTCTGCTCACGGGAGAAAAGCACCTGCTGGAAATGACGGCCGCTGGCAGTTCGATGTCGGACATTCTCGCGGCGCTCTGTCGCCTGGTCGAAGCTGCGGCCGAGGGATGCTATTGCAGCGTTGTGCTGGTCGATGCCGACGGTGCGCTACTCGAACACGGAGCCGCGCCAAGCCTTCCAACCAACTTTATCAACTCAATTATTGGCCGTCCCGTAAATGTCGATTCGGGCCCCTGCGCGATGGCAGCATATCTGAACGAACAAGTGATTGCAGCCGACCTTGCGCAGGAGACTCGGTGGGCGGCGCATGCGTGGTGTCCCATGGCCATGGCGCATGGACTCCGGGCGTGCTGGTCAACGCCGATCTCATCAACGATGGGCAAGGTCGTGGGCGCTTTCGCGATCTATTACGACAAACCTCTTACGCCCACGCCGGAGCAACAGGAGCTTATTGCTCAGTTCTCGCACGTCGCGAGCATAGCCATTGAACGAGTGCAGAGCGACGCAGCGCTGAGGCAAAGCGAGGCACGCAAGGCCGCGATTCTGGACGCGGCGCTCGATTGCATCATCATGATGGATCATGAAGGGCGGGTGGTCGAGTTCAATCCTGCCGCTGAACGAACCTTCGGCTATCCCCGCAATGAGATCGTGGGTCGGCAACTGGTCGATGCGATCATCCCACCAGCCTTGCGGAGCAAGCATCGGCACGGGATGGCCCGCTACCTGGCGACGAGCGAAAAGAGATTGATCGGTCGGCGGGCTGAGATGACAGCAGTACGTGCCGACGGCAGCGAATTCCCCGTCGAGCTCGCGATCTCTCGTATCTCGCTTGAAGGGCCACCATCATTCACCTGCTACCTGCGTGACATTACGGAACGCAAGGAGTCGGAGGAGGCGCTTCAACGAAGTGGGGCGTTTCTCGCCGAAGCCCAGCGTCTGAGCCGAACCGGCAGCTTCTCATGGTGCGTCCCGACCGGGGAGATCATCTGGTCAGAACAGGTTTATCGCATTTTCGAGGTGGAACAGGGGGCCCCCGTGACGCTCGAGGAGCTAATTGGCACGCGTGTTCACCCTGAAGACATCTCGTTGATGAAGGACATGATTGCCCGAGTGGGAGCGGAAGCGGAAGACTTTGAGTACGAGCACCGGCTGCTCATGCCTGATCAGTCGGTCAAGTACCTTCACCTCGTCGCCCATGCAACCCGAAGCCGAAATGGTCAGCTTGAGTACATCGGTGCTGTCCAGGACGTGACCAAGCGCCGACTCTCGGAGAATGCGTTAGAGGAGGTGAGATCAGAGCTCGCGCGTGTTTCGAGGATCGCGAGCCTTGGCGCATTGACGGCGTCGATTGCGCATGAAGTCAACCAACCATTGTCGGGCATCCTCACCAATGCCAGCACCTGCCTCCGAATGTTGGCTGCCGATCCGCCCAATGTCGACGGAGCACGCGAAACTGCGCGGCGCACCATTCGCGACGGTAACCGTGCATCCGATGTAATCATTCGACTGCGGGCGCTCTTCGGCAAGAGAAAGTTTGCAATAGAGCCAGTTGACCTGAACGAAGCGACGCAAGAGGTGATTGCACTGTTGACAAGCGAACTCAAGAGAGACCGAATCAATCTTCAGACTGCCTTCGCCAACGGCCTTCCGCCAGTCATGGGCGATCGCGTTCAGCTTCAGCAGGTTATCCTTAACCTCGTTCGCAATGCGTCGGACGCGATGATCGGCGTTGACGATCGCCCCCGAAATTTGGCGATCAAGGCCCAACGAGAGGAGGACGACTGCGTGCGACTGAGCGTCCAGGATACTGGCGTCGGCTTCGTACCTCAGGACGAAAGCAAGCTTTTCGAGGCGTTCTACACCACCAAGAGTAGTGGCATGGGAATGGGCCTGTCAGTCAGTCGCTCGATCATCGAAAGTCATCATGGCCGTCTATGGGCCACGTTGAATGACGGTCCGGGGGCCACGTTTTCATTCTCCATTCCAGAGCGATTCGAAAATCTGACGTGCGCGAGTGATCGTGGAACGGCATCTGCATCCGGGGCGAAGGACACACAAGACGCTATGAGGAATTCGTGAAAGCTAAACGTTCGCTTGTTTCAATCGTCGACGACGACGAGTCTGTTCGCGAGTCGCTACCCGACCTACTTA
Organism: Bradyrhizobium arachidis; assembly: GCF_024758505.1. Taxonomy (NCBI): domain Bacteria; kingdom Pseudomonadati; phylum Pseudomonadota; class Alphaproteobacteria; order Hyphomicrobiales; family Nitrobacteraceae; genus Bradyrhizobium; species Bradyrhizobium arachidis. Next base: position 7,083,902 of record NZ_CP077970.1, on the reverse strand, counting down.
AGGAATTCGGCTTCGCTGTGCAGGCGTTCTCCTCGGGGGAAGCGTTCCTGGCGTCTCAATACGTCTGCGAAACCAGTTGCCTGATCCTTGATGTCGCAATGCCTGGGATGAGCGGCCCCGCGGTCCAACAGGAGCTGATGCGGCGTCGGAAGAAGATACCGATCGTCTTTATCACCGCTCACTCAGGTGAAGATGTCCGTCCGCAACTACTCGAGCAAGGGGCCATAGAATGCTTGTCCAAGCCATTCAGCGACACGGCTCTCCGGGAGGCACTCAACTCCGCGCTTCGAACGAAATAGTGGTGCGCCATGCTCTTGCACGCGAGGGGTTTAAATGAAATTATCAAGCGCACCTGACCATAGACAGAGGTCAGTATCCATGTTGTCCGGCACGCCAATTGTGTTCGTCGTCGACGATGACATTTCGGTGCGCGAATCGCTCGAAGCTCTGATCCGATTCGCAGGCTGGCAGCCAGAGACGTTCGCATCCGCACAAGAGTTCCTGTCACATCCCCCGGTTCCGGTCCCGAATTGCCTGGTACTCGACGTCAGTCTTCCGGGCCTTAATGGTCTCGATCTGCAGAAGCGCATCGCTTCCGATCGGACAGACATGCCTATCATCTTCATCACGGGGTATGGCGACGTACCTACGACGGTACGGGCAATGAAGGCGGGTGCAGTCGAGTTCTTGACCAAGCCGTTCTCCGACGATGCGCTGCTCGACGCCATTCGAAACGCCATTGAAAAAAGCGGTAATGCAATTGGTCGCGCAGCCGAAATTCAGGTGCTTGTCGATCGTTATGAGATGCTTAGTCGGCGTGAGCGGGAAGTAATGGCGTTGGTGACTACAGGCCTTTTGAATAAGCAGGTCGCATTCGATCTTGGTATCAGCGAGATCACTGTGAAGGCGCATCGAGGACGAGTGATGCGCAAAATGCAGGCTGGATCGCTTGTTGACCTGGCGGCGATGGCCGCCAAGCTCCGTCTTAGTAAGGGCCCGTGAGCTTGATCCGGATCACCGCTTGTCAGCGGCGATGAGGCTGTCTCCGAAGTTCTTAGAGTTCCTGCGACGACCTCTGGAAGCTCTTAAAGAAACCGGTCCGCTAACCGACAAGTCGATTGCGATGTGAATTCCGCGGCTGGTGGTACGGGCTTGGCCCGCGTGCTCGACAACACCATGGTACAATAGAAGCAGGCTTAAAGAAAATTATGTCTTTCAGGATGCGGTGCTGTGCTTGGCGCTTCTAATGCCTGAGAGAGTAGGTGATGAGAATCCTTCATGTTAGTTGCAGCCCCCGTGGGCAAATTTCCGAGAGTTACAGGTTGTCTCGGAAGATCATCGAATTCCTGCTCGAGCGGGAGCCAGCGGCAATAGTAGTGGATCGAGTCATCGGTACCGGCGCGATATCGCATATAGATGAAAGTTACGCGACCGCGCTTGGAGGCATCCAGCAATCTTCAGCGGAACGATTTCCCGAAGGCGCTATGGCTCGTTCCGAAGAGCTTATTCAGGAACTGGAGAGCTCGGATTGCATGGTCATCGGAACTCCCATGCACAATTTCGCCGTTCCGTCGGCGCTGAAGGCCTGGATAGATCACATCGTGCGAGTGCGTTGCACGTTCAACGCGACAAAGGACGGTTACAAGGGGATACTGCGCGATCGTCCAGTTTATGTCGCGGTGTCCTCGGGTGGAAGATATTCCGGCGGGCGGGCACGTCAGCCAAACTTTCTTACCCCGTACATAAAAACTGTGCTGGGCGTTATTGGCCTTAGCGATGTCACGTTCTTCTCCGTTGAAGGATCATCCCTTGGCCCGCAGGCCGTTACCGAGGCGAGAGCTGGAGCGGACCGGGCGCTAAGAGAGCACTTTTCGCCATCTTGTGCCCCGGTGTCGCCCGCAAGAATAGCCTGAGGGGTGGCCGCGCACGAGCGAACCGGTCCCGTTGCGACGGGCGGCATTGCTTTGCTGTGCTCGAGGACAGGCGTGGGAAATGCGGGGATGAACTCCAAAGCGCCACGGGCCGCGGCAAGTGCAGACCCCCGCGCGGTCATACCACGGCTTTGGAGTGGCTCCGGGCTCGCCTACGCCGCAGACGTTTCGACGGAAGACGCGGAAGCCCTGATTGCAGAAACCAGCTCGGCTGTCGTCAGGATCTCGTGAGCAAAGGTGGGCCCGTCGATATCCAGCATGGCATGCAGGGCTTCATGTGAGCGGGCTGCCGTCCCGTCTCGCACCAGCGTAACGTGGAAGCCGAGTTCCATCCCGATGCGGGCCGTGGCTTCGACGCAGGTGTTCGCCAACAGGCCCGTGCATATGATCTTCTCCTTGCCGTAACGCTTGAGCTGGTGTTCTAGATCTGTGTTTGGAAAGCCGCTCGAAGCCCAGTGTTCGGTTGCAACGATGTCGCCTGCCAGGACCTGGAAGTCGTCATGGAATGTCCCGCCCCAACTATTTCTCGCAAAGGCTTGCCGTTCCGCTGCGCCGAGCTGATAGGGCGAGGGATACTTCCAGTTCACGTAGTCGCCCGGTTCCCAGCGATGATGCGGAACGTGATAGATCGCGATCCCTGCCTCACGGGCGGCTCGTACGATCGCGCGAAGGTTGTCCAGCAGGTTGACCTCCTCGGCGCTTTCCTTCACCCACGGCCAGAGCTTTCCGCCGACGCTCAGGAAGTCGTTGTAGAAGTCGATGCACAGCAGCGCGGTGATCCTGGGATCGTAAGTAATCATCGGCGTACCCTCCTTGTTTGCACCCGGCGTCAGCATTCGGCCTCAGGTTTGCTACCGCTTGCGAATATAAAATCGACTCATGTTGCGGCGCGGATCAAAACATCATGGATCTTCTGATCGAGATCTCGCGCCACCGAAGTCACGCGTTTGTTTCCGAATTGGCCAAAAAGCGCCGACGGCCGGTCGTATTCGATAGTCGCGGCGCCCGACTCGTTCTCGTAGACCACGATACGAAGGGGTGCATAGAGGGCCGCGGCGAGTTCGTGCTGAGTCATTTGCGTTGAGACCAGCACATTGCCGATCACGTACTGCACGACATTGCGCTTGCTGGAGATAATCTGCAGCCAGTCCCCATGGGTTGCCACGGAGAAGATGACGAGGCCGGCGTCACCTTGAATCTCCTGCAATGCTGATCTTACCTTATCGATATCACCGTGCTGTAGAAGAGTTCGAATGCGGTCGTCGAAGTGAGGGAGCCTCTCCAGGGTCGCCCGGGTGTCCGCGTAAGACTTGATCGAGTCGATGCGAATGTGCTCGACACCGATGGTGCTGAGACTGGTCCTAGGAAGACGTTTTGGGTCCGGAGTTGCGACAGGAAACATCATTTTCTCCGTTGGTTGCTTCGTTATCGGGCACGACGACCCGTCAGTTCGGATCGGAAAGCCGATCATCGGCCGTCTCGAGAGCAGTTGACGACATCTGCGCGCGAGGCTCGTGGACGTGGGAAGCCGGTGCGCGATTGATCAGCAGACTGAGCAATTCCGGGCGACTATAGTGACCACGTGAATCCATCAGGCGCTTGCGTTTGTCGATCAATGAGAAGTCGAGGTCGGCAACCACTTCGCCTTCACCGGAGCGCAAAGGCTGCCCCAGCAGTTGGGCTTGCGGCGTGACAATGGCAGTGAAGCATCCGCCGGAGATCGGCGCGATTGGGCAGCCGGTGTCCTCCATGATGCGGACTTGTTGATCTGCGTCGAGCCAGGCACACGCGTTGACAACGAAACAGGCAGATTCCAAGGCATGCTGCCTGATGTTGATTTCGGTTTGTTCGGCGAACAGGTCGCCGCCGAACGAGCCCGGATACATCGCAGCATGGATCTGTTCGCCGTCTGCCATCAACGCATATCGCGCCAGCGGATTGTAGTGTTCCCAGCACGCTAGCTGTCCTATCCGTCCAACGGCGCTGTCGACAGCCCTCAGTCCGGAGCCGTCACCCTGACCCCAGATCATGCGTTCGTGGTGGGTCGGCGATATCTTGCGTCGACGCTGGATCAGCGTGCCGTCCGCATCGAACAGCAATTGAGTGTTGTAGAGCGTTCCACCATCGCGCTCGTTGATGCCAATGGACACCACTATGCCCGCTTGTCGGCACGCCTCGCCGATCGCAACCGTCGTTGGCGACGGCACTGTCACGGCTTGCTCGAACAGCACAAGGTTTTGCCCAATTGCCTCAAATGGCCGTTGCACGAAGGAGAAGTAGGGATAGTAGGGCAGAATGGTCTCCGGAAAGGTTGCGAATTGCACGCCGTGATGACCAAGCTCGACAATCTTTTGGACGATTTTTTCCGTCGTTCCTTGGCGACTATAGAGCACGGGGCTGATCTGAACGGCAGCTGCCTTGATGGTAGTCATGGCTGTATCCTCTAAATGACCGGCGCTCATGTCTAGCTACGCAGGGCCACGGCCTGGCTCAATTGCACCATGGTGTCGTCGGCAATCCTGCGCGGGCGCCTCGCGCATGAGCGGCAACGCAACGAGGCGGACCGGCGTGCGCTACCAAAGGGCGAGTGAAGCCCAGGAAGCGCCAACGGTTGCGGTGAATCGATCCGAACGTATCGGCGACACCTTGGTCTGATTGATCCTCAGCAAGTGTGTGGCCAATTCTGGCGCGTGAGTTGTAGCCACTCGAAAACCACTTCACGGCCGTATCTCGCGGGATCGGCTTGACTGACACGCCGTCCGGATAGTCGCGCAGCTACGCGGGTGTGATGCGATGAAGCGCACGATCCTCTACATGCCGCGCTCCGGACAGCGGTCGACCTTGCAATCGGACAGGAGAGAACGATGAATGAATTCAAACTGCTAATCGACGGCAAGCTGGTGGCTGGTGTAGCAACGCTCGATGTTATCAACCCCGCGAGCGAGGAATTCCTCGCGGCTGCTCCAAGGGCTGATATCGCGCAGCTTGACGAAGCGATTGCAGCTGCGAAAGCAGCGTTCCCCGCATGGTCAGCCAAGCCGGTTCGGGAGCGCGGCGCGCTCCTGGGAAGGGTGGCCGACGCGCTCGAAGCGCGAAAAGACGAATTCGCGCGATTGCTGACCCTGGAGCAGGGCAAGCCTCTCTCCGAAGCGGTATGGGAGATCGCCTTCTCCATCGACATCATTCGCTATCACGCGAAGCTCGATCTGCCGAATGAGGTGTTGAAGGAAGATGCGAAACAAAAAGTCGTGCGGCAGCGCATGCCGCTTGGCGTGGTCGCAGCGATTGTGCCGTGGAATTTCCCGGTGGTGCTGCTGGTCCTCAAACTGGCGCCGGCGTTGCTCGCCGGCAACACGGTAGTCGCGAAGCCGGCTCCGACCACGCCGCTCACGACGCTTCTGTTCGGTGAAATCTGCAGGCAGATTTTGCCAGCGGGTACCCTCAACATCATCGTGGATAACAATGATCTGGGTGGGGCGCTGTCGAGTCACGCCGATGTGGCGAAAGTGGCGTTCACTGGCTCGACGACGACCGGCAAGAAGGTGATGAGCAGCGCAACTAGTACCCTAAAGCGATTGACCCTGGAGCTCGGTGGTAACGACGCTGCGATCGTGCTTGATGACGTCGATCCGGTCGAAGTGGCGCCCAAATTGCTTGTCGCCGCGATGATGAATGCCGGGCAGCTCTGCCTCGGAGCTAAGCGCATATACGTCCATGATTCGCAGTATGATCGGATTTGCGAGGAACTTGGGCGCCTTGCCCGCGAATCGGTGGTCGATGACGGATTGAAGCAGGGGACGCAGATGGGCCCGCTGCAGAACAAGGCGCAGTTTGAGAAGGTGAAAGGCTTTCTCGAGGACGCCAAACGGAACGGCAAGATCGTTGCGGGCGGCGAAGTACTCGGACGCAAGGGCTATTTCATTCAACCAACCATCGTCCGGGACATCGCCGACGATGCGCGACTGGTGACTGAAGAACAATTCGGCCCGATTGTTCCGGTGTTGCGCTACTCGGACGTTGATGACGCGATCGCCCGTGCCAACGACTCGGAGTATGGACTCGCCGGAACGGTTTGGGGCAAGGATCTCGATCGGGCGTTCTGCGTAGCAGCTAAAATCGAGACCGGGACTGTCTGGATCAACAAGTTTCTCGACGTCTCGCCCGATATTCCCTTTGGTGGCGCCAAGCAATCAGGCGTCGGCGAAGAATTGGGTCGAGAAGGGCTCGAAGCGTACACCCAAGCCAAGATCATCAATATGGCGAAGTAGCGCTCGGGCATCCGTCTGACGTACGAAGAGTTTCGCGCGGCTCAAATAAAGGAATGTTCGGTGTCGCCAAACGCCTATTCTGACCCATGGCGGGACATTCACTTCGGATCTTAGGAATGGAACGGTTGCTTGCTCATCGCTTGATGTTATCGGAAAGAAAGCGCATGGCGGTGCGGCCGCTGTTGGGCGCATGGTGGCAAAGGAGTAACGGTGATGGGTTATAGGATATTCCTTGCCGGCGCGTCCGGAGCCATCGGCAGGCGCCTGACGCCGCTCCTGCACAGCGCTGGCCACTACGTCTGTGGCAGCACCAGGTCGAAAGCTAATGTCGACGCGTTGCGCTCGCTCGGGGCGGACCCGATCGTGGTCGACGTCTTCGACGCGTCAGCGCTATCACGCGTCGTCGTATCGGCACGCCCGGATGTCGTGATCCATCAGCTCACCGACCTCCCGAAGGATCTTAATCCGCGTGAGATGGGAGCAGCGATCGTTCGTACCGCCCGCATCCGTAGCGAAGGAACGCGGAACCTCGTCAGGGCGGCAATCGCGGCGGGTGCGCGCCGGTTGGTGGCACAAAGCATCGCGTGGGCCTACGCGCCGGGGGCCGAGCCGCACGTGGAGACGGACCCGCTCGATGCTGGGGCCGAGGGAGAGAGCGGTATCAACCTGCAAGGGGTGATTGCGCTCGAGGATCTCACTTTGAAATCACAGCCGCTCGAGGGCGTCGTCCTTCGCTACGGTCAGCTTTATGGTCCCGGGACCGCTTCGGACCGACCATCAAATTCTGCGCCCATTCATGTGGATGCGGCGGCCTATGCTGCTCTGCTCGCAATCGACCGCGGTGACCCGGGCATCTATAACATCGCGCAATCCAACAGATACGTGGCGACCGAAAAGGCACGCGCACAGCTGGGTTGGACTTCCGATTTTCGTCTTCCGGCTTGACGATTTCGAGCGCGGTTCAGCGCGCCAAGCCCTGACGATGAAAGAATGGGTCCTACTGAAGCTTGCTATCGATGGCGATGTTGAAGTGGGTTAGATCGCGCGTGCGCGGCCTTCGACCAGCAGCTTTGTCCGGATCGTTCAGATGTGCCTCGGTCGCAGCAACCTTGCCTTTATTCCATGGGACGCGTTTGGAGAAGTTTTCGCTAGTGCTTGGGGCGTTGGTCATAATGACCTCCTCGTTAGCCTCGGTTGATTGACCGTGCTCGTGGAGCCCACGGTCTGCTATTGGCCCTTCTGCGAACTTCAACCACGTCTGCTGTTGCGCCGCTATCGGATGAAAAGCCGACATCGAAGGCGTCTGTACCAAAGGCCCAATTTGATCCGTGGCCGCTCTAGCCAAGCTGCTTCTCGATTGGAACAAGCTCAACAAGAGACTTGGGGTTGTCGTGCGGATCACCTCTGAGATGGCAACGTGGTACGCATTGGTCAACAACTTAAGCAGCCAAAGAAATCCTACCCGCAAGGATTTTTCTCATACGCCATTTTTCACGCCCGCCGCTTTGCCCAATGTCGATGCGAGATAACCGGTCGCGTTTCTTTTTATACGCCACGCTACTAACCCGATAATTGCCTTGTTGCACTCACTCGCTTCCTGCCTCTTCTAATCATCCCATCTGAGGCCGTTCGGGACGGCATTCGATGGGGACGGCGGTGGTACATCATTCCATTCAATCGGAAGTGATTTCGCGTGGTGCGCGCATGCTGCGCACCGCGTTTGGTGCTGCTATCGCACGCTTTCTCGAAGATTCGACCGTCGTTGAGGTAATGCTCAACCCTGATGGGCGATTGTGGATCGACCGGCTGTCGAGCGGTTTGGCAGATACCGGAGAAATGGTGTCTCACCAGGACGGAGACCGCATCGTTCGATTGGTTGCCCACCATGTCGGTGCTGAGGTCCACGCAGCCAGCCCGCGTGTTTCGGCCGAACTACCCGAGACGGGAGAGCGTTTCGAGGGACTATTGCCGCCGGTAGTCGCGGCTCCGGTGTTCGCGATCCGAAAGCCCGCGGTCGCGGTGTTCACGCTGAATGACTACGTCGCCACCGGCGTTATGACCTCGGGGCAAGCCGTTGCTCTGAAATGCGCGGTCGAAGCGCGTAAGAACATTCTTGTCGCCGGCGGCACATCCAGCGGCAAGACGACACTGACCAACGCATTACTAGCCGAAGTCGCCAAGACTTCGGATCGAGTTGTTCTCATCGAAGACACCAGAGAGCTTCAATGCAAGGCACCGAATCTTGTGGCGCTGCGCACGAAAGACGGCGTGATCTCGTTATCGGACCTGGTCCGTTCATCGCTGCGCCTTCGGCCCGATCGCATTCCGATCGGGGAGGTGCGCGGGCCAGAGGCCCTCGATCTACTCAAGGCCTGGGGCACGGGTCATCCCGGGGGAGTCGGTACCATCCATGCGGGCACCGCGCTCGGAGCTCTGCGCCGGCTTGAGCAGCTCATCCAGGAAGCTGTTGTCACGGTCCCGCGCGCCCTAATCGCTGAAACCATCAACGTCATCGCCGTCCTTTCCGGTCGCGGCGCCGATCGCCGCCTGGCCGAACTCGCCAGCGTCACTGGGCTCGCGGCTTCCGGCGACTACAGCCTGGCAGCAATAGGGGACAAGTCATGAGTGTTATTTCTTTCTTCGAACGACGGATCGTTTCGACGATTCTGTTGATGACCACCTGTTTCGCCGTCAAGCCAGCCTTCGCTGCTGGCTCCAATATGCCCTGGGAGCAACCTCTCAATCAGATCCTGCAATCGGTCGAAGGTCCCGTCGCCAAGATCATCGCTGTCATCATCATCATCACCACGGGTCTCTCGCTTGCGTTCGGCGACACGTCGGGTGGCTTTCGCAGGTTGATCCAAATCGTGTTTGGCCTGTCGATCGCTTTTGCTGCCTCGAGCTTCTTTCTGTCGTTCTTCTCGTTCGGCGGTGGGACCGTGATCTGATGGACGGACAGATCCCAGGCTTCGAAGCTCCAGTCCATCGCGCGCTGACCGAGCCGATCCTGATGGGTGGTGCGCCACGCTCCATCGCCATCGTCAACGGCACGCTCGCAGCCGCCCTCGGCATCGGTCTGCGCCTCTGGGTGGCGGGCCTCCTGCTTTGGTTCGTCGGCCACATGGCCGCTGTCTGGGCGGCCAAGCGCGATCCTGACTTCGTCGAGGTCGTGCGTCGACACCTTCGTATCCCCGGTCATCTCAACCCGTGAGCTCCCTCATGATGAATCTCGCTGAATACCGCCGTTCCAATACCCGCCTCGCCGATTTTCTGCCCTGGGCTGCTCTCGTTGACGAAGGCATCGTCCTTAACAAGGATGGGTCGTTCCAGCGGACGGCGAAATTTCGGGGACCGGACCTCGATAGCGCCGTGCCAGCCGAACTTGTTGCTGTTGCTGGTCGACTAAACAATGCGCTGCGCCGGCTTGAATCGGGGTGGGCGATCTTTGTCGAGGCGCAACGTCATTCGGCAGGAGCCTATCCGCCCAATACGTTTCCAGATGCCGCGTCCGCGCTGGTCGACGCAGAGCGAAGGGCACAGTTCGAAGAAGCCGGCGCGCATTACGAATCGAGCTATTTCCTGACATTCCTCTATCTCCCGGCGGCGGAGGGCACTGCGAGAGCGGAACGGCTGCTTTATGAGGGTAGCAACCGGACCGTTGACGCCGATGCGCGCGAGACTCTCCGCGGCTTCATCGACCGAACCAATCGCGTCCTGCAGCTCATCGAAGGCTTCATGCCCGAGTGCGCCTGGCTCGATGACGAAGCAACGCTGACCTACCTACACTCCACGGTCTCGACCAAGCGGCATCGCGTCAGGGTGCCCGAGATCCCAATGTATCTCGACGCGCTGCTCGCCGATCAGCCGCTGACCGGTGGCCTTGAGCCGATGCTAGGGTGTGCGCATCTGCGTGTGCTGACCGTCGTCGGCTTTCCGACGGCGACGATACCGGGGATTCTCGACGACCTGAACCGTCTTGCCTTTGCCTACCGCTGGTCGACCCGCGCGATCATGCTGGACAAGCTGGAGGCGACGAAACTTCTGACCAGGATCAGACGGCAATGGTTCGCCAAGCGCAAATCAGTGGCTGCGATCCTGAAGGAGGTCATGACCAACGAAGCGTCAGCGCTTCTTGATACGGATGCCCACAACAAGGCCATTGATGCCGATGCAGCGCTCCAGGAGTTGGGCTCGGATCAAATCGGAGAGACCTTCGTTACCGCAACGGTCACGGTCTGGGACGCCGATGCTGCCATCGCCGATGAAAAACTCCGACTCGTGGAAAAGGTGATCCAGGGCCGGGATTTCACCTGCATGATCGAGACGGTCAATGCGGTTGAAGCCTGGCTCGGCAGCCTGCCCGGACATGTCTACGCCAACGTTCGGCAGCCCCCGATCTCGACGCTGAATCTGGCACATATGATTCCGCTGTCGGCGGTATGGGCCGGCGAGGCAAGGGACCATCATTTCAAGGCGCCGCCGCTATTTCTGGCCAAGACGGAGGGATCCACTCCATTCCGCTTCTCCCTTCACGTTGGCGACGTCGGACATACGCTGGTAGTCGGACCGACCGGCGCGGGTAAGTCGGTGCTGCTGGCGTTGATGGCGCTGCAATTCCGCCGGTACCCCGAATCCCAGATTTTTGCGTTCGATTTTGGTTGTTCGGTACGGGCTGCAACCGTCGCCATGGGTGGCGATTGGCACGACATCGGCGGTGTGCTCTCGGGCGAATCCGCGGAGTTCGTTGAACTTCAGCCGCTCGCCGCGATTGATGACTCGTCTGAGCGTGCTTGGGCAGCAGAGTGGGTGACCGCGATCCTCGGCCGTGAGAAGGTCGAAGTGACGCCAGAAGTCAAGGACCATATTTGGTCTGCGCTGACCTCGCTGGCTTCGGCACCGATCCAGGAGCGGACCTTGACGGGTCTTTGCGCTCTTCTTCAGTCGAATGTGCTGAAGCGCGCTCTCCAGCCCTATTGCCTTGGGGGGCCGTACGGCCGGCTTCTTGATGCGGAGTTCGAGCGGCTTGGTGAAGGCGCCGTTCAGGTCTTTGAAACTGATGGATTGATCGGTACGGCTGTCGCGCCGGCTGTCCTTTCCTATCTGTTCCACCGCATTGAAGGACGATTTGATGGTCGGCCAACTCTGCTCATCATCGATGAAGGATGGCTGGCGCTCGATGACCGAGAATTCGCTGGTCAACTGCGCGAGTGGCTGAAAACCCTTCGCAAGAAAAATGCTTCGGTCATTTTCGCCACCCAATCGCTCGCGGATATCGACGGCTCGGCGATCGCGCCGGCTATCATCGAGAGCTGTCCGACGCGAATCCTGCTCCCGAACGACCGCGCCATCGAGCCACAGATCATGGCGATCTACCGGCGCTTTGGACTGAACGAACGCCAGATCGAGATCCTGGCTCGGGCCACACCGAAGCGCGACTATTACTGCCAGTCGCGCCGCGGCAATCGACTGTTCGAGCTCGGGCTTGGCGAGGTCGCGCTCGCCTTTACCGCGGCTTCCTCAAAGGCCGACCAACTGCTGATCGAACAGGTCCTGATTGATCACGGCCGCGACAATTTTGTGTCGGGCTGGCTCAGGGCACGCGATGCCGCCTGGGCGACCGATCTCATCCCGCATCTTCCCGAACTGGAGGCGTCAAAATGAACCGCCTCCAACGTCTCGCCACGGTCAGTGTCATCGCGATCACAGTCGTCGCTGGATTCAAGCCCGCGCAGGCGCAGTTGATCGTCTTCGATCCCAACAACTACGCGCAGAGCGTGCTTACCGCCGCTCGCGCTTTGCAGCAGATCAACAACCAGATCGTCTCTCTGCAAAATCAAGCGCAGATGCTGGTCAACCAGGCCAGGAATCTGGCTACGCTGCCATTTTCCTCGTTATTGCAACTGGAGCAGTCGATCCAGCGAACGCAACAGCTTCTTAGCCACGCTCAGCGCATCGCCTACGACATCCAGCAGATCGATCGTGCCTTTGCGACGACCTACGCGCCGGCGTCGGCGAGCGCTTCGAGCCAGGCGTTGATCGCGAACGCGCAAAGCCGTTGGCAGAATGCGCTTGCCAGCCTCCAGGATGCCATGCGGACGCAGGCAACGGTCGTCGGCAACCTCGATACCAATCGCACCCAGATGTCAGCCCTTGTTAAATCGAGCCAGGGCGCGACTGGTGCGTTGCAGGCGACCCAGGCTGGCAATCAGCTCCTGGCGCTGCAAGCCCAGCAACTTGCGGATCTCACTGCGGTCGTCGCAGCCCACGAGCGCGCGCAGAACCTGGAATCCGCCCAGCATGCGGCCGCTCAGGACCAAAGCAGGGAGCAGCTGCGTCGCTTCCTCACGCAAGGCGCCGGCTATCAACCCACAACCGTGCAGATGTTTCACTGATGAACACGAAAACAATCCAACGACTCCCGACCCTGGCGGCGGTGGTGCTTATTGTTCTCCTCGTTGCGGCCTGTGCGATCAAACTTCGCGGCGACGAAGGGCAGACAAGCACGCCCGCGTCCGCCGATGTGACATCCGATCCCTTGGCGACGAAGCTCACGGAGTGCCGCACCATAAGCTATGAGCAGAAAGATGCTCTGTTTGAGTGCCGAAAGGCCTGGGCCGAGAAGCGCCGCCAGTTTCTGCGGCAGAAAGCTCAAGCACCGTCCGGCAGTGGCGCTCCGCAAGCGGGCTCCTCGTTATTTGTTGCGCCAAAGGACGACAGCCGTCTGCCCTCTGGCTTTCCTTCAATCCAGCAGACCGGGAAGGAGTGAGCGATGGGCGGTACCGGAATCATTGATCAGTTTCTGGAGACATTCACCCGGTACATCGATTCCGGGTTTGGACTACTCGGTGGTGAGGTCGGATATCTTGCTACGACGTTGGCGACAATCGATGTCACGCTCGCAGGCCTGTTCTGGGCATGGGGCGCGGAGGGGGACATTCTGGCCCGCCTCGTCAAGAAGACCTTGTTTGTTGGAGTCTTCGCTTTCCTGATAGGCAACTGGAACAGTTTGGCGCGTGTCATCTTCGAGAGTTTTGCCGGCCTGGGGTTGAAGGCCTCGGGTACCGGTCTCTCTTCGGCCGATTTCTTGAAACCGGGAAAGATTGCCCAGGTCGGGCTTGATGCTGGACGACCGATCCTCGATTCGATCTCCGGCTTGATGGGCTATGTCAGCTTCTTCGAGAATTTCATCCAAATCTCGGTTTTGCTGTTTGCCTGGATCGTCGTGCTGTTGGCTTTTTTTATTCTGGCCATCCAGCTCTTCATCACGCTCATCGAGTTCAAGCTGACGACGCTCGCGGGTTTCGTGCTGATTCCGTTCGGGCTGTTCGGCAAGACGGCATTTGCCGCCGAGCGCGTGCTGGGGAACGTGATTTCATCGGGCGTGAAAGTTCTGGTGCTGGCCGTCATCGTCGGGATCGGCTCAACACTGTTCTCGCAGTTTACCGCGAGTTTTGGTGGTAATCAGCCGACGATCGACAACGCCATGGCGCTTGTGCTTGGGGCGCTTTCTCTTCTCGGCCTCGGCATCTTTGGGCCAGGCATTGCCAACGGCATCGTGTCGGGTGGACCGCAACTCGGCGCCGGCGCCGCGGTCGGGACAGGCCTGGCGGCAGGGGGCGCCATCGTCGCTGGCGCTGGTCTCGCGGCTGGCGGTGCCGGGCTGGCAGGTGGCGCGCTTCTTGCCGGCGCCCGCGGCGCAGCGACGGTAGCGACAGGAGCGGCAAGTGCTTACCGAGCGGGGGGCTTGGGCGGTGTCGCCAGCGCAGGCGGTTCGGCGATCGTCAGCCCGCTACGGCGTATGGCTGCTGGGCTCGGTGGCGGTTCGTCAACAACGGACGCCGCGCCGGCTTGGGCACGCCGCAAGCGCGCGCAGACCGTGAACCAGGGCGTGTCCGCTGCTACCCACGCCGTCCGCAGCGGCGACAGTGCCGGTGGTGGAGCCTCGGTTGATCTGTCCGAGGGAGGGCACTGATGTTCAAAAGACCATCCGTGCATTACGGCCGTACGCCACAGCCCGTGACGCCTTACCAGAAGGCAGCGCAGGTTTGGGACGACCGTATTGGTTCCGCACGCGTCCAGGCCAGGAATTGGCGGCTGATGGCGTTCGGATGTCTGTTGCAGTCCGGCGGACTCGCTGCAGGCCTCCTTTGGCAGTCTGCCCAGGGCACCATCACACCGTGGGTGGTGCAAGTGGACCATCTCGGTCAGGCCCAGGCAGTCACCCCAGCGAGTCCCTTCTATCAGCCGTCCGATCCGCAGATCGCGTTTCATCTCGCGCGATTCATTGAAGACGTCCGGGGATTACCTGCGGATGCCATCGTAGTGCGCCAAAACTGGCTGCGGGCGTACGACTTCACAACGGATCGCGGCGCCGCAGCGCTGAACGATTACGCGCGCAACAACGATCCGTTCGCCAAAGTAGGCACCACGCAAATCTCGGTCGACGTCTCCAGCGTCATCCGTGCATCGTCTGAAAGCTTTCGCATCGGTTGGATCGAACACCGTTATGAGAACGGGCAACTTGCGGCCACCGAGCGCTGGACGGCGATTCTCACGGTCGTCATCGAGACGCCGCGCGACGTCGATCGGCTGCGCAAAAACCCGCTCGGTGTGTTCGTCAATGCCATTAGCTGGTCGAAGGAGCTCGGCCAATGATTGCACCACCGAACAAACCCAAGCGTGCCAGTTCCGTTGGGGCGATCATGCTTCTCGGGTCTCTAGCGCTTTCCGCCTGCACAACGTTCAAGCCGCCGCAGATCAGTTACGATGACAATGTGCCGCTACTTCCCGACCTGCCGACGCTTGCCGACGATCGCGAACGTCCCCTGCATATTCCGCCACCCTGGATCCCGGCCCAAGGTGGGAAGAAAGGAGACGCCGAAGAAAAGGAGCCCGTGACCCGGATCGAGGCGGCCAACACCGCCGCGCGGGTCGAACCACGGCGGGCAGGATACTTCAATGCCGTTCAAATCTTTCCGTATAGTCCGGGCGCGCTGTATCAGGTCTATGCCGCACCCGGGCAAATCACGGATATCGCGCTCCAGCCAGGCGAGCAATTGATCGGATCAGGTCCGCTTGCAGCCGGTGACACCGTGCGTTGGATCGTCGGCGACACCGAAAGCGGCAACGGCGATAGCAGGCGCGTCCATATCATGGTCAAGCCGACCAGGCCCGCCATGGCAACGAACCTCGTCGTCAATACCGATCGGCGGACCTACCTGATCGAACTTCGGTCTCAGGAAAAGCCATATATGCCGTCGGTTGCCTGGTTTTATCCGGAAGACCGTAGCGGACGCGTGAAGGCCTTATCGCTAGTGCCGGTGATCCCGGAAATGGGTCAACGCCGCTATCGCTACACCATCGACGGCGACAACCCGCCGTGGCGGCCGGTCAATGCCTATGACGACGGTCGCAAGGTCTATATCGAGTTTTCGCCTGGGATCGGGCAGGGAGAAATGCCGCCATTGTTCGTCATCGGCCAGGAGGGTACGCCCGAGCTCGTCAATTATCGCGCCTACAGAAATGTGCTCATCGTCGATCGTCTGTTCGCCGCGGCGGAATTGCGGCTGGGCGGCGAGAAGCAGCAGAAGGTACGAATTTTGAGAGCCGACGGGAGCCGGTCGTGACAGGCAATGCACCAAACGAGAGCAACGGTTCAGGATCGGGTCAGCTGTCACCTGAAGACCGAGCGCAGTCTTTGCGCCTTCACCCCGACGGCCCACGGGTCACGCGGCTTTCCCGAAAAGTCCTCGCCGGCGGCACCGCTATGGCTTTGCTGCTCATCGCTGGCCCACTGCTGTGGGCGCTGAGGAGCAACCACCCGCAAAGTTCGACGCCGGACGAACTCTACAGCACCGATCATCACAACGTCGCAGATGGCCTGACAACCTTGCCACAGGACTACGCCGGGATTCCCCGCGATGTCCCTAGACTCGGGGCACCATTGCCGGGCGACGTGAGACGTCCCCTCGGAACAAAAGACCAAACAACGGCGATCGATCTGGATGCTGAACAACAGCGTGCCAACCAGGAGACTGAGGCGGCGCGGACCAGCAAAGTATTTGCCTCGACAACCGGCGTTGTTTCGTCGCCGCATGCTGCATCTCAGGGAATGACCACAAACGTCGCGCCATCTTCTGACGAGACCTTCACGCAGAACGGCCAGGATCGCAAACTTCTGTTCGTGAACGCGCCGGTCGATCGGCGGACTACCGCGCCTGACAGGCTTTCACGGCCAGCATCCCCCTTTGTCATCCAGACGGGAACGATCATCCCTGCAGCCCTCATTACGGGGATTCGCTCCGATCTCCCCGGTCAAATTACTGCGCAGGTGACCGAAGCGGTTTTTGATTCTCCTACTGGCCGCACGAAGTTAGTGCCGCAGGGGGCACGGTTGATAGGCATTTATGATAGCCAAGTGGCATTCGGACAATCGCGCGTGCTGTTGGTCTGGACACGGCTGATCATGCCCAACGGTCGCTCCATCGTGCTGGAACGTCAACAGGGAGCTGATGCAGGCGGATATTCGGGTCTCGAGGATGAGGTCGACAATCACTGGGCCGAGCTATTCAAGGCCGCGCTCCTCTCGACCATTCTTGGCGTGGGAGCGGAACTCGGCTCTGGTGCGGATGCCGGCAGCAACACGGACATCATTCAAGCGCTCCGCTTGAGCGCGGCGAATTCATTGAATCAAAGCGGACAGCAGATCGTTCGGAGAAATCTCAATATTCAGCCAACACTGACAATTAGGCCGGGCTTCCCAGTGCGGGTGATAGTCAATCGTGATCTGGTGCTAGAACCCTATCGAGGGTGAGTCATATGAGCAAACTGAAGCTACGCGCCATAGAGCAAGAAAAGCCGGTCACCATGACCATAAAATTGCCGGCAGCGGTTCATCGTGACCTAGCTGCCTACGCGGAACTACTGAAAAAGCAGGGTGGTCACGCAATTGATCCGAATTCGCTCATTACTCCGATGCTCACGCGATTTATGGCGACCGATCGGGCATTCAGACGGGCGCGAAGACAAATTCAAAATGGTGACGGGTAGCATCGCTTGAGCAGACCCAAGAAATTTGCCAGCGCGCGGTTTTCGTTGTCCTCTAGCCAGTTGATCGAGAGCCCAATTCGGGCTGAACCTTCTCGAATCTCCCTGCAAACGACGCCCTTAGAGTTTGTGCCGAGGGAAGCATCCAGTGTCAGCCCAACTCCGAGGGACGCCCCGACTAGGCTTTTAATGCTCTCTCGGCTCACATCGTGCCATACAATTCGAGGCCGATCTTCGGGCGAAATGAGTTTTGCTCTGAGATGCTCTTGAATTTTCGGCCCCGGATCGCGGCGACCCAGCGAAGATCTGGTGCTTTACCTTTAAATGGGGATTGACTGACACTTTCTCCGCCATCTATGCGATTTTGTACGCCAAGCTACATTCAGCATCATCTTGTCGATTCTGCATCACAGTGATTTCTTTTGAGCCACCAGCATGGGTTGGTATTTCCGATCCGCACGCCTTGTTGTCTAATGAACGCTTTATCGAAGCAATTGGTCTGCTCGGGATCAAGGCGCTCTATTCTGGCAGTTGCGAGCTGTGGCGGACCTTGCGGGCCTGATGTTATTGCAGGGACGAAATCAGGATGCTTATCGCATGCTTTCAGCCACGTACGACAGGTTCACGGAGGGATTTGAAGCGGCAGGCTTGCGCGCTGCGAAACTTATTCTCACGGCGTCGGGATCTCTCCGAGTGTGATCGTCGCGGATTGCGGGGTCGTGAACAGAGCGCCGCGCAGGCCGAACGACCTTGATGAGGAAAAGGGGCCGTCCTTTCAAATTGGACGGCCCCGGTGGCTCGATTGCGGGGGAGGGGATTTCGAGCCTGTCAAAGAGGAGGGTAGCCTCAAGACAGTCTTGAGTATGCCAGGCGGGATGCCGTGTGTATTTCGTGCCGGCAACTGCTTTTCGAACTCGCACGATCATTCGCGAGCCATCGGCCAAAGCAAGGCTCTCTTAAGATCGAGATATCTCAACTGATCGAAGCCGAACCTGAAGCTTGTGAGTTGAGCTCGGCAAGCAATTCTCTGACTGCCGTCAACTCGCGAGCTGTTCAGGCCTTCACTGAATCGAGCATAGACGGGCCTGAGGATGTCGCTCGCGGCATCGCGCTGGCCTTGCCGCAACCACAGCCTTGCAAGGCCTGCAGATGGTTGTGCATTAGAAAGTCGATGCGGTCCAACCTGCGACCGGCGGCTTGAAACATGCCCCATGCCAATTTCGCTGGCGCAATTTAGTCGCTCAACATTGCAATGCAATCTCGGTTCGTCCAGCGCAAATGTAAGCCGGGAACAACCGCGTTCGCTTAGAACATTGTCTCATAGAACAGCGATTTCTTCCGGTCGCCATGGTCGAAGCGAAGGGCCGGTCGTGTGCGCGCTCCGTGCAGTTCCGTAAGCACCCAGTCGTGCCGGAAAGACCCGTCTTCCGAAGCATTGCTAGGGTTATGAAGCGGCTCAAATCGACCGCGTAAGTAGCATGGTCCGCCGAACTGGAGCCTAGTCCCGGACCCCCAATGAGCCAGCACCGCGGTCACTCGCCATGAATATCGATACGGATAGTCGTCGTACTCTAGAAGTGCCGTGTACCAGCGAGGCAGGTATCGGCTATGCGATGGACCAATCTCCAAGATAAGGCGTCGCGGCGGAGCGTTGCTGTTGAGGGAGTTCTCCCACCGCGTCAACAACGAATTGGCCTCCGCTATCAGCTTGATCTCGGTCGCGGCGCGCATCGCTGCGGCAGCAACGAGGCGAAGTCGATCCTGACACCGGCCGCTGCGCAAGGCCCGTCGCGATGCTCGCTGGGAATGGATAATATTCACGATCGGAATTTCCGTCGACGGTCGCATTTAGAGATCGTCTCCCATGGGATTTGACCGTGCTGCAACCTCAGTTCGGTGTGGAAACAGGGGACTATCATGTTAGGGACCTTCGTCGCCGCTTTGCTGCCGGGCGCCTTTTTGATGGCGGCCGGAGAAGTCGCCACGACGGCGTCTCCGGAGGCAACACTGGAGGATCCCGTCGCTTCGCTGGCCGCGATGGCGCGGATCGACCAGGCGGCAGGCCGGCCTTGTCAAGGGCCTCCAGCGACTATGCGTCGTAACGCTTCGTCAGCATTCGATTCTGCAATTACCATCCTTTTTCGAAAGATGATTGCTGGAGATTGCTTCATGCTGTCGCCATGCAAAGAAGCGTATCAATTTTAGCAGGAGACTACGTTGAGGGCGATGACTTGAGGCGCGCTGCCCTTCCGGGACCTGCAATGGCCCGCCGCAAACAGCGCGTGATCCGGCCCTACACGGTAGTGAGTCCTTACTGCAAGCTCCACACATAGCTCGAGAAAGGAGTTCTGGATGCGCGGACTGTTCCTCAAGACGATGGTCAGACGCGATCTATTTCGCGCCACCGTGGCGGCCACCGCTGCATTGGCCACCGGGACAGTAAGCCCTGATACTCCAGCGACCGAGTCTAGCCGCAGCGCCAACAAGCGCAGATCTCGTTATCAAGCCAACTCGGCGGAGGTCCGCAATTTCTATCGCGTCAACAGTTTTCCTGCCCGATAGCGGAGGCTTCCTTGCTCTTTAAGAAGTCTGAGCGCCTTCGAATTGAAGGGACGTCTTTCGCGTCGTCGTCAGCGGAGCGGTCGGCCGCAGGCCTGGATCGCCGCACTTTCCTTGGGCGTTCCGGTGTTGCCGTCGGGGCGCTCGCAGTGCTTGGAGACCTGCCGCTAAGCGGTATCCGAAAGGCGGAAGCCGGTCCGCCCGCGCCGGCGGGCGCTGCGGTTACGACACGCAAGAATTTTTGTACACATTGCTCGGTTGGCTGTTCGGTCATTGCGAAAGTCGCCAACGGCGTATGGATCGGGCAGGAGCCCGACTATGACAGTCCGATTAACCGCGGATCGCATTGCTGCAAAGGCGCCGCGGTTCGTGACGACGTGCTGGGCCAGCGTCGGCTGCGTTACCCCGTCAAGCTTGTGGACGGCAAATGGACACGCTTATCCTGGGAAAAAGCTATCGACGAGATCGGCGACAAACTTCTTCAGATTCGCGAAAAGTCCGGACCGGACTCGGTGTACTGGCTTGGATCGGCCAAGTTCACCAACGAGGCGGCCTATCTAAACCGCAAACTTGCGGCTTTCTGGGGAACCAACAATTCCGACCACCAGGCGCGTATCTGTCATTCCACCACAGTCACCGGCGTAGCCAATACCTGGGGCTATGGCGCAATGACCAACAGCTACAACGATATCCGCAATGCCAAGACCATATTGATCATGGGCGGCAATCCTGCGGAGGCGCATCCGGTTTCGCTCCAACATATTCTCGAAGGGAAGGAATTAAACCGCGCCAATATGATCGTCATCGATCCGCGCATGACACGGACGGCCGCACACGCGACTGAGTACGTTCGCGTGCGCCCCGGCACCCACATCGCTACGATCTACGGCATGCTTTGGCACATTTTCCAGAATGGCTGGGAGGACAAGGAATTTCTCAGCCAGCGTGTTTACGGCGTCGACGAAATCCGCAAAGAGGTCGCCAAGTGGACACCTGAGGAAGTTGAGCGCGTAACCGGCTTGCCCGAAGCACAAGTTAGGCACGTTGCCGAGATATTCGCCAAGCAAAAGCCTGCGACACTGATTTGGGCGATGGGGCAAACGCAGTTCACGACGGGTACAGCCAACGTTCGCGCCAGTTGCATTCTGCTGCTGGCGACCGGCAACGTCGGACATCCCGGAGACGGCGCGAATATTTTCCGCGGCCATACAAATGTGCAGGGCGCCACCGATCTCGGTCTCGATGTGACAACGTTGCCGCTTTACTACGGCCTCACCCAGGAGGCCTGGAAGCATTGGTGCCGGGTATGGGAGGTGGACTACGACTGGATCGCTTCACGGTTCCCGAGCAAGACGCTGATGGAAGCCCCGGGAATCACAAGCACGCGCTGGTTCGACGCGACTTTGCTGCCGAAGGATCAGGTGACGCAGCCGGACAACGTGCAGGCGATGTTCGTCATGGGGCATGGCGTCAACACGATCACCCGAATGCCGGAAGCCAAACGAGGGATCGAAAAGCTCGAACTGCTGGTCGTGTGCGATCCTTATCCGACGGCCTGGTCGGTGCTCTCGGAACGCAAGGACGGCATCTATCTCCTGCCGGCCTGCACCAGCTTCGAGATGGATGGGTCGCGGACCGCCTCAAATCGCTCGCTGCAATGGGGCGAAAAGATCGTGGACCCGGTGTTCGAATCGAAGAACGACTACGACACGATGTACATGCTCGCCCGCAAGTTCGGCTTCGCCGACCGGATGTTCAAGAACATCAAGGTCGAGAACGGGGCGGTATCGGCGGAGGACATCCTGCGCGAGATCAACCGCGGCGGCTGGTCCACCG
Source organism: Bradyrhizobium arachidis (assembly GCF_024758505.1). Taxonomy (NCBI): domain Bacteria; kingdom Pseudomonadati; phylum Pseudomonadota; class Alphaproteobacteria; order Hyphomicrobiales; family Nitrobacteraceae; genus Bradyrhizobium; species Bradyrhizobium arachidis. The sequence goes on along the minus strand of NZ_CP077970.1, from coordinate 7,062,262 downwards.
GCTATTGCGGCCAGTCGCCGGAGCGCCTCAAGGCTCACATGAAGAATCAGGCCAAGTTCGATCTGGTCACCATGCGAGCGCCGAAGGACGACCCGGAGGTAGGCGGAGACTATTACGGCCTACCGTGGCCGTGCTGGGGAACGCCCGAGTTCAAGCACCCGGGGACGCCCATCCTTTACAACACCAATCTGCCGGTTAAAGAGGGCGGCGGTACCTTCCGCGCCCGGTTCGGTGTCGAACGCATCGTCAAGCGCAAGGTGATGGAGAACGGGCAGGAAGTCGAGAAAGAAGAGCACGACAATCTGCTGGCTGAGGGCTCCTATTCAGTCGGTTCTGAAATCAGGGACGGTTATCCGGAATTTACCCTGGCCGTACTGAAGAAGCTCGGTTGGGACAAGGACCTCACGCCGCGGGAAATGGATATGATCCGGCGTGTGAACCCCGCCAATCCCGACACGGTATCGTGGTCGCTGGATCTTTCCGGTGGAATTCAACGCGTTGCGATCGAGCATGGCTGTTCCCCTTACGGCAATGGCAAGGCGCGCATGATCGCCTGGAATTTGCCTGACCCGATTCCAGTGCACCGCGAACCAATCTATACCCCCCGTCCAGATCTCGTTGCGGATTATCCGACGCTGCCGGATGCCAAACAGTTCCGTGTGCCCAACATCGGTTTCACGGTGCAGAAGTCTGCCGTCGACAGGGCTGTCGCCGAACAGTTTCCGCTGATCCTCAGTTCAGGGCGGCTTGTCGAATATGAGGGCGGCGGTGAGGAGACGCGGTCCAACAAGTGGCTCGCCGAGTTGAAGCAGGAGATGTTTGTGGAGATCAATCCTGCGGATGCGACCGTTCGGGGAATCAAGGATGGCGGATGGGTGTGGGTGACCGGAGCTGAAAGCCGCGCGAAAACCCGCATGAAAGCACTCGTGACCGAAAGGGTCGGCAAGGGTGTCGCGTGGATGCCATATCATTTCGCCGGCTGGTTCGAAGGCAGGGACCTGCGCGCGAAATATCCGCAAGGTGCGGATCCTTTCGTCCTTGGCGAAAGCGCAAATACGCTTACGACCTACGGATACGATCCGGCGACGGGCATGCAGGAGCCCAAGGCCACCCTTTGTCAAATCAGAGCTGCGTAGGGAATTAGCACTATGGCGCGTATGAAATTCCTTTGCGACGCTGACCGTTGCATTGAGTGCAATGCCTGCGTCACCGCTTGCAAGAACGAGAATGAAGTACCTTGGGGAATCAACCGCCGACGTGTCGTTACCATCAATGACGGTAAGCCCGGCGAACGTTCCGTCTCGATGGCCTGCATGCATTGCACTGACGCACCGTGCGCTTCCGTCTGCCCCGTCAACTGCATCTATTCGACGGACGATGGCATCGTACTGCATTCGAAGGATCTGTGCATCGGCTGCGGCTACTGTTTCTACGCTTGCCCATTTGGTGCTCCGCAGTATCCAAAGGTCGGTAATTTCGGTTCACGCGGAAAGATGGATAAATGCACTTACTGCGCAGGCGGTGGTGGTAGCGAAGAGCCGGGCAGCGCGGCAGAGTTCGAAAAGTACGGCTCCAATCGATTCGGCGAAGGCAAATTACCGCTGTGTGCGGAGATGTGCTCCACAAAGTCGTTGCTGGCCGGCGACGGCGAGATCATCGCGCAAATCTATAAGGAGCGGGTCCTAAAGCGCGGTTACGGCTCAGGTGCCTGGGGCTGGGTGACCGCTTACCGCGAGAATGTAGAGATCTGACGCGCACGGATATCGCGTCAAAGTCTGGGAGCACGCAAATGAGGTGTCCTGCATCTATCTTCGCCGTCGTGTTCTTCTCGGCGACCTTGGCTGCTCCCGCATTTGCGCAGAAGCTCGGACCGGATGGGGCGCCTAACCCGACCGCGAGCGTCATTAGTGAGCATGATCTGTTAAAGCTCATGTCTCGCGCTCACGGGCAGATCGACATTCCCGACTCTAAGGCCGCCGTACTGATTCAACCGATGGGACGGACGTGGGACTATTTCCACGAGGTATTGCTGCATTGGGGTGGCGCCACTGTGATCATCGGCATGATCCTGGCGTTGACCGCAGCCTATCTTGTCATGGGGCCGCTCCGGATTTCGGGCGGCCGGTCGGGAAAGAAACTACTCCGCTTCAAGGCGTTTGAAAGGTTTTCGCATTGGCTGACCGCCGTTTCATTCGTTCTTCTTGGGCTCACCGGACTCAATATCACTTTCGGCAAGATCGTCTTGCTGCCCGTGATTGGGCCAGAAGCCTTTTCCGACCTGTCGCAATTCGCGAAGTACGTACACAATTTTACAAGCCTGTCATTCGTCGTCGGCTTGATCCTGATTGTGGTGATCTTCTTCAGGGACAATCTTCTGCAGAGGGTTGATATCGACTGGCTCAAGCAGGGCGGCGGGTTCATCAAATCGAAGCATGCGCCTGCCGGTCGGTTCAACCTCGGCGAAAAAATGGTCTACTGGTTTTCCATGGCAGCCGGCGTAGCAGTATCCGTTTCGGGCTTTCTATTGTTGTTTCCCTTCTATGGAACGAACATCGCCGAGATGCAGTTCGCCCAGGTCGTACATGCTGTCGTTGCCGTGCTATTCATCGCTTTGATCCTCGCCCACATCTATATCGGTACGCTTGGCATGGAGGGTGCGTTTGAAGCGATGGGCACAGGCGAGGTCGATGTCAACTGGGCAAAGGAACATCACGACCTCTGGTTCGCGCAACAGCAAGCGCGCGAGAACCCGTCGGCAATGCCGGCGGAGTAACGATCACCAAGGCCGCGGGCGGCAATGGTATCCGCTCGATCATTGTGGGCTCGGCGCAATTCAGTATGGAGCACCTATCATGGATGATATTTCACGGCGAACAGTGTTGGCAGCGACGGCAGTCGGCGGCGTTCTTACGGTTGCAGGGGCTGCCAGCGCGCAGAGTGGCGATACAACTCCCCAGCCTCAGCGTCCCGGCCACGGTGGCACTGATCCAGGCCCACGCAATCTGGCGCGCGACAGGCAGAATCCGGACCTGCTCGTTCCCCCATCCACCGATCACGGCACATTACCCAATTTGCGCTTTTTTCGCGGCGTCAGGTCAGGCGCGCACCTTTGACTTTCAGGGCGGCGATGTCGGCTATGTGCCTTTCGCGATGGGCCACTACGTGGAAAACACCGGCAGCACGCCGTTGCGCTTCCTGGAAATATTTAAAAGCAGCTATTACGCCGACGTGTCATTGAACCAATGGCTGGCGTTGACTCCGCCTGAACTGGTGCAGGCTCATCTGAAGCTGGATTCGCAGACGCTGGCGGCCCTGCACAAGGACAAGTTTCCGGTAGTTCCTAGCTGAAGCGGTCGTTTGCTCCATGGCCCGAAAGGCAACCGAGGCATGCTAGGTGTATTTAAAGATGGTCTGATCCAAGATGAAGCGCCAAAGAAGGCTGCACTGCAGGCGGCGGCGGCTGTGCCGATGCCGGATGTGCCTTTCGTTCAGGTCGAGAGTGCCGGTGTTGTCCTTGTGTATGGACGGGACGAGACCGCGGTCGACGCCGGAGAGCTGCTTAAGGATCATCTCGACGTTACTGTCCTGATGAGGCCAGCCGCCTCGATCGTTTCTCCTGGAGCAACCGATTTCCCGGTGGCGAAAGGAAAGATCGCAATTGCCAAGGGCCATCTCGGCACTTTTGATCTCACTATCGATGAGTTCGCACAAACTGTGCCGTCGGGTGACACATTGCTCTTCGGGCCTTCGCGCGATGGCGCGCGGTCGCGTTGCGACATCATCCTCGATCTTTCCGGCGGATCGCCACTGTTCACTGCGGATGACCTTCGCGACGGCTATCTGCGTGCCGATCCGCGTAGCCGCGCCGCGGTGCTGGAGGCGGTGCTCAAGGCGCGCGATCTCACAGGCGCTTTCGAAAAGCCCCGTTACATCGCGTTCGACCCGTCGCGGTGCGCGCATTCGCGCTCGGGGATCGTAGGTTGCACGCGTTGTCTAGACCTCTGCCCGGCGGGCGCCATCACGCCAGCGGGCGCTCACGTGGCGATCGATCCGAATATCTGTGCCGGTTGCGGGCAATGCGCGGCCGCTTGTCCAACCGGTGCGGCTTCCTATGCGATGCCGCCGCAAGATGCGCTGATGCGAAAGCTGCGAGCCATGCTGCTTGCCTATCGCGAAGCTGGCGGGGTCGATCCGATCGTCTTGGTTCATGATGACGTGCACGGCGCGCCGATGATCGATGCGCTGACGCGGTTTGGCGAGGGTTTGCCGGCACATGTGCTACCGCTCGCCGTCAATGAGGTCACCCAGGTCGGGCTCGAGAATGTCGCGGCGGCCTTTGCCTATGGCGCGTCCGGAATGCGATTCCTGCTTCGTGCCAAACCGCGCCACGACGTGTCGGGATTGAGGCGGACCCTCTCATTTGCAGAGCCCATTCTGGCAGGACTTGGCTTCGACGCGTTACGCGTAGCAACGATTGAGACGGACGATCCGGATGTACTGAGTCGCGTGTTGCGCGAGACTGTCTCGATGCCTGCGGCTCCGCGTCCGGCGACCTTTCGGGCGACCGGGGGCAAGCGCGATGTGTTGCGCTTCGCGCTGAGCGAGCTCCATCGAGCGGCTCCCGCACCCGTCGATGTCATCGCGCTTCCCAAAGGAGCGCCGTTCGGGACGGTGGAGGTCGACGTCAACGGCTGCACGCTCTGCCTTTCCTGCGTATCGTCGTGTCCAACCGGTGCGCTGCGGGATGATCCGGAGCGGCCAATGCTCCGCTTTGTCGAAGATGCGTGCGTGCAATGCGGACTGTGCCAGGCAACCTGTCCCGAGCATGTCATCACCCTGAAGCCCCAGATCGATTTTCGTGCAGCCAGGGCCCCTGCGCGCGTGCTCAAAGAGGAAGAGCCATTTTGCTGCATCCACTGCAACAAGCCGTTCGGGATCAAGAGTACCATCGAACGCGTGGTGACGAGACTTGAAGGCAGCCACTGGATGTACCCGGGTTCATCGCGCCGCTTGGACCTCATCAAGATGTGCGAGAACTGCCGGGTCGCCGCCGTCTCGCAAGAGAATTTCGATCCTTATGGCGCCCCTGGTCGACGGAAGCGCACCACGGAGGACTATTTGCGAGAGCGTGCCGAGGCAGCCAATCGAGAGTCACAGGCGTGAAGCTATTGCGGACCATTCAACTCGAGATCTCATTCGTTTGTGTTCGAGCGGGCCGCGGAGTCTGGCGAATGAGAACCGCAGTACCTCGTGACTAGCCTGCCGATCATTTTTCGCGAGGAGATTTTGAGTTGAGATCGACAGCACTTGTGAGCATTCCGGTAGGGGTCGTGATTGAACGGCGCCGGGCGAACAGCATTTGGGTCGAGTTTCTGTGGCGGCCGGTCTGCGTGCTCGCCGGCAAACCTTCAGCTGATCCCTGGACGCCGCTCGATACGCAACCGGAGCGGATGTTGTTTTACGCCGGTGACGCCGTGATCGAATTGCATCGAACGGAAACAACCTATTACCGCGACAACCTCTTATCCGGGGAACCCAAACTGTGGGTGGCATTGCGATCCACGGGATCAGAGCCACCCTATGAGCTTCTCACAGTGACCGTCGATCCAGCGGAGGGCGAGGGACTCACGGATGCCGGGAGCAATCTCGTCGAGACGGTACCAATGCCTCGGGACATCGCGGATAGCGTCAGCCGATTCATCGCCATGCACCACGTCGAGCGGCCGTTCGTCAAGCGGCGTCGTCAGCCGCCTGAACTAGCGCGTCGTGAAGAGGGGCGGGGGAACGAGAAATGACGGCGCCAGAAAAGCTCGTCTCTCGTCGAGCGCGGCTGAAGCGCGCGGCCGATGAGATCGATCGCGCCCGTGCGCGGGAATACGCACTATTGGCCACCTTGCTCTCACGCGCTCCTGATACCCTACTGGTTGGCCGTCTCGCCTTGCTGCGGCGCAATGCAACCCCGTTGGGAACAGCCCATGCGGCTCTCGGTGAAGCCGCGGGCCGATCCAACGAAGCAAGCGTGCGCCGCGAATACTTCGATTTGTTCCTCGGCCTCGGGCAAGGGCTGCTGCTGCCGTACGCCTCTTATTACCTGACCGGCTCCTTGTATGGCCGCCCGCTAGCGAGACTGCGTGAAACCTTTCAGCTTCTCCACATCGAGCGGACGATGGATTCCGAGCCCGAGGATCACATTGCAGTTCTTTGTGAGATTATGGCGGGGCTGATCAGCGGAGATATCGATGGTCCGGTTGGGTCCGACCGTGAATTCTTCGAAACGCATTTAGCCACATGGGCCAGCCGCCTTTTTGTCGATCTGGAACGGGCGGAATCGGCCGACTTCTACGGTCCCGTTGGCTCGGTCGGACGAATCTTTATGGAAATCGAAACTGAGGCTCTATTGTTTACCGCCTAACACAACAGGAAAAGTATTATGCTCGTTTTACCGCATGCGCCGCGGTCGCGATCATAGCGACGGACGCTTGTGTGTACCAAACCTCATCCCGGTCGATGACGTGATGGAAGCGCCTAAGCTGGCGGAATGATCGGGCTGCTGTGTGTTTCGTGCTGGCCGTCCTGACCTCGCCATTCAAGTCGAAATTGCGGCTGAAGTAAGAACGCGGTGCTTCGACATCAGTTAATTGTCTTGCGGCGGCGGCTACATGGTCGGGTCCGGCTCACGAACTATGATCGCTGGTTCTTTATCCAGCTGCATCGCTGGTTTCCATCGATCCTGTCGTTCCTCACCATCATCCGGTCCATGTTCACGGAAGGGTTTGAAACGGGCGATCTCACGGAGGCACGCGAATTGCATCAAATCTATCACACATTCCAATGATCACCCACGGAGCGAAAATACAAGAAGCGGAAGCATCGGGGCGCAAAAAGTCGATTCCACGAACCGCGCGACTGAACACGCGACGGTGATCGAGCCGTGACGGTCATTCCGGTCGACTCCCAAGAACAGCTGGGCACAGAGTGTGGAGTGTGCCGTGGCCGCCTGGTTGACAGCCGCGTCAAACGATCCCTACACAAGCATTCATCGTGATGGTGCAAGTGCCCGGCGCCTTCGCGCTCGTGTGGTTGACGTGTCCCGCCCGCCGCCTTCTAGCAGACAAACCTAACGTTCGGATCCTCTGTGAGGCGAGAACCCAACGCGCACCCGGCAGAACCGGCGCCGACGACAACGTAGTCAAATTCACCATGATTCATGGGGCGGCTCCGCCGAGATGGGTTGTGTTGTTCAATGAGGGGTCGAAACTTCCCGGCACGGAATGGCGGCGGCTCATCCTCAAATTTCTGATTACGCGGATCCAAAGGTGAATCCATTGCACCAAGGCGTCGTGGAGGACTTGCATCTGGTGGGTTTAAACGTGCGACCGATCTGCTCATACCCGCGCAACGGGCGTTCGCTCATAGCCAAAAGTGCGGCACGTTACAGGCGAAATCCATTGTCGGTCGACTGTTATAGGGGAGGGTGCCTTCGTGGCAGTAGGAGTCGAAGCGCTGCTGAACCGACACCAAGGTATCGGGCGAGCGGAGAGGTGATGGCGCTGTAGATCACCGGTCTGTTGAACAAGCAGGATGCGTTCGACCGAAGCATGAGCGAGACTACGGTGAAAGCGCAACGAGGTCGGGTGATGCGCAGAATGCTGGCTCAGTCCCTCGTCGATTTGGCGGAAATGGCCATGAAGCTTCGTCTTGGTCAGATGTCGCGCCTATTTGGTGCGGACCCTATCGCTGGCCGTGACGACTACGCCTCGAAAGTACTGCAGACCGTGCTCCTGCGGGCGAAACTACAACTGTGCTTGGCGAGGTGGTCGATCATCGTCGGAAGTCCAGTAGGCGAACAGCCGATGGATCAGTGGCCGGGTGATCTCTGCGGCTGCCTAGCATGACGGCGCGCCTACAGATCCCAAAGTGCCGACTACACCATGGTGCAATAGATTCATCTTCAGCTTAGAGCCAAGTGTCGGTGAGAGGCACTGTGTCCATCTGCGTCCCCTTAAGGAACGGCAGTCAATGGGAATCCAGAGCCGCTTGCGGATTGCGAGCGTTGGATGGGAAGCGCTTCCGTTAGCGCTATGATGCGAGAGTTTTGCCATTCAGGGGGTGCGGCAGGAATGAGCGCCGGCATGTGCAAGAAGCGAGAACAGGTGGATGATGAAAATCCTGCATGTTAGTTGCAGCCCTCGCGGACAAGCCTCCGAGAGCTACAGGATATCTCAGAAAATCATCGAAGTTCTGCTCAAGAGAGAGCCAACGGCAAAGCTCGCAAATCGAGTGATCGGTGACGGCGCGATATCGCACATCGATGAAAGCTACGCGACTGCGCTTGGGGCTACACGACAATCCTTCGCAGAAATATTTCCTAAGGGTTCCATGTCCCAATCTGAAGAGCTTATTCAGGAGCTAGAGAGTGCGGATTTCCTGGTCATTGGGACTCCCATGCATAACTTCACCGTGCCCTCCGTACTGAAGGCGTGGATCGATCACATCGTTCGAGTCCGTCGAACGTTCGATTCCACCAAGGAAGGCTATGTAGGCAGGTTACGCGACCGCCCAGTTTTTGTCGCCGTGTCCTCGGGCGGCAGATACTCCGGGGAGCGCGCGCGTCAGCCGGATTTTCTTACTCCGTATCTAAAAGCCATCCTAGGCATCATCGGACTGCATGATCTGACCGTTTTCTCCATTGAAGGAACAGCCCTTGGTCCGGACGCTGTGGTTGAGGCCCGGAACAGGGCAGATCAAGCTATCGAAGACCATTTTCGCAGCTTTGTCGTGCGGTCTCATAGCGTCGACCAACAGACTTGAGTGGTGCCAATTACCTCGAAACAAAGAACCAAAATATCGATCTGCAACATGACCGCTATCCCGAAGGCAGAACTCCCTGAAGCTTTGGGTGAGATTTCATCGCGCGTCTTCATCGGAGGAAAGTGTAGCCATGACTACCGCGAACCGTGATCGTTGGAAGCTCACCATCGCCGGGTTTTCGATCCCTGCGTGGGGATTTGCAGTCCGGATGTGGCTCGCCATGATGACGGCGCTGTACGCGGCTTTCTGGCTGCAGCTCGATAGCGCATCTTCCGCCGCGGCCACCGTCGGCATTCTCGCGCAACCGACGCGGGGGGAGGCCTATCAAAGAGCTATGTACCGAGTCCTCGCCACCGGCATTGGAGTTATCGCGTCGTTTGTGATTGCTGGGTTGGCCCCGCAGAATCGCGAGCTGTTCACGATCGGCTTCGCGGCGTGGCTCGGGCTCTGCGTCTATGTCGCCGGGCTTTTGGATGGTGGCAGGGCCTACGGCGCGGTCTTGTCCGGCTATACGGTTGCTCTGGTCGCCGTGACCCAGATTGACTCGCCTCAGAACGTTTTCCTCACTGGGGTCAACCGCGGCGCGGCTATTGTGGTAGGAGTTGCCGCGCTCGCCTTGGTCAGCGACATATTTGGCGCACCGAGCTTGCATTCGAGTCTGTCCGCCAAGCTCGCGGCCACCCATCAGCGCGTACGTGCCTTTGCACTCGCCATCCTCGACGGGGAGAGCGGCGAACCGATCCGATCAGCAAATCTGCTGCGCGAAATCACTGCGCTTCGTCCTGACATCGAGGCGCTCGGCGCTGAATCGAGCGATGGATTGGCGCGACGCGCGGCAGCTCGGAGCGCCGCCGTAGCGTTGGTCAGTGAGGTTAGCGCCGTGGGCTCGTTGGCATCCTTACCAGCCACGAAATTGTCATCTCTTCGCAGAGAGCTTGGGGAGGCTCTCGCCGATGGTCTGGAGGAGCAGAGCCCTGCCTTGCAGCTTCGCCTGCAGCACGCGCAACTTGATCTTCCCGAGCCGCACGGTGCGCTTTTCGTCCGTTACGTTCTAGAATTGCTCGTCGAGGACCGGAAAGCGAAGGACGCCATGGAAGCTCTCCAGGCGGGTCGTCACCCTGCACATTGTATTAATGCGCCCATCTACCGCTCGCGCCGTGCGGCGGTACGAAACGGACTGCGCGCGTTTCTGGCGGTGCTGATCTCCGCAGCTCTATTTTCCCTCGGCGGCTGGCCGTCCGCGTCACTGGGCGTTGTTTTGGTGGGAGTGATCATAGCGTTGAGCGCCAACACTGCCAACCCAGGTGGCCTTGCCGCAGCCGCCGTTGTCGCCATGTCGATTGCTGTTCTGCTTGCGGGCGTCACCGAGTTTCTGATCTTGGACGGCGTCGACCAATTTCCCCTTCTGGCGATCGGCATGGCACCAAGCGTCCTTGCCGCCGCTCTCCTGTGCACGACGTCCAATGCGAGACTAGTATTGATCGCGTTCCTAGCGCTGGTTTTCTTTCCCGTGATGCTTTCGCCAACGAATCCGCAGCAGTATGACCCAGCGTCGTACCTGTCCTCCAGCTTGATAGCGATCGTATCGGTCATCCTGCTGTTCGTCCTTCTCCGAACCGTCCTCCCAACGTCTGATGCGCTTCGTCGGCACTGGTACCTGAAGTCTGCACAAGCGGAGCTACGCGCGCTTCTAGGCGGTGGTTGCTCCCGGCGCCTGGATGACGAGGCCCTGTTCCGCGACGCCGATCGCATTGGGCAATTGGCCGCGCTAAAGCCCGCGCCCGGAGATGCACGCCGCGATGACCTCCGTCAGGCCCTGGATATCTTCGGATGCGCGGCGGCAGTGCGACGGGTTCGGACAACGTCGGCCAGGCTCTCCGCGCGAGCGGGCGAGCACTTGATTGGTAATGCCTACTCGGCTCTGGCCGCCCGTGATCCTCGTGGCATTCGCCAAGCCGCCGCCGATCTCGCGAGCGCGGCGACTGCGTTTGGCGATGATGATCGGGTAGTAGCTCGCGCGGCCAGCCTGGATTTAATCTGGGTCGCCTTCCTGATCGACACCACCGCTTTCGGCCTCGATTCACACAGGTCCAATACCTCATGATGCACGGCTTCCCCGAATTGGTCATCGGTGGGGTGCTTATCGCGCCTTTCGTGCTTTACGCGGGTGCCGCTTTTGCGATCTTCGCGGTGCTGCGTTCCTTGCTGCACCTCGTCGCCTTCGATCGCGCCTTCAGCCACCCGCCGGTCGCGGAGCTGAGCCTCTACGTCTTGGTTCTCGCATTGCTAATTACACTGTTCTAACGGGAGGGATCCTTGCAATCGCCGAACTCCATCTCAGATGGCCGAACGACGTCCAGCATCGCCGATCCCCGGGCAACGGCAGCTGAGGAACCCGTGAGTAGCGTCCGCCCCGTGGCGGGCGAGGAGCAGCCCATCGCTGCCCAAGGGGATTTGCGCGTCGACCCACGGCCAGCACTGAAAGAGGGACGGACCGGCGGCCCAAGTTCTATGCATCGTTTCGCTCTAGGAGCGCTAAGGAGAGCGGCGACCCTGCTTATCGTCGCGCTCGCCGGACTGGCGACGCTGGTCATCTGGGACTCCTATGTCGCCGCACCGTGGACGAGAGATGGCAGCATCCGCGTGCAGGTAGCGAGCATTGCGCCTCAGGTGTCAGGGCAGATCACGGAAGTTCGCGTCGTCGACAACCAGTTCGTCCGGCAGGGCGACGTGCTTTACGTGATCGACCCCTTCGATTTCAAGGTTGCGCTCGACACGAGCCAAGCGCAATTGCGCCAGAAAGACGCCGATTTGCAGGTCAAGCGGATCCAGGCCGAGCGCCGCATGCGCCTTTCGAATCTTGCCACTACACCGGAGGAGCAGCAGATATTTGCCGGCAACGCTACCCAGGCGCAAGCCGCTTTCGACGCCGCCCAGCAGCAGGTCGCCCAGGCCGACATCAACCTTAAACGGACCCAGGTGCGCAGTCCCGTGAACGGCTATGTCACCAATCTTCTGATGCGCGTGGGTGACTATGCTCGGGCAGGCTCGACCAATATCTCGGTGATCGATGCCGACAGCTATTGGATCAATGGCTATTTTGAGGAAACCAAGATGGCTCATGTCTGCGTCGGGAACGGCGCCGAGGCAGTACTAATGGGCTATCGCAATCCGATCCTAGGGCGGGTCGAGAGTGTGACCCGCGGCATCAGTGTATCCAATGCAGCCCCGAGCACGCAGGGCCTGCCAAGCGTCGATCCGGTCTATACTTGGGTACGCCTGGCGCAACGTGTGCCGGTGCGCGTGCGGATTACCGATGTACCGCCCGGAGTCCCGCTCGTTTCGGGTATGACCGTCACGATGACGATCCGCGATGCCGAAGCACGCAAGGGTGGCGGTGGCTGGCTTCATCTGCGCTTCGCCTATTTTGTGAAGCGCTTAGGTGACGTCGTTTACGGTCCGCAAACGTCATCCGACTGCGTGCCGCGCGTCGGCGAAAGAAACGGCTCGATCGCAACCCTTCCGACACCGAAAGCCATCGCACCTCTCGATCCCGCGGCCCGGGAGCTCGCCCCCGGCATCGCCGACTCACCGCGGATTCGGTTTTGATGATGCTACAAGCCGCACATCTGAGCTTTCGCCAAAGGGATTCATTTTTTCACTTGGTTGAATTTGCGCACGATGCTTACGGCGGATAAGCACAAGACCAAGCAAAAGTTCGGAGTTTGAGCCATGCCACGTTCCATCGCCAGCCTCGCCGTGTTCTGCGGCTCGAACTTCGGTAATTCCGACGCCTATGCCAACGGCGCGCGGCAGCTGGGACGGGCGCTGGCGGACGCCAATATCACGCTGGTCTATGGCGGCACGATGAAAGGCCTGATGGGCGTGGTCGCCGATGCTTTGATCGAGGCCGGCGGCACGGCGCATGGCGTGATAACCGAGCAATTGCAAAAGCGCGGTCATACGCACCCGAAACTCCACCGCAGCGAGATCGTCGCCACCTTGCGAACCCGAAAGGAGCGGATGGCCGAACTCGCCGACGCCTTCATTGCGATGCCGGGCGGCATCGGGACGGTGGAGGAGATGATGGAGGTCTGGGCCATGAACCAGCTTTCGGAGATCGACAAACCGGTCGGACTGCTGAACGTTGCCGACTTCTACCAGCCGTTCCTGGCCTTCATCGACCATATGGTGAAATGCAAATTCCTTCCACCCGAGCACCGGCACTCGATCTGCGTCGATCCGGAGCCTGTCTCGCTGATCGAGCAACTGCGACATTTCGTCCGTAACGATGTGTCAAAGTGGCTGTGATCCTCGCTATTACGAGCGTTGACCCTCGGACATTGAGCGGAAGTCCGTTGCGTGATTTAGAGATGGTCAGCGTTGAGCAGTGTTGTGCTTGAGATGCGAGGGTCTCCATGAAGCCGAACGTCATCTGCCTCATGGCGTCCAGCGTTGACGGTCGAACCCTCCATAGTCGCTGGCGGCCCAAGGGGACAGGTGCCGCGCTATTCGAACAGGTACACGACGAACTCGGCGGGGACGCTTGGCTGATCGGTCGTGTCACCGGGCAAGAGTTTGCCAAGGGGAAGCCGTATCCAACGGTCACGCAAGCAAGCTTTCCGCGGGAGCCTTGGTTCGCGAATCGCGACGCGAAGGCGTACGGCGTGGTGCTGGACGCCCGCGGTAAGATCGCATGGGGTCGCTCGGATATCGGCGGCGATCCGATCGTGGTCGTGCTTACGGAAGCCGTTTCGGACGCACACCTGGCTGGCCTGCGCAGCGAAGGCGTGTCGTACTTCTTTGCCGGACAGTCGCAGCTCGATCTTACCCTTGCTTTGGGGGTTCTCAACCGCGAACTTGGCGTGAAGCGTCTCCTGCTCGAAGGAGGGGGTGGATCCAACGGCGCTTTCCTGCGCGCGGGACTCGTCGACGAGATTAACTTAATCCTTTGTCCCGCAGTGGACGGCGCGAAAGGGGCCCCGAGCGTCTTCGACTCGACGGAGAGGGAGACCGAACGACGCGCGCCCGTCACGGCGATGGCGTTGGAGAGCAGTAGGCCCCTGGATGGTGGTGCGTTGCTCCTTCGTTACCGGATCCAGAATGCTGAACCGGCGCCGGAAGCGGTTCGATAATCGCCGATGGTTAGGTCGAGTCCAACCCACATCGTCGTCATCGGCGCAGGCGCCGCAGGGTTGATGACCGCGCGCGAGCTCGGACGCGCGGGCAAGAGAGTGACATTACTGGAGGCGCGGGATAGATGCGGAGGCCGCATCTATCCGCTTTCGTCGGCCCAGTTCGGCTACCCGGCGGAAGGCGGCGCGGAATTTGTCCATGGCGAGGCGCCAGTTACGCGTAGCTTGCTGCGCGAAGCGCGAATTTCGCTGCTGCCGATCGAAGGGACGCAGCGAACCGTCATGGACGGCAAACTGTCGACAAAAGGTTCTCTAGAGATCTATGAGGCCAACCTCCAGACGGCGCTAAAGGAACTCGACGACGACCTGACAGTCGCCGAATTTCTGCGGCGGCACTTTGCAGGCGCCGAACACGACCACCTGCGGCGGTCCGTCGAACGGATGGTGGAGGGCTACGATGCTGCCGATCCGGAACGAGCGCAGTATGTTGGCGCTTCGGGACGAATGGATGGGTGAGGGGCGAAGAACGCAAGTTCGTATCGCCGGTGGATACGGACGCCTCATCGATTTTCTTGTCGCGGGATGCCGCAGCCATGGCGTGGCGATCCACCTCGGCGCAGTGGCGAATGCGATCGCGTCGACCGGACCTGGAGCTCTAGTTCGCTGCACCAACGGCGACGCTCATGAATGCGATGCCGTAGTTCTCACCGTGCCGCTCCCGCTTCTCAAGGATATTTCGCTTCCTCCGACGGAACGCGAGCGGGCCGCAGCAGCCGCGGATATCGGGTTCGGCAACGTCATAAAGATTCTGATGCGATTCCAGACTCGCTGGTGGCTCGACGAGCGAAAGCATCTCGCCGATCTGACGTTTCTGCTTTCGGAAGCAAGGATTCCGGTATGGTGGACCCAGTATCCCGCTGACTTTCCCGTACTCACGGGCTGGTGTGGAGGGCCGAAAACAGCCGCGATGGCCGACCTCAACGAGCAGGAATTGATCGAAGCCGGGCTCACCTCGCTGGCCGACGTTTTCGGTCTTGCTCCTGAGCAATTGGGGCGGACTTTGGTGGCGGCACGCGCGATCAATTGGGTGTATGATCCTTTCGCTCGCGGGGCGTATTCGTATGCAACGACCGAAACGCGCGCGGCGCAATCGGTGCTTTCAAGCCCCTATGGTGGATCGGTGTTCTTCTCCGGCGAAGCCCTTTACCGTGGGAAAGACATGGGTACGGTCGAGGCGGCGCTGGCGAGCGGCGTGGAGGCGGCGCAAACAATCCTCCTCTACTAGCGCTTTCCTTGGCTGCCGTCTTATTGGCCTCCAAGTAGCGCGAACTTGCCTCATTAGGTAATTTCCAAAATTCCCACGGCAGGACGACGCGAACACGTCAACTGCGCGATTAGGACGCCCGGCCGTTCATCGGAGGCGCGTCACGATCGGTGAATGCTTGTCCGGAAGATGACCGCGAGAGTGTATGAATTCGAGGGGATTCGCCTTGTGCTTTCTAAAAAGCGGAATAGTGCCGCTCAACCGCAGATATCCCTCCGGAGCACGGTGTAGCTTGTGGCGAAGGCATGCCCATAGCGATCTTAGGCGGCTCTTCAGTGCTCTCGAAACCAAATCTCGTCAGGAAGTTATTGGCCCATGTGAGCTAAGCAATCTCGCATGAGTCGCGAGCCGAAGCGCTTGTCAAGACCGGCGAAGTCTTCCCTCGATAGCTTCCTACATCATTCGAGTATGCTGGTTGAAAAGCATCCAGAGCATACCGGCAATCATAAGCGTTACTAACGCCGCCGAGAATAACATCAGGTACAACTCTTCGCGCCGTTGACGGCTCAGATCCACGTGCAAGAAATAACGCACATGCACGACGATCTGGACCAATCCCAGAACGCCGATCACCCACATAGTGGCAATGGTCGAAAACGTTCCTGAGGCCACCAGGGCGAAGGGGATAATCGTCAGGAGCGCCGCCAGGAAGAAGCCGGTTTGATATCCGCGCAGGTCGTGACGATAGGCTTGTTCGCGACTTCGGGTTTTCGGGGCAGACATCACGCGATCCCTCCCAGGTAGACGACCGAGAAAATCCCGACCCATATTAGATCAAGAAAGTGCCAGAACAGAGCGAGGCGGGCGATGCGCGAACTGGCAGGACCGGTCAGGCCTGTTCGGTTGAGTTCTATAAGCATTATCACGAGCCAGATCACGCCGGCAGTCACATGGGTACCATGCAGCGGGACCAGACCGAAAAAGGCTGACAGAAAGCCTGACCGCTGAGGCACGGCACCCTCGGCCAGCATATAGGTGAATTCGCGAGCTTCGAGCGCCAAGAACACCACACCGAGCGCCAAGGTTACGAGAAGCCAGAGCATCACTTTGCTGAGGCCGCGGTCATATTTGATGGCCAGCGACGCCATGCCGAACGTGAAGGTGCTGGTCAAAAGCGCCGCCGTCTCCATCGCGGCTCCAGGGAGTTCAAACAGCTCCTTTGGTGTCGGTCCGCCGGCAAAAGACTCCGGAGTCAGCATCGTCACGTAGGTGGCGAACATCAGGCCGAAGATGATGAGATCGCTCATCATGAATAGCCAAAAGCCTGACAGAGTGGTCGCGATGCGATCATGGTCGTGGTCGTGACCTGCGACCCAAGTCAAGCCGTGGGGACGGACAACTATGTTCATTCCGCGGCCTCCTTTGTGTATTCAGCGGCGGCAACGCCGTGGTTTCTGTAATCCCACTCAAGGGCGCGAGTGACGGGCGCGGTCGCCCGCACCACCTCAAGCCAGGCCCTGTATTTCCGCTTGATCTCGGCAGCGGGGATCGTCACGGGGTGACGATCGCCCAGCACGGCACGCGCTATTAGCGACACAGCAATCACCGCAAAGGCGAGCCACGCAAGCCACCACATGTACCAGACCAGGCCGACGCCCAGCGCCGTGCCAAACACGGCCGTGATCACGCCGATATATGTGTCGCCGGGCAGGTGGATATCCGAATAGGAGACGGGCTCCTGGTAGCCAAGTCCTGCTCCCTTCGCCACGGCGAACGCTTCGAGTGCGTGGATATGGGGGATGACGGGAAAGTTATAGGCCGGCACCGGCGACGGCGTCGCCCATTCCAGCGTCCGCGCGTCCCATGGATCGCCGCCGATGTCTCGCGTCAGTTCTCGATCGCGGATCGACACATAAAGCTGCACACACATGCTGACGAGGGCGGCTGTAATGAAGATTGCGCCGACGCCGGCGACGTGGAGCCATGGCTCAAAGGCCGGGTTGGTATACGACACGGCACGCCGCGTCAAACCCATCAGTCCGACGGCATAAAGCGGCATGAAAGACAGGACAAAGCCGACGATCCAGTTAAAGGCTGCGATATAGCCCCAGCGGTCGTTGAGCCGAAAACCGAATACCTTCGGAAACCAGTAGGTGTAACCCGCGAACAATCCAAACAGCGTGCCGGGAATCAGCATGTTATGGAAATGCGCGACAAGGAAGAGCGTATTGTGGACCTGGAAATCAACGGGCGGGTTGGCAAGCAGGATACCTGTCAGCCCACCAAGAACGAACAGCACCATGAAAGCCAGCGCATAGACCATCGGTACGCTGAAGCGGATCCGGCCGCGGAACATGGTGGCCATCCAATCATAGACTTTGACACCCGTCGGAATGCCGATGAGCATTGTGGCGATGCCGAAGACGGCATTGACGTCGGCATCCTGCCCCATCGTGAAGAAGTGATGCAGCCACACGCCAAACGACAGGAAGCCGATTGCCATGGTGGCGATCACCAATGTGACGTAGCCGTAAAGTCGCTTTCCCGAGTAGGTCGAGATGACCTCGCCATAGATGCCGAAGGATGGCAGGACGAGGATATAGACCTCGGGATGGCCGAACTGCCAAAACAGGTTGGCATAGTTCATCATGTTGCCGCCGAGGGCGTTGGTGAAGAAATGGAAACCGAGGTAGCGGTCGGCTGCCAGCATCAACGCCGCCACGGTCAGCGGTGGCATCGCGAACACCAGCAACAGCGAGGTGCAGAGCGCGTTCCAGGTGAATATGGGCATCCGAAGAAAGCTCATTCCCGGCGCCCGTTCCTTGAAAATCGTGACGACAAAGTTGATCCCGGTGAGCGTCGAGCCCAATCCGGCCAGCGTTACTGCCCATATCCAGTAGTCGGGCCCAACGCCGGGCTGGAAATTGGGCTCCGTGTAGGGCGGATAGGCGCTCCAGCCGCCGGTCGAGAAATCGCCGATGACGAGCGAGATCATCACCAGCATGGCGCCGGAAACGGTCAGGCCGAGGCTGAGCGAATTCAACATCGGAAAGCTGACATCTCGCGCGCCGATCTGCAGCGGGACGACGATGTTGATCAACCCGGTGAGGAACGGCATCGCCATGAAAAAGATCATGATGGTGCCGTGTGTCGAAAAGAGCTGGGCGAAGTGGTCGGCGGAAAGGAATCCGCCATGCAGTCCGTCGGCCTGCTGGGCACGCATCACCACGCCCTCAAGCGCGCCCCGTACCAGCATGATCAGCGCGAGCACGATATACATCACACCGATGCGCTTGTGATCGACGCTGATCAGCCATTTCGACCACATGGGACCCCAGAGTCGGAACCAGGTCAGCAGCGCCGCCGTGACGGCCGCACCAACGATC
Organism: Bradyrhizobium arachidis; assembly: GCF_024758505.1. Taxonomy (NCBI): domain Bacteria; kingdom Pseudomonadati; phylum Pseudomonadota; class Alphaproteobacteria; order Hyphomicrobiales; family Nitrobacteraceae; genus Bradyrhizobium; species Bradyrhizobium arachidis. The sequence goes on along the minus strand of NZ_CP077970.1, from coordinate 7,043,666 downwards.
ACCACCCAAGCCGCACCTGACAGGATGATGTCGTTCAACCCCGGATGAAAGAACGCCTTCAGAAAGTCGAGCGATTCGACATCGAGTCGTCCAAATATCAGACTACAGAAGCCATGTGACATTTCGGCGGTCTCACTTGCTTGCCACCTTGGCATTGTAGGCGGCCGTACCGGGCTGCTCAGATGGGGAAACCGATTTGCCGGTGTGATAGCGGCTCACGATTGTTGCGAAAAGCTTGGGGACGACCTCGTTGAAGAACGTGACGTCCTTTGGCATCGCGGCCTCGCCGAACTGCTTTTGGACCTCGGCCGGCGTCGAACTCTCAGCCAAAATCCTGTAGTTCGCCCCATTCAGTGCCACGGTGTTTTGCCGTACGGCTTTGACCCAGCTGTCGAAGTCCTGCGACGTCATTGCAACAGCCTGGAAGTGCTGCGCGTGAAAACCGTCGCCGTTGTACTGGGTGTTCATCCCCTCGAAATCGCCAGTTCGGTTAGCTTTCAGATTCAGTTGTGTGACCATCCCCGGCATCGCGTAGATTTGCCCGCCGAGCGCCGGGATCATGAACGATTGCATCACCGTGTCGGTGGTCAGCTTCATGGACACCGGGCGCTCCTGCGGAAAAGCCATCTCGCCCACTGTGGCAATGCCGTAATCGGGGTAGATGAACAGCCATTTCCAGTCGAGCCCGACGACCTCAACGCGCAGCGGGGGTTTGTCCGCGGCGAGCGCGCGATAGGGGTCAAGCTCGTGGGTGTAGCTCCACAAATACAGGGAAAGAACGACGACGATCGCGACGGGGACGAGCCACATCGGCCATTCCAGCGCGGACGAAAAGTCCCAGTGTGGGGCGTAGCGCGCACGGGTGTTGCCGTATCGATAGTGCCAGGCCAGAAGCGGCACGCCCACGATCACCGGCGCCACGACGATCAGCGTGACCAGCGTGATCAGCCACAAATGATGATACTCGAGGGCGGAGACGGGCCCGCTTGGCGTCAGGAAGCTCTGACTCTTGTCGGAGCAGCCCACCAGCAGGACGGCTGATCCTGAAAGCAGCAGACGCAACGAACTGGGGCCAAACTGAAGCCGCGGCGTCCGGCAATTCGGTCCGCTCCAAGTGCCATCTTCCTTGGCGGGCTTTACGCAAGAAATTGAGCGACGATCTTTGTCAGACATAGTAGCACCTACGTCGCGCGACCGAAGAAGGTACGCGCGGGCACATATAAATCTCAGGCGCGAATGGAAACGTTCAGTCGCGTTTGCAAAGACGGAGATAGGCATTACGCTGTCGGCAGCCAACCGGCCTCGGAGCATATTGTCGGGATCGCGTCCGTACAGCCGCGCGGGAAAAGCGCGCCCGCCGGTTAGACAACGGCGCAACGTTGCTGAGATTAACGCAAGTCTATGGCACGTGAGGCGCTCAAGCGTTTCCGCTGGGTTTGTATTGGCGGGCCTAGACGACGCGGGTTCGCGCGACCGACGATTTCAATGCGGCAGCGACGACTTCCAACGCTCTCACGATTCGCACTGACTGCTCGCGGCGCCGAGCGAAATCCGAACGGCGTGGGGCGCGGCCTCATCGACGCCAAATGGGTCGGTCGTGACGATGGCGTGGCTTTGTCGTTAAACATACGAAGGCGCGATGCGTTCGGGACTAGGATGGCGCTCCGACCGGGGATACGTCAACACACATCAAGCATGAGAATTCCCTCGCCGTGCTTCGCTGTAGGCGAAGTCAAGCCATTCCAGCAGAATGGAAAGATCATCTTTCATCACTGTTGCTCCCGCCCAGATCCGCAGACCGGGCGGTGCACTTCGATATGCGGCAATGTCGTAGGCGACGCCATTCCTGTCCAGAAGATCCACCATTTTCTTGACGAAATGTGCCTGCTCCTCGTAGGCGATTTGCGGATCGCCAATCTTGAGGCAGATGGAAGTACATGATCGGATCTCCGGCTGGACGGCGAGGAAATCGCACCATGAGCTTTTACGCTGCCACTCCGTGACCAACGCGAGGTTGCCTTCACAACGCTCGACGAGGGCTGGCAGACCGCCGATCGATTGAGCCCATTTAAGACCGTCGATCGCATCTTCCACGACCAGCATCGATGGCGTGTTGATGGTCTCGCCTTCGAAAATACCCTCGTTGACAGCCCCGCGCGCGACCATTCGAAATATTTTGGGCATCGGCCAACGCGGCGTGTGATCGACGAGACGGGTGAGCGCACGGGGACTGAGCACGATGATCCCGTGCGCTCCCTCACCGCCCAGCACTTTCTGCCAGGACCAGGTCGTGACATCGAGTTTTTGCCACGGCAATTTCATTGCGAAGGCTGCCGAGGTCGCATCGCAAATCGTCAATCCCTTGCGAGAGTCCGAGATCCAGTCCGCGTCAGGCACACGGACTCCGGACGTGGTGCCGTTCCACGTGAAGATGATGTCGCGATCAGCATCGGTCTGGCTGAGATCCGGCAATTCTCCGTAGGGCGCCTGAAACACCCGCCGGTCATCAAGCTTCAGTTGCGACGTAACGTCGGTCACCCAGTCCTGCCCAAAGCTGTCCCAAGCGAGGAGATCGACCCCGCGCGGGCCCAGAAGTCCCCACAGCGCCATTTCCACCGCGCCGGTATCCGAGCCCGGAACAATGCCGATGCGGTAGTCGGCGGGAATTCCCAACACCGACCGCGTGAGTTCGATCGCTTCTTTCAGCTTCGCCTTTGCCGGTCTCGAGCGATGCGAGCGTCCCAGGACGGCTCCCTCCAGCGCAGGAAGCGTCCAGCCGGGACGCTTTGCGCATGGGCCCGACGAAAAATTGGAATTCGAGGGCTTGCGGCTCGGAGGATTTGTCGTGTCGCTCATGGACGTTGTCCGCCTTGAATCTTGACAGGATGTAGACCCTGAATAGTCGCCGGAGAAAGATCTTCCGGAACAGGAGTTTGCGTAGAAAGTTTAATGCGCAGCCTCCTTTTTTCGAAATCCTGAACGCTGGCAAACTTGCACATGACAGTTGGCCCAAATTGCTTCCTCAGGCGTCCTTTGCCGCCGCCGGCGGAATCCGAAATCCGGTGGCCAACCGATTGTAGGTGTTCATCAGGCCGATCGCGATTGTCAGATCGGCCAGCTCCTTCTCGGAGAACACAGCTGAGGCGGCCTGGAACTCGGCCTCCGGCACGGTGGTGTCAGCAACGCGGGTGACGGTTTCGGTCCAGGCGAGCGCAGCGCGTTCGCGTGTGTCAAATAGGCCACCGGCATCGCGCCAGGCCTGGACCAGCACCAGTTTTTCGATGGCAAGGCCTTCTTTGATCAGGTCACGCGAGTGCATGTCGATGCAATAGGCACAGCCATTGATCTGCGAAACGCGCAGATAAACCAGGTTCACCAGCGGTCCGGGCAGGCCCGACTGTACGATGTAGCCGTAGACGCCACCGAGCGCCTTTGCGCCGGCCGCTGCGATGGTTGTGTAGTCCAAGCGTAGGGCCATTCGAGATTCCTCAAGGTTTGATTGGATCGTTGATCGTCAGACAATTTGAGACAGGTTACGTCGTGATTGAGTGGGGGCCCTGGCTCGTCTGTCCAACACTCAAGGTGTCGGATTCCGTTCAACAATGGTAAAATCAGCGTCTCATTACCGACGGCCGGGGCAGAGGCTTCGATCGCGCTCTCAAGGTCATGGGCCTCGCAGTGCCGGGCTCGAGACAGATCACTGGTCAATCATTGTTGGACGAGCGCTCCAGCTCAAGCTGATTACCAACCCGGTGCAGGTAAAGCTCTCGCGCTGGCTGGCCCGCCCCGCGCGGCACGGATACGACAACACCTTGGCCCGGAGCCAGATTAGATACAAACCGAATAACGCTGCCCGGCTCTTCCGTTCCGGCCGTTATTACGACTCGGTGTTCAGCATGAGTCGGCTCGTAATAAATGCTAACCGCCACTCGCTCCAGCGCGGTCTGAAAGCCATCGAGTGGGGAGATCAGCTCCGCTCCCAAGGTGGGAGCCAAGCTGGTGCCGAGTAGCGCAGTCGCAAATAGAGTTCGGAGCACGCGTCCTCGCGCCACAAATGAAGCAAAGGTTCCGAAAACGTAGGAACCCATCCTCTCGTACGACCGCCGATTTGGCGGTAAGGGGAAAACACTGGCCTCGCCGTAAGACTTGTCTGCTTGTGTAACGGACGCACACTTGTTGTTGATGCTGTATGTGATTTCTCGCAACAGCAATCGCTCTTTTGCGATTGAATGCCCAGACGATGTAATCGCTCTCAAGACAATCTCCTGTGCATTTAGAGTATGAAACCACGCGACCAGAACCTTTGGTTCACTTGGCGTCGCTGGAACATGGAATATTTTTCGGCATCCATCTTTCGAATGTGAACCCGATTACGAAATCGAACGTAGAATTGATCGAAATGACCCTGAGGCGTCGTAGTTCTCTTCGGACCGCTGTTCCGCAACACACTGCGAGAGGTGGATCGTTCTTTTTCTCAATTCGTCGTGTCTCTCGAAAGACAGAAGCGGAGAGATTGCGCATATTTCCGGTGCCGCAGCGCCGCCTCCTCGAGTGGCCTGGGTGACGAAATCTCAAAGGAAATAGAGCCATCGGCGGCTCACATGAACGCCCTGCATCATCGCCCGGGGCAAATAGACAAAGCCCGAAGCGCCGAGATAAGGCGCCTGAAAGAGAGCAAGATGTTAGGATTAACGGCGCTCGAATTGGCACGCATCCAGTTCGGCTTCACGGTCTCGTTTCATATTGTCTTTCCAGCGATCACGATCGGGCTGGCGAGCTATCTCGCCGTTCTCGAGGGCCTCTGGCTCTGGTCGAACGATACCGTCTACCGCGACCTCTATCATTTCTGGTCGAAGATATTCGCGGTGAATTTTGCCATGGGCGTCGTCTCCGGCCTCGTCATGGCTTATCAATTCGGTACGAATTGGAGCTATTTTTCGGCTTTCGCGGGCAGCATTACTGGTCCGCTACTCACCTACGAAGTACTCACCGCCTTCTTCCTCGAGGCCGGTTTTCTCGGTGTTGCTCTGTTCGGATGGAATAAGGTCGGACCGGGACTGCACTTCTTCGCAACCGTCATGGTGGCGACCGGCACGCTGATTTCGGCGAGTTGGATTGTAGCTTCAAATAGCTGGATGCATACACCCGACGGATTCGAGATCATCAACGGTCGAGTTGTGCCGGTGGATTGGTTGAAGGTGATCTTCAATCCATCCTATCCTTACAGGCTTTCACATATGGTCGTGGCGGCGTACCTCGCGACTGCGCTGTTTGTAGGGGCGTCGGGAGCCTGGCATCTATTGAAACGGCGCCATACGCGGACGGCTCGGACCATGCTTTCGATGGCGATGTGGATGGTGCTCGTCGTTGCTCCGCTGCAGATCGCCATTGGCGATGCGCTTGGTCTCAATACACTCAAGCATCAGCCCGCGAAGATCGCTGCGGTCGAAGGACACTGGGAAAACAAGCCGGGTGCGACCGTTCCACTCATCCTCTTCGGCTGGCCGGACATGGCATCTGAAACGACCCGCTACGGCGTCGAGATCCCCTATCTCGGGAGTCTGATCCTGACCCATGATTGGAATGGGCGGATCCCCGGCCTGAAGGAATTTGCCCCAGAGGATCGGCCGGACTCTACCATTGTTTTCTGGAGCTTCCGCGTCATGGTCGGCTTGGGAGCGCTCATGCTATTGTTGGGCATGTGGAGCTTGTGGCTGCGCTGGCACCAGCGCTTGTTTCGCTCAAAACTGTTCCTGCGTTTCGCCGTCATGATGGGACCTTCAGGCTTGATCGCCATTCTCACAGGTTGGTACACGACCGAGATCGGTCGGCAGCCGTGGGTGGTGTACGGCGTCATGCGAACGAAGGATGCTGTCTCGAATCATTCCGCGCTTGCGCTCTCCACAACCCTGATCGTGATCCTCGTTATGTACTTTGCTGTGTTCGGGACCGGCGTCAGCTATATGCTGAAGCTGGTTGCCAAAGGTCCGGAAGAACCTGGCTCCAAGGATGCGCGCGATGAAAGCGATGCGCAGAACAGGCGGCCGGCGCGACCGCTTTCAGCAGTGCCGGACTTGTTCGATCCGGGCGTTGGAGAAACCCCGACTGGGAAGGAGTGAGCAGTATGGGCATCGATCTTCCTTTGATCTGGGCCATCATCATCGGCTTTGGACTGATGATGTACGTGATCATGGATGGCTTTGATCTCGGGATCGGCATTTTATTCCCGTTCGTTCACGACCGCCATGACCGCGATACGATGGTCAATAGCGTCGCCCCAGTATGGGACGGCAACGAGACCTGGTTGGTCTTGGGCGGCGCGGCGTTGTTGGCTGTGTTCCCACTCGCTTATTCCGTGATCTTGAGCGCGCTCTATCTGCCGATCGTCCTGATGCTCGGCGGGTTGATCTGGCGCGGCGTTGCGTTCGAATTCCGGTTTAAGGCGGACGAGGCGCACAAGCCGTTCTGGGACAAGGCCTTTGCCTTGGGTTCATATGTCGCGACCCTATCGCAGGGTTTCGCGATCGGTGCTTTCATCAACGGCTTCAAGGTGGCCGACGGCGCTTACTCAGGCGGTGGTCTTGACTGGTTGACTCCGTTTAGTCTTTTCACGGGTCTCGGGCTTGTTGTGGCCTATGCGCTGCTCGGCTCGACGTGGCTGGTTATGAAAACCGAAGGCGCGCTGCAGCACCGCATGAGATTACTCGCGCAGCCAGTGACAATGGCCATGCTGGCGATGATCGCGATCGTCAGCCTTTGGACACCGTTGGCACATCCAGCCGTAGCCGCGCGCTGGTTCTCCCTGCCGAACATTGTCTTCTTCGCACCCGTTCCTATACTCGTGCTGTTGTCCACGTGGGCGATCCTGCGCACGCTTCGGCGGGACAGCCATTCAGCGCCGTTCCTGTTCGCGCTGTTCCTCTTATTCCTGGGCTATAGCGGTCTCGCCATCAGTCTGTGGCCGAATATCATCCCGCCGTCGATTTCCATCTGGGACGCGGCCGCGCCTCCTCAAAGTATGGGCTTCACCTTGGTGGGTGCACTCTTCATTATCCCATTCATTCTCGGCTACACCGCTTGGTCCTATTATGTCTTTCGCGGCAAGGTGAGGACGGGTGAGGGTTATCATTGATGACAGGCCGGTCTCTTTCCGATAGCCGGAAATGGCTGAGCCGCGTTGGCTGGTTAATATTGATCTGGGCGGCAAGCGTCGCCGCTCTCGGAGCATTTGCGTTGGTTTTGCGTGCGATCATGTCGGTCGCAGGTATGACTGTCTGACTGCACGATGTTGCCACTCCACGGTTTTCCTTGCGCGCACGCGGGACGCCAGACATGGAGGATGACTAAATGCGCCAGATACCACTGGGAACAAAAGGAACGTTCACGCTGCGCGTACTGCCGGAGCATCTCGCCAATCGGTGTTGTCGCAGGTGTTGGCCACCCCAGTGATGATCCTGATCATGGAGAATGCCGCCCTCAACGCCATAAGGCCTTTCCTCGATATTGGTGAGAGCGCTGTCGGTACCGCGATAAATGCACGGCATCTTGCCGCGACGCCCGTAGGTTATGATGCTCGTGCCGAAGCCGAGGTGATCAAGGTCGACGGAACGCGAATTGAATTCAAGGTGTCGGCGAGCGACGAGATGGAAGAGATCGGCAACGGAACACATGAGAGAACGGTGATCAATCTTCACTCGTTCAACGGTCGCCTTGCTAGGAAAAGCAAGCGTCAACAGCGCGACCTGGACAGTGTGAGGGCCCCAATAATTTCCTGCCCTGGGCCTCAGCCGCGGACGGTACAAAGAAGATGTTCTTCGTGTGGAATGACCGGCGAATCCATTTTGTGGACGAGGGCTCCGGCCCTGCACTTGTGTTTCTTCATGGCCTCGGCGGCAACGCCGACAACTGGCTGAACCAACGTCGCTTTTTCGCGCGCACGCGTCGAGTGTTGAGTCTCGATTTTCCCGGCCACGGTCAGTCCGAAGGCCGCGACGTGGGCTTTCGTAGTTACTGGCACGTCATCGAAGGGCTGCTCGAACATGTTGGCCTATCTTCTACTGTGATTTGTGGCCTTTCGAAAGGTGCGCGCGCTGGCCTCGCGCTCGCCGCCAGGCGGCCGATGCGCGTCGATCGCATCATTGTCGTCAGTGCGTTCATGCATCTGGCGCCTGACGACGAGGCGAAGCGGTTAGCGCTCTACGATATCCTGGCGCAGAAAGATGGCGCGAGGTCGTGGGCCAACCAGTTGCTCGACAGTATGGGTGTTGCCAACCGGCCAGCGATCGTCCGCGGATTCCTGAAGTCCCTCGATGCAATCGATCCGGAGCATATACAGTCGATCTTTCGGGAGCTGATCACCTACGACCAGCGTCCCGAACTAAAGGATGTCTCCTGTCCGGCGCTTCTGGTCCGTGGAGAAGAGGACGGGTTCGTCCCGTCCTATTGCATTGAAGAACTTCATCACGGTCTAACGAACAGTCAAGTAGTGCGGCTGCCGGCCTGCGGCCATCTTCCCTACCTGGAAGATCCCACAGGATTCAATATCCTCGTTTCTGATTTCGTCGCTTGATCGAAGGTCCGACGGTCGCATGCAGGTACACCGTAGACCGCCGTCGGCTAAGGATGCCGTCGACTTTATTCTTCCGCCACCTTCAACTCGTCACCGCATACGGCATCGTGTTTTTTTAGAATTGTGCGACTCCTGCGAAATACGCGATCGATTGGATCCGGTAGAAGGAGGCGTGTCTGATGAAAGAGATTGTGACGTTTCTAATTCGGCGCTCGCGCCGTCCCGAGGCCCTTCCCATGGGCGTTTCCTCCCTGGACTTGCCCGATGGCTCAAAAGCTATCGGGCATTTTTCCTGAGAATGCGGCGGAACCGGAGGTCGAACCGGCAGCCGCAGGAAAACCGTACGGCGTGAGGCCCGGGCGGTTTCCTTCGTTTTAGCGCGAGAAAGCGCTGCGGTTCTTAGCCGGGTTGAAACAGATGCCAAACGATCTGAGCCGTAACGCATCTATGCGCGTTGGTTCGACGAGGAGGGATTGCGGTACAACGGGGAGACTTAACTGCGGCAACAACATACAGCGGTCGGCCCAATGCGGCACGGTTGCACGCAGCCCCGAGCGCGCCGGCGCGATCGCCTTCACTATTGTAGGGATAGCCTCCATGCAATTGCAGCGATCATCACCTTCACGCGCGAGCTACAACAAAACATTATCCCAAATGCTACGCGCACCAGCGAAGAATTCACTTCTTTTCCCCGTTGGCAGCCCAACGCTGATGAAAGTTCGCGAGACTCGCACTAACTTAATGACGTCAACCGATGATGCGGATGCCATCTTGGCGTATCCCCGATCACTCAGGTTTCCGGAGCTACAACATGTCCCGACTTCCCCTTCGCACCCTAGACGACGCACCTGACGGCGCAAAGAATGGTCTTGAACTCTCGCAGAAGGCCAATGGCTTTCTGCCGAACCTCGTGCGGCTCCTTGCCAATGCTCCCATCGCTCTCGAAGCCTATCAGACATTGTCTGGAATCAATGCGCGCAGCGGACTGAGGCTCGCCGAGCGCGAGGCCGTTCAAATTACGGCGGCCGCCACGCATGGCTGTGGATTCTGCGTGGCGGGCCACACGATCGTGGCTTACGAGCGCGCTGGCCTGTCTGAAGACGTGGTCAATGCGCTGAGGAACAACGATCACGTTCCGAACGAGCGGCTGAACGCTATCGCGGAGTTTACGCGCGCTGTGATTCGCGGCCGGGGCAACGTCAACGACAACGAATTGAAAGCGTTCCGGGAGGCCGGATTTACCGATGCAAACGCGCTGGAAGTCGTGCTTGGTGTCAGCCTCGCCACGCTGTGCAATTTCGCCAACAATCTCGGCCGCTCCGAATTAAACCCGGAATACCTGCCGTATGCCTGGACCAATCCGACCGCGGCTGCAGCAGAGTAATCCGGTCAAATGCGAAAACTCAAAGTGGTAATACTCCCGACCAGCTTGAGGACGTGGCTCGACGCTACGGCACAAAACATCGACACGACGTCAGATAACGCAGCGGCGTTGTTGCCGAAGCTCGCCGAAGCCGGTCTTTTCCGGCTCGGCGTGCCCGCTGTGCTTGGCGGTCACGGCGGTCATGTGAACGATGCTATTGCAGGGGTCGCAGCCGTTTCTGAGCACTCGCTTGCGGCGGGCTTCGTATTTTGGGGCCAGCGCACGTTCATCGAATATCTGTTGCAGAGTCCCAACGAGGCTCTGCGTGACAGACTGTTGCCCGATGTTCTAGCAGGGCGTCGCGCCGGCGCGACCGGCCTTTCAAACGCGATGAAGTTTCTCGCAGGCATCGAGGGACTTCAGATCAAGTCGACTAAGACCGACGGGTCGCTGCGCGTGGATGGCGAGCTTCCATGGGTCACTAACCTTCGTGCGTCTGGATTCGATGTGGCAGCAGCCATTCAGGCCGACGGCAACAACCCCGCGTTCGTCGCCAGCCTGTCATCGGAGGACATCGGTCTTGAGCGATCTGGCGATCTAGACCTTATGGCCATGCGCGCGACCAGTACTGCTGCGGTCAAGATCAATAACGTGCGGATCGGCGTTGACCGCATCCTTCACCACAATGCCAGCGAATGGCTTCCGAAGGTGCGTCCGGCCTTTCTAGGCTTGCAATGCGCGATGGCGATTGGCCTTGCGCACCGCTCCATTGCCGAAACCACTAGCAGGCTGAAGAAAGGCCGCGATATTCTCCGCGAGCCGTCTGAGGCGCTCACGAATGCTCTCGTGGAAGCCGAGACTCAGTTACAAGAGGGGCTGTGCAGCAAGTCGTTCGAACGGTCACCGGAGAAGCTGTTCGAGCTACGCATTGGCTTCGCCGCGATGGCGGCGAAAGCTGTGCAGATTGAACTCTCGGCTACCGGCGGCAGGGCGTATCTCACTCAGCCGGGTGAGGGCTTTCAACGACGGCTGCGTGAAGTCGCCTTCATTCCGATCATCACGCCGAGCCTGGTCCAACTCAAAAGCGCTCTAGACGCGCGGCAACAGCCACAACTCATCAGCGAGATCGCATGACCGCGAAGCCGGTGCTCGAAGCGAGCAATATTGGCCTTCGCTATCCGGGCGAGAGCCATGGTGTGCTTCAAAGCTTCGATTTCGTGCTTGGGGCCGGGGAGACTATCAGCATTCTCGGCTCGAGTGGTGTCGGCAAGTCGAGCCTGCTGCGCGTGCTGGCGGGGTTGCAGCAACCGACCGATGGAATCGTGCGTATGAATGGCGTGCCGCTGCACGGCATGAACCCGCGTGTGTCCATCGCATTCCAGGACCCGAGCCTCTTGCCGTGGTTGTCGCTCGAGAGGAACGTCGCCTTTGGTCTCAGCTTCAAGCGTCAGCCGCATCTGTCGCGCGAGGAAAGCCGCGCACGTGTGGATGCGGCGATTAATGCGGTAGGCTTGTCGCATGCACGTCGGCTTTTTCCGGATCAGTTGTCGGGCGGCATGGCGCAGCGAACGGCGCTGGCGCGGTGCCTCGCCCGAAAACCCGAAATTCTTCTGCTCGATGAGCCGTTTGGCGCACTTGACGAAGTAACGCGCAGTGAAATGCAGCATTTGCTGTTGAAGATCGTGCACGATTCCCGAACGGCGGCTGTCCTGATCACCCACGATATCGACGAAGCTCTCCTTGTCTCCGATCGCCTTCTTCTGCTGGGCGGCGCTCCGGCCCACCAGATCGGCGAGTGGACGATCGACCTGGCGAAGCCAAGGGAAGACTACGTTGCCGAACTTGGAGCAATCCGGGTCGAAATACTGACGACGCTACGAAACGCGGCTCGCCGCAACTGATCGAGGCGCTAATCCATGTCCATCGATGCCGTTTCCCGCCGCGAGATAATGAAACTCGCTGCCCTGTTTACCGCGTCCGGCGCCCTCCCGCTGCTCCGCAGCTATGAGGCGCGCGCGCAGGAAACCGATGCGCCGGTGCGGATTGGCTATCTCCCTATTACGGATGCCACGCCGCTGCTGGTCGCTCATGGCAGAGGATACTTCGAAGCCGAGGGTCTTAGCGCCGAAAAGCCGGTGATGCTGCGGAGCTGGGCGCAGGTGCTGGAAGCCTTCATCTCGGGGCAGGTCAATGTCGTTCATTTGCTTTCACCGATGACTGTGTGGGCGCGCTTCGGCAGCAAGGCGGCCGCGAAGGTTGTCGCGTGGAATCATACCTGTGGCTCCGGCCTCAGCGTCGGTCCTCAGATCAACAGCGTCAAGGAACTTGGCGGCAAGACCGTCGCAATTCCATTCTGGTATTCGATCCATAACGTCGTGTTGCAAATCTTGCTGCGCGAGAACGGCTTGACCGCAGTGTCTAAACGGACCGGCGATCCGGCAGCGAAAGAAGTCAATCTTATTGTGATGGCGCCTGCCGATATGGTGCCGGCCCTCGCCACCGGCCAGATCGCCGGTTACATCGTTGCGGAACCTTTCAACGCCACGGCCGAAACACTCGGAATCGGAAAAATTCTGCGCTTTACCGGCGATGTTTGGAAGGATCACGCCTGCTGCGTCGTCTTCATGCACGAGCGTGATCTGCAGCAGCGTCCCGAATGGTCGCAAAAGGTGATCAGTGCCATGGTCAAAGCGCAGCTCTGGACCCGCGAAAACCGCCTCGAGACCGCTTCCCTGCTGTCCAAAGAGAATGTCAATAGATACACCCCGCACACCGTCGCTGTGCTCGAGAAAGTGCTAGCCCCGCCGGAGGCCGACCACGCCGCATACTTGAAATCCGGTGCGATCCGCAACGCTTCTTGGCGCGAACGGCGTATCGATTTCCAACCCTATCCCTATCCAAGTTACACTGAAGAATTGGTCCGACGTTTGAAGGATACGCTTATCGAAGGAAACGGGACGTTCCTCGACGCCCTCGACCCTGCCACAGCGGCACGAGAACTGGTCGACGATAGGTTCGTGAAGGCCGCGGTGACAGCCGCGGGCGGAATGGCTGCATTCGGCCTGCCGGAATCGTTTACGCGCACGGAGGTCATCGTCGCATGACTGCCAGGTGGCCATCTGATGGGCTTCCTGCCGTGGGCAAATCCACATCTCCCGTCCGACAAAGTCAGGCGAGGAAAGCGGCGGCCGGGCAGATTGTCCATGGGCGGGCCTCGCTCACCAAAACCGTGCTGGGCACCAGCGGGCTCGCAGTTTTATTGATTCTGTGGTGGGTCGGCACCGATGTTATCGCCACGCCGCTCAGTTTCGTCGGTCACTTCTCCCCTACAAGCGCGTTCGCGACTCTGGCACAACTCGTCACGCAGTCCGATCTGCCAGTCCACATTTTGGTCAGTCTGCGCCGCGTGGCGGTTGGATTGGGCCTGGCGCTTCTGATAGGAGTGCCACTTGGCCTTGCCGTGGGCAGCTACAGCCACCTGAACGCTGCCACATCTCCGGCATTCCAATTCCTGCGCATGATCTCGCCATTGTCGTGGATGCCAATCGCGGTGATGGTGTTCGGAGTCGGTGACCGACCGATCTATTTCCTGCTCACCTTCGCAGCTATATGGCCGATCCTTCTGAACACCGCTGAGGGCGTGAAAAATCTTGAGCCGAACTGGCTCCGCCTTGCCTCCAGCCTGTCCGCGACGCGCTGGGAAACGCTGCGCCATATCATTGTCCCCGGCGTGCTCGGTCACGTTCTCACCGGGCTGCGGCTGGCGATCGGCATCGTCTGGATCGTTTTGGTACCCTGCGAAATGCTCGGCGTATCCGCCGGGCTTGGATATTTCATCCTCGATACGCGCGATCGTCTCGCCTATTCCGAACTGACGGCGACAGTACTGATTATTGGCTTGCTCGGCTTCCTGCTCGATGCCGGTGCACGCGAGTTATATCGTATGTCCGGTCGCGATCGTTAGCGCCAGTGGCTGTGTGTGAAATTGACAAAAGATTTGTAATCCAGGCCCGTATGGCCTGTGAGGACGCCCAAGACTCGGTTTGCTTTCGTCACCGCCGCTGCATCATCGCATCATCGACGATGCCGACATCTTCCTTACGGTGCAAAGGCAGCGCAGTTTCACCGATAATTGGCTGGCGCCCTCCGTGCACGCGGGACTCATCTACCGCAGGCGGCGCCTCGGACGTAGAGATGCGCCGTAGCGCGTGATCGGCTGCTGCTCGACGCGAAGGAGCCCGATGCTCAGCTAAGAAAGGTGGAACGCACACGTCGCGACGCGAGACGAACTCCTCCGTCATCGCGTCACGTGGCACACCGGGTAGCGGTCCGGTCACCGATCGGGAACAGGAGTGACTGATCAGTTGTATCGAGCGTTCATCTTGTCGGAATGTTTAGTGGCTGCCAAACTGGACCAGGCCTTCGATGAAGGCATCGATCGTGGGGGCGTAGTTCTTTTGCATTCATCGTTTGCTTGTTGGTTGGGAGAGTATCACGTCAGGGCCATCCCGCCGTCGACGCGAATATTGGTGCCGGTAACAAAGCTGCTGGCGTCGGACGTCAGGAACAGCGCGGCGCGCGCCAGTTCTTCGGGGCGGCCGAGTCGGCCGGTGGAATGGCCTCAGCCAGTTTCACCTCGAACGAGGGTCTTGCCTCTTCTGTAATACCCAGCTTGGCGAGGATAGGCGTGTCGATCGGCCCGGGGCTCAACACATTGACTCTGATGCCGCGCTCCTCGAATTCAAGCGCCCAACTTCTTGCAAATGCCTCGATCGCTGCCTTGCTACCGGCATAGACGGCATGGCCTTCAAGGACCTTATCGCTTGCGATAGAGCTAGTCAGGATGATCGATCCGCCGTTACGGAGCAGCGGCGCGACCTTCTGCACACCGAAGAATACGCCACGCGTATTGGTCGCGAACTGGGCGGCGAATTCCTCAATGCCGACGCGACGCGAAGGTGTGAGGACGATCATTCCCGCATTGACAAAATAGATGTCCAGTCGGCCAAAACGCTGCCGAACCTCCGTAACAATCTGATCATGATGCGTGAGGTCCGAGACGTCGCCCCGGATCGCAAAGACCGCATTGCCAATGTCTGCAACTGCCGCATCGACAAGGAGTTCGTCTAAGCGACAGTCAACGCCGGCGAGCAGAACGTCATCCGGCCTCGCGCTGCGGCAACTTCCAGTCCGGCCATAAGAAGAGGCAGGTATACGCGTTCCATTACGACGATACGAATAACGTCAGACGCTGCTGGATGCAGCGGCCCTGTGCCGCTGCCTCGCTGTGCTTGCAGAGCCTATCGGCGATCCCGTGGCCGTAGAGCGGCGCATCGAATTGGTCTTCAAATTCGCGACTGAGGGTCGCTGGCATGATTGCGCTGATCGATTCCAAAGTATCGGCGACACCATGGTGCAATGGATTTGTCTTCAGATCGGGTGTCATCTGTGCCTCGTGTACTACCCACGCGAGACCCGCAGGAGGCGAAAATGTGCAGCAGTCCCCAGTATCTTCGGGATGGCGCAGCGAAGCGCTGCGCCATCTGTGACGGAAAGTTTGGTCTCGTCCGCTACTACTCCTGGCGAACCGCCCTCTGTTCACGGAAGTGCGCTGATCGCTTCAAGGCCCGCCGGGAGGCTGACCGCAGATGGTTAGGCCGGTTTCAAGCCGCCTGACAACGGTTGCAGCGAGAGTCACTTGGTGTTGCAGCGAGAGCCGCTTGCCGTGATCGACAGGCGTGAGCAAGTGATGGATACGCGCGGGCATTATAGTCGTCGGAACTGCTCAGCCTGTTGATCGATCGCACACATGGCAACGAAAGAGTGACGGCGGTGGCGAAAGAGCTCGATCAAAAGATCTACGATCCTCTGATCAAAGCGGCAAAGTGAACGCCATTCGGATTCGTTGTGCAATTCCTGGATGCCGGGCGGCTCGCGGGCCTGGGCCGCTGTTGCCGCGTCGTACAAGGCCTTCTCGTAGCTGTCGAGCGGGCACACCGAATTGCTCTCGAATTCGCGACTGACGGTCGCCGGCATAATTGCGCCGATCGATCCCAAAGTGTCGGCGACACCATGGTGGAATAGATTCGTTTTCAGCTTGGTGTCATCTGTGTCTCATCCGCAGCAGAAATACGTGATAGCCAAACGGTGGCGCGAGCGGAAAGCAAATACCCAATATCACACGCGAAAGTCATGTTAACCCAACTTGTTACCAAAAGGAGTGCAGGCATGTCGATAGATGTCAAGCAAGCGAGCCCGCGCGTGTTGGGGGCTCTGGCAGCCGGCTCTCTCGCCTCAATCCAACCGACTACATTTCGCGCTGAGGATGGCGCGCAATTGGTCGATGACTTCCATGCAGCCTTCGGAAAACACCGTGCAAGAGCAAATCACGCAAAAGGTGTGATATTGGAAGGCAGTTTTGTTCCGACGGATGACGCAAGCGCTCTTAGCAAAGCCGCTGTGTTCGCCGGCCCCCCCGTTCCGGTGACGATCAGATTCTCCGACTTCGGCGGTATTCCGGATATCCCCGACAATATTGGCGAGGCCAATCCACGCGGTCTTGCCATTAAATTCCGGTCCGGTAGCGATGCGGACCTAGATGTCGTCACCCACAGTTTCAATGGGTTTCCGACGGCGACAGCGGATGGGCTTGGGATGCTACTCCGTGCGATCGGCTCAAGCGGGCCCGGAGTAGCAAAGCCCACGGCGCTCGACAAGTTTCTGGAGAGTCACCCTATCGCCAAGAAATTCCTTACGACACAGAACCCACCGCCAGTGAGTTATGCCACCACGGCCTACTTCGGAGTAAATTCGGTTGCTTTCATCGACGCAAAAAGCGAACGGCACTTCTTAAGATATCGCTTTGTCCCGGAGGCCGGCGAGCACTACCTCGACGAGGCGACTCGTAACTCAAAGGGTCCGAATTACCTGAGCGAGGAAATTGCCAAACGCATCGCTACGACGCCGATCCGATTTGATTGGTTTGCTCAACTGGCTGAATCCGGCGATAAGGTCGAAGATCCGTCGATTGCATGGCCCGAAACCCGAACCTTGGTGAAGCTTGGAACGATCAGAGTGGAGCGTATAGCTCCCGATCAGACGACGGCAGACAGGAGCCTGTTGTTCATGCCGGGGGCTTTCCCGAACGGCATCGAAGCTGCCGATCCAATGTTCGCCGTTCGCAACGCTGCGTATTCGGTCTCTTTTGGCGAGCGCCAGTGACGTAAACCAAACATCTTCATGGAATTCGGGAAATCCCACCGGCCGGCGAACTTTAAGCGAAGGCGCACCAGCGAGACTTGGAGGGATCGGAAGACCAGCCAGTCGGAGAGCTAGATAATTTCCTCATCTGCTTACTTGAGCGGAAGAGAAATGAAGCAAATTTGCATGATAGCGGTGCTGTTTGATTGCGTTGCCTATCCAGGCCTCCAGAGGAAAAAGCCCGCAGTCGTATAAAGTTGCTAGTCATCGATCTGGTTGGGAAGACCCAGTCCAATGTCATCGTGAGGAAGTAGGAGGAGCGGTAAATGTTCAAAGCGATCAATGCAGGTTCGCGGCAATTTCGCGGTCCTCCTGGGTTTCCGCCGGAGGCTGAGCCGACGAGGCACTTAGATATTGTCTGGACCCGCTCCATGCAATTTGACGATTTAGCTTTGATTGTACGTCTGCAGGACGCTTATTGTATGGATAGGTCAAAAGCGTCTCGGGAACTTTCTCATGACGCCCAACGCGAAAGGCTCCGCGCGTTCGAAACGACGTGGGTTAACCGCCAAACGTTCTTACAAAGCGAGGCACATACTTTTGCAGCGCCGCAACTACGACGCGGCCTAGGACGAACATCTAGAAAATCCGACGCGACGAGTACGATAGCGGAGAGGCCCCTACATTACATTAGCTCGTGCTCGCTCCTCGTTACATAGGCGGATAGGATGCGTTTCCAGACATTTAGGACAAAACCGAAGATCCGGTACGGTGCTGCCCATCGCTCCTTGCGGACTGTTGGCGCCGGATATGACACAGATCATCGGGACCTCTATGAGGAGCGAACTTGGCGCTGCCTTGTAGTCGACGGACCGCCGCAAACCGACGCCGACATCTTGATATCGCGGTGGGTAGATCCCAGGAGTTTCCGCCGTTGCGAAAAAGCGGTCTCGCCGTCCGACCGGTACATTATTGGTGTTGCGCTGAAGACAACGCGACTCAAGTTCACGAGGGGCCCACATACTATATTTGACGGTATCATGCGCGCAGGAACGTTGCATGTCACTGGCCCATCCCAGTTATTGAGCGCGGAGTTTTATGCGCCGTGCGACTTCATTCACTTCCACGTATCGAGCGATTACCTCCGCCAGCGCCAAGATGCTGAAGGGGTCGGACTAACTCAGCCGAGTTCAGATCTGAACGACCTTATTATTCGTGACCCATTGGCGGAATTGCTGGGCCGGACGCTAGTCGAGAGCAGCAACACAAGGGACGGGCTCTATGCAGAGAGCGTGGGCCAAACTCTTGTGATGCATATCGCAAGGATGGAATTGTCGCAGCCGACGGCTAGTGCTCTACCCAAGTGGCGACTGAAGCGCGTGCAGGAGTACGTTAACGCGCACCTTGATGAAGCCTTGAGTCTGGCGGATTTAGCCGCGGTGGCCGGTTTGTCGCGGATGTACTTCGCTGGACAGTTTCGAGCTGCGACGGGATATCGTCCCCACGATTATCTGCTTTACCAGCGTATCGAAAGTGCGAAGTCGATGCTGTCGAGCACGGATATGCCGCTGGCAGAGGTGGCGCTTAGCGTCGGCTTCCAAGCTCAGGCGCACTTCTCGACCGTCTTCAAGCGTTTTACGGGCCAAAGCCCAGCGCGCTGGCGGCGTGCTATCAGGAGCGAACGCCAATTCCCCGACGCGTTTGTGTACTCCCGAGAAGATTCGGACAGCTCTATCCAGGATGGTGTGGCGAACCAGTTTCGTCCTGGCGTGTGCGCGGCTCCTGAGATTGGAGTTATCGAAGCTACCACCGAGGGTCATACGCACACGCGCGCCGCGGTAAAGGCCACTCAACTTTCGTCCCAGCCGTGACATTGGACCAAGTCGCGACACATCGAAAACTCCTTACCATCTCGCGCGCGTGCGCAGGAGATTGCAAAAGGCCATCGTAGAGAAGATGCGCTCCTCTTCTTTCAAGCGCGGCATACCCCACAAATGGCACCTACTTCAAGCTGGAGGAAAGCATATGTTTCGTCCGCCTTTACCACCGTTTACCGAGCAGACTGCGATCGAGAAGGTCCGCCTCGCCGAGGATGGCTGGAATACCCGCGATCCCGCCAAAGTCGCCCTTGCCTACACCCCCGACAGCCAATGGCGAAATCGGGCTGAGTTCCTCTCCGGCCGCGCAGCCATAGAGGCCTTTCTCGCCCGCAAGTGGACGCGGGAGCTTGATTACCGGCTGATCAAAGAATTGTGGGCCTTTACCTCCAATCGCATCGCCGTCCGCTTCGCCTACGAATACCGCGACGACAGCGCGCAGTGGTTTCGCGCTTATGGCAACGAGAATTGGGAATTCGAGGCCGATGGCTTGATGCGCCGGCGCATCGCAAGCACCAACGAACATCCCATTGCCGGGGCGGACCGCAAGTTTCACTGGCCTTTGGGGCGCAGACCAGACAACCACCCGAAGCTCAGCGATTTGGGATTCTGATGAGGGCGTTCCAATCGGGCAGGGCGGGGATAGCGGAGTTCAACAGCAAACCGATCTCGCCCGGGTCGAAACACTGTTGTACGAAGCCTGTGTAGTCGCTGAGCCCTCCGAACAATGCCGTCCAAACTATCTTGGGCACTACATGGTCGGGCGACCAGAATAGGCGTCGTCGCTCGTCCATTCCTTGAACACGGCAACCTGGTGGCTCCATTCACCGTCAAAGAGTCCAACATGAGCGATCTGCCAGAGCGCGTCATTGGCCGCCCACGGCGGTCTACCAGCGGAGGGCGTTGCCGTCCGGTCAGTCGTTGGGCCTACAGATCGCGACTCCGTCGATCAGACGATTGGTCGTGATGGCATGGCGGCTTCCGTTCGAAGTCCTCAAGCTGCAATCTTCGACCACGACCAGCCCAATTGCTCGCCCACATCGATCAGCGCTCCGACGAGACGGCTGATATGCCGTTCGGTGTGAAACGGACCTGGGGTCAGCCGAAGTCGCTCCTGACCGCGCGGAACCGTTGGAAAGTTGATCGGCTGAATGTAGATCGAATGCCGTTCCAGCAACTCGTCGCTGATGCGGCGGCACAGATGAGCGTCGCCGATCATGATCGGCAGGATGTGGCTGTCGCTGAGCGGAACGGGAAGTCCCGCCGCGCCGAGCATGGACTTCAGTTGTGCGATGTTGCGCTGTTGCGCCTCGCGCTCGGTGGAGCTGTACCTCAGATGGCGGATCGCCGCCTGCGCGCCGGCCGCGAGGTGGGGGCCGATGGAAGTGGTGAAGATGAAACTGTCCGCAAAACTTCGGATGACATCGACCAGATTACCGGGCGCGGCTATATATCCGCCCATCACGCCGAATGCTTTGGCAAGTGTGCCCTCAATGATGGTTATGCGATCGGCAACGCCGTCGCGCTCGGCGATCCCGCCGCCATGCGGACCGTAAAGGCCGACGCCGTGGACCTCGTCCAGATAGGTGAGGGCGTTATGTTTATCGGCGACATCGCAGATCGCGGCAATCGGAGCCACGTCGCCATCCATGCTGTAGACGCTCTCGAAAGCCACGAGCTTCGGCCGGTCCCGATCATAGCGCGCCATCCGCTCGTCGAGATAGGCGACGTCGTTATGCGGAAAGATGACCCGCTCAGCGCCGGAGCGACGGATTCCCTCGATCATCGAATTGTGGTTGAGCGCATCCGAGAAGATGACACAGTCTGGGAGGACCTTGCCGATCACGCCGAGCGTTGCGAGATTCGATATCCAGCCCGACGTGAAAACCAACGCCGCTGCCTTGCCATGCAGCTCCGCGAGCTCCTTCTCCAGCAGGACATGCGCGTGGTGATGGCCGGAGATATTGCGGGTTCCGCCCGTTCCGCCGCCGGTTTGGGCGATAGTCCGTTGCATGGCGGCGAGCACGTCAGGATGCTGACCCATGCCAAGGTAGTCATTGCTGCACCACACGGTGACGATTCTTTCCGTGCCGTCGGGCCGCCGCCAGATCGCTGTGGGCAACGCTCCGACTTGCCTTTCGAGGTCGATGAAGGTTCGGTACCTGCCATCTCGCTTGAGATCATACAGCAAGGAATCGAACTTTGAGCTGTAGTCCATGGCAGAGCGCTCTCTTCTCACTTGCGTATAGTCTGATTGCAATCGGGCAATGCATCGCGGCCCAATCTACGCCGGCGCGGATGTTCCCGAAGTTGTGATAGCGAGTTGCTCCAGCCTGCGCCTCTTGGCCGCTTCGAAACCATGCATGCCCGTCTGCCACTGCAGGCCGACGATTGCACCCTTCGTGGGCTGCAGAAGACCAAGCGTACTCACGACAATCAGTGGTAGCCAGATCAGAAAGTGTAGCCAGTACGGTGGCGAGTAGGCAGTCTCGACCGCCAGAACGACCGGAACGATGACGTGGCCAACCACGAGGATGACGAGATAGGCCGGAAAGTCGTCGGCGCGGTGGTGATGAAAATCCTCGCCACATTCTTCGCAGTGATCAGCAACCTTTAGATACTTGCCGAATAGATGGCCTTTCCCGCAGTTCGGGCACCTGCAACGAAAGCCGCGCCATATGGCCTGGTAAAGCGAAGTCGTTTCTACAAGGCAGGCCATCGCGAAATTCCTTGACGGTGTGGATTTCCCGTACAATAACGCCTCGGTTGCATACAAACAAAACAAAAGGGACCATATTGCATGGATTGGCTCCCTACATTGTCCGAGGGATCGGGTCCGGTTTACAGGCGGATTGTCGACGCCCTCTCGAACGATATTGCGAGCGGGCGGCTGAGGCGCGGCCAACAACTGCCGACCCATCGCGCGCTGGCGCAGGCCCTGAGAATTGATCTTACGACCGTGACCCGCGCGTACGGAGAGGCGCGCCGCCGCGGCTTGCTCGATGCGCGAGTGGGGCAGGGCACCTTCGTTTCCGAGACGACAACGCGTGCGACCGTCGATATTCCCCATCCGGTCAAGATTGATCTTTCCATGAACGTGCCGCCCCAGCCGATCGAGGCCAATCTCGACACTCGCATTGCACAAGGGTTTGCTTCGATTCAGAAGGAGGCAGGCTTTTCTGCCTTCCTCAACTATCAACGGCCGGGAGGTGGTGAGGAGGATCGCGATACAGCCGCCAATTGGCTTCGAGTACGGATTCCGAAAGCGCAAACCGATCGGCTCGCTATTTATCCGGGCAGCCAGGCGGCGATATTCAATGTGCTCCTGTCCCTCACTTCGCCGGGGGATGTGGTGCTAACAGAAGCGCTGACTTACCCCGGCATCAAGGCCGCTGCGGGAAAGCTGGGCGTGCGTCTCGTCGGCGTGCCAATGGACGAACAGGGTATTCTACCGGACGCGCTTGGCAGCGCATGCAGGCAACATAAGCCGAAAGCCGTCTATCTTGTTCCCACCATGCACAATCCCACGACCGTGACGCTGAGCCCATCTCGCCGAAAAGCGATTGCCGAGATTATTCGCAAGGCCGGAGCGATTCTAATCGAAGACGACGCATATGGCTCACTCGACCCCTCCGTTTCGCCGATCGCCAACTTAATCCCTGAGCGGACGTATCTCGCGGTGAGCCTGTCGAAGTGCATCGCGCCTGCGCTGCGTCTCTCATTCTTGCTCGCGCCAGATGTTGCGGCCGATCAGATACTCCGGAATAATCTTCAGGCTACCACTCAGATGGCACCGCCGCTAATGGTAGCCCTCGTGATGCATTGGCTTCGTTCCGGCGTCGCCGATCAGATCGTTACTGCGATCCGTAACGAAGCAATCGGACGCCAGCAACTGGCCGCAAAGCTATTAAAGGGGCAGTCGTTCGCTGCTTATCCCAAGGGACATCACCTCTGGCTGTCCTTGCCGCGCCACTGGAACAGAGGGGATTTCGTCGCGCACGTCCTGCGCGAGGGGTTAACCGTGGTAGCAAGCGAGGCTTTCGCTGTGGATCAGGTTGCCGCTCCTCACGCGGTGCGTGTTTCTCTCGGGGCGGCCCGCAATCGCACTGAACTTAGCACTGCACTGCATCTCCTGGCGGCAGCGCTAAAGAGTTCCACTGCAGCAATGCAGGTTGTCTAAGGCCTATGACCTCTGATTTTCTCCAAGCAGGTCATTCCCGGGGGATGTAGAGGTCATCTGGCGAACGAACATGACAACCGCTCGTGACTGTAAACCGACGCATCGATGACAATCTGATCGGTCACGAATTGCTGCCTCGCCATGGCGGCGCTGTAGATCTCCCTGCCGCCAACCTTCGTAGGGTACTTTAGAGCGCCAAGCGCGATGCCGACCTCTCCCGCGGTATCGGGGGCGAACGCGAAGATCGTTGACGGACGTGCCCGCGCTTTCCTGAACAGGGTCTGGCGATCCCTCCGTAGCATTGGCAATTCCGAACGCAAGAATATCTCCTACAGCGGCGCAGGCGTCTTGTCGGCGATCGATGAATCGATGACCGACACCATGGTGTTATGGACGCTCTCGCCTCGAACACCACCTGACAAAGAAGCAGTGCCTCGCTGCGCCAACGGTGCACAAGTGATTGTCACCCGGCGCAGACAAGAAGCTCTGGATGTGGCTGTTGCAGACATCGGCAATGCGGCCTTTTCGATCCGTGGCGATGTCACGAACTTAACGCATCATGATCAGGTTATCGCGGAAAGAACTCAATAAGCCCCAATAGGAGCACATACTATGACAGCGACGAAAGCGACAGGTCCGCTCGCAGTCCCTTAAGCCGCGTTCAAGATCATTCCGGGGAAAGAAGCCGGTTTTCTTGCCTATCAGGCCTCGGTGGTGCCGCTGGCCGCGGCACAGCCCGGGTTTCGGGCTGCCTACAGCGGCCCAGTTTGGGACACGACATGGATATACTTCGGTCGCCGCACGTTCCTCAAGCGCTCCGGTGTCGCCGCCGGCGCGCTGGCAGCGCTCGGCAATTTGCCGCTCGGCGGCTTACGCAAAGCGGAGGCTGGTCCGCCACCTCCGGCGGGTGCGACAGTTAATCGCCACGCGCTGGATACCGCCGGAAAGATCGAGCGACCAGGAAACCGCATTAGGATTAGCTGCGTTCACCCGCCGGTGTCGTGTGGGGCATCGGCATGGCGCTGCACGGTGACTGGCGCCTCCTAGAGACGCCCCCGAAATCTGACCGCCGTTGTTCTCGGGATTCCGGCGGCTTCTCATTCCGCCCCTCAACTCGCCATCGGATATGACATTCGTGTACTTTCAAAATTGTGCGAGTCTCGTTGAAATACGCGACTGACGGCTTCCAGTAAAAGGAGGCGTGTTTGATGAAAGAGCTTGTTGCTTCTAATTCGGCGCTCGCGCCGTCCCGAGGCCCACCCGTGGGCGTTTCCTCCCTAGACTTGCCCGATGGCTGAAAAGTCATCGGGCTTCTTCCTTAGAATGGGACCGGTCAAAACTGCGGGGAATCGGCTGTCACTCTTGGGGCAATCCAATGTTTTGCTATCGCCGAGCATTTGCAGTAGCCGCGCTGTCACTTGCCACTCTGGCTCCAGCCAGCTTCGCCAGCGCTGCCGACCTGCCGGTCAAGGCCAAGGCGATCGCCAATCTCCCATTCTTCCTGTTGGTCGATAACCGGGTCACTTTTTCCTACATCTTCCAGGGGACAGGGCCGGGGCATTGGTCGCGCAACCCCAATGGCAGCATCAACGGCAAGACCGGAAAGCAGCTTCACTCGTTCACGCATTTCGATGCTTGGGCCTACGGCACCAACTTTTTCTCCATCTCGATGTACAAGTCGGGCCATAACGATCCGGCCGCGCCTTGCACCAGTCCGAGGGCAATCACCGATCCTCTTGGCACGCCTCCCTTTGCCACGGTAAACGCCAACTGTCCCGGCGCAACCGAGGTTTACGGCCTGTTCCGTTCGACTTTCGGATGGAATCAGATCTTCAATACCAAGGCCTTCACCGTGGGGCCGCTGCATGACATTTCGTTCGAAGTCGGCATGGACGCAAACTACGAGAACGACTACAACGCGGCTGCCAAACGCGTCGTCGTCGCCGGCCTGCAGTTCGCCTTCGACCTGCCTTACAACGGTTTATTCAACGTCGCGCCGTTGATGTACTACGAATTCTCCAACCATAGCGGCTTCCTGCAATGCGGTGCCGGATGGAATCTTCCGGCTCCGACCGTTCCAGGGGTGAACTGCAGCCCCGACGGCAACAAAAGTTACAAGCCAACTTGGGCGGTTGAAATTAACTACAATATGGACCTGGGCTTCCTGCCCGAGAAAATGCAGTACTCTCGATCAGCGGTCGTGCGGGCTTTTATGGGCCGAAGGGCAACCAGCACGCACCTCTCGGAATCGCGTCGGGTGGAACTGGTACCAAGGTGGAAATAAACAGCGAGCCGATTCGTCTGACCTTCGATGCCAGTAAGGCGTTCGCCGGCCCAAATATTCGCACCTGGTCGATGTCTGGGTTGCGTATCGCTATTGGCAGAACAAGTACGGTCTCGACGCCAATGCAAGTCCGACTTGCTTTACTAACATCTCGGGCCAAAGCAACAAGAGCTGCACCGAGTCCTCGCTCTTCTCCGGTGTCACTGTGAAGTTCTAACGGTCCGACCGTCTCCAGGTGAAAGCGACGGCGCCGCGATGAACCTCGCGGCGCCGTCTTACTTTGTGCAGCGGCGAGCTACGTGCGGATCGCCGCCGCCCTTCAACTTTATTCGGTGAGTTTAATTGAGTCGATGAGCTAGGAAGTTGGTGATGCGCGTCTCCTCATGGCGCCTTTCGGATCTAGTGCGATGCCTGACCTGAGCCGTATCCGCCACATCGGACATAGCCCGACCGCCGCGACCAAATATGGCGCGAGAAATCGCAGCGCTCAGCCGGGCAGCAGCGGTCGTAACGCTTCATAGTCGGAAGGCGAGGCAAGGGATGACAAACGTCAAGTTCCCTATACGCGCCGACGTGGCGAAATCGTCTATCGTTGACAACCGTGCGTTTCAGAAAGATCGACCGTCTTTGAAGGATGCCACCGCTCTTAACTGTCATTGTGCACCCAGCACCAGTCGGTTTTTGAGAGAGGACATCCAATGAAATCCAGATTTGTTCGGACTATGCCAGTGGTCGCCGTGTGTCTTATCGGGAGCGTGAGCATCGTGTCGGCCGATACCAGCGACGTCAAAGGTCCAACGCCATTGATCGTGGCAAAATCAGGCAAGCACTGCAAAGATGATCCAAACTGCTTCAACCGGATTCATCACGCGATCAAGCCAGTCGCCCATGTAAAACCTGGGCAGCCATTCGTACTCGAGACGCGCGACGGGCTCGATTCTGACCTCGACTTCAATTCGACGCGCCAGGATGTGGCGGCCATCAACCTGAACCTCTGCCATCCGCTGACAGGCCGTTTGCCTCGCCGTCTCATAGTGTCGATCAACAGGTCTGTTTGAGTGGTGCCAACTGCGGCGAAGCAAAAGCATGAAAGCATCTTTTGCGATTCGGGTAGCGTCCGCGTCCGCGATCTTACTCTGTTCGTTCGAGGGAGGACAACATGAAGCCAGGTGTTTCGCGCAGAGACTTCCTGAAGGCAAGCGCTGTAGCGGGAATCGGCATTAAAGTATCCTTTCTGACTTCTCCGACCCAGGCTCGCCTGATTGAAACTCCGCCACTGCCTGGCCCCGATTGGCTGAAAGCCGACGGCCGCCCGAAATACCGACTCGATTCCATCGCCAAGGTGACAGGGGCAAAGACCTTTTCGCGCGACTACCGTGCCCGCGATCTCGACGGATGGCCACAACAGCAGGCTCATGCGTTTCTCATACATGCCACCAAGGCCGATCAGACCTATGATGGGATCGATCTAAGCGCGCTTGGCGAGGAGCTGAAGCCCGACAGGCTCGTGCTGCATGAAGATCTATTGAGAGATGGAATTGCCATTCCCGTTCCCGGCTTTTACGGCGACGTGTTTCTCGTTCCTAAGGGGGAAGTGCCAAGGCTACTCGGGCAGCCGGTGGCACTGCTGATCTATTGGGATTTTGCCCGTTATGATGCAGCCAAACGCCTACTGCGTTTCGATGACACAATCGTTCGCTATGGCAAGAAGGGTCCCTATACCCATCCGCAGCACTATGGGGCGGCGCGTTACGTCCGTATCGGTGGTGGTACGCCGGACGCGGAAGACCGCTTTTCGCCGTTTAAGGATAGCGTGATCTATGGCAGTTTTGCTGGAGATGAACCGGTATGGCCCGCTGCCGGGCAGGGCGATGGTATGGCGCGCGGCATGGCCGCTGCTGCCGAGATCGAGAACGACATCGCTGCTGCGGGCGAAGACGCGCTTGTACTAAAGCGAGATTACTTCTCGCAGTCGGTGGATGCTTCCGCCATGGAAGCCGATAATGGCAATGTCTGGTACGATGCCACCTCGGGTGTCTTGCATGTGATGGTGGCGACGCAGTCGCCCTATGAAGTAGCCGAGGTTACGGCAATCCTTGTTTCAAAGTCCAGATTTCCGCTCAAGGAAGTCGATCTCAAGGTCGGATATACCGTCGGCTACGGGACCAAGGATCATTCGATCTTTCCATTCTTTTGCGTGGTTGCCGGCATCTATGGCGAGGGGCGTCCGGTGCGACTGGCCAATGATCGCTATGAGCAGTTCCAGATGGGGATGAAGCGTCACGCGTTCTGGATGGACAATACGCTCGTTGTTGACCGCACGACGGGCCTGTTCCGCATCATGACAGGTCACTTCAGGAATGATGGCGGCGGGCGTGCCAATTTTTCCTTTTCCGTGGGATTCGTCGCGGCCACCGCCGCCCAGTCGATTTACTATCTGCCAAGAAGCGATTTTTCCGCTGCGGCAATCGCATCGCGGGCAGTCGATGCGGGTTCGACGCGTGGTTATGGAACGCTGCAATCTATGTCCGCAACGGAGATGATGGTCGATGAAGCGGCCGAACTTCTGCATATGGACGCCATAGATCTGAGGCTGAAGAACCTCTTCAAATCAGGCATGAAGAACTCTCAAGGCGCCATTCCTGGGGGTGCCCAGCGCAACGAGGAAATACTTCTCAAGGCCAGGGCTCATCCTCTCTGGGCACGGCGGACCGAAAGGAAGGCGGCCTTCGATGCCGCCAATCCGGGCAAGAAGTACGGCGTCGGCTACGGCCATGTACAGAAGGATTACGGGACCGGGGCGGAAGCGGCTCTTGCCGCGCTCGAATTCGACGCGGCGGGGCGAATCAAATTTGGCCATGTGGCGCATGAGATGGGGACGGGCACCACCACGTCACAGGCGGTCATGGTTGGCGATATTCTCGGCCGCGTTCCTGACGAGACCGAGTTTGGCAAGGTGCGTTGGCCGCAACTGCCGCTCAAAACCACGGACGAGCCATATACGCTGTCGCAGGAAGAAGAGGACAAGCGCAAGCAGGACCCGCGCTGGACCCCGCGGTTCACCTCTCCCATGAGCGCCACCAACAGCGTTTACTATCTTGGCCACGCCACGCGCGAGGCATCACGCGCGCTGCGCGATCTTGCCATATGGCCAGCAGCAAGATCTCTGTGGTCGCAGGGTATCGGTGGCGGCGTAATGGCGCCGTTTTCGGTGCGGCGTGAAGACCTCCGTCTCGCGCGTGGATTCGTCAATGCCGGTGGCCTCCCGCCATTGCCGTTCGAAAAGGTGGCTGCGGAGGCGCATCGTCTTGGCCTCGTCACGGGTGTTTCGGTGCATACCTTTAATCGCTGGCAATGGACGGAAGCCGAGTTCAACATTCCAGAATATGGCAAGGTGAAGCTGTCAGCCGACGCACTGGCGCTGAAATATGGCGATGGTGCTTGCGCCGAAAGCAAGTCGCTGATGACGTTGGATGGCTGGCATTTCGTCGAGCGGGCAGCCGTTTACTATCCGCCGGTCCAGCGAAACAATGCCGGAGTCACTTATTACGCACCTATGGCCACGCTTGCCGAAATCGCTGTCGATACGGCCACGGGTGATGTGACGATCCTCTCGCATCATTCGATCATGGAATGCGGAACCCAGATCGTGCCGGAACTGGTTTCGGGGCAGATTCAGGGCGGCATCGCCATGGGAATCGGTCATGCGCTGAAAGAATATCTGCCGCTTTACGAGGGCGGTCCGGGCGATGGCACTTGGAACTGGAATCGTTACGAACTGCCGCGCAGCAAGGATGTCGCAGTCTGGTCACAGACCGCGGAAGTTCTTGCGCCGCTTTCCGAAACCGATCCGCCAAAAGGTATCGCCGAAGTCGTCATGATCGCCGTCGTGCCGGCACTCGCCAATGCGGTTTCGCATGCGATAGGCAAACGCTTCTACCAACTGCCGATAACACCGGAGAAAATACGGGGGGCGCTGGCATGACACTTGCCACCAAGAAATTGTCGTTGACCATCAATGACCGGGTAATCGATCGGATCGATGTTCCCTATACGATGATGATGCAGGATTTCCTTTACGAGTATCTCAACCTGACCGGATCGCGCATGGGCTGCGGCCAGGGCATCTGCAATGCCTGCACGGTGATTGTCGAAAAGGATGATGGCTCGCTTGAGGAAGTGCAAACCTGCACCATCGGCGCACACTGGTTCGAGGGCAAGAGGGTCCGGACCGTGGAAGGGCATGGCAGCCACGATGCATCGGGCGCCATCACAAAGCTTTCACCTCTCCAGCAGGCATTTATCGAACATTTTTCGTTCCAGTGCGGCTATTGCACGCCGGGCTTCGTCACGGGTGCGACTGTCTTCATGGATCAGTTGAAACGCAAGCCGATCGCCAGGGCAGAACTCGAACAGGCAATCATCGATGCGTTGGACAAACACATATGTCGATGTACGGGCTATGTCCGATATCACGAGGCGGTGCGCGATCTGGTGTTGAAGACACCGGGCCT
This sequence comes from Bradyrhizobium arachidis, assembly GCF_024758505.1. Classification (NCBI taxonomy): domain Bacteria; kingdom Pseudomonadati; phylum Pseudomonadota; class Alphaproteobacteria; order Hyphomicrobiales; family Nitrobacteraceae; genus Bradyrhizobium; species Bradyrhizobium arachidis. Next base: position 7,013,679 of record NZ_CP077970.1, on the reverse strand, counting down.
GTTGAACGGTTAGGGGTCGTTCATGAGAATGCACAAGCTGATCTGGGGTGTAGCGATTGTGGCGGGCTGTTGCGCGCTCATTGCAGGCGCCATCTTTGCCGGACTTTTTGAAAAGAGCGTGGTGGCGAAAGGTATCGAGCAGCCGCTGAGCCCGGACCGGATGAAGGCGCTTGCGGCAAAAGGTGCCTATGTTGCGGTGACAGCGGACTGCTATGCCTGCCATACGGCGAAGGGCGGAGCTGCCTGGGCTGGTGGTCTGCCAATCGCGACGCCGTTCGGCACGGTCTATTCGACCAATATTTCTCCCGACAAGGAAAATGGCATCGGCAACTGGACGCGCGCCGACTTCCACCGCGCGTTACGCGATGGCGTGGGCAAGGGCGGCTCGCATCTCTATCCGGCCATGCCCTATGCATCCTATCGCAAGATGACGCCGGACGATGTGGACGCGGTCTATGCATATCTGATGTCACGCGAGCCGATGCGGATCGCGAACCGCAAGAATGCGCTGACTTTCCCGTTCAACATCCGCCAGAGCTTGACGTTCTGGAACCTCCTGAGCCTGCCGGGCGAGGAAAAGGCCGCGGACAATGCCAAGTCCGCCATCTGGATTCGCGGGCAGTATCTGGTCGATGCGCTGGGCCATTGTGGCGAGTGCCATACGCCGCGCAACTTGATGCAGGGGATGCAGCACAACAAATATCTCAAGGGTGCACTGCTGGAGGGAATTATCGCGCCGGACATCACAAAGGAGGGGCTCGTCCGCATGGGGTTCGATGCCCCGCTTCTTGCAGGGTTCATGAAATCCGGCATTTCCGCCCAAGGGGCAATGGCCTACCAAATGTTCGACGTCGTGCACTTTTCCACGCAGTACATGACCGACGAAGATTTGAGCGCATTGTCTGCCTATCTGTTCGATCTGGACGCGGCACACGATACGTCCGTACCGCCGCCAGCGCCGAAACCTGTCGAGCTCGCTCCGGCGCTTGCAGCCTCAGCCCATACCACATATCGCAATCTGTGTTCTGCTTGCCATGGAGCCGAAGGGCAGGGCATCCCCCACGTGGTTGTACCGCTGTCAACCAATGTTTCGCTTCGGTTGAACGATGCGCGTAACCTGGTGCATACGGTGCTTCACGGTGTTCCTGCTCAGAAATTCCCGGGGCTTGAGCGCATGGAGCCTATGCCTTCTTTCAAGGACAAGCTTACCGATCAAGAGGTCGCCGATCTTGCCAACTGGATGCGGGCGGTTTGGGGCGGTCGGGAACCGACGTTCAAGCCGGAGGGTGTCGCATCGATCCGCCAGGGCAAATAGGTGACGGTCCCAAAAGGCGATCTCACCTCGATCGCCGCAACGTCAACCTGCGCAGGGTTGAGCTCCAACTCTTCAGCTGCGGGGATGAATAAAGGATCGCTGAGGCCTGCGAGGGGGGAGTGCTGGGGAGCTTGTGCTCGCCCGTCGTGAGCAGTATTGGGACCTCCCAATCTGGTCTGCCGGAGAATCCTCGAGATTGGCCTTTGCCTGGAGGGCCCCAGCGTCGCGACGCAACGGCTGGCGAGCTCAGCTCACCGCCCGCCAGCATCGAGGACCGCGTGAACTTCGTAGCCAGCCCGCCGAGCGCTGAGGGCGGTATAGAGCAGGCAGCCGTCATTGGTGGTCCCAGCCATGATCAAGCTATGGCGTCCCGTTGCCTCGACGGCACGGACAAAGTCCGGATCGTTCCAGGAATCGATAATGCCGGTGCGCTTGATCCGGTGCGCATAGGCATCGCGGTTGATCTCTTCCAGACCTGGCATCCACCAGTCCTTGTTGGCGTCCTCGTTGCTGCTGGTCCAGACACTGGGAATGCCGAGGATTTTAGCCGCCTTCACCAGGGCGATGTTGTTGTGCTTGGCGATTTCAAGGGCTTGGGTTTTTCATGGACATCGAGATGATCTGATGATCGATCAGGATCAGGGCACTATCCTGGGCCTTGAGTGCCTTTGACACATTATCCTCCGGTTTCGTTTGGGTCGAGTGGCCGAAGCAGACGTCCTGAGGCTTATCGGCCAAGTCCGCTTATGACGCGGAACACACGATCGATGCATCACGTTTTCTCCCGCAAATTTCGTTTTCAAGATTGGTTTACAAAAAGGCTTTTGTTGAAAGCCATCTCGATCGCACCACACTAGGTCGTGACACGAATGCGACGTCGGCTTGTCGCACGACGATGAGCCTATGCAGCAACTCCGGTTCGCGCCGAAAAAAAGCGGGAGGTGTACGGAACGCAGTATGATGAACCTAGTGAAGCAAATCTTTGATGCGTGCACGATATTTCAGTTTCGGCGGGGAGCTCGCCAACGAAGCCGGACTCGGTCATGATGTGCTCTCGAGGATGTCTGGCAACAAGCCTTCGACTGCAGGCAAACGACCGCGTACAAATTGCTGCGTGACCCTTGCCACGCGCTCGCCGAGGTATTCGGCGGTCAGAAGATCGGATTCGGGTGGGGCAAAGTCAGGCCCTTGATCGTTGTTCGACTGTGCCGCGGCGCCTAGCCAGAAGCCAAGCCGATTGAGGTCGTGATCTGAGCCGTACGTACTGTTGTTGCCGGACGGAAGACCGAGATTGACCCAATGCATGCGGTGTTGCGCCGCGAAGATGGCGAATTGGGTCAGTGTAGCGAGCTTGTCACCCGACTTTGACCCTGAGTTTGTGAAGCCTGCCGCGATCTTGTCCTTCCACGCGCCCGTAGCGTAGGGTTTTGACGTCGAATCCATGAAGGTTTTGAACCGTCCGGACACGCTTCCCATGTAGGTCGGGGCGCCGAAGATGATTGCGTCTACGAGTTTAAGGTCATCCAAGCGGCCCTGAGCCTCGTCTGACGTCAAAAAGAGGACAGATGCGCCCGCGACCCGTTCGACACCACGCCGCACGGCTTCTGCCTGCCGAGCAGTGTGGCCAAAGCCGCTGTGAAATAGCACGGCAACCGTTATTGGAATGGCTGGTACTTCGTGGTTCATGGTTGACACCGATCGGAAATGTGTTTTGTCGCCTTTTGGGCTCGGTCAGTGCTTAGTCCGAACAATGCGCGATCGTCTTTCATGTTGTCCGACCAATGTCGAGAATGCACGACCTGCTGTGCTGGACCGATCAACGCCGGCTCGGATGTTACCCAAGCGATGATGGCAAGCTGCTCCAGCCTGCGCGTCCTGGCCGCTTCGAAACCATGCATGCCTGTCTGCCACTGCAGACCGACGATTGCGCCCTTCGTAGGTTGCAGAAGGCCGAGCGAACTCACGAGAGTCAGTGGTAGCCAGATCAGCGCGTGTATCCGCCCGCGATTGCCGTTTTAAAGCGACGGGAGGGTAGCGGCGAGGGCTTTGGAATCAAAGATGGAATCAATCAGGCGGGCCGGAAAGGAAAAGTCCTTGTACAGCAACGGATTACTGCAACGTTCGATCCCTCCCGCCCCAGCCAGACGCTCCGTTTTTCCTGAAATTGCTGACGAAACCGGCCTGGCTGGGGCGCTGCTGCACAGCGCTGCGACACATCACTGCTGCACAGGGTGTCGCTCGCAATGGCTTTCCACATCTTTCGCCGCCAAGCGGTCTATTACTGGCGCCGCCGTACCCCTCGTGCGCTTGCCAAGGTGCTTGGCCGCCAGCATCTTTCCATGAGCCTGCACACGACGAACCGCGCGGCGGCTCGGCGTCTGGCTACCCAGGTCAACCTGTTCTTGGATGATGTTGCGATGCTTGCCGATGGCGCCGACCCGCATCTGACGCGGTCTCAAATTGAGACAATGCTCCATGCTGTCGTCGAGAAGCAGGTCGCCAAGCTCGATCGAGTGGCGTTCGCTGCCAAGAACGCGCCGGGTTTCGACGTCGACCAGGCGCGGTCGGACGACAGGCGTGCCTTGTGGACCTACACGCTGCTGGACGCCCAAGGACACGGCGCTGCCGTGCGTCCGGAGGATCGGGACCGTATGATCGCGGAAGGCCTCTCGGAAGTCGACATCGAGGCCGTGAAGCGTCACCTGGCCCTGCTTCGGGCCAACGACATGGTGCCGACGAAATACCACGTCCTTCGGCAAATGATTGACGGCGTGCAGGCCGTGCCGACCGCCATGAACATGGACGTGGCGCAAGGCACGTACTTCCGTGGAATGAGACTCGCGCTGGCCCAATCCGAGCGCCGCTATGGTGGGGTGAGGATCGAAGATGAGGGGTTGGTGGATCGCCTGCTGCTTGCGAAGAACGATCCACCGAAACCGGTTTCTCATGCGCCGAGCGCGGCGGTGGATCGCTCTGACGAGCTACCGAGGAGCGACGCGCCGACCGTCCCGCAATTCATTCCCATGGCCGACTTCTCGCAGTTTGCGGATCGCGTGGCCCAGCAGAATGCCGCCGACAATCACTGGGATGCAAAGACGCAGCGGCAGGCCAAGAGCATTGCAAGTCTGTTCGTCAAGTTCGTGGTCCAGGATCAGCGCATTCTTGATTTCAGCCTGTTGCGTCAGGAGCACGTCGGCAAGTTCGTCGATTTCCTCCGTTTCGACATCTACAAGCACTACGGAAAATCGGTGCGGGACGAGGATCTGTCGATCGAGCAGCTGCGCGACAAGGGGCGTTCTGTCGTACAGGCCAAGCGCGGCATCGGTGGCGACACCCTCAACCGGCATCTGACCTTCCTTGGGCAGATATTCGATTATGCCATCGCGCGGGGCTCGAAGAGCCTGGAGGGCATCAACCTCACGAAGCTGCGTGCAAGAAGCCGCGGCAAGAACAAGCGTGCCCGCGACGCGAGGGCGAAGCTGCCGATCGATAGCGCCAAGGCGATGTTCATGACCGCGCCGTTCATCAACTGCGCCGGCTGGGACGACCTGGGGGAGTGGGGCATGGAGGGGGGCTCACAGGTTTTCCACTGCGCGCTCTATTTCGTTCCGATCCTCATCTACTATACGGGCGCGAGGCGCGAGGAGCTTTGCGGCGCGATGGTGGACGACATCATCTTCGATCGCGAAGGCTGCAGGCCGTACATTCATATTGCGGCCAACGAGCAGCGGCGCATCAAGAACGCTCAATCCAAGCGCAACATTCCCATCCATCCGGAGTTGATCCGATTGGGCTTCCTCGACTACGTCAGCAAGATCAAGGCGCTCGGATACAAGCTGCTCTTCCCGGACCTGTACTCCCCCAGCAGCCGCTCTCCGCTCGGCAACCGGTTCTACAAGCTGTTCAAGCCGATTCTCACGGCCGCCAAGATCACGGAAAAGGGGTTGGGCGCCCACGCCGTGCGTCATCTCTTCGGCGCGCAATTGAAAAAGAAGCTGCTAACGAAGGAAGATCGTGCGGACCTCTTGGGACACGGCGGCGACAGCGAAACCAGCGAGCGCTACTGTGAGCCCCACGAGCTCGATACCTTGTTCGAGTTCATCACGAAGCTCGACGTGGTCACCGGCCATCTCGAACCGCACGCCACGAACCTCATTCCCTGGGTCGAAAACAGGGAGGTGGCGCCTTTTTCGCAGCCGTCGCGGGCGAAGCGTTCGGCCGGAACTGTCAGCGCGGGCGGCTGAGAGCCGTTTTGAAGGCTGTCCATAATTAGCCGGTGACAGGATAGGAAGTTTCCGATCGCTTCCGAGCGGAGGCAAGACTGGCTCGAAGAGACGCGAACATCAGTGGATGCTGCGATCGAGTTCCTGCATGGACATGCAGTGACATGCATGGCGCTGCGATCGAATGCAGGGAATTGCAGCAGCGCTTAGCGTGCGCTCGAGCCGCTCCCGGCGCTGGGAGGCGCCGTCAAGTCTGGTTGCGATGGGAGATCAAAAAGGCAGGGACCAGCTATGGTCGTTGCGGTTCGAGCGAAGCTTCTCCCGATACAAGCTTCGGCCACTGGACCGACATTGACATGGGAAGAGACGCAGGTTCGACCCCTCTCGGGCCCGTCATCTTCTCCAACGACTTAACCATCGTGCTGTCGGTCGGAGGGGAGGTGATTTCCACGAACTTTCCACGAGAGCCGTCGACGTCACGTGAGCCGTCTGCAGCTTTGTGAACGACACCAGCCGCTGCGCGTAGGACATTGCGCGTTCCTGATCGGATTCCGAAGCAAAGCCCTGCTGGCCCCACGTTACTCCGATGGTAACGCCGACAGCTATGAACTTCTTCTGCTCCCTAACGCGCCCCGAGTCCCCAGCATCGGAAGTAGCTTCCTGAAGTCAATAACTATAGCCGGGTTGCTGCCCATTGCAAGCAACACATCAGTTAGGCATCATGACGCAATCGATTCCCGCCTCATGAACGATCATGGTCGGCAAACCCACCCTCCCGAACTGGCTGGTCTACATCCGGCCGCACATCAAACCCTATCTGGCACTGGGCCGCGGCGAGCGTCGCAAATACATCGAGAAGCTCTCGAAGCAGACCAAGCTCTCAGACAACAGCCTGCGCCGGTACATCGCGGCCGCGCAGTTCCTCGAGGCGGAGGGGATCACCGATCTTCCTCCCGGCGGCCGTCTGCCGCTCGGGGCGGTCGAGAATATTGCGCGCATCGCCGCCCACGATCCCTCACGCCGGCGGATACTGCTCGACAAGGTCGCGGCCGGCAACATGACGATCGATGAAGTTGCGGCCGAACTGGAGACGACCAGGAAGAGTGCCAAGCGGCGTAGGAATACTTCTTTCGTGGGGTTGGAGGACTTGGTGATCGAGGAGCTCAAGGAGAGACAGGTCGATCTCAAAGGCCTGTCGATCTTGAGCTTCGATGACGACGGCGACGCCCGATACTTCGATTCCCAGACCAAGCCTTCCCTCGTCATCAGACTTCCTGGAAAGCCGCCGATGGTGGCCATGGATGGCCGGAAAGTCGGGGGGACGGCTGCCTCGTTCATGAGGCAGCGCAAGGAATTCCTGCGCAACGTTCTGGTCGCCGCCGGCCTTTATGAGACGGTGCTTGTCTACGCGCCTCATTGGCAAGAGGATGTTGCAAGGCTTATAGGGCACGCCCGCTCGGCTGTTGGAGTTAGGATTTTGCTTATTGAAAGCTCCGAGAGACCGGAGGAATACGCTCATAGCTCGTCAGGCTCATAAGGTCATAGGTTCAATTCCTGCAATCAAACAAGCCGCTGAATTTGCAGCGTAAATTCAAAAAGCCACTCTGACGAGCGGCTTTTTGTTTGTCCGGAATCGCCACCGAGTCGCCACGCTGAAATCTGCGATCTTTCTGCGAATTGGCGTCGCCTTTTGATCGGCGCACCTGAACATGCTTAGTGCCGTGTCGCGAGTTCGAATCACCGCCATCCACCTTTGGCCGATAGTTGCCCGACATCGTCAACTTGAACTGCGGCTTGAAACTGAAAAAGCCCTTGTTCAGCTCGCGGGCCTGGATGGTGTCGCCGCCTGTCAGCAACTTCACATGGCTTTCCGATAACCGCGCATTCCGCGCCGGCTCATCGGTATGAACGAACCTGATCCCCGGCAGGAGCGCGAGATCTGGCGTTGCCTGACCTCCGCTCCGCCCCCTGCCATTGTCCATGAAGGTCTCAACGGCAAGCGAGCACGCGTAGTCGCCATAGATCGAGGCCCACGCCTCGACCAGCGTGGTTTTGCCGTTGCGTCCCTTTCCCCAAAAGAACACCAGCTTCTGTTCTGACGTGTCACCGGTCAGCCCGAGTCCAGCCCATTGGTGCAGGAAGCGCTGTACTTTAGATGAGGGCTGCACTTTTTTCAGGAAGGCATCGTACACCGGACACGTCGAACTAGGGTCGTATTCGGCATCGATGACCTTCGTGATCAGATCGGCAGGATCGTGAGGGCAAAAGCTGACCGGATCATCATCACCGCATTTGCGATTGACCTGTAGGGTCCCGTTCTTTGTGTTGATCTTCATCGGATCAGCATCAAGCCGAGCCTGGTCGACCGCCATCATCGGTTCGGCCTGCTTACGCAGCGCCGTCAAATGCCGATCGTTTTCTGTCTCTCGGCCCCAATCCCTTAGCTTGTCGGATAACCTGATTTCCCGCTCGCACTTGGCACCAGGAGATCGAACTTCGACGACGGTGAGGCTTCTCAGGGGACGTGGCGCCGCCTGATCATGGTCCGGTGGGCAATCACGATTCCGGAGCAGGACATTGATAGGCAGTTATCGGCAAAGCTAAAGGCGGAGGCTTCGGGCATTTTGAATCGATTGCTCGATGGCCTCCGCGATTGGATCGACCATGGCCTTCTCGTCCCCGATGAGATCAAGGAGACGACGGAAGAATACCGCAGCGATAGCGACGTTCTTGGTCGCTTCCTCCAAGAATGTACGACGCGGGCGGAGGGGCAGCGGATGTCCAACGGAGAACTCCATAACTTATTCATAGTTTGGAGCAGGAAGAACGGCGAACGGCCGTGGAAAAAGAAAAGTTTGACGAGTGCGATGAAAGAGCGAGATTACGAGCAGTCTCGCGGGGAGGAACGCTATTGGAAGGACATCGCAGCCACCAAGGCGGTGAGTGACTTTGCAGATGCCGCCCCCGCCGAAGACGATTTGGGGGACGATGAGGCGGAAAACGACGGTTGAAAGTGTCGGAAATTACGAGACCCCAGAAACTGTCGGGGGCCGAAAAGCTCGGGAAAAATGGCCCCTCCCGACAGTTGCGACACTTTCGACACTTCTTTGCACATAACTCCTTAGGCGCGCGCCCGCGCGCGCAGGAAGGCTTGGTTTCGGACAGGAAGTGTCGGGGTGTTAACCGACGTGTTAACCGCGTTAACCTCGAAAGTTTGGTCTGCTAGCTGGTAAGGGGCCGGGCGCGTGTCAACCGACGTCAACTTTGTCAACCGTGTCAACCTAACTTTTGGAGTGCTCCAGCTAGCGAGATCGAGGGGTGCGAATTACCCGCAGCCGAATCCAAGTGCCAGAGGGACCCGTGGCCGTCCTGCATATGCAGCAGGACTATCTACGTCGGTGGTGCAGTGGTTCTGGGTCGCCTTGACCTTCAGCGATTGAAGCCGGAGCATCGAACCCTGCGGCGATAGTTTCACGGGCTCTGCCATAATGTCCGGTGCTCAGACTGAAGCAGACATGCCGGCACCGGTGCTCCAAAGTCCGTCTTTGACCCAAAGCGCCATAGGGCAGGCGAAGCTACCCAGCGGGATCGCCTCGGCTCATGATCGTTGCGACCGTTGATCCGAGGGGCGGCGGGCTAGAAGCGATTGAACGTTTCGCGTGACGCACCAACATTCGCGAACTACGATACAGCAGGGGGCCACTTGATCCGTTGGAGAGAAACCATGGCCTACGCGATCATTCATTACTTCCCCGGCGGCACGAAGGATCAGTACGAGAAGTCGATTGCCGCTGTACATCCGAGTTCGGGCGGCCTTCCGACGGGTCAGATCTTCCACACCGCCGGGCCCACGCCGGGTGGTTGGACCGTGATCGCGGTGCATGACACGAAGGAGAGCTGGGAACGGTTCCGCGAACAGATTCTCATGCCGCGCTTGAAGCAAGGCATCGCAGGGGGATTGGCCGGGCCGCCGCAGGAAACCGCGTTCGAGGCACATACGCTCAGTATGTAGCGTCGCTGTCGTCGTCACAGTCCGCACCGCGCGGCCCACTAGCCTTTGCGCGGCAGACTGATCGGTGGCCTCATCCGCTGGCTTCTTGCGGTTACCTTTCGCACTCAGGTGGCCGGCTCGACGGGAGCAGGGTCAGTCTTGGCCCTTCGCGTCGAGCCGCAACCCTCACTTCGGAGTCGGCTGTTCGGGGAAATCCGGACGCGGTTGCAGGCATACCAAACCGACGCGAATGGACCCTTGGCTGACATAGACAAAGTGCCAATCCTGATCGCGTTGGCTGACAGCGTCTTTGTGACCGACCTCACATAACCTAGGCTTGCCTTTGGGCAGGCTGCGAATACGCTGCTCACGTTTGATTTGGGGCTGTAATGGGCGCGCTTCGGTTTCTCTTGATCATTTTTGGTGTGTGGCTGGGATGTGAACCGGCGATGGCCGAGCGGCGCGTGGCGCTGGTGATCGGCAATTCGGCCTACAAGAGCGTGGCCCGTCTCACCAACCCGGCGAACGATGCCACCTTGGTCGGGGGCATGTTCAAGAAGGCCGGTTTCGATGCTGTCGACATCAAGCTCGACCTCAATGTAGCGGAGATGCGAAGGGCACTGCGTGACTTTGGCGACAAGACCAGGGATGCCGAGGTCGCCGTGATCTATTACGCCGGTCACGGCATCGAACTTGATGGCATCAACTATCTGATCCCCACCGACGCAACGCTGGAGAGGGATAGCGACGTTCTCGACGAGACGATTGCTCTGGACCGCGCGCTATTCGCGGTCGATCCCGCGAAGAAGCTCCGCCTTATCATTCTCGATGCTTGCCGTGACAATCCGTTCGCCAAGACGATGAAGCGGACGATCGCCTCGCGCGCCATCGGGCGCGGCCTCGCCAAGATCGAGCCGACGAGCCCGAACACCATGATTGCTTTCGCAGCGAAGGCGGGCTCGACAGCGTCAGATGGCGATTCCAGAAACAGTCCGTTCGCGGCGGCCTTGGTCGATCGCCTCCCGACCCCGGGGCTCGACCTGGGGAAGGCCTTCCGCTTCGTCCGCGACGATGTCTTGAAAAATACCGGCAACAAGCAGGAGCCCTATGTCTACGGCTCGCTCGGCGGCGACGACGTACCGTTGGTCGTAGCGAAGCCGGTTGCCACGGGACCACAGGCGAACCCCGATGAGGCGATCCGTCGCGACTATGAGCTGGCCCTGCAAATCGGCACTCGCGAGGTCTGGACCGCATTCCTCGCAAAGTACGCAGACGGATTCTACGCCAGCTTGGCCAAGGGGCAGTTGAACCGGATCGCCGCGGAAGAGACCCGCGCCGCCGCCGTCGAGAAGGCCCGCCAAGCCGAAGAGGAGAAGGCGCGGCTTATGGCTGAGAAGGCCAAGAAGGCCGAGCAGGACAAGGCCGCCGCCGCTGCCAAGGCTGCCGAGGACGCGCGGCTCGCCGCCGAGAAGGCCAAGCAGATCGAGGAAGCCAAGGCCGCCGCAGCCGAACAGCGCAGGAAGGATGCCGAGACCGCCGTGGCCAAGGCGCTGGCCGACAAGCAGGCCGCCGAGAAGGCGCTCGCCGACAAGATCGCGAACGACAAGGCGGCTGCCGAGCTTGCCGCAAGACAGGCGGCCGAAAAGGCGCAGCGTGACGGCGAGCAGAAAGTTGCAGCCGTTGCTCCAACGCAGTCGCCGTCCAGTCTCTCGCCGCAGGAGACGGCCAAACTGGTGCAGTCGGAACTTCGCCGCGTTGGATGCCTGACCGGTGCATCGGATGGAGAGTGGAATGCGACGTCGCAGCGGTCGCTGACGCTGTTCAACAAACATGCAGGAACGAAGTTGGACACCAATCTCGCGAGCTTCGACGCCCTCGATGCGATCAAGAGGAAGCAGGGACGCGTCTGCCCGCTGGTCTGCGACCGCGGCTTCAAAGCTGATGGCGACGCTTGCGTGAAAATCACCTGCCGCGCGGGCTATCGCGTCAACGACGACAACGAGTGCGAGAGGGTCCAGGACAAGAAGCCGGTTGCGACCCGCGACGATGCCAAGCCGCGGGACGACGAGAGGAAGAAAACCGAAGCTGCGCCCTCGAAGCCGCAGGCGACTGGGCAAATCTATTGTAGCAATGCGGGCTGTCGGCCGGTCCGGCCGGGGTGTCACATCGAAATCTTGAGTGGAGCGGCAGCGGCCCAGCGGGGCGCTAATAACGCGGGCGGCTCTACTGGCAGCGTCGAAGTCTGCAACTGAGGAGGCGCTGGGAAAGCGGCGTTGTGACTGAGGATTAGCGCGAGGAAGTCCCGATCAAGATTTTCAGTCGAAGGTCTCCTCATAGCAAGCCGGGTCCTGGATTTCTGCTGTTGGCCCAGGCTGTGTGAAAACGCTCTGTTTGCCGTGATTCGCGCGATAAGATTCCCTGCATCTAATGAAGCGCTTTGTTGAAGGGGTGAACCGCGGGCAGAGCACGCTGTTCCCGGCATCGCTCGATGACTATGTGACCGAGGATAATCCGGTGCGAGCGGTCGACGTGTTCGTCGATGGTCTCGATCTCGACAAGCTCGGGTTCATCGGGGTCCAGCCATTTGACACGGGCCGACCCAGCTATCACCCGGGCACTATGCTCAAGCTCTACATCTACGGCTATCTGAATCGGGTTCCGTCGAGCCGATGCCTGGAGCGGGAATGCCTGCGCAATATCGAGATGATCTGGTTAACCGGGCAGCTGGCGCCGGACTTCAAGACGATCGCGGACTTCCGCAAGGACAATGGCAAGGCCATTCGTGAGGTCTGTCGCGAGTTCGTCGCGCTGTGCCGCAAGCTTGAGCTGCTCAGTACCGCGAGCGTCGCCATTGACGGATCAAAGTTCAAGGCTGCAATGCACGGGATAAGAACTTCACCGAGGCCAAGATGAAGAGGCGCTTTGAGAGGATCGATGAGAGCATCGCCGGCTACCTCTCTCAGCTTGAAACCGCCGATCGGCATGGCGATGCGGTGCCGGAGGCGAAGGTTGAGCGGTTGAAGGGCAAGATCGAGAAGCTCAAGGAGGAGATCGTCCGTCTCAACGCGATCAACGCGGAGATGATGAAGAGCGAGGACAGGCAGATCTCGCTCTCCGATCCTGACGCACGCTCGATGGCGACAAGTGGCAAGGATACCGGCATCGTTGGCTACAACGTGCAGATTGCCGTTGATACGCAGCATCATCTTATCGTGGCTCACGATGTGACCAACGTGGGCACAGATCGCCACCAGCTCGCCGACATGGCCGGACAGGCCCGTGCCGAGATGGCTGTCGAGACGCTCGAGGTCGTTGCTGATCGCGGCTACTACGACGGCGAAGAGCTTCGCGCCTGTGAGCAGGCCGGCATCACGGTCACATTGCCGAAACCGCTGACCTCAGGCGCGAAAGCCGCAGGTCGTTTTGGCAAGCAGGACTTCGTCTATGTTGCGGCCGAGGACGTCTATCGCTGCCCTGCTGGCGAACGGCTGACGTACCGCTTCACCGGCCAAGAGGATGGTAAGATGCTGCGCCGTTACTGGACGACCGCCTGCCAAAGCTGCGCGCTCAAAGCTCAGTGCACGACCGGCCCTGAGCGGCGCATCGCGCGCTGGGAGCACGAGGCCGTGCTGGAGAAGGTTCAGCGGCGGCTCGACCAAGACCCCAACAAGATGACCTTACGCCGTCAGACGGCCGAGCATCCCTTCGGAACCATAAAGGCCTGGATGGGTGCCACGCACTTCCTGACGCTCGCCTAGCCATTGCCTGCTTCTTCCATAACATCTCATTTGCGAATGAAGTCCGGTGCTCTGCCAGAAGCGGACGTGTCCGAACCATTGCTCAAGGTCCGTATTTGACCCCAGAGCGAACCTGCCTCTGCGCCTTCGTGTGCGGTGTCGATCCGAGCCTATCGAACCGATCGCAACCAGGCGGAGAATGCGCGAATGATCCTTTCGCGGGGATGGCTTGGCCTGCGGACGACGTAGAACTGGTAGCCGGGTAAACTGAGATCAAACGCCTTTACAAGCGCGCCGGATGCGAGTTCAGCCGCCACAAGCACATCGCTAAAAATCCCGACGCCTTGGCCTGCGACGACCGCCTCGATGGCGTGAAGCTCCTCTCGGAAACTCAGATGTTGCATGTCCGTGAAATCGGGCAGGTTGCGCCACCTGCGCCTGGCGACTGAGAGCCATCGCTGCCAGCTAGGTGGGTCTATGTCAGACGGAAACCAATAGGAATGAACGAGGACCTGCTTTCGAAGATCGGCCACATTCTTCAGCCGGCCTCTGGCGGAAAGCAAGTCAGGGCTGCACACCGGCCAATACGTATCGCTCAAAAACTCTTCTGCAATGCCCTCTCGCGGCGCTTGGCGGGACGTGGCATAGCGGATTGCGACATCCGCGTCTCCCGCAGGTAAGTCAAGAACATTGTCGGTGCCGATGATATCAAGCGGTGCATCGGGGCGCTGTTTTCTCCAGTGCGGCAGGCGCGGCACGAGCCATCGAGCGGCAAATGCGTTCGTTGTCGTGATACGAAGGGCCTGCCGATCGTCCTTGCGCCTGATCGTGCCGAGAGCGGTGGCGAAGGCTTCGAGACCGGCGTGCACGACTGGAAAGAGCCGAGCGCCGGCATCTGTCAATGATAGTGGTCTCGGTCTGCGCCGGAATAGTGCCCTCCCGCAATATTGCTCCAACAAGCGGACTTGGTGGCTGATCGCAGTCGGCGTTACTCCGAGTTCGGAGGCAGCCTTCTTAAAGCTAAGGTGCCGTGCGGCAGCTTCAAACGCCCGTAGTTCGATAAGCGGCGGCAACTTGCTCATGCCCCAGCCTAGATGAACTATATTCATCTTCAAGCCAAATTCTTTGAATTTGCCTTCCCCGCACAGAGGGTGTGACAAGTGACGAGGCACAACGAAGGGATAGCGCACCATGACGACAGTCCGATCGGTTGCCGCCGAGGCGGCGGAGTTTGGCAAAACCTTCCGAGGCTCACTTATGCAGCCAGGCGATGCGGGCTACGAGGAGGCAAGAAAGGTCCACAATGGACTTGTCGACAAACGGCCAGCGCTCATCGCGCAATGTCGCGATACCTCCGACGTAACCGATGCGATAAGGCTCGCCCAACGACTTGGTCTCGAGGTTGCGGTCCGTGGTGGCGGTCACAATGTAGCAGGACGCGCAACGATCGACGGCGGCGTGATGATCGATCTCTCGCAGATGAAAGGAATCCGCGTCGACACCGAACGCCGAAGGGTGCGCGCGCAGGGCGGCGTCACTTGGGCAGAGCTCAATCGCGAAACCCAGCGGCACAGCCTGGCGGTCACAGGCGGAGTTGTTTCGAGCACGGGCATCGCGGGGCTGACCCTTGGCGGGGTCTCGGTTGGCTCATGGGCAAATATGGTCTGGCACTCGACAACCTTACGTCGCTCGAGTTGGTCAATGCCCAAGGCGAATTGGTACGCGCCAGCAAAACGGAGGAGCCGGACCTGTTTTGGGCTGCTCGTGGTGGCGGCGGCAATTTTGGTATCGCCACCACCCTGGAATATCAGCTTCACCCAATAG
The DNA here is from genome assembly GCF_024758505.1 of Bradyrhizobium arachidis. NCBI lineage: Bacteria > Pseudomonadati > Pseudomonadota > Alphaproteobacteria > Hyphomicrobiales > Nitrobacteraceae > Bradyrhizobium > Bradyrhizobium arachidis. The sequence goes on along the minus strand of NZ_CP077970.1, from coordinate 6,998,589 downwards.
GGCCCGCCATCACGGGCGGTCTGATCGCGCATCCGTTCGATCGTAGCCGTGATGTGCTGTCGCTGTTCCGCGAAAGCACATCATCGCTTCCTGATGAACAAATTCTTGTCGCCACGTTGGCTCATGCACCTGATGGATCAGGCATGAAACTGGCGGCGATGGTGACGTGTCATTGCGGTCCACTCGCAGCTGGCGAATTGGCGGTGCGTCGGCTTAAGCAATTCGGCACTCCGGCATTGGACGGGATCGGTCCCATGGACTATTGCGAGCTCAACAGCATGCTGGACGCAGGATATCCCAAGGGCGCGTTCAACTACTGGAAATCTACCTTCCTGCGAGAACTCAGCGATGACGCGATCGGGACAATGATCGCCTGCTTCGCGCGCTGCCCGACCTCTATGGGGCAGATTCTTGTCGAGCACGTCCACGGGGCCGCAGTGCGGGTCGGCGTCGAGGAAACGGCTTTCCCGCATCGACAAGAGGGCTACAATTTCCTGATCCTGACCCAATGGTTGGATGCTGCGATGACCGATCGATGCATCGCCTGGACCCGCGATACCTACGCACAGCTGGAGCCCTTCGCCGCGACTGGCAGATATGTGAACTATCTCGGGGACGATGAAGGCATCGATCCCGTTCCCGCTGCCTACGGATCGAATTACCGTCGTCTTCGTGAGCTGAAGAGCAAATACGATCCCAAAAACTTCTTCCGCATGAATCAAAACATCAGGCCATTAGTCTGACTGAAATCGTGTGCTAGTGGTGCCGGATAGCGCGACTTAGCGCGGGAGACTTCAAACCGCGCGAAGGAGGCGGTAAAGCCACAAGATTCTCCGATGCCGCCGATCAGAGCTGGCGCAATTTTGCCAGACTGGCCGAGGGCGTTTCACCGAAGTGAAGGCGATAGCTCCTGGCGAAATCACCCAGGTGCCAGAACCCGAAAGCGAGCGCACTCGCCTTTACGCTATCCGCTCCGGCCAGCAGCCGTTGCCGAACGAGCCAAAGACGCCTCAGGCGCAAATATCGATGCAGACTCATTCCTTGGTATCGCTGAACCGCAGCGTGCATGCTGCGTACAGAGACATCAACTTGGCGCGCAAGTTCTTCGCTGTAGATCGGACGCCCAATGTTAGCAGACAATACGGCCTGGATGTCCCGATAGATCTGGAAATGCCGAACGGAGTTCGCACGAGAGGCCCAGCTTGCGTCAACCAAGTGGGCGAATGCGGCATCGACGCCGGCAAGCAAGGACTCCCTGATCGCAAAAGAAATATCGCCTGTCTCGCTGGCGTCGAACGTAGGGGAAACCGTTAAGACCTGCCTCACTAGCTCCCGCAAGTGATGCTGCGCAGTGGCGCTCGTTTCAAACACGTTCCAATTTGGACCTGGTTTCGGCCAGCCGCGATCCCGTATCTCTTGCGTAAAGATGATCGACGCAAATTGCCGCTCGGCCAGTTCGACTGTGGTGTATGCGGCGCCGCTGCTTCCAATCACGACAGCGGAACGGTCTCTTTCCACCCCGTTGAAGCGAATAGGGACGCCGTCGTCCATCGAAAAGCCGATAGCGGTGCAATTTTTGGCAAGCCGACCATTGGCGATACGTGGAAAGGACTTGGCGAAATTGATGCCGCATCCTGGGAGATTTAGGATGATTTGCTCAGCAGAAATCCTTTCGCACCAGAGGTGTAAACTCCACCTCCAGATTTCGCACGGCAGTTCGATACTGATCGAGATCGGTAAAGCGATATATCTTTGGCGCCAGCCGTGGGAGAGCTTCGCTATTTGTCCCTGTCAGGGTGCCAGACATCGCTCTCATTTAGAAACCCCGGGATATTACGGGTTGAGCATTTGACCACGAAACGACGGCTCCCAAAGTTTGCCGAATTTCGATCGCGTATTCTTGCGCAACCCTAATACCGCAATACCGACTGCCGCAACTCCATAAGTCTTTGTTAACCAGTTGAGCGTGAAATCCAATCATTAAACTTAGTCGTTCCAAAGCGAGTTGGCGGAGCCCCGGTTGTCACAAAGCGGCCCTCGCGTGTGGTCCGTCGAGTTATTGCTTTTTCATTCTCATCTTTCGCTTTTGAAAACACGAAACTGTAACGGCAGTGATTGCAAAGCGCTGGAGCACAGCGAGAATGCCTAAGCTTGTGAAATTTCAGCCGCCCTGCCAGCGGAAGTCCGAGCCAAGCCTCTCCCGCCCAGGGCCGTCTGACATTCTAACGACCGTCGTTGCTCTGGTGGCACAAGTTGAAGCTCTACAGATTGAAACAACAGAAGACCTGCGCCAGGCCATCTTCATTCTAGATCTCGCGAGTACGTCCATCCGATTGATCATCAGGCAGATCAACATGGATGAGGCAGCCAGAACGACATTAGTGGCTCGGTCTGCGAGGATCGAGCAGCTTATTGAGGCTGTGCGCAAGGAGGCACCGATCTTTTTGAAAAATGATTAGTCACTTGAGAATTGCAGATGATCGCAAACAAGCGAAAAGCCGACCGTGTCCGGTTCGATCACAAGCATAATGTCAACATCATGGGTGTTGATGGAACATGGCAGCGAAGCTGCATTCTGCTCGACATTTCTACAACGGGTGCCCAGCTTGAGGTAGAGGGCTCGACCGAGCCGCTGAAGGCACAGGAATTCTTCCTGGTTCTATCCTCCACCGGCCTGGCATTTCGACGGTGCGAACTGATTTGGGTTGATGGCACACGCGTCGGCGTTCACTTTGTCACCGCAACGACAAAGGGCAAAGCGAACGCACCGAGACCCCTTGCTCCTTCACAATAAGAAGAGCCACTTATATGCAGCTTATTTCTTCTAGGATTATTCCCTTCATCGATACCCACTCTCTCTCAATCAGTCAGGCCAGAGAAGCGCTACTGCACGACCATCGCAAAGGCTTTATCCTTTACCTCTCCAGCGGTGAGTCATCATCGGCCACGGAAGAGCGTGTCTTGTTTCTAGGACCGCGAGAGGCGCTGATATGGCTCAACGAGCCTCCAGAGGATCAAGGATCGTTCTGCGTAAGAAGGCGAAATCACCGCGGCGTCCTTTACATCTGCCGCACGGCACAGGTAAATGGCGCTGACGGCATCGGAATTGGAGCTAAGGCTGCGCGAAACCCAGCTTCCGCGCCACTCGCTCCCCGACGGCTTCAATTGGCTCGAACGACGGAGCAGAAAATTCAATCGTCTTGAGCCGATGGTCACGTGCACGATCGCTCCAAGCACCGAGGTCAATCTCTCATCGGGAACGCCTGGTGGCCGTGGTGTCAGTGGAATAACTTCGATGATATGTCCAGCGCGTGCTCGGTTCCTGCGTCCCTGGGGCGGGAACGGTATAACGCATTTAAACGGCGTTTCCGCAGTCCCCGCTATCAGATATCCCGACCGTCTGCGCAAAACGTCCCGCATCGGCTCCGACTAGATCAATTCGTAGAGCTGTTGGCGTGTGTAAATTTTCATGCTGGCCTCTGTTCGAGGAAAGACATGACAAGTGTTGCTATCCAAGCAAGTTAGTTGGGAGGGAGAGACACAGTTCACATGAGTATCATCGAAATTGACGGGGAGCCGGAGGCGCGCATCGTGTCGTCGACTCGTTCAAGGGACGACTTATTCCATAGAATCTCATTTGCGAATGATGTGTGGTGCTTAGGCGGAAGCACATGTCTGCACCACTGATCAAGGTCCGTCTTTGGAACCATAGCTGACTTGCGGCCGTTCAAAATCTTGGACACGAGCATTCATGTAAACTACCAAGAAATGACGCTCTGGCCGTCTAGCTGGACCTACCATGCTGGAGTTCGATCTTTGAAAAGCATTTGGGCGGCCCTAGGGGCGTTCTTTGTCGGCCTTTTCGGTCTGATGATCTGGATCGGACTCACGTACCTTTACCGGCCGACGGATCTTTTAGTCTGCCAGGGCGAAAAAGAGGATGACTGCCCTTATCATACCCATTTCGTGAGTTGCGCCGACGGTCTAGAGGCAGTGGCAGCGAAGAACTGTCGCCGCTATGAGATCATGTTAGCCCCCGAGTTCCAGTCTATGGGCGGCAAATGCGATTATCGAACCACGCGCGTGATTTGTAAGCGCTGAGTTGGCTTGCGGATCATTCCTCCAAGCTTGAATTGTTACCATCGCGATGTATAACGGCGCTCGGGTGCTCGCTGCGTGCCGCAGCGACAGGTCAAGCGATGGTCGGGCCGCCTCGCGGAGCACGCGCGCCCCATGCTTAACCGACCGCCTTTCGAGGACATCTCCCGCTCCCAGCGCTTAGCAGAGCAGGCTATCCATACCCTGCAACGCTTCCTACACGTGGAGGCCGTTAGTGGCGGCGCGCTTATGGCCGCGGCCGCAGCAGCGCTCATATGGGCCAACTCGCCCTTCGCCCACAGTTATCACACACTCTGGGACCTGCCTCTTACCATCGGCATCGGTGAGTTCGCTTTTTCGCGATCGTTGCACTTCTTCGTCAACGACGCGTTGATGGTTGCCTTCTTCTTGGTTGTCGGGATGGAGATCCGCCGCGAAATCCATGAAGGGGCACTCAGTAAAGTAGACTACGCGCTTCTTCCCCTCATTGCCGCAAGCGGTGGGGTGATCGTCCCAGCGTGCATCTATCTCGGCTTTAACACCGATGCTGTTCGTGCCCAGGGATGGGCAGTGCCCACCGCGACCGACATTGCTTTTGCTGTTGGCGTGCTCACCTTGCTGGGGCGATCAATCCCGGTCAATATACGGGTGTTCCTGCTTTCTCTCGCGATTATCGATGACATCATCGCGGTTTTGGTCATCGCCTTCTTCTATACCGACACTCTTCATTTTGGTGGTTTTGTTGTTGCAGCACTTGGTATTCTCCTGGTGCTCGGCTTTCAGCGGATCGGTGTCGGTTCCGCACCCGCCTACATCCTGCCCGGCGCGTTGGTGTGGGTGGGCTTCTTTGTTGCCGGCATCCATCCGACCCTGGCTGGGGTCGTGCTCGGTCTGATGACGCCAGCACGGTCGATTCCCATGCGGGAGCACCCATTGGAGGTGGTTTCGCGCGTACTCAAGCAATTGCGAAGAACTGATGCAGTGGAGGCAAAGGACCCGCACCGGCTGGGGCAGCCACTCCGCGAGCTTCACGTGGCCCAGCGTGAGTTGTTGCCACCGGTGTCGCGGGTTCAAATGGTGTTGCACCCGTGGGTCGCTTACGGCGTGATGCCTCTATTTGCACTCGCAAATGCCGGCGTGAGTTTAACGGCGAGCGGACTCTACGGTGGGACACAGTTCATTCTGTTCGGCACGGCCCTCGCACTTGCGCTGGGTAAACCCTTTGGCATCGTCGCCTTTAGCTGGGTCGCGGTACGTCTTGGATGGTGTCGGCTTCCGCCTGGAGTTTCGTGGGGCGGCGTCTGGCTGGTCGGCCTGCTTGCGGGGATCGGCTTCACCATGTCGATCTTCATCGCGATGCTCGCCTTCTCCGACGAAGGATTGTTGAGGGCCGCGAAACTGGGCGTCCTCCTAGGGTCGCTTGTCGCCGCAACTCTTGGTCTTGGCTGGGGATTCAGTTCCCAGCGACGTTCGTGAAGGCACCGCAATGCCATTCAAAGCTCCCCACGTCTCGTTTGTTTCATTTGCCGTCGAGGTTTTATCCTCAGGAATAACTCAAGTGATGATCGTCGAAACAGACCTTCACTTGAATCCAAAGCATCCGTCATACAACCGCACGGCTGTCCACCAGCTCATTGCGGCCGTGCAGGACTATGCCAAGGCCAATATCGAAGGCGCTTTCGCCGTGCGGCTTGTTTCGACGCGGAGCGGCGAAATTTGAGCCAAGCGGCCATCTGTCGCGGGTTCCGTCAGCTCCTCGTAAGGGAACTTTGCTTAAAGGACTTTCATTCAGACGGGAGGATTTCGGTGCGCCGACAAAAGGCTTGGACGAAACAGGACGAGGCCGTACTGCTAGAAATGCGAGCTGCTGCTGCATCATGGGAGGCAATCGCCGCCTTCCTCGACCGCACCAAGATGTCGGTCGAGGTCCGCGCAGCAGAAATTAAGCGTCGCAACGCTGATATTAGTTGTGAAGCGTCCTAGCTAGCACTACTTTGGCAGAATGTGTTTGCGCCACTGTTTTTCAAGGATTTGTTTTCGGCAGTACTGCTGAGACGGCGGCCGAAGGATGAGATCGACGATGGCGTGACGTACGGCGGGCATGGTTGGTTGAGGCGGAGGCCCGTTGATTCTTTTTTTTCCGCCCCGCGTATGCGAGGCGACGATGTTGCAGGAAGGAGTAGGCAATCATTGTCATCAGGGCGTGGCGATGAAGACCTTGCCATGATCGCCCTTCGAAGTGATCAAGTCCAAGCTCCTCCTTCAACTGCTGATGCGCCTGCTCACAAATCCACCGTGCCTTGATGGTGGCGGCCAGCGTGCGCAGATCCGTCGCCGCCGGAAGATTGGCAAGATAGTATTTCTTCTCCCCGGAGGCACGTTGCTCGCCAATGAGCCAGGCTTCGTCGCCTGGGAGATGCTGCTGACCTTTATCCCATATCCGCTGCGGAGGGCCGTCGGCGGTCCGGACACGGAGAGCAGCAAATTGGGCTTTGAGCCGACCTTTCGTCCCGCTACGCCAGCTCACGGTTTTCCATCTGGCGCTGGCCAGCATTTGTTCTGCCGCAATCGATAAGATATCGGGCACGTGGTGCTTTCGTGGTTTCCCGCGGACTTTGGTAATCGGCCAAATGAGCTTCACATCGACCGGATACACTTTCAGGTGCCGAGGGATACCGACAGCCCAGGCCAGCCCGCGCTCTGTTAGCCCTTGTCGAAACGGTGCGCTAAGGCCGTATCCTGCATCCGCCAGCACACATCCAAGGCGCACGTTGGCTGCCATCGCGCGGTCAATCTCGGCCAAAGCAATCTCCGGCTTGGACCGTGGCGTTCGGTGTTCGACTGGCACGCGAGCGCGCTTCAAACGAGATATGTCGCTTGTCCAACTGTTAGGCAGAAAGAGACGTAACGCGACCATCACTGGCACTTCGCCGCGCGCAAGCGTTAAAGACACCAGCGTTTGGCAATTTGCCGTTTTACCGAGAGCCGACGCGTATTGAGCCGCAACACCGACCGAGCGCTCACCCTTCTTCGGCAGTGAGGTGTCATCAATAACCAGCACCGCATCCCTGCCGCCGACAAGTCGGTCCGCCTGGTTGAGCAGCTCTGTCTCCAGCGGCGTCGCGTCCCAGACACCGTCCGCAATGAAATGGTGCAACTGGTCGTAGTTGCTCGTGGCAAGGCGCTCCGCCATCGGCTGAACGCTCTTGCGATCGCCAGGACCGATCAATCCCGCAACATACAGAGGACACATCCGCTGCCGGGTCTTATGACCCAGCCGGTCCAAGAACGGCATCAGCCAGCGTTCGAGTTCGTCTTCCCATCCCGGCATGGTCAGCCCTCCAAGAGCCGACCACCCATGAATCATTGAAAAATGGATTCGGGAATCCTATAAAACGCGACAAAATCAACAATCTGCCAAAGTAGTGCTAGGGCGCGGACTCATAACGCGCGGCCAACCATAGCCGAATAGATGCGAGTTGGACAAAGGCAAGGTAGTTTCCCGCAAGCCTATCGTAGCGCGTCGCCACACGACGACATTGTTTGATCCTGTTGAAGAACCGTTCGACCTGGTTGCGAGCACGATAGAGATACGGACTGAAGCAGATCGGATCGCTGCGATTGCTTTTCGGCGGGATGTTTACCCAAGCGCCTTTTTTCATCGCAAGCTCTCTGATCCAATCGGCATCGTAGCCACGGTCGGCAAGCAACATTGACCCAGACTTCAGACGAGAGAGCAGTTTTCCGGCAAGTCAAACATCGTGTGTTATTCGGCCTGCAATATTGACCCCCTAAGCCGGGGGATCGGCGTCCATCATCGCCGAATTCCACCTGATGATCCGACGCAAGACCGAGGCGGGCCTCATCCCATGGATCGAGCGCGCCCGCGCCAGTCTCGTCGCCTCGTTCTCCAGCGGCGTCGCGAAGGATGAGGCGGCGGTACGGGCGGCGATCACTTCACCATGGTCCAACGGCCAGACTGAAGGTCAGATCACGCGCCTCAAGCTCGTCCGACGTCAAATGTACGGCCGCGGCAAGATCGATCTGCTTCAAGCCAGACTAATCGGTGCAGAATAGTCGGCGCTGCACCAAACTTGCGTCAGAGCCAAAATTGGAAGCCGATGAGGGGTCAAACTTGGAAGCCGATTGACAATCAGAACAAAGCGAAGGAGCCGAAGCCCTCCCGCACGGACGAACCTCAGCGGATCCTTTCGGACTACGCAGATGACCTGCGGGAGATTATTCGGAAGTTGCGCCGCAAGATGAATTAGTATCGCCTCGGTTGGCGGCCTCCGTTATACAGGGTGCGAGCCATCCCGCTGTTGGCCTTTAGTCGAAAAAAGGGCTGAGGCTATTGCGATTTCGGTTATCGGCGGTGGACCGGACGCGGGAGCGTACGTGCCTCGACTGCCGCTTGTGACCCATCGCGCTTCCAATTGGACGGTCGCGCTGGCCTATTCTGATCATCGAGTGACCTGATAGTTCCAAGCACAAGTAAATCACTGGCTCCTTCGGCTCCGTGGAAGTACATTGAGAACATCACCGCCCGGACCGTGGCCACTATCGGTGATGAGAACGCGCGTTGCGCTCCCGCCCTATAGGAGGAGCGCGACATGAGAGATCGCATCAGCCTTGCATTTTTCATCACACTTAGCATGCTTCCGGTCGCCATTATGATCGTCGCGGTATTCTGGCGGTAAGGAGCTCTCATCTGACAACCTCTTTCTTGTAGGCGACTGTGTAAGCGAGTGGCTGTCGTCCCCGGACTTCGGCCGCCAAAGCTCTCACTAGCAACTCCTGGGCAATGGGATCGTTATCCAGGCATCACCGGCCAAGACTATATCTGTAGGCGTCGGTGGCTGAGAGACCGCTTGCGCTCCCGCCTGCGTTTGGAGCGCCGAGATGACCCTTTATTTCTTTGACATGCGCGATGGGGCAGACCTCTTTCCCGATGAGGAGGGACTTGAACTACCCAATCTCAAAGCAGTGCAAATCGAAGCCGCACGAGCATTGGGCAGCATGACTAAGCAGACCTTATGGACGAAAGCGAAATCTCAGCTAGGCCATCAGATGGCAGTCGAAGTTCGCGACGCGGTCGGACCAGTGCTCCAAGCAAGTTTCACGTTCGAGATTGAACGACACAAGCAGTAGAGCCGCCTCGGTGGGCGCACTTTCCACGTCGACGACGGGCATTTGATCGCGACAGTTTCAAGCTGGCAGTGTCCCAGTTTGCCCTGTCGGGAACCACGCTACGGTGATACGGTTCGCCTCATCATCGCTCTGCCCTCGGCTGTTATCGGTGACTGAGAGTGTTGTGCTCCCGCCTGATCCAAGGGAGTTCATCACATGCCGGAATCTCGCTCCTACCCGAAGATCGAGCAATCTCGCTGCCCCAAGTGCGAGGTTCGCATGATACTGGTCGGTGTCGAGCCCAGCTTTGGTGGTCCCAATTTGCGCACACTTGAATGTCCAACGTGCGAACTGACCTACAAGGCGCTGGCAGAGGGACCAATGAAGTCGAGAACAAAGCGGTTAGCTCGAAAGCGAGCTAGCGTGGGGCAGCAAAGAAAGCAACCTCAATAAGGGCTAACCACTGGATCTCGGCGGAGGAGCGGCAAATGCTGTCAATCGAACAATGCAGAGCCTATGCGGCGGAATGCAAAATCCGAGGAGCTGATCCGAAAAATTCAGCACGCCGGTCTGCCGTGCTCATGAGCATTTCACGGAGCTGGACAGCACTAGGGCATCAGCTTGAGAACCTTGCGGATATCGTGAAATCGGAAGGAAAGTAAGGCCGCCTCGGTTGGCGGTTTCCATCATTTGGAATGTCGCCTGTTGGCCCGTCGCTGATGTCCAACCTAGATGTTTGATGGTCCGATGACCGTGTCAAAGCAGACATCGGCCCGTGGACGATTTCTTCCGTAGCATCTCATATCCGAACGGCATAAACCTGCCGGCTTTCACCCTCGCACTTTTTGCAATGCCGCCTCCAGCCTAACCCTTTCCTTTTCCCACCGGGCTTGTTGGGTTTGCGACTTCCTTTCGAGAACATTGATCTGCGCTTTTATTTCAGCAGCTTTCGTTTGGTACTTCTGACGGGCTGCATCCAAGGCGTTCTGGGCTTTAGAAATGGCGCGCTGCCGACGCTCTCGCTCCCTCTGCTGCACGGCAGCTTCCTTAACTCGCTCCTGTGCGCGGCGCTTTTCTTCGTTCTCGAAGGCAAGTGCGGCCCTTCGCTCGGCTTTCGGATCCTTGGGTCTCGTTGAATGCTTCGGTGGCTTGTGGTTCCTCGACTTGGGCTGCGCCTTTGTCGCATCGCCATCGTCCGCAAGATTTGTGGGCAACTCGGCTTGCTCTTTGTAGGGACCGGTTGACCCAACGGGGCGCTTGAGGACGACGCCCGGCACAGCCATGGCCGCCTCTATCACGTCGGCATCCTCGCTTTCCTTCGCGAAGCCTTGGTGAAAGAGATTGCTGTCGGCGCCCCAGGCTTGCAGGGCCGCCTTCATGGAAGGCGCCGCTATTACAAGGTCAAAGAAGCCTAACGAGGTTTGGTAGGTTTTCAGTTTCCTCGCCATCTGGGTGGTCTAACGGCCTCGCTGGATTTCGATTAGGCGGACTTGCGTTGCGGCTTGGCTGCGGGTTTTTTCGTTGCCTCCTTCGCCTGCTTCTTACCAGAGATTGGCATCAGCAGTTCCTTTTGCCCGGCTGCCGCTTTTCGCGGTTTCTTTGCGGACTTCTTCGGAGCCTTGGATTCTGCAGATGCGCCGCCGACGCTACGACGAAGGGCCTCCATAAGGTCGACAACGTTCTCACCGCGAGGCCGCTCCTTCGGCGTAATTGGCTTACCCGCGCGCTTCTGGTTGATGAGGTCGATCAGGGCGGTTTCGTATTGGTCCTCAAACTTGTCGGGTTCGAAACGGCCGGCCTTTTGATTTACAATGTGCCTGGCGAGGTCGAGCATATCCTTGGTGACTTTGACGTTCTGGATCTCGTCAAAGTACTCGTCTTCGTTGCGCACTTCGTAGGGGTAACGCAGCAGCGTGCCTACGAGGCCCTTTTCCAGAGGCTCGAGCGCGATGATGTGCTCGCGGTTGGTTAGGACCACGCGGCCGATGGCGACCTTATTCATCTCCTTGATAGTCTCGCGAATGACCGCAAAGGCGTCGTGTCCGACCTTGCCGTCGGGGCGAAGATAGTAGGGTCGGATCAGATAGCGCGGATCGATATCGGACTTCTCGACGAACTCGTCGATCTTGATCGTCCGGGTGGATTCCAGCGCGATCTCTTCGAGCTCCTCCTTCGTCACCTCAATGTACTGGCCCTTTTCGAGTTCATAGCCCTTTACGATGTCGTCGTTCGCTACCTCGTCGCCAGTGTCCGCGTCGACCTTGAGGTACTTGATGCGGTGACCCGTCTGCCGATTGAGCTGGTTGAAGGAAATCTTCTCGCTCTCGGAGGTGGCCGGAAACAACGCCACGGGGCAGGTCACGAGAGACAAACGCAGAAAGCCTTTCCAATTTGCTCGAGGGGCCATGAACGCGATACTCCGATAGGGCTGCTAGGATTCAAGACGAACAGGGGAGGCTAGTTCCGACAAGGTCGGCCCCGAATTTCTGCCCTTCCAGGCGCCGTCCACCCGCAAAGCGCGCCTGGTGCGGCCTCAGAAAATCATGCTAGCCGTATTCCCCCGGACTCGACATTTGTTCTTCTTATGTTCTAAATTGCGCCATGAGCGATCGACCCGCGAGTTGGCGCATGCAATCCCCTAAGCAAATGGAAAAACTTGCCTTTTCGGCCGACGGGCAGGCTCGGCCGGCAAGTTCTTCGGAATCGATCGACGAGTTGCCGCCGGAATATTGGGAGGCCGTCCTGAGCGATCCGCGCCTGGGTGCAGAGGCGCCCGGACCGGCGATCCAGACGCGGCGGCTATCCGAAATCCAACAACACGTGCTGCGGGTCACTTGTCGCCGATGTGACCGTATCGTCGAAATGCAAAAGGCAGATGCGGTCCGCATGTATGGCCCAAAGGCCCTCTGGAAGGATGTCGGGCAGCGGCTCCTGGACCACACGTGTCAGCAGCGAACCGGGCGTCATGAGGAGGACGGCTGCTGGCCTGCTTTCGACCGCTCTTAATCATCTTGCGCTGCCGAAGGACCGCACCGGATGGCGCCGAAGCATCATCCAACGCCGCTTTCTGGAGGCGATCGAAAGGTTTTGAAGACGGAGCTGGGCAAGGCGCGCGCGATGACGACCATTCTCGCCGCGCAATCTGCTGAGGCCCGGGCGAAGGGGGACGCGCTGATAAGGCAGGCGGACAGGCTGCTGTGCGAAAGCTGGAACGAGCGAATGTGGGCGGATGGCGAGCCGATCGACCCGTCGCCGACAATCGATCAGGCGATCAACGGCGGCTATCCCTGGCTCGAGATTCGGTGCTCGCGTTGCAAGACAGCGCGGGACGTCGACTTGGCGACGCTGCCGCATGTCTCCACGACCTTCGTCCACGACCTCGCTGGCAGGCTCCGCTGCAGCAAATGTGCTAAGGCCGGTCGTCGCCCCGCCGCCACCCTCCTCCAGCTCACGCAGCGGCCACGCCATGCCGCTCCGGAGACGTGATCATGTGTAATCTCTACTCCATGACCAAGAACGTCGACGCCATTCGCCGACTGTTCGATGCTCTCAACAACCGCGTCGGCAACCTGCCTTCGATGCCCGGCATCTTTCCGGACTATCCGGCTCCGATCGTTCGCAACGCAGCCGACGGCCATGAGATCACCATGGCCCGCTGGGGCATGCCCTCCTCTCGGCAGGCGTTATTGAACGCCACCAAGAAGCGGGCGCAAAAACTCGAAGCCAAGGGCACGTCAGTCGACTTCAAGGAATTGTTGCGAATGGAACCCGATTCGGGAACGACCAACATCCGCAACGTCGGCAGCGCCCACTGGAAACGATGGCTTGATCCGGAGCATCGCTGCCTGGTGCCGTTCACCTCATTCAGTGAGTACGACACCATCGATGGCAGGAAGGTGCCGGTGTGGTTTGCACCCGACGAAAGCCGCCCCTTGATCGCTTTTGCAGGCCTTTGGACCAACTGGACGAGCGTCCGCAAGGCAAAGGAAGGCGAAGTCACCATCGACGTCTTCGGTTTTCTGACCTGTGATCCGAATGCCGAGGTGAAGCGCGTTCATCCGACGGCGATGCCTGTCATCCTCACGACGAGCGAAGAGTACGATGTCTGGATGCGCGCCCCCTGGGACGAGGCCAAGGCGTTGCAGCGCCAGCTCCCAGACGGGGCACTCAAGATCGTCGCGAGCGGAGAAAAAGAAGATCCCGCTGCCTGACTTTTGCACAGAGGGCTGGAACAGGGGGACAAGCGTGAGCTCTCGTCATTTCGAATCCCTGGTCTGTGCTAACCGCCGGGAACGAGGAGGGGTGCTAAGGATTCCTTCCGGGCGGAGCCATCTTGATGCTGATGACGAGGGAAAGACGGCCAGGATTCTGGACATTGCGGGGCTGGGCGATCGCCGTCTTGAACGACGCCGGTGCCATCCGCGAGTGTGAGGCGCACGGCTGGATGCAGGATCGCGCCGATCCGCATGCCCGCGAGCGCGCCTTCGAGATCGCCCGCCGCAATCCGCCGCATGGCATCTGAAGCGCCCAAACAACACAGCGGCGACGATGACGGGGCTCGGCTTTTGGGCATTGGTTGTCTTGTTACTCGTATCATGCGCCCACCCAATTTCCGAAACACGGGCCGCCGAAAACTCGGGGTGCACCATTCGGCTTCAGCAATTCGTTCACGAGTTAGAACTTCTGTTTCCGCACGCGACCTCGGTGTATCCGATCCAAGCTCTGTTCAGTAGGTATTTTCCGCTTGGCGGATGCGAGGCAGACGAAATCTTGCCGATTTGCAAGCAGTCAAAGTATTGCTCTGACCAGAGTGTGGACGCTAAGCGTCTCATAATGGTGTTTGAAGAGGCTCAACGGCGCCTGTATGTGCAAAGTGCGATCGATCGACGGTCGAAGAACACAGAACTTCCGTTCGTCATAGTGAGGCCTTAAACGTCCCGCGCGGTGGCGTGATGTCGGCGTCTGGCCCGTTTGAGACATGCCGGGGCGGTCTGACGATGTCCGTTCACAGGGGTAGACCGGAAGAGAACGGCACGCGGCCGAAGTGACGCGATTGACCCGGAGCGGACCTGTCCGACCTTCCGAAATGGCAGTTTTTGTATCTCTGTCGATCGCCTGCATCACCCGATATGAATTCGGCGATGTTCGACGGGAGTGACCGACTGGCAGAGATGATGAATCGCGTGGGCGCTCTCCCATGAATCGAAAGAGCGCCCCCGACACCCTTTGGCGCGATTGAACCGCAAGGAGACGCGATCATTTATGAATGCAGCGGCCTGATGTTTTGGTTGACACGGAAGAAGTTCGTCGGATCGTATTTGCCCTTCAAGGCGACAAGGCGATCGTAGTTGTCGCCGTAAGTGGCCTTGAGCCTACTGTCGTCCCCATCGTCCATCATGAAATTCACGTAGCAGCCGTCAGCCGAGTAGGGATGCACGGCCTCCCAGTAGCCCTTGGTCCAGCGCGTGATCTCTCCCGCCTTCTGCGGGTTCGGATCAATGCCGGCGATCACCATCGACCAGGTCGCGTTGCGCGCGTTCCAGGCGGTATCGCTGCTGCCGATGCGCTGGACGGCACCGTCGATCGGATAAAGATGCATGAGCGAAAGCGCGCTCGGCAGTTTCTGTGCTTGGGCGATGTGGGCGTCAATCGCTTCGTCAGTCAGTTCTTTCACGAAATCGCCGCGCCAGTACCATTGCAGGCCCTTCGGGAGGAACGGATCAAACATGGACTGGAGGGTTGGATAGGGCATTTCGGCCATCCAGTTGAAGAGCGGCGGAGGCAGCTCACCAAGCAACTTGGCGATGACCGCCTGTCCATCTTCTGTCGGGCCATTGTAGCAAGCGATGATGGCGCAGGCGCGCTTGCCCTGATGCTCCGCCGGGAACGGGTCCACCGGTAGAACGGTCTTCAATCCGACAAAGGCCCCGAGCTCCTCGGGGGCGCCAGGCAGAAAATCCCTGTACTTCTGCATGACAGTCCGGGCATTTTCGAGATCCCAGAAGACAGGACCGGCATAGACCATGTTCACCGGATGAGCCTGGAACAGGAAGCTCGTGACGATTCCGAAATTGCCACCGCCGCCGCGCAATCCCCAATAGAGGTCAGCGTTCTCCGATTTGTTCGCAGTGACGATGCTGCCATCGGCGAGCACGACATCCGCCTCCAGCAGGTTGTCGATGGTGAGGCCATGCTTGCGAGTGAGGTATCCAGTACCACCACCAAGCGTGAGGCCCGCGATACCGGTAGTCGAGACTATGCCGGCCGGCACGGCGAGCCCATAGACATGCGTAGCATGGTCGACATCGCCCTGGGTGCAGCCGGGGCCGACGCGGACGGTGCGGGCCGTGGGATTGACCCGCACGCCTTTCATCATCGACATGTCGATCATCAGCCCCTCGCTGACACTACCAAGTCCCGGCCCGTTGTGTCCGCCTCCGCGGATCGCAACCTGGAGGTCGTTCTGCTTGGCAAAATTCAGGGCCGTGACAACGTCGGCGACGTCAGTGCATCGCGCGATAAGCATGGGACACTTATCGATCATCCCGTTATAGAGGCTCCGCACGACGTCATAGTCGGCGTCGGTTCGTCTGATGACCGGGCCGCGCATGTTGCCGATGAAGGTTTCGGTGGCCATGGCTTGCATCACGTCCTCCTGTTTCACGCATGATCGGCTAGTTCAGCTTAAGGTTACTCCCAACTTCGGGCCTTAGCCATTGGCAACGATAGCGCATGGCCCTCAACGCATTTGCCAAACGAGAAGATGGATGAGGACGCCAAATGGCGGCCAAGATCACTGCGACGAACTATCATTGCGCGTCGAAGCAGTTCACTAAGGTCCTCGACGGCGCTGTGGATATGTCCAGCGAGACTGACCTATTGATCACCAACGGCGAGCGCGCCTGTTTCGTGATGCGAGCTGCAGCCACTTTCTCAAGCCTTTGCGGCGCTGGTCCAAGGGGATCGTTGGAAAGACGCCATGGGTATCAAATTTGGCAAGCGGTCACACTGCGGATGCGCCAGTCGCCGCTGTGTGGGATTAGCCCGTCGACATCGCCTGCTCGATTGTCGCAACGCTCAGCTTGTGGCCAGCCTGTCCTGCCTGGCTTTGCAGACGCCGCAACTCCGCCAATATGCTGTCACCGCATCGCCCACGACCGATGTCCGCCAGCGCACGCCCTCGCGCGATGAAGAAATTGCTCCATGGGAGTGGCTCCGGTTCGGTAAACGCCGCTAGTGACGCAGCATAACGGTCGACAGCACTCCAGTCACGTCCGCCGAGTGCTGTCTCAATGGCGTCTCGATAGAACCAAAGATGATTGTGTCCAACACAGCCTTCGCCCAGGATGCTCTCGCCTTCGCGCAATGCTTTCCGTTGCTCCGCCGGGTCTTCCGCGGCAAGGGCCCGTTCGGCCAGGATACGCGGTCCAAAGAACAAGAGTCCCGTCTCACGGCTCACAGCCAAGGCTTCATCAAGCAGATGGCTGGCTTCGAGCCGTTGCCCCTCAGCCCGCATAATCTTTGCGAGATAGGTGAGGTTTTCCGGCACGAATCGCCGAGCGCCGATGCGCTCAATGAGCTTGCCGGCTTCTAGCAGTTGGTCGCGGGCACGCTGCAGCTCGGCCATGTCATACAATGCAAACGCCGCTATGTTCCGAGCGAGCAACTCCGCCCGCTGGTGGCCAACGCGCACGGCCGCTTCAGCGGCCGCCAGAGCGTCCTCCGCAGCTGCAGGCAACTCGTTTGCATATTGGCGTGTTAGTGCAGCCATATTGAGATTGGCGACCTCAATGCGGCCGAAGCCGTGCTGGCGGCTCACAGCTACGCACAGGTCGAAGTTTCGATGTGCGGTTAGCATGCGGCCTCGAACATACGCAGCATCGCCCAATCCACCCAGCGCTTGAGCTTCGCACTCAGCGGAGCCGGCTTGCCGCGCGTAGCGCAGCGCCAGCTCATGCTGCTCGACGCAGCCCTCGATTCTGCCAAGTGGGAAGTACAGATTGCCCCGAAGATGGTGAATTCGCGATAGCTCGACGATCAGGTCCTCGGCGGTCGCGAGCGCCTGGGCTCGGTCCAAGGCTTGAAGTGCGTCTTGCATTTGGTCGCTGATCCGCATGACGGTGGCCAAGCCGATCCAGGCCCGGCAGCTCTCAACGTCATCTCCGGCGACTTCGAGCGCTCGTTCAAAGGCTTGGCGCGCCTCGGGGATTGCGCCGAGATCATGTAGAAGCTCACCTCTAAAATGAGTCACCGCGTAGATATCGGCCCGCTCGATCGCTAGAGCATGGCCCCGTTCGACTAGGCGCAGCGCGCGCTCATTATGGTAGGCCGCGGCCTGCGACCGTGCTGCCCACAAATACGCCTGGGGTGCAGCCGGATCAGCAGCCCGGTCGAGATGAGCTGCACGAAGCACGGGGTCTGATTCTGCGAAGCAGGCTGCGGCCTGTCGATGCAGCTCCCTGCGATTTGTGGTTAGCAGCGAGGAATATATCGCTTCCTGGACGAGGGCATGAGAAAACAGAAAGTCGTTGCCATCGGAGCGGACAAGATCCTGCTCGATGAACCTCGTGCAGACGTACTGGTCGTTGTTGACGAGATGGCGCAGGACATCAAGTGAGAAGCGTTGGCCCAGCACTGAGGCGGCTTGCAACGCCTGTTTATCCGTCGGTTCGAGTGCATCCATCCTCGCCTGCACGAGGCTCTGAATTGATCCAGGAATGCTATCCAGATCGCTGTCCACACCGCTTCGTAGGAGCTGCTCCAGAAATAGCGGGTGTCCTTCGGATCGTTTGACGCACGCGAGGGCAAACACCTTGCTCGCATCGCTGTACTCGCCCGCGAGTGCTAGAGCGTCCTGCTCGCGGAGGGGACCGAGGTCAATTGTAATCAACGGCGCGGCTCGTGTCCGGCTGCGCCACATTGGATCGAGTTGGTCTCCTTCCGTGCGTGAGGTCATCACCAGGACAAAAGGACATAACGCGGTGAGCATTGTCAGCTCAGCCGCGTGCGCAAGGGTGACTGGGTCGGCCCAGTGTAGATCTTCAATTGTAACCATTTGCGAACTGCGGGCGCTCAGCCGACGGAGCAACTGCGCGACGGTCTTCTGTTTCCCGCGGTTGCGGGCCGCGTTATCCATGGCGTTATACAGCGCCCGCAGCTCCGTTGGTTGCGGCAGGTCCAGCAGATCGTTCAAATACACTAGCTGGTCCGAATCTAGGAGCTCCTCTGAGAGAGCCCGTTTCGCCGCAGCGCGGGCGGCCGTCTCAGCCTGTCCGGAGCATTCCAGACAGCTGCGGACAATCGCCCGGATCGCGTCCTGCCCTTTACCGACACCGAAATCGAGTACAAGACCAAGATGACAAGCGAAGTTCTGACTAGAGGCGATCCGCTGGAATTCCTCAACCAGCCGTGTCTTGCCGATACCAGCCTCGCCGCGGACATAGAGGGCGAGCCCGCTACCCGCTTCCCGGCAACTCGCAACAATCCCGCTGAACTGACCCAGTTCGCCCTGTCTGCCCACCAACCGCCTGTGAATTCGGTGCGAACCGCTGCTCCGCAGGCCTCGCACGCGCCAGACCGGGACCGGCCGGTCAAGGCCCTTGATGGAAATCGCGCCGACATCTTCGCCATCGAGGCGGTCCAGCAAGGACTGATAGACTGCATTGGAGGTAAAAGTTTCGCCAGGTCCAGCCTGCGCCGTCAGCCGTGAGGCAAGATTCACTGTATCGCCTGTGACAGTGTACTCTTGGCGCTCGCCACTGCCGGTTTTGCTCGCGACCACCTGGCCAGAGGCGAGCCCGACATGGACCTTCAAGGTCCGCCCGGCTTTCTCGCTGAGACTCTGCATGGCGGGATGAATGGCGAGCGCTGCGCGCACCGCCCGTTCTGAATCATCGCTGTGGGCGGTGGGCGCGCCGAAGACGGCCATCACGCAATCGCCGATGTGCTTGTCTATCGAGCCGCCGTAGCTCACGACGATGTGGTCGATGACCTCAAAATAGGAGTTGAGAAGGCCATGCGTCTCCTCCGGATCGAGGACACTACTGAGACGGGTGAAGCCTGACAGGTCGGCAAAGAGGACTGTAACCTGTCGCCGCTCACCCAATATCGATTGGTCACTTACGCGCGCCGTTCGGAGGTCAGGCTCGGAGGCGGCTATTGCCACAGCAGCGCCGCAGCCGCCACAGAATTTCACATTCGGCTGGTTGAGGAAGCCGCACTGTCGGCATGAAACCGGCAGTGCGCAACCGCACTCGGCACAGAACCGACGGTCTGAACTGTTTTCCGTCCTACAGCTTGCACAGCGCATCCTGGAGCCCTCGCTGGCGACGGCCATTCGCAGGCCTAGTTATGCTGCGGTTCATGCGAACAGGTGGCTCTTGCTCCGGCTTGGATTCTAACTAATCTGGCGTCTCGGGTCGATGCTTTTCGCTGCGTGCCGCCCTCAACCGGATCCCGGTATGTGAGTGCGCTCTTCCGGCTCAAGCCAAGTTGGATCTTACAGTCAACCTCAAGACCGCTAAGGCGCTCGCTCTCCCATCGCGTGCCGATAGGGAGGTCGAGCGGAAAGTGGCCACTTCCGTTAGTGGCCCTTCGCTGACTTGCATCCAAACGGTTCCGATGTCTGGTTCTGAGGTAAATGCGGACGCGCCGCTTGCGTGCGGAGGGAGGGCTGTGAGGACTTGCGTCAGCCGCCCAAAGGCCGAGTTCTTCAACAACATCACATATGCGAATGCAGCCTGCGCGCCAAAGTGCTGCAACACTGGAATGGGGCCTGATTGCCGCCGCGTGTCAGCGTGCGCCGGTCTAAACACGCTGACACGCTATCTATTCGGCCAGTGAAAACTCGACCGGCCTGATGGGCTCCAGACGGGTTCGCCGCCATCCCCATCACCGCAATTGATCCGCCCCAACGTGCGGCTTCTCCTGCGGTCCCCGCGCTTGAAGGGTCCGGGTCCCCTTACGCAGCTTCGCTTGGCAACGTCGACGTCATTTCGGCGATCTTCTGAAATTCGACAAATAGCTCAGGCTGAAACTGTTCAAGGTAGCGCGCCACGCGGTCATTGGTGATCAGCTTGCGCAGATATCCCTTTACGACGGTGAGATGGAGGTGATCCTGGCCGTACGAATCTTGGATCGACGATATCGCTTCCTGCAATCGTGAAAGCTCCCGCTCCATGCGCGCAATGGCCTCAGCCGTCATACCCCTCAATCGCTTTGACGTCTGCGGGGTAACCAGCTGGGCTTGTGGCGTACCTGCCAAAATGGCCGACGCGTAGCTAACAGAAAAATTGTTGGCATTGATGAGGAGTTCAGCGGCCTCAATCTGACGAAGCGGGTTCATTTTTCGTAGAACGTCAAAGACGGCCAGCGGACACATCTTGTCCTTTAACAAGCCAACGACCTCTTCGCAGATTCCGTCGAGCAACTGAACCTTACGCGCTATGCTGCGAACGTTGATGTCTAAAGCCCTTGCTATTTTGTCCTTGGGAACGTTTCGCTCAATTGCTTTTGCGATCATTCGCTGCTCCTGAACCGGAGACAGACGGCTAATCCGCTTATTGTATGTGAAAGCCTCGTCGTCGGTCGAGATCAGGCATTCCACCTCTGTCTGACCTAGATCTCGGAGCACTTCGATCCGCAAATGGCCATCAAGCAGAAGGTAGGAATTGGTATCTCGGGCATCTCGAATTACCACTGGCGGTTCGACAAGTCCGATCTCGCGAATAGATGCTGCAATCTGGCGGTACTTATGACTGGATTTGGTGGTCTTTTCTATCGCCTTCACAGGCAGTATTGAAGCGATGGGTACGACGACGCAATCGGAGCCGAATGCCTGGGCGATGGTAGGTGAGACGTCCTGACCTGCTGGTTTGCTCATATCGCCGATCCATCAGCTATCCGCTGCTCCAGAAACGCTGGCATCGAATCGAGACTTTCAGCCCTCAGCAAATTGGCGAAATTTTCATCGTCGCGTAGTGCTCGGATGGCTTCGACAATGAAGAGAAGGCGACTTTGGGTGACCTCGGCCTTCTTGACGAGCAGCTTTTGGCGGTCAGCCTCTTGTCGGTAGACGCGGATAATCGATTCGCCGGTGAGTGGACGCTTTGCGCCGCGTCGTCCAAATCTGCTATCATGTATTTGTTTTCCGCGGCGCCGTCGCTGCTCAATGATTCTCCGTACAGCAACGAGCTTCTTTCCGCGTAACTTGTTTTCTGTGTAGGCTTGTGTCAAAGCTGTTTGGACATCCTCATCGCTCGATTTTGCAATCTCGATCGCCATATTCAGTGGAAGGATACCTGCCTCGACGGCAGTAACGAGACGTTCTTCACCTTTCTCCAAAAGGGTCCCGATCATATGAATATACTCAACACTGACGCCGATCTTTGGCGCAATTTCCCGGTCGCTATATCCGCGGCCGCGTAGGGTGCTGATATCCTGTAACAGGTCGATCGCTCGATGCTGGCGTCTTGCGCAGTTCTCAACGAGGCTCATGACCAGGCAGTCACTTTCCTCGGCTTCAATGACGATGGCAGGAATCTCCGTTTGACCGAGCTGAATGAAGGCTTCAATTCGGCCCTGGCCACAAACTAGGTCGTAGCTTGCCGAATCCGCCTCGCTCTTTCGCGGGCTGACGGTAATCGGACGTTTGAGCCCGACGTTAGCGATGCTTTGGACGATTTCCTGAAAATTTCGACGATTTCTCACTCGCGGATTTAGAAAGCGAATCTGGTCAATCGGGATGGTCCTTACGTGCTTGGGATGTCTGGGTTTAGGATTGGTCATGCTGCCTCCCGAAATGACGTTTGGGTTGCCATCGAATAGAGAAAGTCGAGCGTTTCGAATCTGTAAGCATCCAGCGATAGCCCGTTGTCTTCCGCCATCCGGATCCGGCCGGCATTCATGTCGATACTGGGAAGAACGTAATAGTCGAGCGGTTGTTCGTTCGAACGATCGAGGCGTACGGCAATCGTGACGTCCGGAGCGAGACCCGTGTCAAACCGGATTTGCCATCGAAGTGCGCCAGCCTAGGTCTCGAAGGACCTTGCGAGCACGATGGATGCTGTAAACTCTCGATTGATTGAGAGCAGATGACTTATGGGATCACAGACGACGAATCCGCCGGCGTTCTCGAGCCCCGCTACAATTTCGGCCAATATTGCATGAAAGGATTCGCGTATATGTCGGTTGATCTCAATGTATCGATAATCGCGATCTGGCTCGTATCCTATAAGGCTATAGGCCCTTAACAGACTGCCAAATCGGGATCTGTACAAGCTCGACGACGGCATGCCGTCGCGCTCATCGATGATGAGACCGGACAACGCCCCTTCTTCGTCAAGAACAGCTTGGAGCAAGGAGAGCAATTCTTCATCGGAGTAGTGATTGCCGCGCTGGTCTATGATGACTCTCGCGCGCTCAAAGAGAGCTCGGTCTACAACCGATGGGAAGACACCGTCAGCTCGCACCCAGGTATCTCGCCGATTGACCACGCGGCGTTGCTTTAGTTTGTAAGAAACGCGATTAAAGACGTTGTTGCCGATGTATTTCTCGTTAGTCAAAATTTGGTGGATCGACGCGCGTGTCCAGGGACGACCAAGATCGCTCATTATCCCCTGTTGATTAAGCGCGACGGCAATTTCACTTTCTGACTTACCTTCTTCAACGAACATTGAGTAAATGCTGTGCACGTGCTCGATTTCTTCGAGCGGACCAAGGGTCAGAACGACACGGTCGGTCTGAAGGCTCTTTCGGTCGCCACGCCCCAGCTCGCCTTTTGGGTTCCGACCCTCGTCGATTAAGAGGCGTCGCAGGCCGAATCCCGCAGGACCGCCTTGGCGAAAGCCGTGTTCGATGAGGCGGCATTGCCCAGCAAAAACCTTGACGGATAGCTCACGGCTGTATTCGCCAGCCATAACCCGTTTGACGTTCTTGAGAAGTATCGAGCCGATGCTGCCGTCATTATCGAATTGCTCGCCGCAATAATGAACTCGGATCCCAGCGCGCGAGCAGACGTGCTCATAATACGCACCTTCATCCGCATCCTGAAATCGTCCCCACCGGCTGACGTCGTACACCAGGATTGCGTGAAAGCCGGCTTTGCCGGATTGCACGTCCTGCATTAGAGACTGCAACCCGTCACGACCGTCCATTCGCAAACCGCTACGGCCGGAATCTTCAAAGACACGGACAATCGTGTAGCCGCGTTGCTCGGCATAGTGACGGATCGTATGGAGTTGATTTTCGGTAGAGTACTTCTGCAGATCGGTCGACATCCGGACGTAGGCGGCAGCTAGAGAAGGCCTTTCTCCTCGACTTAAGTTTTTTCCGAAGCTTTTGATTTGCCTTGTCAATCAGCACCCCATTCCAACGCGATATTGTCGGCCGCACCCAAGGCGCTCAGGAGTTACCCGCCTGATGATATGAGACAGGAGCGTGGAATGTCGTTTCCAAAAAAGGGAAGTCCTTTCCAAAAAGCGGCGGACACGGCGGTGGAGTTTTCAGCCTTGACGACCATGCTTTCGCGATGAAAATTGCAGCGGCATTGAGCTTGGAATTCAAAGATCGAAACTCGCGCGCAAAGTTGATTGCGGGTTGGACGGGTGCGAATGAGCGCACGGTCAAGAATTGGATGTTGGGACGGTACGCACCCTGCGGCCGACACCTGGTCATGTTGGCCGAGCACTCAGACCAGGTGCTAAATGCCATTCTGTCGATGGCAGGTCGGCAGGAGTTGGTCCTAGCTTGCAAAGTTGTGGATCTGAGGCGAAAGGTGTTTGAATTGGCGGATATCTTGGGGAAGCCCAATCCCTAGCCGACACCCACCGAATTGGTGGACTAGATCGGGCGCGGGACGCTCGCTGGTGTCCTTAGGCACCCCCCTTGCCACAACGAAGCCGGCCTCCGCGCTGAGGACAGCATGGCCTTGGGAAGGCCTCTCGCCCCCCAGGCAGGCCTAGAAAGGTCCTAGGGCACGCCGGCGCTTCCGACCGTCCGGTCAAAGGGCACCTAATCCGCCAGAGTACCTGGGAGTACTTGGACGACGCGGAGAAGGTTCGATCCCAGTTCCTCTCCCTCCGCCACCCTGCGTTTCGAACGTCCTCTCCGCATTAGTCTAAGCGCTTGTTGTTGCTGATTTGGCTCGCCTTTTTGCCGGCGGACCGTACTCAGAGGGTCGGGCTTTTACCGACTCCTTCTCCAATGCCCGTGTTTTCTCCAAAGCTCTGTACTTCGCGGGCGCGTAACGGAAGACAAAAGCTATTGAAACCAAGGGCATTTTCCTCATCGGAATAGCAGAAGAATTCGTATTTCACTCGGCGGCCAAGATCGTCAAAAGCTCGGTCGACCATTTAGGATATATACAACCCGCTTATTGGGCCCGCCGGTGTCCCGTTTTGCATAGGCTGTGGGTACGTTCGCCCGTTGTATTGCCAAGACCTGACGGGGGCGAGCGCCGCCTATGCCTCGGCTTCTTGTTTCGACCCGGTCCGGCCGAGACCAACGCCCTCAGCGCAGCCGAGTCGCACGGGAGCGTGCGCGGGCGAAGACATCCTGACTCCTCCGGCGCGGTTCTCAGTAGGCACTTCCAAGGCTCCGGGAAAAAACGGAAACTTTCCGGATCGTGCTGAGTTGGCAGCGACTGGTTTCGATCCTCGGAGCGCGAGAATGGTCAACGAGATCGCGGTGAGAAGGGCGGCAGAGACGGCTTGGACGGTGTACCGTTCGACGCACCCGGAAGTCGACGCTCAGGACAGCTGCCGCTGCCTCCTCGAGCGCCATCTGCACAGGAGATGGGAAGAGCGAGAGAGCGATGCCGAAGAACTCGCCGGCTTCGGACTCGCCTACCTGCACGGGCTTCCCACGGACGAATGTTAGGGTGGATGAAAAGGCTCGTGACGCGAGTGGCCGGCGAAAGCACAAGGCCCAGCTGGACGCTGCTCACGATTTCATATCTCATTTCCGCGGCTATCGTGTTGGTCCTGCGGTCCGCGTTTGGGGCTTAGCCGATGCGGATTGCCCAGCTTGCTCCATTGGCCGAGAGCGTCCCTCCGAAGCTCTACGGCGGCACGGAGCGGGTCATCGCCTGGCTGGTCGACGAGCTGGTCGGCTTTGGACACGATGTCACCCTCTTTGCGAGCGGCGACTCCCGCACCAGCGGAAAGCTCCACCCCGTGTGGCCGCGCGCGCTGCGCCTCGGCCGGAGGGGCGCGGATCCGAACGCCGCCTGCACGTTGCTGATCGAAGCCATCGCCAAGCGCGCAGGCGACTTCGACGTGATCCACTCCCATGTCGACTGGCTGCCCCTTCCGGTGCTGCGCCGGACGGGCATCCCGTTCCTGACGACCATGCACGGTCGGCTAGATCTGCCCGGCTTGTCGGACGTCGCTCGCCAGTTTGCCGAAGCAAGCTTCGTGTCGATTTCCGACGATCAGCGCCTGCCGCTTCCGGACGCGCGTTGGATCGGAACGATTCAGCACGGTTTGCCCAAGGACTCGTTCCAGCCCTGCTACGAAGTTGGTCGGTACGTGGCCTTCCTCGGGCGCCTGACTGCGGACAAGGGTCCTGAAGATGCCATACGCATCGCGCGCGCCGCGCGGATGCCACTGCGGATCGCCGCGAAAATCCCGCGCAGCGAGACCGCTTTCTTCAAGAAGAAGCTCGAGCCCCACATCGATGGCGAGAAGATCCAGCTCGTGGGTGAGGTCGACGAAACGAGGAAGCAGCCATTCCTCGCCGGCGCCGCGGCGCTATTGTTTCCTATCAACTGGCCGGAACCGTTCGGTCTCGTCATGATCGAGGCGATGGCCTGCGGAACACCCGTCATCGCCTACCGCTCCGGCTCCGTGCCTGAAGTGGTCGAGGACGGCGTGACCGGCTTCATCGTGGATGGCGAGGAGCAAGCGATCAAGGCTGTGAAGGAGTTGGCGCGGCTGGACAGAAGAAAGATTCGGTCGCGGTTTGAGGAGCGCTTCACCGCGAGCCGGATGGCTAGAGCGTACGAAAGCCAATACCGCAAGCTGATCGATGACGCTAGTTGCACCGAGCGTGAGTGCGCTTCGAAGCCGCAACGAACGTGAAGGAGTCCGTGAATCCGTCGGAACGCAAGGTTAGAGATAGCGATTTCCTTTCACCCTGAACCGCAGGTGTCATCGGGAACAAGTGGCAATCTCGGAGCGTTGGGGCCGGGCATCCAGACGGGTGCTGACTCAGTTGGAGGAGATGATCGATGAAAAGTATTCTTGCCATTGCTCTGCTCGGCGGCGCCGTGATCGGTAGCGCAGCGTTCGCACAATCGACCCAGCCGGCGGATCGTGCCGCGCCGGCGGCGACCAGCCAGCCGGCCAATGCGCATGTGGCGCTCAAGGGAAGTTGGCGCGCCTCCAAGCTCATGGGCCTGAACGTATATAATGAGGCCAACGAGAAGCTTGGCGACATTAACGAGCTGCTCGTCGACAAGAGCGGCAAGATCAACGCTGTGGTGATCGGCATTGGCGGCTTTTTGGGTATGGGTGAGCACGACATCGCGGTGTCCATCGACAAGCTGAAATTCGTGGAGGAGCCGGTGCGGACGAGTTCGACCAGCACCTCGACCACGGCCCGCGATACGACCACCGGCGCGGCGCCGACGACCACCACCAATCGCACCACAAACGATTGGGTTCCGGACCACGCCGTGATGAGCGGCAACAAGGAGCAATTGAAGGTGCTTCCGCAGTTCAAATACTCCGACTACAATTAAGTAGAGCGAGTGCGCGGTAAGACTGAGGGCCCCAATTGGGGCCCTTTTGCTGCTTTGGAGCCAGTTGCAGACTCCCATGCACGCATCGGCAGGCATGGAAATGGCTCGTCCGGGTCGCCGGACGAGCCGTTCCAGGCGGCCCGCCGATGAAGATCACCGCCGGCTGCTCTCTACTTCTCACTCTTTCGAGCGAGCATCGACCCGTCCGAAATCCTTACTGCTCGGTGCAGACCTTGACGGTCTTCACGGCGGACTCGGCTTCGGTCTTGGTCTTGTAGATGCCGTCGCCCACGACCGTCGTCGTGGTCGTCGTCGGCTTGGTATCGACGATGGTGCACTTCTTGGTGGTCGCATCGCGCACGATGTAGAACTCGGCGGCGCTGGCGGCCTGTGTACCCAGGGCGAAAGCGGCGAGGGCGCCGCACACGATTAGCTTCTTCATGATGTTGTCTCCTCCATTGGCTCGCAAGTCGTCATTGCCAACGACGAGGTTTATCCGATGTTCCAGTTGTTCCTGGGCGAGCGCATCACTGTGCGCGCGCCAAGCGAGGCGAGGGCGCTTGCCGAACTTTCCCGCACAGGAACCCGCGCATTCGTCGGATGTTGTTTGGCACGACATTCAGGAGGTTTCAGATGAACAAACGCTTATTGTTAGCCACGACTGCTGCAGTCGCGATCGCGACATCGGCCTTCGCGCAATCCTCTCCGAACACTTCGAGCTCTAATCCGCCGGCCGCTCAACGTCAGCAGGATTCCACCACGACGCCTTCGGGATCCGCACAGACCACCAATCCGCCGACCAATTCGGCCCAGCCACAGCCGCCGGCCTCGACCGGCCAGAGCGCTGCGGGCCAACCGTCGAATTCCGGCACCGGCACCAACACCACGCAAGCGCCGACCTCGGGCAACCAGTCTAGCCAGGCGCAGACCAACCAGCCCGCCAACCAGACCAATCCGCCGTCGAACCAGGCGCAGACCAATCCGCCTTCCAACAACCAGGCTCAGAGCGCAAACCCGCCTGCCTCAACCGGCAATCAGGCGCAATCGCCGGCGGCTAGCGGCGGCTCGACCAACACGGCTCAGCAGCCGAACAGCCAGCAGAACACGGCCGATCGGTCGTCGAACACCAACGTGAATGCGTCGGTCAACATCAACGACCAGCAGCGGACCCGCATCAGCGCGTCCATCTCGCATCTCAATGTCCAGCCGCTGAACAGCGTGAACTTCTCGCTGTCGGTCGGCACCGCGGTCCCCCGGGATGTGCGCCTGCAGCCGCTGCCAGCCGAGGTCGTCGAGGTGGTGCCGCAGTATCGCGGCTACAACTTCGTCCTGGTGAAGGACGAGATCGTGATCGTGGAGCCATCCAGCTATAAGATCGTCGCCGTCCTGCCGTACTCGGGCCGCTCCACGGCGGCAGCGCCGGCACGCACCGAGCAGCGCAAGACGACCTTCAGCGACCGCGATCGCGACGTGGTTCGCAAGCACGCCAAGGCGCGTCCGGTCGAGCGCGAGCGGGGTACCACCGGTAGCACGGTGCGAACCGAGATCCGCAGGGGCGAGCGGGTGCCGGAAGGGATGGCAATCGAGACGTTCCCAGAGGAGGTCTATCGCGATGCGCCGACCTTGCGGGAGTACCGGTACATCAACCGGGATAGCCGCACCTATATCATCGAACCCCAGGAACGCATGATCATCGAAGAGATCGATTGATTTAGCCAGAAGGAGAAACGTCCATGAAGACCCTTGCACTGGGAATCTTCGCCGCCACCCTTCTGGGATCGGCCGCGATTGCCGCCCCGCTCAACCCTGCCGCCATTGGTTCGACCGAGGTCTCCGGCGTCGACCAGGTGCGGCTGGTCTGTAACGAGTACGGCCGCTGCTTCCGGGCCCGCGGCCCCCGTTACGTCCAGCGCTATTACGGCGGTGACGACTACGTCGTTAGGCGCAGCTATGGATACTATGGCGGTCCCGGCTACTACGATCGCGGCTACGGCTACTACGGCGGCGGGCCGAGCATCGGCTTCAGCTTCGGCACCCGGAGCTGGTGAACTGAACGAACAATGGGTCGCCCTCCGGGGCGGCCCATTTCCGCTTGGATGACATCTTCGGGCTGGCCTCGGGCGGCTGCATCATCAATACACAGTGGAGAAAGAAAGCGGCTGTCTCTTCGGCATTCGCGTTATAGGTGTCACGAACTGAGTGGCCCTCCTACAGATTAAGATACAGCATAGACGCGAGAACCGTCGCAAAGATGCCCAGTCCCACGATGGCGATTTTCAAAACCAGGTCGGCTGCCATGTGCACCCCCTTGAGTTGCAAATCAGGAGAATCATACGCCTTACGTCGGTGGCTGCAATCCGGATCTGCCCACCTGGCTTGCGCTCAATGCCGCCGGCCGTCCCTGTCGAGCGCGCTCCTTAAGCGGCAGTCGGGGTGCTTTAACCTCGTTATCAATTTTCGGATGGCTCAAGTTCCGTCGTGATCAGGTAAGCCGCTGGGTTTCGGAGGGCTGAGCCGTGCCAATCTATCGGTTGCTACAAAACCTGCCGATGGGCCCGGAAGAGATCAATCGCATCACCACGGCCTATGAACTGGCCTTGCGCGGGATCGGTATTGTCGACCGCAAGGACCCCTTAGCCGAGATGCTCGCGAAGAAGATAATCGAGATCGCCCAAACGGGGGTGAAAGATCCCGCGCAAATTTCCGATATGGCGATCAAAGAACTGGGCGTCTAGCAAGGCCGATGGTGGGCCTAGATTAGCCGGCGGCAGGGACAATTCAGATGACGCTGGGGCTCCACCGAACCGCAGGCTATGCCCGCTTTGCGGCAAGCTGATGAAGCGCGTCGCCGACGAGGCCGGGCAGTGGCGCGCCGAGGCTGGGCGCTGTGCGCATGCTGCGACGGGATCGATCCGCTCCAAGATCCAGCGGTACGGAGATGGGCGGAAAGCTCTGAGAGGCCGCCGGTCGCTCGAGCAGCCTAGAAGGGGGACCCGAAGTGCCTCGGAGTCCGGGTCCCCGCAACCGCAACAGCATGTGAGCGCGCTGCGACCTAGGTCGCCGGCATCGGTTAGAACCCGGAATAGTAGTCGTTCACGGCTCGCGCCCGTCCCGGGTCGTCCCAATTCCAATCGTTGTCATTGCCGTACTTTGGCGCGCCCTCGAGCCGGTCGGCGGTGAGATTGGTTCGGTACCCGCCAAGGCTCGTGTCGTACTTCAACGACTGCCATGGCAGGGGGTAGTGATCGTCTCCGATGCCCAAGAAGCCGCCGAAGCCGAGAACCGCGTACGACACCTGGCCGCTGACCTTGTCGATCATGACGCGCTCGATCGAGCCGATCTTTTGGGCGTCGGCGCCATAGACGGTGGTGCCTTCGACCTTGTCGCTACCGATCAGCGTTCCTGTTTCACGCCTTTCCATTTCCATTGTCATTCTCCTCCACGAAAGATTGATGCAAGACAAGTGAGATCGGCAGGTGCTCGTTCCTCCGCTTTCCCGGCGCATGCGGCCACTGATCCATTTTGCCGCACCGGCGCGAGCTCCTCGCCGACACCGCCGTCCACGCTCCAATGTTCGATGCCGAAGCCACCCTGCTGCGAATGTTTCCGAGTTTTCTCGCTTCGCCGAAAGTCGACGATCATCGCAGGGAGAACCTGGGAACGTTCCGCCCTCCGGCGGGATTGGTTTGTGTTTGGAGCGCCGAAAATGAATAGCCCCGACCAGGATGTCCTTTATCGCGCGATCGTGGACGCTCGACGAATTCTCAGTGAGGATCGACTGGGCTCTTTGGATCTTGTACAGACCTTGCGGCGCCTGCAGGCCGTACTCGACAGCGACGAGCTGGTGCACGCTCTCGACCGCTCGAACCATCATCCGGTTTCTCGACTAGAGCGCTAAAACGATCTATGCCGCGGTGCGAAAGGTCCAGGTCCGCGCCGGCGTTTCAAGCGGGCCAGCCTGAGGCCGTTCTAGGCGCGACGCATTCTGAGTCTATTGCCAAATCCGAGCCGGGATGTAGATTCCTAGAGATTTCTTAACATTGTTGAATTCGACGCCCGAGCGATTGCGTTACGATAGTTCTTTCTTCTGGGGGTCCCCCATGTTCGATCCTGCTACCACCGCGATTTTGCGCGCGGTCCTGGACGAAGTCTGCGAAAGCGTTTCCCAGGCCGAGACCGGCGCCCGTACCCACGTGGCTTCGAAAATCCTGGAAGCCGCGACCAGAGGCGACACGTCACCGGAGCAGCTCAAGCAGGTCGGGCGCCAAGCTCTCTCGCAAGCGCCAACCATGTGGCGCTGACCGGCCGGGGGGCGGGGTGAATTTTCAGGTCACGGTACTGAAGATCCTGGTGGCCTGTCCCGACGGTTTCGCCTTTCTGTCCGACCTCAAGCGCGACATGGCCATCCTGGCGACCAGCGGTCGGGACTGGGCCGACCGCACCAAGCGGCTGGCTGCGCGCGTGCCGGACCTCGACATCTTCTCGCAAACCCTAGTCGAGCGCGAAAACGGCGGCTGGAAGATCACCGCCCAGGGACGCTCCGTCCTCGAATTCATGGAAACGCGCCCCCTAGTCGACATAGAGACGGTGCCGGCCGAGAGAGTGGATGCCCCGGTGCCTCTGCTGCCGCAGCCTGCCGAGCGGGCGAAGCGGCGGAGCGAACGTCGCGAGCGTCGGCGCGAGGCGCGCGAACGGGGCGCAAGGGCGGCGTGCCGGCGGAGCGGGTGCTGAACGCGATGCCGCGTACCTCCGCCAAAAAGGCAACGGTCGTTTGGAAGTGCAGCCTTGCGAATGCACGATCTCGTTCTTGAACATACGTCATGGGAGTGTCCCCAAATCGGGGACACCA
Source organism: Bradyrhizobium arachidis (assembly GCF_024758505.1). Taxonomy (NCBI): domain Bacteria; kingdom Pseudomonadati; phylum Pseudomonadota; class Alphaproteobacteria; order Hyphomicrobiales; family Nitrobacteraceae; genus Bradyrhizobium; species Bradyrhizobium arachidis. The sequence continues at coordinate 6,966,772 of NZ_CP077970.1, read as the reverse complement.
TTTCAGCACGGCGCCGCGAAGCAATATCCTGCGGCATCTTTGCTGTTCGGGATGACCTGCCATGCAGGCGGTCGCGGGCGCGGTGATCGAAGGCTATGAGCACCGCGATCTCGTCGAGGCGATCTTTCGCAAAACGGTTGCCTATGAGCCGGCCGGCGATTGGCCACTCATCGCGGATACAAAGACGGTCCTGGATTTTGGCGGCGGCGCCGGGCTGCATTACAAGGTGGCGCGACAGCAAACGGTCGACGTCCGATGGGCGGTGGTCGAGACGCCGACCATGGTGCGGCGTGCCAGCGAACTCGCCACTGATCGACTGAGGTTCTTTGATAGCCTCAAAGAGGCTGCTGATTGGCTCGGTGCAGTGGATCTGATGCACTCAAACGGAGCCATCCAGTACGTTCCTAATGCGATCGAGACCTTCAGGGGCCTGTGCGCCGCACAGCCGGCAAGGATGGTTTGGTATCGAGTGCCGATTGGTGAGGCTGACGCCGAACCAGAGGTCCAGACCTCCTATCTCAGCGACAACGGGCCTGGGTCGTTGGGAATCGCAAAGGACAAGCTCGTCAAATACACCAGGCGCCGCATTTCCAGGCAAGCCTTTGTCGCAGCTCACGAGGGCTACCGGATCGTTGAGTGCGGATCTGATCCGCGCGAGCGCGGTACTCAGCAATTTCGATTTGTCCGCGCCTAGAGGTTTTTGATGCTTGACCGCGCTCTCACCTTTGATCGTTCTCAAGATGTGTCCAAGCTAGTTGCGGCATGCCGCGCTTGCGCGGAATCGTGTCGCGCCATGGCCGGTTAACGTGTTGGGGTAAGCTCATGCTGGAAGAGAAGCTCAAGGAGGCGATCATTGACGAGCTGAAATATCAGGCCTCCGTCGATCCGAAAGGCCTGCAGATCCGTGTCTCCGAGAAGTTGATTGTCAATGGCAATATTGATCTCGATGAACTGGTTATGGTGATCGCCGGATCGGTTGCGGGCGGTCCTTAGCACTCGCCGTCCGCCATGCGCGGACGGCGAATGCTAATCGGGTCGCGGCCAACTTCAACGAGATGGTTGCTTTGCGGCAGGACCGCTCTTGCCCCCCGGAAGCCCCTTGATGTTGGATGAGTCTTGCTGCTGCACGGTTGGGTTATGCTGACTTGCGCCGACCGTTCCCTTCTGCACTGCTGGGCCGTTCTTGTTACCGGACGCCCCGCTAATCCCAGCGCCGGAATTATGTGCGCTGGGCGCTGTTGCGGGGTTGCTTGCGGTGGAGCTTGGCTCTCCGGGCGGACGAGCAGCCGCCCCGGGCTTTTCTTGATCTCCGACGAAGCCGGACGCTCCCGAGTTTTGGGTTTTCATGCCCTTGTCGGCCTCGGTCTGTAGGTTCTGTCCAGTGGTCTGTTGGGCGTTCACGGGAAAGCTGGCGACCGTTGCGATCACGAGCGCTGTAAGAACTGAAACCCGCATAAGCGTTCTCCATTGACGAATTCTCCCTCAGATTGAAAATAAACAGAGCAGTCGACACGCCGTTCCAAATTTGCGTCTCGCCAACACGCGTTGTGGAAGCACCCGCAATGAGCTGATCGCGCTGAGCTTGATTACGTCAATGTGTCTTGCGTATCGCCCTGGTCGCAGCGGCGCCTCGCTTAGGATTCCGCGGTGCCTTCTAGAACGGGCGGCGGCGGCGGCGCCGGGCAGTCAGCGCTGACGATAGGTTTGTCTCTGAGCTGCGGCCCGGAAACCGCACGCGTCGCGTGAGGCGACGCAGCCACCACATCATGATTGCGACGGGCAGCCAGATCAGACAGGCAAGAGGAAGCGAAACCCACGGTCCATGAGGCGCCAGTTGCCAGACCGTGGCGGCGAAGCACAGGAGCGCAACGCTCCCCAATGCGGCGCCAGCGGCATCCAAAGCTGCGGCTTGTCTGCCTCTCTCCCCGCCAGGCAGGCCCTTGCGCTCCTTTCGTTTGCGCTCGTTCCTTTCGATAAGCGTGGTGCTCGCACAAAGGATCGCAGGAAAGGCAAGCATCAGTCCTCCAATGGAGGGGCCGAATGCGTCAGCGACCAAGCCCGCAATCAAGGTCGCAAAACCACCGAGTACATAGCGCACGACGTAATCGTACCAGCGATCTTGGGCGAGCGCGGTTAGCTTAGCTGTGACGATCATAGCGCTATCCGATCAGCAATTTTTCGCTCCCGAAGGCAACAGCGGCCCAAAACGCGAGGGCGAAGATGCTTGCAGCGCTGGCGGACCATTTGAGCCGCATGAGTGTTTGGCAGACGACAAAGCTGTAGGCACACAGTGCCACTGCTCCAAGCATCATGGAGGCACACTCGGCGCTGACATAGGTCGCGTCATGTCGCCAGAAGCCCAGAGCGAGTGTGGCGAGCGCGACCGAGGGGGCGGCACCAAAGAGGCCGGCGAAGCTCTTAGGCCGCAATATATCGCCAACCACGGCGAATATTGATACGATTGCGCCTCCAATCATGAAGCGAAAAGCATAGTCCACCGACAGCTTCCGTTGGTTTTTCACTTTTGACTTTGCGCGCATCGGCGTATGGCGCCGCGACGCCGTGTGACACAACAAGCCGCTGAGATCGCAGTTCCTATCAGGCCTAGGGTTCGCGGCTGCGAGATGGCAGATGATCGTCTGCCTTTCGAAGCCTCCTGCCGTCCGACGAGCGCGTCAGAGCTTCTGAGGGGCAAGCGAGGTCCCGCGCGGGAACGCCGTCGTGAACGCGGCGTTTTATTTGTCTGTAGACCGATCTTCCGGGTTGCCATGGCGGTTTCTGTTCGCCCTACCAGCGCTGATGTTGCGATTGCCAGGCTTGTCGCCGGCCATGCCAACCCCACGATTGAGGCGTGGGCCAATATCGCGACGTGGGGTGCAGACGAGCACGTCCTGTGTGGCTTGGCGCTCGGATGGTGGTTGTGGACCCGCCGGCAAGATCGAACGCTGCGCTGCGCCGGCGATCATATTCTCGTCACGACGCTTGCTGCCTCACTACTACCTCATGCACTCAAGACGGAGTTCGACCAGGAACGGCCGGATCGGCTGACCGTCGCGGGGCATCTGCGGGGCGTGCCCTATTCCGGCAATCAAGAGGACGCCTTTCCTTCCGGCCATGCGATTCATATCGGAGCGCTGGCGAGTGCAGCATGCGAGCTTCCGAGCAAGCAGCGCAATATCGTCTGGGCCATCGGGGCCGCGCTGGCGTCGACCCGGATCGTGCTTCTCGCGCATTGGACGAGCGACGTGCTGACCGGGCTCGTAGTCGGCGTCGGCCTTGAGCGCTTGTTGCGGCCGCTCACGGGCTTTGGAAAGAAGCGGTGAGGGGATCATGGGCGTCTTGCTCACTCCTGTCGGTGCGAACGCCGCGCACGTCTGCATCGACATGCAGCGCCTGTTCGCGCCCGGCGCGCCCTGGGCCACGCCGTGGTTGGAGCGTGTGCTCCCACAGATTAGATGCTTGGTGCTGCAGGCGCGCGAGCGGACGGTTTTTACCCGGTTTATTCCGCCGCGTTCTGCTGACGATGCGCCTGGCGCGTGGAAGGCGCTTTACCGCAAATGGGAGTGCGTCACGCGCGATCGGCTTGATCCGATCTATCTGGAGCTTGTGGATGATCTCAGCGCCTTTGTGCCACCTGCTTCAGTATTTGATCGGGGCACCTATTGCGCGTTTGCCAATGGTCGGCTGCACTGGTTTTTGCAGGAACGTCACGTCGACACTGTGATCGTGAGCGGTGGGGAGACCGATGTCTGCGTCCTCTCGACTGTGCTTGCCGCGGTCGATCTTGGGTATCGTGTTATTCTCGCGGAGGATGCGCTGTGCAGTCAGTCGGACCAGAGTCATGATGCGCTTATCAGCCTCTACACCGACCGCTTCAGCCAGCAGATTGAGGTCGCCTCGACCGCGAGCATCCTTGCGCTGTGGCCGCAGGCCTGAACGGGCCCGGCCGTTGGCCGACATCTTCCGAAATCGTGCTTCCGCGCAGCGCGCTTTTGCGCGAGTCGGGGTGAGGTTTCAGTGCCCGGGTTCGCGAGAGGTTAGAGCGTGTCGGGCGTTTTGAGTTCGTGTTGAACCATCGCTTCGCGGAGCTGCCGCTCGGCTTCAAGCCAAAACTCCTGTTCACGCCCTTGCGGCTTGCCGGCTTCCTCCCATAATTCGTGGGCTCGCTTACGAACATCTTGTTCGGGCAGATCTGGCATAAGCTTTTCCCCTCGTAAATCAGGCCGCGCGGCGCTTTCGGGTCCGGGCGGCTTTCTTGGCCGATCGCGAGCGGGCTGCCGCGGGACGCTCGGCAGAAGCCTTTCCGCCGAGACGGCCGCCTTTACGGGAGGGCGAATGATCTTCCGTCTTACCGCGCCCCGATCCACTTTTCTTTCCCCCGTGGGTCTCCTTGTTGACCGTGGCCCAGGCACGCCGTTCGGCTTCCTTGCGGGGTATGCCTCGATGCTCGTAGCCTTCTTCGATGTGCTCGGCCTGACGTTTTTGCTTGCTCGTATAGCTGGATTTGTCTCCACGCGGCATTGCGTTCTCCCATGAATGAGCTGCATCAAATCAACCGTCGTTCCAATCGGGAAGTTCCAAAGCGGCGGGGCGGGTTGCACTGCTATGGGCGTTGCTCCAGTTTGGAACCGACGCGCGCGCCTAACAAAGGTTAGTTGCAGTTTCGGGAAAATCTGGCAGTCTTCTGCAAAAGCGCAAAAGAGGGGGCTTGAAATGACACATGATCAGTTCTTGGAGGGGCGCCTGCAAGTTATTCGCACGTTGGCCGCCGCTGCTGATCCATTTATCAAGCGTCGGCTTCTCGACCTTGCAAAGACGTATGAGCGCAAAATCGCCGGGCTGGGGTCGTCACCTCCGAAGCGCCAAGCGCCGACCGGTCAACGCATTGCAGGTTTGGACGCCTGAGCGCTGACATGCGAGCGGACAACCCCAGGCAACGCCGAGCGTTGTCTTTGAGCATGCCATCCCGGCGCATATGATGGCGATCGATGGCACATGGCGTCGGGCCTGTGTGGTCAAAGCCGTATCGGATCTCGGTTGAGGACTCCATTCAGGGGCTTGCCTTGAACGAGTTCTTCTTGCTGCTGTCGTCCGCGGGGCTTGCCTACCGTCGCTGCCAGCTCGAGGTGGTCAATGGCAACGAGGTGGGGGTTAGCTTCTTGCGCCAGCGCGACAAGCGCAAGAGATCGTCGGAGAGTCCCGAGAAGCTCGTCTGAGGTGGATTGGCAGCAACTCGGCCATTGGCCGAATTCTTCCATAATTTTCCATCTGCGAATCCGGGCGAAGGTCGATGTCAGTTTCTGCTTGTGCAGAGTTAGGCTCGCTTACACTCAGAGTTCTGCACCATCCTGTTTGCCGAAGCGCTCGCAACGGTGCGCCCGCTGCGTTTGACGGCGTCGTCGCATTACGACAAGTAAACCGAATGATCTAGGAACGTTCCTGTGGAGACCTACGACTTCCGATGCACTCGCTCTCTCGAACGCCGAGCAGGCACCCCTAGCCAGTCATCATCCTCGAAGCGCATTCAGCTTGTTGAGCTCTTCGAACGAGCAGCTCTCTAGCTGTGCCTGACGGTCGCTTCGCTGCGGCGTCTTTGAAGCACTGGGCTTCTTCAACAAGGCACTCGTGAAATGTCTTTGTGTTTGATGCGGCGACGCATTGCATGTCGTAACATCCGTCGAAGGATGAAGACCAAGACCTCGGCACAGATTGGGTTGTGGTTGCGCCTCGATCCCGGACGGCGAAATTCTTTGCTTCGCCTGAACTCCGTCCCCAACAATTGTTAGGTCGACATTCGCTCTCGTTCGAGCGCCAAGAGTACACTTTTGTACTTAATTTCGTGGCGCGGATGGGCGTCGCGTTCGAGCTGTGGCGGTAGGCCGCACTAGCTGCCTCGCGCGGCTCCATCGAGGGTAGGAACCATTCAATTCGCCGTGGGTTCGCCTCGAAACATCATAAGAATGTCCAAGAGGAAACGATGACACAATCTGTGGAGGAGCTGAGGCGCGAGTCAGAGCGCAGCCGCGCGCAGCTGGCGGCGACGGTCGACCAGCTCAGAGAACAATTAGCGGGTACCGCCGAGGACATCCGTCACAAGGTATCACCTGAACATATCAAGTCGGAGGTCTCGGAATACGTCAGCCATAAGACCCAAAGTTGGATCGATTCCCTCAAGGAACGAGTACTGGAGAATCCTCTGCAGGCAGTAGCCGCGGGCGCCGCCGTGGCGGTCCCTTTGATGCGGCTGATGCGTGGTGCCCCCCTACCACTTCTTATGATCGGTGCAGGCCTTGCACTGACGTCAAGAACGGTTCGAACCGGCATCCAGGATGCGACGTCTCCCATCAGAGAAAACGCAGATGCCTCGCTGGAAGGCGTGGCGGAGCGCGCGCGGGGCTTGCGGGACCAAGCAAGTGACGTCCTGTCTTCGGTTGAAAGCAGGACCGCTGAGGCGACGAGCGCCGCGCGGGATGCTGCCGGCGCTCTCAAGGGAAAAGCCCAGCAAGCGTTCGACACCGTAACGGGCAAGCTCTCAGGCGGCGCTGATTCTGCTCAGGACAAGATAGCCGAAGCAGCCACGACCGCGAGGGAATCCGCAGCGGGGGCCAGCGAACAGGCGACACGCAAGGCCAAGCAGGTTGTTAGTGACAACGCTGCTCTGATTGGAGGGCTGGGCATCGCAATCGGAGCGGTCTTGGCCGCGGCTCTGCCAGCCACGCGGGCCGAATCCAAGGTCATGGGACAAGCGAGTGATCGCGTGAGGGAAGCGGCCAGTGAGGCGACGGAGACAGGCGTTGAAACCGCCAAGGAAGCTGTCATTTCCGCAGCCGACGCCGCGGCCAAGAGCGTAAGCGGCGCGGATCTCGGCAAGCACGCCAGCCGAATGACTGAAGGGCTCGCCGACAGGCTGAAAGAGGCTGCCGACGACATCGTGGCGGCAGCATTCAATCCGACGAAAGACCAGAAGTGAGGCTGTGATGAGCGATCTGAATCCATCTGAAAAGCATCCGTCCCAAGATCAAGACGCCTCTCTTGCGGAAAAGCTCAAGAGCCAGGTTGGCGGGGCTGGAGCTGAAATGAGGCATCGCGCCGAAGAGGCACTACGAGCCTCGGTCGATACAGCGCGGGACAAGGCCAAAGAAGCTGCGGATGCCGCAAAGGGTGTAGCATCCGGCGCTCTAGACCAAGTTCAGGACCAAGCTCAACAGAAACAATACTCCGGTGCGGACTTCATTCAGCGCTTCTCGGATGACATCAGAGAGGCCGCGCGTGCTTTTGAAATCGACGCACCCTTCGCAACCAAAGGCATCAATTCGGCCGCCGATTACGTCCAAGGGGCGGGGGAGAAAATCCGCGACGGCAACTTCCGCGACCTCGTCGATAACGCGACAGATTTCGCGAAGCGGCAACCTGCGGCGTTTCTCGGGCTTTCTGTTCTAGCCGGCTTCGCGGCAGTTCGATTCTTAAGAGCGACCGAGGGCGGCGCTTCATCCTCCAAACGAAGGACAGGCGAGCACGGGTCAGGCGAGACGGAGGCTGGGGCCGGCGGGCCATCAGCATCTCGAGAGCGGCAATCGACCGAAGCATCGCCAAGTTTCACGGAGTGAAACCAGGCAGGCCTTCTCAATAAATGCAGCGAGCCGACATGAGCATCCAGGACGATATAAAGACCACTCAACAGGACCTTCGGTCCTCATCGAAGCTCTTCGGTGACGCACTGTCGCAATTCTCCAAGTTGCTTCAGAACGAGATCGATCTCGCCAAGGCCGAGTTGAGCGAGAAGGCGCAGATCATGGGCGTCGCATTCGGGCTGATCGCGGGTGGAGCTATTCTGGTCGTCCCCGCGCTCGTGATGTTGCTCCTCGCCCTATCGTCCACGTTGGTGTCGGCCGGCTGGTCGCAGCCCGTCTCGCACCTGACGTCCGCCATCTTAGCGGCCGTCATCGCCGGCCTGTTGTTTGCGATTGGTATCAATCGGCTCGACGCACGGAAGCTAGCCCCACATGAGACCATACGACAATTCGAAAAAGACAGGGATACTGTGAAGGGAATGGTGCGATGAGCAACACGAAGACTGGCTTTGTCGACAGTCTGATGGAATCCGCAAAGGAAAATCCGCTGGCCGCGATACTGGTCGGCGGTGGTGCTCTTTGGCTGCTGGCCGGCAACGAGGGTGTCAAAAGAGCGGCAAGATCAGCGACGGCCGCAGCGACCCCAGTCGTAGATGCCGTGCAATCGGCCGGAACCATATTTGAGCGCTCGCCTCCAACGGCTCCCGACATGAACGAGGATGAAGTGTCTTTCGACGTGGGAGCGGCCGTTCGGAGGGCGGGCACGCGAGCGTCCGACGCGATGTCAGAGGCGGCTGGCAAGGCGAAAGAACGGCTCGACGAGGGTATCTCATCTGCACGGGACGCTCTCCCTGGGAAGCAATCCTTCGAGAAGGCGCAGTCGTCGCTCGCCGACGCGTTAGAACGGCAACCTCTTTTGATTGGCGTCGTCGGTTTGGCGATAGGCGCGGCCGTTGCGGGTGTATTTCGCAGGTCGCATCTCGAAGACGACCTGATGGGGCAATTCAGCGATCAGGTAAAGGCGGATCTCGGAACGCGAACTGAGGCCGTTACCCAGAGTCTACGTGAGGCCTCGGACACTCTAAAGGCCGAACTAGGTGATCTAGGCGAGGAGGCCTTGGATCGCGCAAAGCAAGCTGGTCTCGACGCCATGGATGCGGCTCGCCAGGCAACTCGGGCTCCATAACATTCGAGTGGCTTTCTGGTGCTGTGCCGTCAGTCCACGCTCATGGCGGAAAGCCGGGTATCGTGACGCAGAGCCCGAGGCCTCCACGATGCCTCGTCGAATGCAGCTAGTGGCGATGTGGCTGCCCGACCACGATGGGAGCAGCACCATCAGCCAACCTTACAGGGGATAGCGAGAACCGATGAACAGCGGCGGACGAACGAGTTCTGGATTTCATCGGCCCATCCACGTCGTCTCTCGGCTATTGGCGCTTAAGTACAGACTTATCGTAGCGTCACGCGATCGAAAATGCGAGCGCTCTTGTCGCTCGATCGCATTAAGTGGCCGTCAGCATTAGGCCTCGAACGAGAGCGGAACGCCGTCCGACACCCGCACAAAGATGATCTCACTTACGCCGCGAACCGGTCCGGCAAGCTGCCTTGGAGTTCGCCCAGTAGCCGCTGCTCCCGCTCGATCCGGCTTTGGTAAAGCTGGCGTTCGCTCTCGGTTTTGGCGCCCACCAGCAGCAGGCGATAGTGTCCGATGACCTTTTCGCTGCAGCGGATGAGGAGGTCGCGGACGTCGCTCATCGCTCGGCCCCTATCGTTGCGGAATCCGACTGGCCTTTCGGTAGCGTGAAAGCGACGGGGAAGGTGTCGGCGACCAGGGCATCCAGCGCGGTCTGCTCCTCGGCGAGGCGTCTTTCGATAAATTGACGTTCCAGTTCCGACAGCCTCGTCCGAAGCAGCCGTCGATAGCGGTCGATGTTGTTGCGGTGCGCACGAATGCGGGCCAGATCTTCGTCGAGCATCGTCGTCACTCCTGACGGTCTTCACAGTCCTTTTCGGTGTTAAGAAAATCGGGAAAGACAAATTCCCGATGCAAAAATATCCGGCGGCGAGTGGCTGTCAAGGCCCTCATTGCCTCCGGCCCTTAGGGAAGGCTCGGTGCCACCACGCTGCAATTTTTTTTGGCCGACCTCTTGAAACCACTTCTCGTTTTTCTAATTTATTTTTCGCCGCGAGAGCGGTGTGCCGGGCGCTTTCACGGGTCCGGCGCGGGCGCCGGGCCGGGTTTCAGACCCGCTCTGACCCTGCCTTGCGCTCCTTGTATCCATCTTGCTCTTTGGAGGACTTGGCTATGAGGACCACCTTTGACTTCGCGCCCCTGTGGCGCTCCACCATCGGCTTCGACCACCTCGCCGACCTCGTCGACAGCACGCTGCGCCAGGCGAGTGAAGACCACTATCCCCCGTACAACATTGAACGCTCCGGCGAAGACCACTACCGGATCTCGCTCGCTGTCGCCGGCTTCGGCGCCGACGACATCACTGTGACGGCCGAGCAGAACGCCCTCACCATCGAGGGCAGGAAGCCCGAGAAGGCGAGCGGCGAGTACCTGTACCAAGGCATCGCCGCGCGTCCGTTCCGCCGCGTGTTCAACCTGGCCGACTACGTCCAAGTGAAGGAGGCGGCTTTCCGCGACGGACTGCTGATCATCGATCTCGTCCGCGAGGTGCCGGAAGCCATGAAGCCGCGCCGCATCCAGATCGGAAGCGGCGCCTCTCCCGCCTCTCAGATCGAGCAGCAGAAGGCGGCCTGACGTCTGGTCGAGGTCCGACGAAGGAACGCGGCGCGCACAAGCGCAGCCGCGCTCCGTGTCGCAGGCAAAAAAGGAGAACCACCATGGCAGTTCGTGATCTAATTCCCTGGTCGAGAAACCAGGAACTCGCGCCCGCGCGCGGCACCCACGATCCGTTCATGACGCTTCATCGCGAAATGAACCGACTGTTCGACGATGTCTTCCGCGGCTTCGGCGGGACGGGCCTGTCGCCGCTCATGGAAGGGCACTTCGGCTGGCCCAAGATCGAGCTCAGCGAGACCGACGAGGCGCTGACGATCTCGGCCGAGCTCCCCGGCATGACGGAAAAGGACGTCCAGATCGAAATCGCAAACGGGGTGCTGACCATCCGCGGCGAGAAGAAGAGCGAGCGCAAGGACGAAGGCAGATACTTTACCGAGCGCCACTACGGCTCGTTCCAGCGGCAGATCGCGCTTCAGGACGTCGAGGAGGACAAGGCCGAGGCCTCATTCAAAAACGGCGTCCTGTCGATCTCGCTCCCGAAGTCCGTGAACCCGCGAGCGGGCGTCAAGCGTATCGCAATCAACACGCAGTAGGAGACCATCACGGGCGGCGGTCTCCGCCGCCCGACCCCACCGAAATCCGTCCCGAGGAAAGGAGCGTAAAGGGAGGCAATCGATGACCAATGCCAATACGAACACCGGCAATCTCAATCCCATCTTCCACCCGGCCGCGCACTATGCGTCCCCAGAGGACGTCCTGAACGACAACGAGCTCTCGGTATCGGAAAAGCGGATCATCCTGTCGTCATGGGCATCCGACATGTTCGCCGTCGAATCCTGTCCCGCGCTGCGCGACATCCCCGGCATGGGCCGCACCATCCGGCTCGCTGACATCCTGGCCGCGTTGCGCAAGCTCGATGGCGAGGACGACGATCCACCTCCGGGCGGCGGGATACCGATGCGGTTGCGGCGGCCTTGGGCCGCCGCGCTCCGGAAGGCGCCAGGATGTCCTCGCAGGCCGTTCTGACGATGGTGCTCCTGGGCAACGTCGCGGCGGCATGGACCGTCCCCTTCCTCGTCCTGATGGGGGGCCGCCAGCAAGCGAGGTGCGTGCCGGGCGATTGGCACGCTGACGCTAATCCCGCGTCGGCGCAGCGCGGCCTCGAGCTTTTCCTTCTGCTTTTCCCAGGCCCTCTTAGCCTGATACCTCGCGGCTTACACCAGACCGCTTTGTCGATCTCCTTCTTGTCGCCGATCCTCAGGCGGCCGGATACATTCCCCTCTCCTGAAAGCGTGAACCGAAAGCGGCAGGAACTTCCCCCGGCGCGATGAATTGCCTTCAAAACCAGGGAGAAACCCCATGATCCGCAAGCCCTTACTCGTGGCACTAGCATGCATTGCAATGTCCGCACCTTCGTTCGCCCAGGGCGGGGGTGGTGGTGCAGGAAGCGGCGCTGGCGCAGCGGCCAGCTCCGGAGCGGGCACCGGGACCTCGTCCAGCAGCGCAACTGGCGGCTCGTCGGCACCGTCCGGCATGGGCACGCACGGCAGCTCCACGGGTGCTCATACCAACCTCTCTCCGACAAATCCGAATGTTCAGCCGCCGACACCGAACGGGACTTCGTCGAGCGGCACAGCAGCTGCCCCGTCCTCCACGCAGAGCAGCACCACGACCGGCGCTAACGTCAATTCAAACGTTCAGCCTCCAACGCAGAATGGCAAGTCGCCCGCTGCCGCCCAGGCGGACCGGAATGCTGGCGTCGGCCACTCCGCCAATGGCTTGCCGATCGGCAGTCCGGGCACCGGCACCAGCAACGAAGACCAGAAGTAGGTTAGCTTCGCCTTCATCAAAGGCCCGCCCGCGGCGGGCTTTTTTGACGCCCCGAGGGAGTGGTGGAATACCTGGAATCGGCCATATGACCCGTTTCGGGCGGAGAAGGTTTGACCCCGGGTTCTCTCCCTCCGCCATCTCGATTTTCGAACCTCCTCCCCGCGATATCCAAAGCACCCTTTTGCTGCTGATTTGGCTCGCCTTTTTGCGGCGGAGCGTACTCAGACGGTCAGGCGTGTAGAGCACTGTGTCACCGTCCGGCATGACGACTTCGAGTATCTGGGCCGGCCGTACAAATCCCTTTCCTCGGTGGCCTCTGAGATCACCGGCACGAAATGGAATGGCTGGGTCTTCTTTGGCCTTAAGAGGTCGCAGCCCGGCAAATGACCCTCCGTAACAGACCAAAGCGCGCTGGCAGTCCGTTCGGAAGTTCGGGCCATAGCGGAGGGAGAGAAACCGGGTTCGAACCTTCTCCGGAGGCCCGTATCAGCCGAGGCTCACATGCACGGAAAAGCCAAGTGAAACCAATATGTTAATTCGATTTTGGCGAAACCGTCACCCTAATCGAGGCTAAGTAAGGCCCATGGGGAACCGGGGATGCCGATTCCTCGTTTTGTCGTAATGACAAAAAGGCCCTCCACAGCAGATCCTATGGACGTCCAGCCGGTGCGTCCTTGGGCCGTTCAGCCGATCACTGAGGTTCTGAGCCCCGGCAAGCGGCGGTCCAACCCGAAAGCCCTCAGTTCGGTCGCTGCTGATCAATTACGACGGGGCGCTTTGAGAAAGCAGCGCTCCTTGCTGGCTAACACCGACCAGAAGCGCAAACCGTCAAAGAACGTTCGCGCTGAGTGACGAGCGCGAGCATCCTCGAATGCAGAAGTTTTTCAAAATCCTTCGCGGCTTTGTCTTGTATGCCGGGCAGGCCGGCTTATTTCCGGAGCGGTTAGCACTCGCTAGCTTCGACTGCTATTTCATCCAAGATAAAAGCGACTAGAAAATAGGAGGACTGCATGAAATTCCGTCCGCTTCACGACCGCGTCGTGGTCAAGCGCATCGACGCAGAAGAGAAGACCGCTGGCGGCATCATCATTCCCGACACTGCCAAGGAAAAGCCCTCCCAGGGCGAAGTCGTCGCCGTCGGCCCCGGTGGCCGCGACGAAGCCGGCAAGCTGATCCCGATCGATCTGAAGGTCGGTGACCGTGTGCTGTTCGGCAAGTGGTCCGGCACCGAAGTCAAGATCGACAACGTCGACCTGCTGATCATGAAGGAAAGCGACATCATGGGCGTGCTCGACGTCCCCGCTTCCAAGAAGAAAGCCGCCTAATCCAACGCCCGCACCGCTCACCCCTGAGGAGCGCCTGCCGGGCGCCTCGCCAAAGGTGAGCAAGGGTGAGACAGAACCAAGTACTCAGGGAAACCCATTATGTCAGCCAAAGAAGTCAAATTCGGCGTCGATGCGCGCGACCGCATGCTGCGCGGTGTCGACATCCTCCACAATGCGGTGAAAGTGACGCTCGGCCCGAAGGGCCGCAACGTCGTGCTCGACAAGTCGTTCGGCGCTCCCCGCATCACCAAGGACGGCGTCACCGTCGCCAAGGAGATCGAGCTCGACGACAAGTTCGAGAACATGGGCGCGCAGATGGTGCGCGAAGTCGCCTCCAAGTCCGCAGATGCGGCCGGTGACGGCACCACCACCGCGACCGTGCTCGCCGCCGCGATCGTCCGCGAAGGCGCCAAGGCGGTTGCCGCCGGCATGAACCCGATGGATCTGAAGCGCGGTATCGACATGGCTGTGGAAGCCGTGGTCGCCGACCTCGTCAAGAACTCCAAGAAGGTCACCTCAAACGACGAGATCGCCCAGGTCGGCACGATTTCGGCCAACGGCGACGCGGAGATCGGCAAGTTCATCTCCGACGCCATGAAGAAGGTCGGCAACGAGGGTGTCATCACCGTCGAGGAAGCCAAGTCGCTCGAGACCGAGCTGGAAGTTGTCGAGGGCATGCAGTTCGACCGCGGCTATATCTCGCCCTACTTCGTCACCAACGCCGACAAGATGCGCGTTGAGATGGACGACGCCTACGTCCTCATCAATGAGAAAAAGCTATCTCAGTTGAATGAATTGCTTCCCTTGTTAGAAGCCGTGGTGCAGAGCGGCAAGCCGCTTTTGATTATCGCCGAAGACGTCGAAGGCGAAGCGCTTGCCACGCTCGTCGTCAACCGTCTGCGCGGCGGCCTGAAGGTCGCGGCGGTGAAGGCTCCCGGCTTCGGTGATCGCCGTAAGGCCATGCTGCAGGACATCGCGATCCTGACGGGTGGTCAGTGCATCTCCGAAGATCTCGGCATCAAGCTCGAGAACGTCACGCTCAACATGCTCGGTCGCGCCAAGAAGGTGATGATTGACAAGGAGAACACCACGATCGTCAGCGGCGCCGGCAAGAAGGCCGACATCGAGGCTCGCGTGGCGCAGATGAAGGCGCAGATTGAGGAGACCACCTCGGACTACGACCGTGAGAAGCTCCAGGAGCGTCTCGCCAAGCTCGCGGGCGGCGTCGCGGTGATCCGCGTCGGCGGCGCGACCGAGGTCGAGGTGAAGGAGCGCAAGGATCGCGTTGATGACGCGATGCATGCGACCCGCGCGGCCGTCGAGGAAGGCATTTTGCCGGGCGGCGGCGTTGCACTGCTGCGTGCCTCCGAGCACCTCAAGGGCATTCGCACCAAAAATGACGACCAGAAGACCGGCGTCGAGATCGTGCGCAAGGCGTTGTCTTACCCGGCCCGCCAGATCGCAATCAACGCGGGCGAGGACGGCTCGGTCATCGTCGGCAAGATCCTCGAAAAGGATCAGTACGCCTACGGCTTCGACTCCCAGACTGGCGAATACGTCAACCTGGTCTCCAAGGGCATCATCGATCCGACCAAGGTAGTTCGTGTGGCGATCCAGAACGCGGCGTCCGTCGCGGCGCTCCTGATCACCACCGAAGCCATGGTGGCCGAAGTGCCGAAGAAGAACACCGGTGCGGGCGGCGTGCCTCCGGGCGGAGGCGGCATGGGTGGTATGGACTTCTAAGTCCGATGTTCAGAGATCAACAATAAGAAGGCTCGGCAGCGATGCCGAGCCTCTGCTGATTTCCTGGCGGTCAGCCGGAGTCCAACACTGGCGCACCGAGGACTATCTCCCGTCAGCGCGGAAGGCGCGCAATTCGGACATGTTGTCGTGTCGACCGCTGAGTCTCGCGGCGAGCCACCAAGCGGCCTTGTCGATATCAAGGCGCAGCCTTTAGGCGAGATCAATAGGAGTTAACTACCGTTCCGGCTAAGCTACCGGCTCGACCGTCGACGGACGGACGGACGAAATTCAGAGTATATGAGATCTAGTCGATGAGCGGCTCGGCTCGCCGATGATAGCCGCCAATTCGAATACCTTTCGCCTCAGGTCCTCCACCTTAGGAGCTAAAAGGAGATCCTGCCGATCCGCCATGGACAGAATGGCCTTTAGCACCTGGTCTGAATGCTGAGCCAAAACCACGAGGTGTCTGCCGCAGGGTGCATATCGTCCTAAAATCCAATTTTTGACCGTACGCTCATTCGCACCCGTCCAACCCGCCACCAACTTTGCACGCGAGTTGCGATCCCTAAGCTCCGACGTCAATGCCGATGCAATTTTCATCGCGAACGCATGATCGTCAACGCCGAAATCCGAACTGCCGTCTCCGCTCTTTTTTGGAAAGGACTTACCGCCTTCTGGAAAGGACTTACCCTTTTTTGGAAACGACATTCCACCCTCCTATCCCGTACGATCAGGCGGTAATCCATGAATGCCTTGGGAGAGGCCGACAGAATCGCGTTGGAATCGGGTGCTGATTGACAGGGCGCATCAAAAGCATCGGCAAGGGCCAAAATCGAAGAGAAGGTCCTTCTCTAGCCGCTGCCTATGTCCGGATGTCGACAGATCTACAGAAATACTCCACCGAAAATCAACTCCACACGATACGTCGCTATGCCGAGCAACGGGGCTTCACGATTGTGCGTGTCTTTGAAGATTCTGGTCGTAGCGGTTTAAGAATAGACGGTCGTGACGGATTGCAATCTCTCATGCTGGAAGTGCAATCCGGCACGGCCGGCTTTCAAGCCATCTTAGTCTACGACGTCAGCCGCTGGGGACGATTTCAGGATGCGGACGAAGGTGCATACCACGAGCACATTTGCTCTCGGGCAGGGATACGTGTTCATTATTGCGGCGAACAGTTTGACAATGACGGCAGTATCGGTTCGATCCTCCTCAAGAACGTCAAACGGGTCATGGCTGGTGAATACAGCCGCGAGCTATCGGTCAAGGTCTTTGCCGGCCAATGCCGTCTCATCGAACACGGCTTTCGCCAGGGCGGTCCGGCTGGATTTGGCTTGCGACGCCTCTTAATCGATGAGGGTCGAAATCCCAAGGGTGAACTCGGCCGCGGCGATCGAAAGAGCCTCCAAACCGACCGCGTCGTCCTTACTCCTGGCCCGCCCGACGAAATCGAGCACGTTCACAGCATCTATTCGATGTTCGTCGAAGGGGGTAAGTCGGAGCGCGAAATCGCACTCGCGTTAAACCAGCGGGGCATCATGAGCGACCTTGGTCGTCCATGGACTCGGGCATCAATCCATCAGATTCTGACGAACGAGAAATATATCGGCAACAACATCTTCAATCGCGTTTCTTACAAGTTGAAGCAACGACGCGTAGTCAATCAGCGCGACACCTGGGTTCGAGCGGATGGTGCCTTTCCCTCAATTGTCGACCGCGCTCTATTTGAGCGAGCCAGACTTATTATAGACCAACGTCACAATCATTATTCCGATGAGGAATTGCTCGCTCTTCTTCAAGCCGTGCTTGCAGAGGAGGGCTCCCTGTCAGGCCTCATTATCGACGAGCGGGATGGTATGCCCTCATCAAGTCTATACCGGCACCGCTTCGGCAGCCTTTTGAGAGCTTACAGCCTTATAGGCTACACGCCCGACCGTGACTACAAATTCATCGAAATCAACCGGCACATACGCGAGTCCTTCCCTGGACTACTAGCCGAAATTGTAGCGGGCCTCGAAAACGCGGGCGGATCCGTCGCCTGTGACCCCATAACTCATCTCCTTCTGGTCAATCATGAATTTACCGCATCGATCGTGCTCGCGCGGTCTTTCGAGACCCGGACCGGTGCGCTTCGATGGCAAATTCGGTTTGACACGGGTCTTGCGCCGGACGTCACGATTGCCGTTCGCCTGGATCGCTCGAACGAACAGCCTCTCGACTACTACATTCTTCCAAGTATCGACATGAATACGGGCCGGATTCGGATGGCGGAAGACAACGTACTTTCGCTGGACGCTTACCGATTCGAATCGCTCGACTTTCTCTATTCGATGGCAGCCCAAACGTCATTTTTGGAGGCGGTATGAGTAAATCCAAGTCGAGAGGACCGAAACATGTAAAGTCCATCCCGATTGACCAGATTCGCTTTCTAAATCCGAGAGTCCGCAATCGTCGCAATTTTCAGGAGATCGTGCAGAGCATCGCCAATGTCGGGCTCAAGCGTCCGGTCACGGTTAGCCCACGAAAGAGCGATGCGGACGCAGCAAGCTATGATCTTGTGTGTGGCCAGGGCCGGATCGAAGCGTTCATTCAGCTCGGTCAGACAGAGATTCCGGCCATAGTCATCGAGGCCGAGGAAAGCGATTGCCTAGTTATGAGCCTGGTTGAAAATTGCGCCAGGCGTCAGCATCGAGCTATCGACCTGTTGCAGGATATCAGCACGCTCCGCGGCCGCGGCTATAGCGACCGCGAGATTGGACCGAAGATCGGCGTTAGCGTCGAATACATTCATATGATTGGCACCCTACTGGAAAAGGGTGAGGAACGGCTCGTCACGGCTGTCGAAGCAGGCATTCTTCCCCTGAATATGGCGATCGAGATTGCAAAATCGAGCGATGAGGATGTTCAGCAAGCTCTGACGCAGGCGTACACGGAAAAGAAATTACGCGGAAAGAAGCTGGTCGCAGTGCGCAGGATTATCGAGCAACGACGGCGCAGCGGCAAACACATTCATGACAGCCGGTTTGGACGGCGCGACGGCGCCAAGCGACCACTTACCGGCGAATCGATCATTCGCGTCTATCGCCAAGAGGCGGACCGCCAAAAGCTGCTCGTCAAGAAGGCCGAGGTCACACAAAGCCGATTACTGTTCATCGTCGAAGCTATGCGAGAGCTCCGCGATGATGAGAACTTTGCAAATCTGCTCAAGGCCGAGCGTCTCGACACCATGCCTGCGTTTCTGGAGCAGCGGATCGCCGATGGATTAGCGACATGAGCAAACCAGTCGATACCGGTGCCCCGAACACGATCACCCAGGCTTTTGGCTCCGATTTCGTGGTGGTGCAAATCGCCTCGATCTTGCCGGTCAAGTCGATCGAGAAAACTGCGAAATCTAGTCACAAATACCGCCAGATTGCAGCCTCTATTCGCGAAATGGGGCTAGTCGAACCGCCCGTCGTCATTCAGGACACAAGAGATCCCGGTTCCTACCTGTTGCTTGACGGCCATTTGCGGATCGAAGTGCTTCGCGACCTCGGGGAGAGTGAGGTTGAATGCCTGGTCTCGACCGACGACGAAGCGTTTACTTACAACAAGCGCATTAGCCGCCTGTCTCCGATCCAGGAGCAGAGAATGATCGCCAAAGCGATCGAGCGCAACGTCCCTAAGGATAAGATTGCTCGGGCTCTGGACATCAATGTTCGCAGCATAGCGCGTAAAGCGCAGCTGCTTGATGGAATATGCGAGGAGGTCGTCGGCCTATTAAAGGACAGGATATGTCCTCTGGCTGTCTTCGATGTTCTTCGCAAGATGAGCCCCCTGCGTCAGATCGAGGCCGCCGAACTCCTCATCAATGCCAACAATTTTTCTGTGAGTTATGCGGCAGCCATATTGGCCGGCACTCCCCAGGCCCAGTTGGTGACGCCACAGACGCCCAAACGGTTGAAGGGCATGACGGCCGAAGCTATTGCCCGCATGGAACGCGAACTCTCACGATTGCAGGAAGCGATATCTTCGATCCAAGACTCATACGGCCAGGATCACCTCCACCTCACGGTCGTGAAGGGCTATCTCCGCAAGCTGATCACCAACGACCGCGTGGCGCGTTACCTCGAGCAGTACCAGCCCGAGCTGTTTATCGAGTTTCAGAAGATCGCCGAAATGACGTCGACGCTCCCAAGCGAGGCGGCATAACGAGCGAGGGGACCCGGACCCATAAAGCGCGGGGACCGCAGGAGAAGCCGCACGCTGGGGCGGATCAATTGCGGCGATGGGGATGGCGGCGAACCCGTCTGGAGCCCATCAGGCCGGTCGAGTTTTCACTGGCCGGATAGATGAGGTGGCGTGTCAGCGTGCGGTACCGGCGCACGGTGGCAAGCTGCCGCGAGCAGTCCAGGTTATATCGTCAACTGCAGAGGCCTGGCGCGGCTTCCCGCGCGATGGACATCGCGAATTCATAGACCATCAACTCTGGTCAGCTTTGGTTTACCAGGCCCCTTAAGCTTTCTCGTCCGCCAGCATGCAATGGGGGCTGCAGATCGGGGACAAACTCCCGACAGGGAAGCGTCCGGGTCAGGCTGCAATGCGGTCTGACCCACCATCTCGGGGAATGCAATGTCTGCAAAGACAACGCCACAAAGTTCAAAACGCAAGAAATCAAAAGGAAACTCGCCGCCAGCCTTCGCCGCACCGACGTTATCGGTGGCCGCGCAAAACTTGATTAACATGGTCGCAATATCCGCGGTCTCGGGCACGGTTCTACTGGGGCTTCTTGCTGCCAAGCATTTTTGATGGGCGGCATTCGCGTATGTAAAGTTATGGAAGAAGCAGGCCAATGGCCGACTGCCGGCTAACGGTGGGTGCACAGGCGGCTTACGCACGTTGCACCAGATTCGCTTTGTTCCAAGGCCGGACACGTCGAATAGGGCACCTTTTGACCCTTAGGCGACTTCGGCCTACCGATGGAGTCCCTTGCCAGAGCAAACGGTTCAGAGCCACTGCTTCGCGTGGCAGAGAGCTGTTGCGGGGTTCGACCAGCCATTCCACCAATGCCTATTGCCGCAAGTTGGTTACGCCCGCGCGAAGCAAGCCGTCTGCGAGGTGCTCCCGATACTTCACGTCAAGGTAGGGGGTTGTAACAGTGCTGCGACAGATCAAAAGTCGCTTTGTCGGACGCCATAGCGCGGACTATCGCATATCATCAAGGATGTACGAGGCTGTTTGATGGTATGCGTCCTCATTCGGGCGATGCATAGTTACGCCATTGCGTTGGGCACGGAAGCCCATTGACAGGAGATGTCGATATGTTTTGGGCCGGCTGGCATTTACACATGCCACCACCTGCTTAAGCCCTTCGTCTACTGCCAGTGCTCCGCAGGCAGTGACCAATTGACTGAAGCGCGTTTCACTCTCCGAGCTGGGGCGAACCGCTCCGAACCTGATCAAACATGAACCGGCCCCTGCGGGGCTCTTCGGTCCATACTCGCACAATGCCACCGCCTCCATTCGTGATCCATCCGTAAGAAAGACGCTGTCGCCGTGTCCATGCGCGTGAGCAGTGCGTATTTCCGCTGAGAGATCCAATCCGTCGCGCACCTCAGTCGTTAAAGCTCGGCATGCGTCAAGCCAATGTGCTTGACCTGCGCCGGCAACGGTCGAATAGCGAGTCGTTTCTGGCATTATCTCATTGGCTTCGACCAAGCGGGTCATGATCGCGGTGAGAAACCGCGGCCAGAAGCCAAACCTCTGATACAAGGCAATGTGTTTTGTACTCTCGGCAAACGTGAAGAAGGCTAGATGCCGAGCTCCCAATGCATTCAACCGTTCGAGCACCGGCGGGATGAGAAGTCTGGCGGTCCCGTGATTCCAGGTGTCGGGGTGTGTGGAGATCGGGCCGAATATTCCCAAGCTTCCCCAGCTAGTTCCCAGGCTCGATCCGATCAACCGATCTCCCATCCATGCGCCAAAAGCCAGCGAGGGATCTGTCATCCAACGTCCGGTAACGAAGTCCCGATCCGTCCAAAACGTATCTGGCGCCATCCCAAACTGGGCCGCGAATGCACGACGCAAGATTGCGCCGGCTTCCGGCAGGTCGCTTACGTCGAGAGGTCGTATCGATATGCTCGGGGATGATTGTTCCACAGCACCCCTCTCATCGATGCCGGTCGCAGGGATGGCTCAACAGCGCCATTCCTTCGCATAATATACCTCCTGACATGGTCCAGCTACGGCCGTTCTCTCATCGCAAGCCGCTCGGGGACTCGTTGCTGCGTTGCATGAGTCCGGTTCTGATGCTGTGGACGGCTCCTCCACCGGCACGAGAGTGCCAAGGAGTGGGCGCCGTTTGAGGCTCCCACGATTCGGAGGAGCAAGCTATGCAGTCAATTTCGACAATCGGCCTGGATATCGCGAAGTCGGTCTTTCAAGTGCATGGCGTTGATGCAGCCGGCCAAGTGATCATGCGCCGCCAGTTGAGGCGCCGGCACGTCCTGGCATTTTTCCAGAAGCTGCCGCCCTGTCTGGTGGGGATCGAGGCTTGCGCGTCATCGCACTATTGGTCCCGCGAGCTGGAGATATTGGGGCATACGGTGCGATTGATGCCTCCGGCCTATGTGAAGCCTTACGTCAAGCGGCAGAAGAACGACAGCACCGATGCGGAGGCAATTTGCGAGGCGGTCACGAGACCCAACATGCGGTTCGTGCCGACCAAGACGGTCGAGCAACAGAGCTGTTTGATGCTTCACCGAGCCCGCCATCTCTTCATCCGTCAGCAGACTGCCGTGATCAACTCAATCCGCGCCTATCTCGCCGAGTTCGGGATTGTCGCCCCTGTCGGGCGCAGGGGTGTCGAGCAACTGCTGGAAGTCGTCGCCGATACAGCCGATGACCGGCTGCCCGAGGTCGCCCGTGCGTGTCTTGCTGCTCTCGGCAGTCAATTGCGGGCACTGAAGGCCCAGATCCTGGCGTTCGACCGCCGCATCATCGCCTGGCATCGATCCAGCGCGACGAGCAAACGGCTGGACGCGATCCCCGGCGTCGGGCCGGCGTTGGCAACAGCTTTGGTCGCCAGTATTGCGGATCCCAAGGCTTTCCGATCGGGACGGGACTTCTCGGCCTGGGTGGGGCTCGTGCCGAAGCAGAACTCGAGTGGGGGTAAGGACAAGCTTGGCAGTATCAGCAAACAAGGGGATCGCTATTTGCGCAGCCTGTTCACGGCTGGCGCGCTCGCCGTGATCCGCTATGCCAAGATCCATGGCACCGATCATCGGCCCTGGCTCACTCGATTGTTGGCCCGGCGCCCCACCAAGGTCGCTGCCATCGCACTCGCCAACAAACTCGCCCGGATGGCCTGGGCGATGATGGCCAGGAACGAACGTTACAAGGAACCCGTCGCTCTCGCGGCGTGAACGAAATCACGCCGGACAACCCGGTGTGACGTAACGGTTGGGAGGGCGAACAGCACGTAATGCAGTGCCGGTCGATCCGGCGATCAGGACAACCCACATGGGCCACAGCATCATCGAATGCGAGGTTTTGACCGGGACCTGATCCGCGGAGGGCATTATGGCCAGCGGTCATGTGAGCCGCACAAACAGGCCGAACACATGGCTGCTCCGACCAATGCTGCAAGTGAAGATTCTTCTTGCCAACCCGGAGCCGTCCACACATGGCCCCAAAGGCGCCCCTGCCAATCTGCTGATTGTCCGCTCCGCGCCCGAAAGCGGAATTCGCAAATTGAAAGTTATGGAACAACTGGCCTTTGGGGGGAGCAGGCCGAGTCCTCGAGAGTCCAACGCGCGCGCAAGCGCGCGACGTCCGCAATGACCTTAGAAACAGACATCAGCGCCGCCTATCGGCAAGTCCGCGAGGGGCCAATAAGCGAATTTCCGGGACATATTGACAAAGTCCATTTTGCGGCGCCGCTAGCGTGACGTCTTCGATCGCCATTCAACTGGTACGAGATGGCGCACTTTCTCGACTGCCGAAGACCAGCGCAATTCCCCCGAGTATTGCAAGCGATGATATGGAAAGGCGAAGGGAGATTGCTTCTCCGAGCACTAAGGCGCCTGCCAATGCCGTGATGACCGGAACGCTCAGTTGCACCGAGGCGCCTTGCGCAGGCGTCAGACCCGGGAGCGCCGCGTACCAGATTGTATAGCCAAGCCCGGACGCAACAGCGCCGGAAAGGATCGCACAAGCGAATCCGATGGCAGTGAGGTTCGTGCCGAACAATAGGACGCACAAAGAAGGTCCAATTGCGATTGGCACGGAGCGCAGGAAATTCCCGGCCGTCGCGCTGAGGGGATCCGTAATGCCACGGCCAAGCAGCGAGTAAGCGCCCCATGCAACGCCGGCAGCCAACATGAGACACGCGCCCGCCACTGACGGCGCCATCGCACCGGGAGCAACGAGCGCCGCCAGTCCTGCGACGGCGATTGTTAATCCGAACCACTGCAAAGCGGATAAGCGTTCACCGCGGACGAACCCATAGCCGACCATTGTCGTCTGAACCGCACCAAACAAAAGTAGCGATCCCGTTCCGGCCGGCAGAGAGGCATATGCAAAGGAGAACGTGAACGCATAAGCGAACAGCGCTACAGATGCGGGCCACGATCCCCCGGACGGTTCAGGCTTTCGGCGAAGCGACAGGATGAGGCACAGTACGCACGCGCCTGACGCAAGGCGTACAAGGGTAAATGTGGCCGGATCGATCGCAGCATGGGACAGGGCTAACCTGCAAAGCACTGAATTTGCCGCGAACGCAGCCATCGCCAAACCGGTCAGAGCAATTGTCCCGATCCTGATTCGAGGCTGCTTCATTCGTCAATGACCCGTCACCGGGCCATGGCGCACTTCGCCTGGGTCGGCCACGTGCTGCGACAGCGGCATCGTGTAAGTTGTCGCAGTTCCGACCACGCAATCTTCTCCGCTTGCGTTGCGGACAACGGTCTCCAGCTTGCAGATCGGCTTGTCGTCGCGGACGTGCTCGACCTTGACGCTTGCCGTAATCGTCTCTCCGACCCGGACGGCCTTGACGAAACGCCAGTTGGTTTCGAGGAACACCGTGCCCGGCCCCGGGAGATCTTCGGCAACGACGGCATTCATGAGACCGGTCGTGACCCCGCCCTGCACGATAAGCCCGCCGAAGGGCGAACTGGCCGCCAGCTCGAGGTCGTAATGGATGGGGTTCTTGTCACCCGTCATCGCCGTGAACATTTCGACATCGCGCATGCTGGTGGTGCGGCTTCGTTCCGCGCGGCGACCTGCCACGGGCCGGCCGGCCAGCGTGCGAGTCCAGGGTGAATCGGTCGACATCTTCATGCTCCTATGCTGCGTGGGACGGCTCTTGGTACAAGTTCGCGATGTGACTGGCCTCGGCCTTCATGGCAGCGCTCAGATCGGCGTGAAGCTGCTTGACCTCGTCGAGGTCCCAGATGAAGGAGGCGATCGCGTCGGTGGTGCGCAGAAGCGGCAAGGACAGCTCGTCGCGCTCGCGCTGGTAGGCCTCAAGCCCGCTTGTGCTGCCGTCGATGACTCCGCACGACAGCAATTGCGCATCGCGAAGGGCGTCCGTGATGCCGTGTGCGGTCAGGGGGTCCTTGAAATAGCCGGCATCACCGACGAGGGCCCAGCCTGCGCCCTGACATTGCCGGAGGTAGCTCCTGGCTCCCCCAAAGCTCCGCAAGCGGCCGGTCAGCGTGGCCCTGCCAATGCCGGCGCGCAGCTCGGGACAGCTCGATGCCATCACCCCGAGGAATCCGCGCATGAGATCGCCGCGAAATGTCGCGACGAATTGCGAAGCCGGAACCGCCGCAAAGACGCAGTGACCGCCGTTGGTTGGAATCACGCCGGCCGCGGCGTTTTGAGCGAAATGCCAATGCAGGCCATCGCGGTCCAGGCCTGAAAAGTAGCCGAACACAAGGCCACAGGCGTTGAAGCCTTCGACGATGACTCTTGAATTGACTGATTGTGCGACGGTCGACTGGCGGCCGTCCGCACCGACGACGATATCGGCGCGGACGGTCCTGCACGCACCGCTGCCGTCTCTCAAGGAAGCGCCGATCACCCGGCCGTTCGATGCAAATTGCAATTCGGACACAGCGACGCCATGGCGAACCGCCGCGCCGGCGTCGCGGGCTGCATCGACCAGCAACGGATCGAGCACGGTGCGTCGCGGCGCCAGCAGACAATCGACGCCATGCTCCGGCTTGATGTCCACCCGAACGGCCTCATCGCCATAGTGGAACGTCGTTGACCGAATCGCGGGCGTTCCCGCCGCAGCAATATCCGGCGCAAGTCCCCAGCGCGTGAGTTGCATGACCGCTGACCGCATCAGGGCGTGCGTCGACATCGTATCGGAGCCATAGGGCTGCCGGTCGACCACCAGCACCTTTGCACCCGACCGCGCCAGGAGGAGGGCGGTGGCTGCGCCCGCACAGCGTGCGCCGACGATGACCGCGTCATAATTTGAGTCGAGACTGTGTAGGCCGTACATGGCATTTGCTTTCAGGCAGCAGCGCGATTGAGGTTGTGGCCGAGGTGAGCGGCGAGATCCGCAGCATCGTCGTCCGCTCCGTCAATGAAGGACGATTTGCGCCGGCGCATGAAGGGCAGGCCCATTACATATATTCCCGGTGCGGGAACGATCCCGCCATCGTGACGGATGCGTCCCTTGCGATCGAGCACTGGGACGTCCAGCCAGGAGTAGTCGGGGCGATATCCTGTCGCCCAGATCACCGAACCGATGCCGGCATCGTTCAGGTCCAGGCCGATCCTGGTTTGTGACCCGACATCGGTCGGCTCAAAGCGATGCGGCGCGGGAAACTGTTGCGCGAGTCCGCTCGCGTTCACCCAATCATCGATGCTGGAGAGCAGCCGGTTCATCTTCAGATCGGCCAGCGCGCAGAGATTGGCGAGCGATCCGGAAAACTGCGCCTTGCCGTCAGCAAGGCCGACAACGCGGCCCACGAGCTCGACGCCCGCCTTGCCCAGGCTGTTGAGGTCGACGGTCACGCGCTCCGGCGTTCCGATCAGCTGGAGCGACGGCAGCCGCCGCGCCCGTTCGATGTCCTCTTCCATGGTGTCGTATCGAACGTCCATGGCGCCGATGACGTCCATCCACCACTGGATATCCCGCCCGCGGTAGGTTCGTGGCAGCCGGACGTGCTCGCCGACGCAAAGCACGACTCTGCGCCCGGCCGCCCGGATCTCCCGGGCGAGTTGAATGCCGCTTGCCGAGGCACCGACGATCATCACGCCGCCATCAGGCAGGAGACCGGGATTCCTGTATTGCAGCGGCGTCAGGCTGGCCACCCTCGCAGGCAGACCGGCGGCAAGCTGCGGGATCGAGGCAAGATTGCAGGCGCCGGTTGCTATGACGAGCTTGCGGCAGCGCCATGCACCAAGGTTGGTCTCGACCTCGTAGCCCGCCTCCTGCTGCCGCACCCGCGTGACGCGCGCTCCCGTTACGATCGGAGCGCGCGAGAGACTGGCGTACTGATGCAGGAAGCGGACGACCTCCGGCATCGTCATGAAGCCGTCCGGATCGTCGCCACTGTAGGCGTATCCCGGCAGGCGGCTTTGCCAGTTGGGCGTGAGAAGGCGAAGCGAGTCCCACCGCTCCTTCAGCCATGAGTTGGCCACCTCGCCGCGCTCGAGGACCACGTGGTCGATCGAACGCGTGCTAAGATGCCAGCTCATGGCCAATCCGGATTGGCCGGCGCCGACAATGATGGCGGTTGCAAATTTCACAGCACGCGCTCCCTTTCTCCAGCCGTTGTCCTCAGTTAGCAGTCACGAAGACGTTCGTCGGATTGGTCACGATGTCGAACACGGCCGACCGCCTCTGCGATTGAGCTACCAACGCCTTGATGTCGTCTTCGCTCGCATCTGCGCGAATGTCGAAGTGGACGCGGATGGCACCGAAGCCGTTGCGCACCTCGTCGTCGATGCCGAGAATTCCTTGAATATCCATGTCGGCCTCGAGCGAAGCCCTGACGGAATGCAGCTGTATGCCGCGGCGCTGGGCAATCGCCGCAACGCCTGCCGTGAGACAGCTCGCAAGCCCGGACAGAACGAGCTCGACCGGAGTCGGAGCACTGTCTTCGGATGCGAAGACCTGCGGGTGATCTGCCTCCACGGTGAACGTCTTGTTGCGGGACTGCTCGGCTCCGAGGCCGAAGAAACTGCCGATAGCGGAGCGGCTGTGCGTGCCATTCACCCATTCGCAGCTCGCCCGCCACTTAAACTGAGCCGCCTCAGGCGCCTGCTCGAGCGCCGTACGGGCACCTAACAGCGCATCGACGTTGACGCCATTATTGACTTTGGCGCGTGCACTCGTCGTAATAGTCATTTCGTTCTCCTTTGGTGACAAATCTGAGGTAAGGGGGTTCGTAAATCTTCTGACTCTGCTCTTGCGGGCTTTGCGCTCGCCCAATGTCAGATCGATATACGCGCCCGTGCACGAGCATGCTTGAAGCCAGCATGCGGAATTCCTTTAGATGCCGTTGATTTCTTGCTGAGGCGGTGAGACGGCAAAGGCAAAGACGATCACGCAGCGCTCTCAATCGCGTGAATACATACGGAGGAGAAATGGTTCACCCCCGAACTTCAAACCACTTGCGGCTTCGCGATGAAGTCGACCAAACCCCACGACTCTTCTCGCTTGGGTTCTTGCCGTCCGGAAGGGTGCGGTCGTCTTCGGCGTCAAGCGTAGACGCGCTTGCTTCATCGCGGACCGAAGAGCTTCGCGATTACTTTCGTCCGCGATGACGGCGGCAAGATGCGCGAGACTTTCGCGTCCCATCTCCGCAACGAGGTCGAACTTGGCAAGGTTGGCTCGGAGCGCGTTGATAGCTACATGCGCTGACGGATTAGGAGATCTCGCGTTCGACGCAACACCAGCAAAGCTTGCTGATCGACCGACTTGATCGGCACGAACCGCATCGATGGGCGTGTCACGACCTCACAGATGGCGGCTGCGTCGGCAGCATCGTTTTTCGACCGCTTGACATAGCCCTTGACATAACTCGGCGGCATCAGACGCACGGCGTGACCGAGTTGGGAGACATCACGCGCCTAATGATGAGAAGTTCCGCAGGCTTCCATGCCAACCAGGCAAGGGGGGAATCTTGCTAAAGAAGTCGATGAGCCGCTTGCGCCGCAACTGACGGCCGATGACGACTTTCCCCGCACTATCCACGCCGTGCACTTGGAACGCCGATGGTGCTAACTTGCATGTGGACGCCCCCTCCGGTTTTTCGTTGCCTCAACGATCACCTTTTTGCACATTCGGTGCCGGGAGCGGACGTCGTCCACTACATCAAAAGCTGACTTCGGCCAACGCCTCAAACAGATCAGGCCAAGACTTTCGCCTGCAAATCACGCAAATGGCAAACTTAGGATTTGGAAATGCCGGCCAAACGCAGGCCTTCAAGAAATCGATCAATGAAATCTGTATCATTGCAAAAGAACAGCTCGTTTCGGGCTATTTCGGTGTTGTAGTTAGGCTTGCGCCGCAGCAGCTCGGCAGCGGCAGCCTTTGCTTCCGTCTTATCGCCGAGTATACCTAGCGAAGCGGTCAGTGCTGCAAATGCTTGGTACGTTGCATTGCTTTGTCGAGTCGCCCGTCGGGCGAACTCAGCTGCTATGTCATACTCGCTAAGGGAAAAGTGAGTCCAAGCACGAACATGATGGAAGCTCCAAAGATGGTTGTCGCGCGGACTGAGCACGGTTGCGCGGTCAATCAGAGTCTCTGCTTCAGTCTCTCGGCCGTACCACAGCAAGTTGAATCCTTGTGCAAAATAGGCCTGTGCGAAACTTGGGTTTAGCTCTAAGGCTACATCTAGAGCCGCCAGCGCTTCGTCATTCTGATGTGTCAGGCACAGGGCTCGCCCCAGTACGCATTGGCAGAAGCAATCAAGATCATCGAGAGCCACAGCCTCCCGCGCCTGTCGCAATGCCGTTTCAAGCCGCGCCGGACGATCATTTGGGTCATCTAGAAACGCGCGTTGCAGGTTGACGTAGCTGAGAGCGCCATGTCCGCGCGCAAAGTGCGGATCTTCCGCGATCGCACGTTTAAAGTAGGATTCAGCGGAATCGAACCCTGGCGTGGTAAATCGCCAGAAGTGCCATAGGCCGCGCTGGTAGCAGTCCCAGGCACTGAGGCTCTCGGGCGCCTTGCGAGCGGCGAGCTGCTGCTCGACCTTCGACAATTCGGGTTCGATCGTTGCCGCGATCTGCCTTGCCATTTCGTCTTGAATATCAAATATGTACTCAAGCTGCAGATCGTACTTGTCTGACCACAGTTGCTGCCCGTCCGCTGCCCGCACCAGCTCCGCTGTTATCCTCACCGCATCGCGGTTCTTTCGCACGCTGCCGCGCAGCACATACTTGACGCCTAGCTGCTGGCTAATCTCTCGTGCATCCGTCGTCCGACCCCGAAATGCGATGGTCGAGTGCCGCGAGATAACTGACAGCCAACGATTCCGAGCAAGAAGACGAATAACATCTTCTGTTAAGCCATAGCTGAAGTAGTCGTTCTCTGGGTCATCCGAAATGTTGTCGAACGGCATAACCGCTATAGACAGCTTCGCAACGGCCTCAGCCCTGACGGTTTCCGAAACGACGTTGTCAAGGTTGGGCACTTCGGCAGCGACGGAAACGGTGATCGGGACACTTCCAGGACCAACACTTTTATCTTGATTAAGCTGAGTGCCCTTCCCAACTTGCTCTGGCGTTTCGCCAATCTGTACAGACCCGACGAACCGAAAGCCGCGCTTATGCACAGTTCGAATGAGCAACTGGTCGTTACCGTTGTCGCCGAGCGCTCGCCTGGCAGCGTTGATGCGGCTGCTGAGCGCAGCTTCGGAGATGACTCGACCGCGCCAGATGGTGTCAACCAGCTCATCCTTGCTGACAATGCGGTCATGGTTACGCACCAGGTGAACGATAAGATCGAAGACTTGAGGTTCAATATGAATGGATTCGCCACGCCGGCGTAGCTCTTGCTGGCTGAGATCGACCTCAAATTCGGCGAACTGGTATTTCACTACCATCTCCGGCACGATGATGCGATTTCACTTTTTCATACCGATTGCAGGCGACATGCAAGCCGAGGAACTGAGCGCTCCGAGCAGGGGCACCGGTTCGATAGAGCTGTAGAGATTTATTGACGCCTTGGCCGTCGTTCAATCCCAGTGCCTCAGGAGGGGGTGACGGGATCGCAAAATTCGTCGACGGAACTCCCAGATCTCAAACTAAAGGCTGACCTTAGAGGAGGACAAATCTCCCATCCGTCTGGGCCAAGACTTGCATTCGGATATCAGACGTTATGGAAGAAACAGGCCAAGGGCCGAGTGCCGGCTAACGTAGGGGTGCACGGCCAGCTTACGCGCGTTTGTGCCTCCAAAGGCGGACACGTCGAATAGGACGCCTTCTGGGCCATAAGAACACCTTTCGCCCAGACGCCTATTCCAGTTCAAATCGATTGGTGAGTGCGGCAACCGCTTGCTCTCGCTTCGCTATGGTTGACCCGTCTGAGCACCAGTGAGTTCGCGAAGTTGATCGCCAATCTGCAATGGATGATACGGCTTCTGGATGAAGTGAGCTCCGGAAGGCATGTCGGTGGTGTGAGGGCTGACCTGGCCGGAGGTAATCAACAAGGCGACCGGCGGCCATCGGTCTCGCACCACAGCGGCAAGTCGAAGGCCGTCCATCGATCCCGGCATCTGAATGTCGCTGAACAAAACCGTTATTGCAGGCGTGGATTCCAGAAGAGCGATCGCTTGATCGGCATCAACAGCCTCCAGGACCGAGAAGCCGAGATCGCGGATCACATCAGCCGTATTCATACGCACCAGCACGTCATCCTCAACCACCAAAACTATGTCTTTGCGCTTTGCGGATTCGGCCACTTTCGCTCCGGCATAACCGCAGCTAACCTCCGGCCGGCCTGTTCGTTCCGCAGAACTTTGATGACCGTCGCGCGTTGACTTCAGATAGTTAAGGCCAAGTTCGAGCCTGTTATGACGATTGACATCGAGGCTGAAGTCGACGCCGTCAAGCAGATTGGTGCCGTCCCGAAGATTCTTGATGTCGTCGGCAGGATGACGGGCATGGGCTTCGTTGCCATCGCCCGGGTAACGTCCCGGCAATGGGTTTGCTGCGCCGTTCGGGACAACATCAACTTCGGTCTGCGGGAGGGGGGCGAGCTGCAGGTCGAAACCACTATCTGCAACGAAATCCGGCAGCACGGCAAGACAGTCGTCATCAATGACGTGCAGTCCGACGGCGCCTTCTGCAATCACCCGACGCCGGCGATGTATGGCTTCAGGAGTTATATTTCGGCCCCGATCATCCTGAGCAATGGAATGATCTGGGGGACCCTTTGCGCGATCGACCCCCAGCCGCGCGACCTCGGCAAGCCCGAAATTCTCGGCTCCTTCCAGCTGTTGGGCGAACTGATCGCCGCCCAGCTCGAGTTCAATCAGCGCCTTGAGCAAAGTCAGGCGGACCTCAGGCTCAGCCAGGCCGACCTGCTGGACGAACGAAAAACGGCAGAGCTCCGCGAACAGTTCATCGGCGTTCTCGGCCACGACCTTCGCAATCCGCTCGCCTCCGTCGACGCGGGAATGCGATACCTGCTCAAGAATCTGGGTACCGAGAAGGCGCCGGAGATCATCCTGACGGTTCAGAAGTCGGTTCTGCGCATGGCGAGCCTTGTCGACAACATCATGGACTTCGCCAGGGGACGGCTGGGCGACGGCTTGACCATCAGCCGCGACGCCAAGCAGCCCGTGACGCCCGTCCTTGAGCAAGTGATTGCCGAACTCAAGTCGGTCTGGCCTGACGTCGCAATCGAAGCTTCAATCGACATCGAAGAGCCCGTCAACTGCGATCGCGGCAAGATGGGGCAGCTCTTCTCCAATCTTTTGGGCAACGCCATCATGTACGGAGATCAGGGAAAGCCCGTACGCGTATCTGCGAGAACGATCAATGGCGTGTTCGAGCTGGCCGTCACAAACTATGGTGCACCGATATCTGACAAAGCCATGGGCAATCTGTTCAAGCCTTATACGCGTGGCGAGCGGCCCAGTCAGCAGGGCCTGGGGCTTGGGCTCTATATTGCCTCGCAGATTGCCCAGGCGCATGGTGGCATGCTGAAGGTTTCCTCCAACGTAGAAGAGACCAGCTTCGTCTTTGAGATGCCGCAAAGCCATTAGCTCTCGGCGGGTACCATGGCCAGAGACGCCGTGCGCTGCTTCCCGCCTAGCTCTTGGCGGCTTCTTTGGTGATCGCCGCGATCGATTTTCCGGACTTGCGAACTATGCTTGCGAATTGTTCGTCCGTTAGCTTGAGGCGCCTGCGCAGAACCTTGACCTGCACTTTGTCTCTCAAGTCCAGCGCATTGCGAAAATAGGTGGGCTTGCGGCTGATCATTGTGTTTCACTCGCGAAGGGAAGGGGACGACCGCGACTGGGCGGGCGTTACACCGCCCTGGCCGCGGTGGTGACTGTCTCGCTCCTCGCGAAGATTCCGTCTCCATCAAGAAAACATGCGGTATGGATCAACGTTCCGCAGTAGCTGGAAATATCTGGGCCTTCGGTAGCCGGGCGGCCTTACCGCAGCGGCTGATGGCGGAACGTCGCCAGCTTCTTGTCACGCTGCCATAGCTCGACATCGTGTCCGCCGGCTAGCTGCCTGGCTCGCTCTCTTGCTTCGGCTTCATCCACGCCCACCAGATCATGACGGTCCACCACATGACCATCAGGGCCGACAATGAAGGTGCGATATTCGCGATCTACCACGGCTCACCTGGGCGGTTGCAGTCCGGGCGATCGCAGCCACTCGCTGACATGCGCTCCGGTCTCCGCCTGCCGAGCCTTCCTGAGCATCGCGTCGCGGACCGCGCCAGGTGCAAGCAATCTGGCTTCCTCGCGCAATCGCTTCGCCTCATCGGCGAGACTTTCTTCAAGGGACTTGATGTGCTTGAGACGGCGTCGCTGCTGCCGCATGGCGCTGCTCCCTTGTTAGAATGGGGCGGGAGCGCAACCGGCGTTCTCATCACCGATAAATGCCACGAGCCGGGCTGTGAGCGCCAATCTGTTCCAGCAGAATGCCGAGATGCTGCAGAACACCTGGCGCTTCGAAAAGCTGCGATTGCAACAGCCTACTGGGTGGAATCCGCTTCACCTGTGATAGCGGACCTCAGTGAGCTTCTGCACGACTTCACCTCAGGGCCACATTGCGGACTAATGCACGGCAGCGGCGTCTCTATTCGATCACCTCGTCGGCGCGAGCGAGCAACGACTGTGGTACGGTCAGGCCGAGCGCTTTGGCAGTCTTCATGTTGATCACCAGCTCGAATTTGGTCGGCTGCTCGACCGGCAGATCAGCAGGCTTGGTGCCTTTGAGGACCTTATCGACGTAGCCGCCTGCACGGCGAAATAGATCGGGCACATCGGGGCCATAGACGATCAATCCGCCAATCGCGTCGTGTCGGAAAAGATAACTCGCGGGCAGATGATGCTTCGCTGCGAGTGCGACCACTCGCGGCCCCTGGGAATTGGTCAGAGGATCATTACCATCAACTATAGCATCGGCGTGCTGGGCGGCGGCCGAGGCAAAGGCGGCATCAATTTCCTCGGGCGTGGTCGCCTCAACTATCAGCAGAGCGACGCCCAGGTTCCGTGCCGCGCGAGGCGCCTCCTCGGCCAGCGCCAGTCTATGGAGTGGGTTATTCGGATTGACCAAGAGTGCAATTTTTGAGGCGCCAGGCACCAATTCCCGGAGGATTTCTATACGTTTTGCAAGGAAATCTCCCGGAACCAAGGTCGTAAGGCCGGTGATATTGCTGCCCGGATGCGAGAGGCTTTGGACGAGGCCGAGCGCCACGGGATCGGCCACAGCCACAAAGACAATCGGAATGGTGGCCGTTGCCGATTTCAGGGCTAGGGCTGCTTGCGGCCCGACGGCAATTACCAGATCGGGGTTGAGGGCGACGAGTTCGGCCGCTAGAGCCGATACGCGATCCGGAGTTTCGACATAGTAACGATACTCGACGAGCAGGTTCTTGCCCTCGATCCAGCCTTTTTCACGCAAGCCGCTGCGCCACGCGTCGCGACCTGACTGTTTGAAGTAAGGGATCAAGAAACCGATCCGGCGAGGCGGCCCTTGCGCCCGCAAGCGTGGTGGCGAAACGAGCAGCGCCGCAGTAGCCGCTATGAACTCCCGCCGCTTCATTGCGATCCTCACAACGGCTTGAGGACAACGTCGCGCAGAATATCATATCTCGATTGTGGCCGGACTCACGATGGG
The DNA here is from genome assembly GCF_024758505.1 of Bradyrhizobium arachidis. Lineage (NCBI taxonomy): Bacteria > Pseudomonadati > Pseudomonadota > Alphaproteobacteria > Hyphomicrobiales > Nitrobacteraceae > Bradyrhizobium > Bradyrhizobium arachidis. Next base: position 6,932,240 of record NZ_CP077970.1, on the reverse strand, counting down.
CGTACTTGTTGCGTCGCAAATGCAGCGCATGCCGTATGACGGCTTCGGGTCATTCGCGTCATTCGGTCATGACCGCGACCACGTCCGGTCTACCCACAAGAGCCGTCGCCAAGGTAAGGTTGAGATCGACGCTAAAGGCAATATCGGAAATACCGGAAGAGACGTGCCCCCATGACTTAGGCAACGGCGCCAATGCGTTTTTGAGTTGCGCCGGCCGTTAGCCACCGGACCGATGCAAAAACGGATCCACGGACTCAGCTAGCAGGGTAGCCAATTGGGCGGCGGCAGGCGTGGACTGCTTTTCGGGCGGCAGCGAGCCGACAGAATGGACCGCCAGTCCAGCACCAGCGGCAAAGACCACTATCGCAATTGCAGCAAGATATTCGATCCTCATGGCGAATTCCTCCATCATGGCGAATTCCTCCATCGACTCCACGAACTAACCGGATACGCCGAGAAATGGTTCCGAGAGCACTGTTCGACGCTAGTCCTTGGAACGCCTGCTTGCGCGCCGTCCGGTAAGCATCCTCGTCAATCCGTTCGAGCGCGGTGACGTTGCGCCCCGATCTAATCCACGCGGCAAGTTCCTCATGGTCGGCCGGCGCTCCAATTGTTTTGTTTCCCCATTCCCGTCCGAACGGCGGCGCGGCCAAAGTTTGGGAACGGAAGCTCCTGCCAAGACTTTAGAAGTACGAGACCGTCGCTCGCCGTTAACTACACGGCGCATGTCGCGGATAGCCAAGGGTTCCTCACTGCAGGGCCCGCTGTTTTCAAAAACAAGCGCTCGCGCAGATAGCCAAAAGAGGCGGTCTCCGGTTCCATTCCAGAATTGCCAGCGGTGCTCGCAAGCGGGAGAGCTGCGGGAGGAGTGGGCGCCGATGCTTGCGCTTTCTTACCCGAACGAGGCTTCTTATGCGCAACCGCATTGACCTAGATCCCAAGCAAAGCCGAGCAATCGTTCAAGAAATTGGAGAAAGGCTGCGCGCGTTCCTGAAAGAAGGGCCGGAATTACCGGGGAGCCTCAGAGCGCAAATCGGCCGTCTCCGCGAATTGGAAGAGCAGTCGCCATCAATCATTCCCAGTGCTGAGCGCTGGGACAAACGTCGCCGTTGAGCCGTCCTAGAACAGCACGGACGCCTCGGCCGCATGTGGAGGCGCAATGCCATCGGTGAAGCACCGTGCCTCAAATATTTTGAATGAGTACGGTGCGGCGCAATCCGAATTGATCGGCAAAGCCGTCGTCCTTACCGACGGAAAGGCGGGCACAGTCGAGAACGTTTGGCTGGATGAATTGCACGGGCCTCGGATTTCGATCAAAGATCATGACGGAAGATGGCCTGTCTCAACCATCAAGTTCACGGAGAATTAGACCTTCGCATCGGCTGCGCACAGCGCGATTCTTTCAGATCATACCAATCAAGATGAAAAGAGTGATTTCGGTCAGGAAAGTGACGCTCATGATCGCGACCGTAAGGAACAAGTCGCTCGCCGAGAGAGGGTTCATGAATGCCTCGCATCTTGCGAAGCCCCGGGAGTAAATCATTCAGGCTAGAAAAGGTTTCGGTTCCAAACGCAGACGGCGAGATGCGAGCGGCGGCCTATGACGAAGTCTGGCTAGGGTCAAAAGGCGCCTTTGAAGATAGTACTGGCACGCCTGCTCCTGCCCGAGCACCGGACATCATTCGCAAATGAAATGTTATGGAAGAAGTCGGGCAATGACCGATGTCCGCTTGGACGCGATCAGCAGACCTGCGAGCATTTCGATCAGACGTCGGCTTCGGGCCAAAAGCCGTCATTCGATCACCTCGGTGCAGTTGGAGACAACCCCGCTTTCCGAAGACCCTCAATTATCAGCTTCGCGTTTGTTTGCCCCGCCCGACCTATCCTCACGGATATACCGTAGGTGGGATCGACCTCAAGCAGACGAGCCACCGCCTCCCGCGCGTCAGCGTCACGCCCGAGATGGGCCAAAGCGGACGCGAGGCACACGTATGCGGACGAATAGGAGGGGTTCTGGCGTTGCGCTTTCTTCCCGGCCACGATGGCCTCGTCAAAGCGACGAAGCTCAATAAAGGCCATCCCCATCCCAGTAAGCGACACGTGTAGCCGTGGGTCTATCGGGCTCATCCGAATGCCACGTTCAAAGCTCCGGACCGCTTCCTGCGGCAACCCAGCAAGAAAATAGACCCAGCCTCTAGCGTGCCATGCCTCAAATGAATTTTGGTTGAGCGCGACCGCCCGGTCTGCCATTTCGACCGCACTTTCGTAATCGCCTGCAACGAACGCCAAGGTTACGCAAGCCAATGCTAGCGTTTCTGGATCGCTATTATCGACACTCAATGCCAAGCGAACGAGCCGAACTGCTTCCTTGCGCTCGAATTGACGATCGATCGAATAGCCTAAGAGGACGTTGTTCATGTGACAGGCACCCGCCAGAGCAGCAACAAAGCCGAACCGAGGGTCCCCTGCTGCACCTCCTGCGGACCAGGACTGTGAAGGCCTTGTCTAGGACCGCTCCGTAAACTGGCCGAAGGGAGAAGCCCACCGCGACCAGAGCGCGATTAACGTTGATTCCGTCCTCCGGACCAATGCCCACCAGAGTAGGGGTATAAGACGGGATCATTTGTGATAGACATCACAGAGCGGGCATTTTGATTTCGGCCATGCTCCGGCTAGTCTGCCAAGATTGCATTCCGGGGGACTGCGGTGAGTCGTTTTCGGTCTGTTGTTTTATTACTGATTTCCCTCTTGCTCACCTGCGGTTCGGCGCATGCCGAGAAGCGGGTCGCGCTCGTTATAGGCAATTCCGCCTACAAGAGCGTGCCGCGGCTGACGAACCCGACGAATGATGCCGGCCTGATCGGCGGCATGCTGAAGCGGGCCGGCTTCGATGCCGTCGACGTCAAGCAGGATTTGAGCGCGGCCGACATGCGCAAGGCGCTGCGCGAGTTCGGCGGCAAAACCCGGGATGCCGACGTTGCCGTCATCTATTATGCGGGCCACGGCATCGAGGTCGACGGCAGTAACTATCTAGTGCCGACCGATGCGATGCTGGAGACCGACACCGACGTTTACGACGAGGCCTTCCCGCTGGATCGCTTGCTGGTGGCGATCGAGCCCGCCAAACAGCTTCGGCTGGTCATTCTGGATGCCTGCCGCGACAATCCGTTCGCCAAGACGATGAAGCGGACGGTGGCCTCGCGCTCGATCGGACGCGGGCTTGCCAAGGTCGAGCCGACCAGCCCGAACACGATGGTTGCCTTCGCCGCTAAGGCCGGCTCCACCGCCTCGGACGGCGATTCCAGGAACAGTCCGTTTGCCGCCGCCTTGGCCGACCACCTCCCCAAGCCCGGGCTCGATCTGCGCAAGGCCTTCGGCTTCGTGCGCGATGATGTCTTGAAGAGCACCGGTTACAAGCAGGAGCCCTACGTCTACGGCTCGCTCGGCGGCGATGATGTGCCGCTGGTCGCGGTGAAGCCGGTCGCAACCGGCCCGCAGGCCAACCCGGATGCGGAAATTCGACGCGACTACGAGCTGGCGCTGCAGCTGGGCACGCGCGAGATCTGGAATGTGTTTCTTGCCCGCTACCCCAGCGGCTTCTACACCGAGCTCGCCAAGGGCCAGTTGAATCGGATCGCGGCCGAGGAGACGCGTACGGTGGCTGCCGAGAAGGCGAGGGCGGCGGAAGAGGAGAAAGCCCGGCTTGCCCACGAGCGTGCGCAGAAGGCCGAGCTGGAAAAGGCGGCCGCCGCGGCCAAAGCCGCCGAAGAGGCGCGAATCGCCGCGGAGAAGGCGAGAGCGCTCGAGCAGGCCAAGGCGGAAGCCGCCGAGCAGAAGCGCAAGGCGGCGGAAGCTGCAGCTGCAAAGTCGCTCGCGGAGAAAGAGGCGGCGGACAAGGCCAAGGCCGAGCTTGCCGCCAAGCAGGCTGCGGAGAAGCAGGCTGCCGAGCATGCGGCCAAACAGAGTGCCGAGAAGGCCGCCGCCGACCGACAGGTCGCGCCGGAGCCCGAGAACCAGAAGGTGGCCGCGCTCTCGCCGACACCTTCGTCGAGTCTCTCGGGCGCCGATCTGGCGAAGTCCGTGCAGCTGGAATTGCGGCGCGTCGGCTGTCTCACCTCTTCCGCTGATGGCGAGTGGACGGCGACCTCGCAACGCTCGCTCACGCAGTTCAACAAATATGCCGGCACCAAGTTTGATGTGAAGCTCGCGAGCCTCGATGCGTTGGATGCACTGAAGGCCAAGCAGGGCCGCGTCTGCCCGTTGGTCTGCGACCGCGGCTTTCGGGCGGATGGCGACAAATGCGTCAAGATCACGTGCCGCGCCGGCTATCGGGTGAATGAGGACAACGAGTGCGAGAAGATCGAGGAGAAGAAGCCGGTCGCAACCCGCGAGGACTCCAGGCAGCGCGACGATGAGCGGAAGAAAACCGAGTCCGCGCCAGCGAAGACGCAGGCGACGGGGCAGATCTATTGCAACAGTGCGGGCTGCCGTCCGGTCCGACAGGGTTGTCGGCTCGAAGCTTGGGGCAACAGGACAGCTGGCGCAACGAGCGGCGGCGGGACGAGCGTCATCGAAAACTGCAACTGAACGTAAGCTGCGGGTTCGCGCCTTCCATCCCGCTCATCTCTCTCGGCCGCGACGTGAATCTTTCCATGCGTGGAGGGCCTTCCACGTCGCTCGCGCCCCCCGGCGCCCAGAAATCGCTGCCATCGGCCAGATCGCAGTGGTGCCAAAAAAATGTCGCGCCGTCTTATCGGCATTTCCTCTCGAAGGAGGAGCCGGCCTCGCGTACAGCACGGGCTTCTGACTGCTTCGGTGCCCATCGGCAGCTTGCGCGACGCTCGGAAGCAGACCTCGTAGCGCTCTGAGCTAAGGTCAACCACGAGGCCAATACCGGACACATGCGCCGCAACAAGAAGGCTCTGTTCGATCACTCCGTCGGCACGCGCGAGCAGGTAGCTCGGTACTCGATGTCAGCCACGAACTTCGGTTCGAGCCGCGTCCCTTGGACTGCTAGGAACTTCGCTCGTTTGAGACCATTGGCCGTCTGGCCGCCGCTGTCGCTGCGGCCGTGACAGCTGGCCTGACCGTCTGGACGATCGGCCGGATCGTGCTCGAGAGCGTCCCAACCCGCGCCTCGATCAACGACGGCTGCTAATTCCAAGCCCGAGAGAGGTCTTATGAAAACGCCGTTCGTGGCGATGGCGCTGCTATGCCTGTTTGTCGGCCCTGGCACGGCGTGCGAGCGCTCCTTTTCCGGCGTGGCTTCCTATTACTCCAACGAAAGCGGCAGTCGCACGGCCTCCGGTGTGCGCTTCGACCATCGACTGCCAACGGCCGCGCATCGCTGCCTGCCGTTCGGTACCAAGTTGCGGGTGTCGCGCGGCGGCCGGTCGGTCGTGGTCACTGTCAATGATCGCGGCCCTTTCGTCCGTGGGCGCGTCCTCGACCTGGCACTGGCCCCGGCGCGCGAACTCGGCCTGGTCGGACCTGGCATCGCGCACGTCGACGTGGAGGTGGTCGACTAGGCGAAATCCACGCGCGAGCACTTCGCCCTCTTGGGGTATCAACGTCGACCGGCATTCTCCAACCTCCGCCTACCTAATTTCGCGACAGAGTGCGGCCGGTCCGCGCGGGGGAGGAGGCGCAGAGGAATCGACCACCCACCCCTCGTTCTCCGGCAACTAGCCCTAGCAGTCAGCAAGGGCTAATGCTCATGCGTCCGCCGGGCCAACTCGGGGGAGCCGGCCATTGCAATGGGTGCCGACCATCACAGCCTGGACGCACGCCCAGCCGGTCCCGCGGCGCGTCCACATGCAGCCCTAGCTGCCAGCTAGGGCTAACAAGCCAGTTGGGCGGCATTGAGGGGGTTTGCAGCTAGCGACTGACTGGTGCGAGCGAGAAGTTCCGGCCACGCTCATGTCGTTCAATTCAACCTGCTCTGTCATTGCTCCTGACCATCAATCACCAGTCCTGACTGCACCCTCCTCCTCCCGAATTTCGCGACGATTTTCGAAAGCAGTTCACTGAACTGATCCACTCGAAATGAACCCCACAAGATCTGGCATCTCGTCCCGTCAACCGCAGCGTCAACCAGTGTCAACCTTGTCAACCTAACTTTTCGAAGCCTCCGGCTGCCGCGAGGCCGGGGTGCGAATTACCCCCGCATGAATCAAATGCCAGAGGGACCCGTGATCGAATGGTCCGTCGGCAGTTGGGCGTAGAGCGGACCTCTTTTGTCTATCTTTGAATCCGCGCTTTTGACCCAAACCGGTCATCCGAGATACTGTAGCAACGCACAAATACTGCGAGCCGACCGCACTTGCCGTGGCTATAGCTTCGGCTTCTGCATCCGAAGTAGCACGCGGCAACCCGGCTGTGCATCCTCGTACACTAGCTTGCCGTTTAACTGTTGAACCAATAGCGCTACTGCCTTCGAACCGAAGCCCTTTCTCGCCTGTTCATGCCCCGGCATTCCGACGCCATTGTCTGAGACCGAGATCACCAGTTCGTCGTTCGTGTGGAGCGTAATGAGGATTTGCCCCGGTCGGTCATCGGGAAAGCCGTACTTGATGCTATTAGTAACCAATTCGTTGATGATAATCGCAATAGGTACCGCGACCTCGCTGTGCGCATACGCTTCGTCTAGTTCGCAACGTACTGCGACTGGCTTGTCGCCGCTGAGCGCCATAAGCCTCCGCGCGATGTTGCCGATGTACTCCTTCAGGTCGACGATCTTTGTCTCGTCGCGCAGCATAAGGTGGTCGTACACTTCGGCCATGGTTTGGATGCGTTGTGACGTCTTTTCCAGCTCGTCGGATGCCTCTTGACCGAGGGTGCGAGATTGCAAGCGCACCATTGCGCTGAGCATTGCTAGGTTGTTTTTGGTACGGTGCGCGACCTCCTGAAGCAAGAGCGTCTTTGACCGCTCTGAGGCAACGACCTTTTCCATTTCTTTGCGAAGGAGTTCCGCGAACGCGGCAAAAGCAATCCCTATGAAGGTAAAGAAGAGCAGCGGGAGAGCGAGCGCGGACGACAACTGCAAACGCAATACCCACAACACGCCTGCCACCGCCAGGAGGGTCGCGAAGAATGCGCTGCCCCGATCGAACATCAGACCCGCGAGGAAGATCGCGGGTAACAGAATATACAGGCCGATAAATCCGCTTTGCGCCTCCATCGCTGCGAATACGCCGAGGCTGCACGCCATTAGGAGCGCTGAGACGCCGTAGCGTAACGCCACAGTTTGAGGCTTTGGCGGCAGGAGGTAAAGGAGGCGTTCCATCAACGAAAAACCGATAAGCAGTCACAACCGTGCCTTCGCCGCTCCAATCGCCCGGCGACATTGGAAACTAAGGGGCTTTAAAAGCTCCGCGTCAACAGGGCTGCCTGGTCTCTGGGAACCATTTCACCTGAACGATGTCGTAGATCGCTTAGCGCCTATTCCGTGGATTTGGCCCAAGTTCGCTAATGGCCCGTTGCTGCCCGCCTTGAAGAGCGCCCCGGTGTCTGCTTCCGAGCGTTGCGCCGACCAATGTGATGCGGCCGCGAGAGGGCAGCCTTTGACCCTGGCTGTGTGAAAACGCGGTGCTGCTGATATGATTCTCCCGTGATTCTGCGGGGGAATTGATGAGGCGCTTCGTTGAAGAGGCGGATCGTGGGCAATGGACGCTGTTGCCCGAATGCCTCGATGATTTCATTGACGAGAGCAACCCTGTCCGCGTGATTGACGTGTTTGTCGATGCGCTCGATTTGGCGGAGATGAGCTTTGAGGGGGTGGAGCCGGCGGCGACTGGTCGGCCCTCGTACCACCCCTCTGTTCTCCTTAAGCTTTATATTTACGGCTATCTGAACCGGGTTCAGTCGAGCCGGCGGCTCGAACGAGAAGCCGGACGCAATGTCGAGGTCATGTGGCTGCTGGGGCGGCTCGCACCTGATCACAAGACGATCGCGGACTTCCGCAAAGATAACGGCCTGGCGCTGCGCAAGGTATGTGCGCGCTTCGTCGAACTCTGCCGTGAGATGGGCCTTCTCGCGACGGCGAGCGTCGCCATCGATGGCAGCAAGTTCAAGGCCGTGAACAACCGGGACAGGAACTTCACGCGCGCCAAGGTGGAGCGGCGGCGTGCTCAGTTGGAGGAGAGCATCGCGCGCTATCTGAGCCAACTTGACACGGCCGATCGACAGGAGCCGACGGAGGCGCTGGCCGCGAAGATAACGAGGCTTACCGAGAAGCTGACGAAGCTGAAGGAGGAGATGGGCAAGCTTGCCGTTTACGAGAAGCAGATGCTCGCGTCGCCTGACCAGCAAATCTCACTGACCGATCCCGACAGCCGTTCGATGGCGACGAGCGGTCGCGGTTCCGGCGTCGTCGGCTACAACGTGCAGGTCGCCGTAGACACCGAGCACCATCTGATTGTGGCGCATGAGGTAACGAACAGCGGCTCAGATCGGGCACAACTTGCCAACATGGCCAAGCAAGCGAAGGGTGTTCTCAAGGCTGAGACGCTCGAGGCCGTTGCCGATCGCGGCTACTTCAGCAGCACGGAGATCCTCGCGTGCCACGAGGCCGGCATCACGGTAACTCTGCCCAAGCCGCAGACGTCGGGCGCCAAATCGGAGGGGCGCTTCGGTAAGCAGGACTTTGCGTATTTGCCAGAGGAGGACGCCTATCGCTGTCCAGCTGGGGAGCGATTGCCGTATCGATATACAAACGAAGAAGACGGCAAGATGCTGCGGCGCTACTGGACCACGGCCTGTCAAAATTGTGCGCTCAAATCGCAATGCACGACCGGGCCAGAGCGGCGGATTACGCGATGGGAGCACGAGCATCTGCTCGAGGCTGTGCAGCAGCGCCTCGATGCAAACCCACAAGCCATGCGCCAGCGTCGCGAGACGGTCGAGCATCCGTTCGGCACGATGAAAGCCCGCATGGGGGCGACACATTTCCTCACCAAAACGCTCCCAAAAGTAGCCGCCGAGATGGCTCTCTCGGTCCTCGCCTACAATCTGACGCGGGTCATGAACATCGTCGGGACCAAGCCGCTGATGGCTGCGATCGCGGCCTGAGACCGAACCGGTCTTGGCTTCTCTCCGACCTCCCTGGGAAGCGTGTTTTTACACGGCCAAGACCCGCAGCAGACATTATTCAAGAAATGCTTTAACGTGAATGCGCCACACACGATAAGGGAGATAACATGGAACGTGAGTTCTCGGGTCGATCCCCTTTTCTATCCGGTCCACTATTGATTCCGTTTGCGGCCGGTGAGAAATTTCACTCTGGGCGCCTCGGCACGCAATGGAAGATCGATGGTCCTCAAACCGGCGGCCGCTTCTCCGTAATTCATCATCAGCTGCCGCCCCGCACGTTGGCGGCGCCCTTGCACCGTCACCACCGCGAAGACGAGCATTCGTATGTGTTGACCGGCACCTTTGGGGCGCTGCTGGGCGACGATGTTGTCACAGCCGAACCGGGCACATGGGTGTTCAAGCCGCGAGGGCAGTGGCATACGTTCTGGAACGCGGGCGACACTCCGTGCGAAATCATCGAAGTAATTTCACCCGGCGGTTTCGAAAATTACTTTCGCGAATTGCGCGAAATTTGGCCCGACAGAATAAAAGCTGCCCCGCTTCTTCAGAAATATGAATTGGATATGGATTTCGAGAGTGTCCCTGATTTGTGCGCGCGTTTTGGTTTGACTTGATGCGACTTGGCGGTGGCGGGTCCGCTTGTGGCCCTTCTGCGACCTCGCCCGATGTCCGCTTTTCCGCCGCTGTTGGCTTTTGAGCGGGCATCCGGCCAGTTTACGAGCATCCAGCCAAGTTCTATTTGAAGGTGATCTTCACATGGTTGGCGACCACCCAGACGGCGCCGCCGCTGATGCAGATCGCTCCGCCCCATAACAGGCGCGCCAGGATCCGCGCGCCCACCGCTTGCTGCTTGGCGTTCTCGACCGCATCCACAGTCGGCTTCATCTGCGCAATGTCCTTGACGGCGGATTTGACGAGAGCGTCCAGCTTCTGCATCTCGGTTCGCATCGCATCGATTTTCTGATGCAGGTCGCATCGGCCCTGCGAGGCCTTCTCATCCTGGTACGCCATTGCTGGGCAAGATTGCTGACGGTCGGAAGCCCGCGGCCGACGAGGCCGTGCAGCGGCCCGGCCAATACCTGTGCGCATACTGCGACAGGATCGATCCGCTCCAAGATGCAGCGGTGCGGAGATGGACGGAAAGCTCACTGAGGGCGCCGGTGGCTCGAGCAGTCTACAAAGGGGGGACCCGAAGTGCCTTGGGATTCCGGGTCCCCGCAACCGCAACAGCATGTGGCGCGGTGCGATCTAGGTCGCCGGCATCGGCTAGAACCCGGAATAGTAGTCGTTCACGGCTCGCGCCCGTCCCGGGTCGTCCCAATTCCAATCGTTGTCATTGCCGTACTTTGGCGCGCCCTCGAGCCGGTCGGCGGTGAGATTGGTTCGGTACCCGCCAAGGCTCGTGTCGTACTTCAACGACTGCCATGGCAGGGGGTAGTGATCGTCTCCGATGCCCAAGAAGCCGCCGAAGCCGAGAACCGCGTACGACACCTGGCCGCTGACCTTGTCGATCATGACGCGCTCGATCGAGCCGATCTTTTGGGCGTCGGCGCCATAGACGGTGGTGCCTTCGACCTTGTCGCTACCGATCAGCGTTCCTGTTTCACGCCTTTCCATTTCCATTGTCATTCTCCTCCACGAAAGATTGATGCAAGACAAGTGAGATCGGCAGGTGCTCGTTCCTCCGCTTTCCCGGCGCATGCGGCCACTGATCCATTTTGCCGCACCGGCGCGAGCTCCTCGCCGACACCGCCGTCCACGCTCCAATGTTCGATGCCGAAGCCACCCTGCTGCGAATGTTTCCGAGTTTTCTCGCTTCGCCGAAAGTCGACGATCATCGCAGGGAGAACCTGGGAACGTTCCGCCCTCCGGCGGGATTGGTTTGTGTTTGGAGCGCCGAAAATGAATAGCCCCGACCAGGATGTCCTTTATCGCGCGATCGTGGACGCTCGACGAATTCTCAGTGAGGATCGACTGGGCTCTTTGGATCTTGTACAGACCTTGCGGCGCCTGCAGGCCGTACTCGACAGCGACGAGCTGGTGCACGCTCTCGACCGCTCGAACCATCATCCGGTTTCTCGACTAGAGCGCTAAAACGATCTATGCCGCGGTGCGAAAGGTCCAGGTCCGCGCCGGCGTTTCAAGCGGGCCAGCCTGAGGCCGTTCTAGGCGCGACGCATTCTGAGTCTATTGCCAAATCCGAGCCGGGATGTAGATTCCTAGAGATTTCTTAACATTGTTGAATTCGACGCCCGAGCGATTGCGTTACGATAGTTCTTTCTTCTGGGGGTCCCCCATGTTCGATCCTGCTACCACCGCGATTTTGCGCGCGGTCCTGGACGAAGTCTGCGAAAGCGTTTCCCAGGCCGAGACCGGCGCCCGTACCCACGTGGCTTCGAAAATCCTGGAAGCCGCGACCAGAGGCGACACGTCACCGGAGCAGCTCAAGCAGGTCGGGCGCCAAGCTCTCTCGCAAGCGCCAACCATGTGGCGCTGACCGGCCGGGGGGCGGGGGTGAATTTCCAGGTCACGGTGCTGAAGATCCTGGTGGCCTATCCTGACGGCTTCGCCCTCATGGCCGACCTCAAACGCGACATGGCGATCCTGGCGACGAGCGGTCGGGACTGGGCTGATCGCACCAAGCGGCTTGCTGCGCGCGTGCCGGACTTCGACATCTTCGCGCAAGGCCTGATTGAGCGCAAAAACGGCGGCTGGAAGATCACCGCCAAGGGACATGCAGTCCTGGAATTCATGGAGGCGCGGCCCCTGGTCGACCGGGCGATAGAGACAGTGCCGGCCGAGAAGGTGGATGCCCCGGTTCCTCCGCTGCCCCAGCTCGCCGAGTGGCCCGGCGGAGGGTTGGTCAAGGGACGCGTCCGAAGACGTCGCGCGCGAAGCTCGAGCGCCGCCTCGCTGCCGAGGGCCAGGAGATTTTGAGGTGTACTAATTTTCTTTCAGCGCTATGGCCGAGGAAGAACCGACGCCGGCCATGAAACTAACTTAGTTGAATCGTGTTCAAGAATTATGTCGCGGTACTATTTTGACATTGAGAATGGTTACCCTTACCGGGACAACGTCGGGGAAGACCTGCCTGACGATAGAGCGGCTTGGCGAACGGCCACACGGTTGACCCGGGATATTGAGAGCAACCTGCTTCCGGGTGGCGCTTGGAGTTTGGAGGTCAGAGACCGCCGGGAGAAGCTGATCTTCCGAATTACAGTCAAGGCCGAATGCGTGCGCTGAAGTAGCGCATACTAATCTGCCGATCGCGACTAGTTCCTAAGTTGCTGATCGAAGCTTTGGCGGTGGCAGCAACGCATCGATCCGTGCCGCAGCTTCGGCATTGCGCGCCCGTTTGATAAGTTCGTCTCTCTCGCTGCCGGGCGGCAAAACCTCGGCGCGCTCGCGCATGTCCTTTGCGAATTTTGCTAGTCGATCATGCAGTGTGGTGGCTTGTTTGAAACGCCGTCGATGCTTCATCGCGAACCTCCCGCATTCTCGATTGTTCGAGTTAGCCTAGCGGCCGCGGTCCATCGTCGACACTCACATAGGTTATGTAACTCAGTCGGCTCAACCGCCCGTTTAGTCTAACAAATGTTAGGAAGTGGAAGCGTCGTGAAGCGCGAGGAACCGTTCAATACAGACGCGATTTGATTCCGCCAAGACTGGACTCAGCCCTGGTGTCGACCGAACGTGAGTGCTGGGGAGCTGAGGGAGCGCCGTGTGGAATGAAGAACGCCTGTCGCAAATAGGAACAGGAGTGCAGCGCCCTCCGTTAACAGAGTCCGGGGAACGAGGAGGAGCGCGATGGCTATCCAAATCATCATGGACGCGAACGGTGACAGCCGACATGAATTCGATCGGTTCGATCTTGAATCGGTGGCTCAGGCCGAGCAGCGTTTTCAGGAACTGACCGGCAAGGGATTTACGGCAGCGACGCGCAAGGGACCGGGCGAATCGATTTAGTTCGTGCGTTTGACCCGACAGCCGAAGAGACCCTCTTCTTTCCGCGCTTGGTGGGGGGCTAGAGAGAACGATGTTTCTGTTTGGCTCGCGAGGGCGATCGAGCCATCGATTGAGAGCTCTCTACGAGGTCTATGCGAACTTTCTTGGAGAAAATTCTCCGGAAGCCCGGGGCCGTCGACTTTTGTGCCAATGGCTTTCACCCAGGCAGCTGGAACAATTCAAGCTATATCAACACTTCGATGTAGTCGGAAGCCACACCGGCAGAATCTACCGCATTAGTTATGGCGCGGCTGCCAACGTGCACGTGCTAGACGCAAAGGGAGAGCCCCTATGCTGCTATTGCTTCGTGCCGAACGCGCGTCTGGTGCCGGGGGACATCATGCTAGCTCAAAAGATCGCGTTGGAGACTGATGAAAACTCTGCCCTGGCATTGGCGAATAGATTTCCACCGCGAGCGACTTGTTTTTGAACGCGGACTTCGCAGCTGGCGGGCCAGGCGTCTACCGCGATGGTATCCCTCTCGTCCGGCGATAGATTTGATCGTTCGGATGGGCTCACGTCTGATCGGTAAATCACGCTCCAGCCAATCAAAACTTATAACATGTTGAAAATAAACGGCTTTGGAGGCGGCGCGCCCGGCGGTGTTTCTGAGCGGCGGGCGGAGAAGGTTCGAACCCGGTTTCTCTCCCTCCGCCACCTTACGTTTCGAACGTCCTCTCCCTAAAAATCGAACCGCTCTTTTGCCGCTAATTTAGCTCGTCGGTTCGCTGGCGGACCGTACTCAGAAAGCGCGCGTCTGCCTAACTCCTTCTCCAATGCCCGTATTTTCTCCAGACCTCTGTACTCCGCCGGTGAGTAACGGAAATCAAAGCTATTGAAACAAAATGCACTTTCTCGATTGGACAAACGAACAATTTGCAATCCATCCGGCTACCCCAAGATAGGCAAAAAACTGGGTCGGCCATTTAGGATTGTCGTGGCTTGGAGACGAAGCTCCAGGCCCTCTCAAGGCTGAAACATGGGTTCGATTCCCCTAGGGAGCGCCAAGGGTTTTCTCTTCATTTTGAATTTCCTATGGTTTTTGCCTCTTTCCCCAAACTGGCAGAAGAGGTTTGGGGAATTCTGTTCGCCTTGTAGTCTTCTAGTTTCTGGATCGCGTGCCGACCCCCGCGTCGACGATCAGCTTCGCGCGTGTAACGTTCAGCTTCGGCCAGAGTGAGATGGCCAAGTGCAGCCATGATTTGATGAGCGGTCGCGCCCGCGTCGGCGAGGAGGCGGCCAAAGGTCTTGCGTAGGCCATGTGGCCGGCAATCAAGCGGAAGGCCGGCGTCAGTCATTGCATCGCGCATCCAACCGCTAAAGCCATCCACAGTGAATGGCTTGCCCCATTCAGTGGTCAGAATACAAACGTGTCTGCGCGGAAGCGCTGCGAGAGCCGCACGAAGCGACTGCGCCTTCTCGACGAGAACAGGCACGCCGGTCTTGCGTCTAGTGTACTCAAAATCGTCGGCATCGGCTTGCACCCAGGTTGTCAGGTGCGTGTCGACGCGCGCCGTGCCGACGTGGAGCATCAGTTCGTATGCTGCGCGCTGCTTCGTTCCAAAGGGCCATCGCGTTTCGAAGGCGACCATCTCGGCATCCGTCCAAGCTCGAATTTCCTTCGACCTCCCGCGCCTAATGCCGGCGGACGGATCGACGGCGAGCCATTTCAGATCGTCCTTTGCATGACGAATCAAGATTCGAAGCTTCTTGAGCGTGTCGATCTTTGCGCCGGGTTTATTATGGAGCGGTTTGAGGATCTTCTCTTCGATCCGGTCTTTGGTGAGGCCGGCAACTGCCCTGTGGCCGTGATCACGCCTTATCTGATCCAAACGACTACGATATCCGCTCTTGCTACCGTCGCCGAGCGACGCAAACGCATCGCTGTTCAGATAGGACGTGACGAGCGCGCCGATGGAGCGAGGCTGATCCCTTGCGATCGCCGGACTGGTCGACGCGTGCCCGGCGACAGCAGCTGCGTAAGCCATCTTAAAGGCGTCTGAATTAGGGTCACCGGGGAGCTTAATCCGTGGCCCCTTCCCGACGCGATAGGACAAGTAGACATGTCCCTTGACGACGTTCTTCTCGACATTCGGCGGCAACTTTCGACGCATAGCTAATCATCCCAGCCATCGTTCAACGCGCCGGCGTCTTCGCCGTCCAACGGCAACCCATCAATAGCCTGATCCAGCAGCCGAACGTCCCACGCCTTGCGCCCCTCAGTGAGGCGCCGAGGAGGTGGCATTCGCTTGTCCCGCACCATCGCATCGAATGTTCCCGGCAAAACCGAGACGTAAGCTGCAGCGGCCTCGCGACCGATCAAACGAGGCGGAAGTGTTGGGGGAAGCGCGAACTGGCGTGCCATTACACTTCGAGCTTGAGAGGGTTAGTTTGGTCGTAATTGTACTTGAACTTGGGCGCCGTCTCGCTGGCTGAATGGGTGCGATCGCGGTTGGTGCAAAGCTCCACAGGAAAGCCGCCGCCGAAATTGTACGTGCTCAATGGAGAGTTTCTCACTTTGTAGTCGCCTCCCTCCGGAGAAACTCACCAAGGCCAAAGATTGTTTTGCCGCTGATATTGATTGATTGTTCAAGGTCTCCGGCTTGATTGGGCTGGACGTCTGACAATTCTTCAGTAGGGTCATCGTAGCGAATGAAAATACTGACATCGCCTAATATGTTGATCGATGCGCGGGGTGTGGGACCGTGAAAATCAACTTGAATCTTCGTTGGATTGGGAAAGTTTTGCAGTACTCCCGACAAGGCGGACGCAATCAGCGCAGTCAAACCCTCTTGAAAGGAGTGACCCTGTTTCAACGTGCTGATCTCTCCTATCTCTCCCATCGTATATTTCCGTCGCTGGTTTATCCGTGTGCAGGTTAAACCCGAAAATCGCTCCCAGCTTTTCAGATAGCTTTGCAACGGAAGTTTCCCGATGGTGGCGATCAACAAATTCGCTGCGTCTGAGGGCACGCAGTGAGAAGCGCTTTTGCCCCTGCCACCGGTCGTGACTCGACCGTCCTCCCTCAATGCCCGCCAGGCAACTAAGGTAGTGTTTGGTGGGAAGCCCAACAGCTCCGCGGTTTTGCTACAAAGTTCCCCCGGCGTTGCCACCGACTCGGTCCTCAAACTACGTCCATAGGAGATTCATCTGATGGCAAAGTCAAGTCATTAGTGAAATGTCTTATGGAGGTTCTTTGTATGCCGGTCGTCAATTGGTTCTGACACGGGGCCCCACACCTTATTGCCTCGTTTCGAACCGCTGTTACTCCGCCACCGGAAAATAGCGCCTTGTACCGGTTTGAATCTCTCTCGCTCCGCTGAGGGCTCGTACATTCCAGTTCGAAGGTTGTCGTCGCGAGGTTATCAAAGGCTCCGCTACCTTCCATTTCAGGAGCTTCTGCGCCGGATACTCGCGGCAGGAGCGCGAGCAAAAGTTTTCTATCGCGCAAGGCAGACAGGAAACGCTCTCTCATTGAATAAGTGGCTTCCACGGCGCCGGCCCGCCGCGCCGCATTCGCAAATCGAATGTTATGGAAGATCTAGCTGCCCCACTAATGCGGATGACAGCTTGGGAAGCTGCCGTTCTACCATTGAACCACGCCAGCTTAGTTCTTTGGTTTCAATAACTTAGCGCTTTTTCGCAAGGGAGACCATGTGTCCATCATGTGTCCCGCTTCCTGCCCCAACATATAAAGCTAGGCGGTTGGATCAAGACCGACGCCGGTTCGTGCCAGTAGTTGACCGAGTGGCCCTCCGGATCGACGCGGCAGGGCTGTGATATAATCCAGCCACAACCAGAGATTCGCTCATGTGCAGATGCAGAACGCGCTGCCTCACCGCTTGCATCGTTTGTGCCGGTTCCTATTTTGGATGAGGATTCGGCGGTCCTGGTCGTTGGGAGGCAAGAACGCGACAGGCCGCCGCCACCGTACCCGACCTATAGCCAGCCGATGGCGGCACGCTGTCACCAAATTGCGGCTACCAAGCCATCCATCACGAGCGCTGTTTGCAGCGACATGGTTGCAGCTTTGAGATAGGCCGGTTCGCGGAAGGCTTTATCAAGCACCGGGCAATGCGCCAATGATTTGTCTGGCGGCAATCCTCAGGCAGCGCCGACAAGAAATCGGCCGTCTCACGATAGCGAGGATCGTTGAGCCAAAGCTGTAGCTCCAGTCTCTCTCTCTCCGATCTGCACGATGCAGGTCGAGCTGAGCATCGGGGCCGGGCGGCCGGACGTTTGCACGGCATCGCATCCTCCCGAATTGTTTTCCGATGGTCTTGCGAACTACGCAAGGACGGCCGTGCTAATCGAACATTCCGCGGGCTCCGGCGTCATATAGCCAATCGGAGCAACATCGTGGGCCACCGGGACGAACTTCAGAGGCTGCAACATCAGCTCGAACTGGCCAATCGCATGATCCCGTTGATTTGCGACGTTGCCACCGTGGAGCGGCTCGAAAGCTTCGCGAAGGTGATCAAGGGCAGGCTCGATGAGTTGCAGGTGTCAATTCGGCGCGAGGAAACTTGCAGCCGTGCCTTTGTGCTGTGGCTGGAAGCGGGCCGGCCGGAAGGACGTGATCTGGAGTTCTGGTTGCGTGCTGAAAGGGAGTGGACGGGCAACGACCAGACTTCAACGCACACGGCACCAGGGGTTTGGAACCGTCGTCGATCCGACGACTTGAATCCGCAGGCCGGATTTCCCGCCGACAGCCGGCCTGCACGGCCCTTGGCTCTAACCCCACCAGCCCCCAACGGCGAGGCCGTGCTTCATCGGGAGGTTCGCATGGCTCACGTCCATGACGATGATATCCGCGCCCGCGCCTACAAGCTCTGGGAAGAGGCCGGCAGGCCTGAAGGACGTCGGGACGAGTTCTGGCAGGAGGCCGAGCGCCAGCTCAAAGAGGAACAGGTCAGGCACGAATTGAAGACGCCGGACACGCTCTGAAAATCTCCCTTCGATCATCAAGGCCCCCGTTGTTGTCTAGGTCGATACCGCCACCTTCGACGGCCCCTCCCAGCGTGAGAGGGCGTAGCGGATGGCATCGGCCAGCTTACCCTGGCTGATCAAGCCGAGTTTGTCGCAACTATTTTTGGGACGGGTCGGCGAGCCGTAAGCTTCTCGGTTGTCGAACGAGGCGGCGCTCCTCGGGCGCTACGGCTGCGGATGTCCTTCTCGATGGCATAGAACTTGGCAATATGCTTGAGCGCCTCGCCTCTAGGGCGCCGGCTCCAGGGGCGACAAGTTACGCCGCATTTAGACCAGCAGAATGCAAGCCGAGCCTCGCCACGCTCGCCGAACTTGCTATGGTAGCAACTTTCGATCTCGCCGGTCCCGGAATCCGTCTTTGCCTTGCAGCGCATCGCTTGCGCTCACGGCCAAGAGCCGCCCACCGGAACCACGGCACGGCCGTCGGCACAGCCGGTGACACGTAGAAGGCCGCGGTAACCGCAGCGCGGGGAGTTTTATCGCCTTCATCGATACGAGTCCCCGACCCGCGCCAGCGGAGGCCACGCCTTAGTACTGAATTGCGAGCGCTGTGCGTGCAAGAAAAGGACGAGCAGAAATTAGCCATCGCCTGTCGGGCATATACAACACCGTCCCCTTTGGGCCATGCACACGATTTCAGTCAGACTAATGGCCTGATGTTTTGATTCATGCGGAAGAAGTTCTTGGGATCGTATTTGCTCTTCAGCTCACGAAGACGACGGTAATTGGATCCGTAGGCAGCGGGAACGGGATCAATGCCTTCATCATCCCCGAGATAGTTCACGTATCTGCCAGTCGCCGCGAAAGGCTCCATCTGAGCGTAGGTATCGCGCGTCCAGGCGATGCAACGATCGGTCATCGCGGCATCCAGCCATTGAGTCAGGATCAGGAAGTTGTAGCCCTCTTGCCGATGCGGGAATGCCGTTTCCTCGACGCCGACGCGCACTGCGGCCCCGTGGACGTGCTCGACAAGAAGCTGCCCCATGGGAGTCGGGCAGCGCGCGAAGCAGGCGATCATTGTCCCGATCGCGTCGTCGCTGAGTTCTCGTAGGAAGGTAGATTTCCAGTAGTTGAACGCGCCCTTGGGATATCCTGCGTCCAGCATGCTGTTGAGCTCGCAATAGTCCATGGGACCGATCCCGTCCAATGCCGGAGTGCCGAATTGCTTAAGCCGACGCACCGCCAATTCGCCAGCTGCGAGTGGACCGCAATGACACGTCACCATCGCCGCCAGTTTCATGCCTGATCCATCAGGTGCATGAGCCAACGTGGCGACAAGAATTTGTTCATCAGGAAGCGATGATGTGCTTTCGCGGAACAGCGACAGCACATCACGGCTACGATCGAACGGATGCGCGATCAGACCGCCCGTGATGGCGGGCCCTATTGGGTGAAGCTGATATTCCAGGGTGGTGGCGATACCAAAATTGCCGCCGCCACCACGAGCAGCCCAAAACAGGTCCGGCTCCTCCGTTTTGCTGGCGCGTACCAATTCGCCTTGGGCATTGACCAACTCGAGCGACGTAAGGTTGTCGAGTGCCAGACCATATTTGCCCATGAGCCAACCGAGACCCCCGCCAAGGGTCAGCCCCGCGATGCCCGTGCTCGAAACAACTCCGCCTGTGACCGCCAGGCTGTGCCGCTGGGTTTCGCGATTGAGCTCTGCCCAAGTGACGCCGCCCTGCGCGCGCACCCTTCGGCGTTCGGTGTCGACGCGGATTCCTTTCATCTGCGAGAGATCGATCATCACGCCGCCGTCGATCGTTGCGCGTCCTGCTACATTGTGACCGCCACCACGGACCGCAACCTCGAGACCAAGTCGTTGGGCGAGCCTTATCGCATCGGTTACGTCGGAGGTATCGCGACATTGCGCGATGAGCGCTGGCCGTTTGTCGACAAGTCCATTGTGGACCTTTCTTGCCTCCTCGTAGCCCGCATCGCCTGGCTGCATAAGTGAGCCTCGGAAGGTTTTGCCAAACTCCGCCGCCTCGGCGGCAACCGATCGGACTGTCGTCATGGTGCGCTATCCCTTCGTTGTGCCTCGTCACTTGTCACACCCTCTGTGCGGGGAAGGCAAATTCAAAGAATTTGGCTTGAAGATGAATATAGTTCATCTAGGCTGGGGCATGAGCAAGTTGCCGCCGCTTATCGAACTACGGGCGTTTGAAGCTGCCGCACGGCACCTTAGCTTTAAGAAGGCTGCCTCCGAACTCGGAGTAACGCCGACTGCGATCAGCCACCAAGTCCGCTTGTTGGAGCAATATTGCGGGAGGGCACTATTCCGGCGCAGACCGAGACCACTATCATTGACAGATGCCGGCGCTCGGCTCTTTCCAGTCGTGCACGCCGGTCTCGAAGCCTTCGCCACCGCTCTCGGCACGATCAGGCGCAAGGACGATCGGCAGGCCCTTCGTATCACGACAACGAACGCATTTGCCGCTCGATGGCTCGTGCCGCGCCTGCCGCACTGGAGAAAACAGCGCCCCGATGCACCGCTTGATATCATCGGCACCGACAATGTTCTTGACTTACCTGCGGGAGACGCGGATGTCGCGATCCGCTATGCCACGTCCCGCCAAGCGCCGCGAGAGGGCATTGCAGAAGAGTTTTTGAGCGACACCTATTGGCCGGTGTGCAGCCCTGACTTGCTTCCCGCCGGAGGCCGGCTGAAGAATGCGGCCGATCTTCGAAAGCAGGTCCTCGTTCATTCCTATTGGTTTCCGTCTGACATAGACCCACCTAGCTGGCAGCGATGGCTCTCGGTCGCCAGGCGCAGGTGGCGCAACCTGCCCGATTTCATGGACATGCAACATCTGAGTTTCCGAGAGGAGCTTCACGCCATCGAGGCGGTCGTCGCAGGCCAAGGCGTCGGGATTTTTAGCGATGTGCTTGTGGCGGCTGAACTCGCATCCGGCGCGCTTGTAAAGGCGTTTGATCTCAGTTTACCCGGCTACCAGTTCTACGTCGTCCGCAGGCCAAGCCATCCCCGCGAAAGGATCATTCGCGCATTCTCCGCCTGGTTGCGATCGGTTCGATAGGCTCGGATCGACACCGCACACGAAGGCGCAGAGGCAGGTTCGCTCTGGAGTCAAAAGGCGAACTTTGAAGACGGTGCTGACACGTCTGCTTCTGCCCGAGTACTGCGGGATGGCTGCGGCGCCTACACTTTCTGCTCTGGTTTGGTCGCCGTGGCACGGTTCTTAAAGTAGTCGAGGACGAACACGCGTATCGCGGACGACAGATTGCTCCGCGGGCGGTTACTGTCGATCTCGCCGACCAACTCTGACAGCGTCATGTTGCGCAGGCCGGAAATCTCCTTCAAGCCATTCCAGAAGGCCGCTTCCAGGCTGACGCTAGTCTTGTGGCCGGCGATAATGATGGATCGTTTCACGACGGGGGATCTCATGCCTACTCCTCGCACTCGATCCGACGTAGCAACGCTACATACCTCTTCGTCGCTTCCTTTCATTCCAGGACCTCGTATTCGAAAGCGAGGCCCTCCGGGTCGTTCTCTTCGAACCATCTTTCCGCGGCATCGACCGTGGCAAAGACCTTGATGTGCTCGGCGTCGCCGACCTGCTTGGCAGTGTTGACGTAAACGAGGACGGTCATAGCTCGCGCTCCATTGCTGGATGGTTGCGGTTCTTCACCTTGATCCAGAACTTTTGCCTGCCACCGCGCTACGGCCGATCGCGATGCTTTGAGACCAAACCCTCGAGGCCCATGCGGCATGCCGCGCGGAATGGGTCTGGCCCGATCTCGCCCCGTTCGAACGGCGCCACGGTTATGCCGTCTGGCCGCCGGGCCAATAGCTGCTCCAGGTTGGTCTTAAGCATGTGCAGGGGCAGCGCACACGCCGAGGCTCAAGGGTTACCGAGATCGCGTAGGCGATTACGTTCTGCAGAGGCCGATCCACAAGCAGCAAAGGATCGATTGCGCCTGTAGGACTCGCGACGCACCGACGCACTCAGCCTTGCCTCTCTTTGGACTTCAGCCGCGCCTTTAGTTGACGACGAAGGTTCTCTGCAAAAGGCTGCATCGCAGCGACGACGAAGCCACAGAGAAGCATAAGCCATGTCGCCAGGGCAGCACACCACAACAGATCTTCCAGAATCTTGGGCATGGTCCTGCCCTCCAAAAATAGCTTCTGAAATACAGGCAATCTCCCTCAACAGGGGACAAGGCGTCCTGAAAGGAGCAAGGGACCCGCCGAAGGGCCCCGGAGGTATTAAGGTTATCTCCGTGCGGCTCCAGTCGCTGATGCTAAGAGAGACAGGCCACGATGGCGAGCGCAAGGTCGGCACTGAAGTCACCCGCATACATCGTCAACAGAATCCCGGCGCTCAGGACAAGACCAACCACTTTAAGAGCGATCATCTGAGTTCCCCTTCGTTCATGCTGATAGGCTGGACCCGAATTGTTTCCGGGCTGCTTCGTGGGAGCGGTAAATGGTTTCGTTCACCGAGCCGTTATATCCGCAAGAAGCCGACGGGCCACAAGACGAAGGCCGCAGCGAGGTTGATCGCTGCGGCCGCGCCGTGTCAAAAATGCCGGGTGAAAAGATTTATGTGAAGTATGCAGCCAGCCCCGGTAATCCACATCTAAATCGCGACGACGGTTCTCGCCAATACATTTGTAAATAAAAGATTAATTATTGAGGGAGGGCACCGCCGGGGGCTGGCGCCGGCGGGCTCTCCACCTCAAGCACGAGGCCGCGATGTCCTAACGGCCCGTCCTAAGGCAACACTCAACCACTCCCGGTCAACAGACCATTCAAATCTCAACCGTTGGGTTAATATGCCGCTGCCGGAGATTGCCCGCGGCCGCGCGCGGAATGGCAGGCGATGCAGACGAAGCGCGAGTCGCCCGCGCCGAATAGCTCGCTTCGAACCAAAGGGCCCGCACTGAGGAGCCTTACTTCGGCGGCTGTAATTCCTTCGAGGCCATCCATTGCGCCATGTGCGCTTCATCTTCCTTGGGGAAGGGCTCTTGGGTCAGCAACCTCGGGCCTGATTAGTGCAGCCGTCTATATGACGGTCGGTCACAGTCTGCACCAGCACCCTATCTTGCGGGTTAACCCGAGTATGATACCATGCAACCTGTTGTAGAACAGGGTATTCGGAGCTACCCGATGTCAACACCATTTGAATCGATCGTTTCCGCTCATGTGCGTTTGAAGAACCGGCGAGCCCTGGAGAATATGCGAGAACTCCGGCGCCAATTGTTGGGAACACAACATTCCCCGTCCAGAATTGACTCGGTTCGAGATCCTATTCTTGAGGATCTCCTAGTGATCGAACATGGTCTGGAGCAGCTCCGGCTGGGACGGCCCGCCTGAGGCAGTAATCAGCGGTCGCCGGTTTACGCCGCTGGGCCTTTCTAACTACCAAATCATTGAGACGACGGCGAGCAGACCCGCCAAGGCGAGCGTCCAACAGACAGAATGAAACAGCCAGGTGCGGTCGTACACCTCAACGTGCTCCCCTAAGTTTCCTGCCGTCATCAGGCAAGACCGGGGAGCACGACCCGCGTTGAGTTAGATCAAGGGGTAAACAGCAGTACAGAAACGGCTGCTACAGTGAGGGCGCCGAGACTGACCGCTATGGTTATGAACCAACGATCGCCCATGCCGGTATCGTGACACAGGTTTGGACCCGGGGGCTATGCAATCTGTGCCAGGCCCAAGCTGGAAATTCGCCCGATCAGAAAGTGTCCTGGCCTTCTTTGGAGACCCTAACTGGCGTCTTTGTTTCGGCGGTCGCGTTACAGCGCGGGCAGGAAAATTTGTGCACAATTGCATGCTCTTCTTTGAGAAGAGCCGACCGCGACCAAGCCATCGCGAGGTTGCATTTTGAGCAAATGGGAGCGCTTAGCTTTTCGATTGAGCGCCTGAGTATTTCCATCGAGGTCACCCGTTCCTCGGACGGAACATTATACCTATCGCGCCGACTGAACAGCAATAACCTCGGATAGGGGACGGAGGCGGGAAAAACTGGTAAGGCCGCCTGATGAAAACCTACCGGGCATACGTTCTCACTTTGAGGAGAACGTCATTCAGTTGGTCGATCTGGTGTCCGCTACCGAGGAGAACGCCAAGTCGATGGCCGAACAGCTCGTCGATCTTCACCCGGTAGAGCTCGCTTCGAACCAAAGGGCCCTCACTGAGCAGCCTTACTCCGGCGGCCGCAATTCCTTCGAGGCCATCCATTGCGCCATGTGAGCTTCATCTTCTCTCGGGAAGGGCTCTTGGGTCTTGCGGCCTAGGAATGTGTCGGGGACTGGAGCCCTAAGAATCTCCATCGCTTTTCTGACGAGCTCGCGCATGAACGCGTTTTGCTCCGCGATTCCGGAAGCATGACTATGGACGTAGCAGACATGGGGGTTGTCTGGCATCGGCAGCTCCCTTTCCCTTGCAGGCGGGAGCGCGCTTGGTCTCTCAGCCACCGACGCCTACGGACAGAGCGGTGGCAGGTCATACTGCTCGATGCCGACGCGCCCAAAGTGGAGTTTGACGGAACGCAGTTGCGCCATCCGCGAGAAGTGCTGGCTGCGTTGGATCGCGTCGAGCGAGCCAAAGCGCCGCGCAACCGACCGATCGAGACTGAGATTCGGCCGCTCCGCGAGCAGACTGCGGATGAACCCGTGGTAGGAAAAGATCTGCTTTAGCCCCGATAGGTGACATCGGCAGCTGGACCGACGACGACCGAAATGGGCCAGATCGTCGGCGCGCTGCGAGGAGACCTTGTGCGGCAGCGTTGCTAACCCAATTTTCAGTGGCCCGGGTGATCGCTCGGCGCTATGCTTACTCTTGGGCATCGTTAGCTGCCTACGCTCAGATCCGTTATAGCCACGTTCCAACGCGCCCCGAGAGGTGGGCGCAAAATGGCTTTCGAGCGACTACTCGTGGAAACCTTGCTTTCAGTCGCGAGGTCATACGATGGCGAGCCTTCGCACACGTCCCGATGGGACAATTGATTTCAACACTTCTGATCTCTTCAGCTTGAGCGCAGCACTTGACGCGTTCAATTTCGACAGCGACCCCGGAGCGGTCGTGTCTCCAGTCGAACCGCAAAGTGCGTCGAACACGGCTGCGTTTCCGGATGGAGTTTCGTCGGGCGACGTCACTCAGACATCGGCGGTCCTGTGGGCGCGTGCTGTCGAGACCGGGCAGCTGACTTTCGAAATCTCGACGGACCCCTCGTTTCACCAAGTGAAGAGTCAACACCTCACGGTGGCTGACCCGCTGGTGCCGGTAAAGGTCGAGTTCGACCATCTCAAGTCGGGTCAACACTACTTCTATCGTGTCATCGACGCGTCCGGCGATACGCTCCAAGGCAGCTTTACAACCGCCAGTGAACCCGGCGCCCATAACGGATTTAACTTCGCCCTCGTCGCCGATCTGCATGGCGAACTCGCTCCTTTTGTTTCGATCAAGAATGCCGCGGCGGCGGACCTCGATCTGGTGGTGAAGCTCGGCGACACGGCCTACACCGATATTCCGCCGCCGGCGGCCACCACGCTGGACGAGTTCCGGCTTGCGCATGACGAGATCTACAGCAGCCATCTCGGCTTCAACTACTGGGCGGACTTGCAAGCCAATACGCCGGTCCTCGCCATGATCGACGATCACGAGGTCACCAACAACTTTGCCGGCGGCGCGTCACCGAGCAGCGATCCGCAATTCGCCGGTCAGCCAGGCGATTTCATCAATGAAACGCCCCTGTATTCGAACGGTCTGCAGGCCTTCAATGAATACAACGCAATCGAGAACCGGACCTACAGCGGCACCGGCGAAGATCGCTTTGACGGTGCGCCCGATCTCTATCGTTACAACACCTATGGCTCCGATGCGGCGATCATTCTGACCGATGAGCGCTCGTTCCGGGATGCAGAGCTGCCGGGGCCGACAAATCCGCTCGACCCGGCCCAGATCTCGCAATTCCTGACCGCCTCGTTCGATCCAAGCCGCAGCATCCTGGGCGACGTCCAGTTCGCGCGCGTGGAGCACGACCTTCTCGATGCCCGAGACAACGGCGTCACCTGGAAGTTCGTCATGGTGCCGGAGCCGATCCAGAATTTCGGTCCGGTCCTCAGCCCTGGCGACCGCTTCGAAGGCTATGCGGCCGAGCGCGACGCGCTCTTGAAGTTCATCGCCGACAATCACATCGAGAACGTGGTGTTCGTATCCGCAGACCAGCATTGGACCTCGGTCAATAACCTGACCTATCAAGAGACGCTCGGCGGTCCACAGGTCAAGAGCGGCGCGTTCGAGGTGGTCGCCATGGCTGCGGCTGCCGGGTCGTTCGCACCATTTCTGCCCGCGGCCGCGCTTCAACTTGGCCTGATCACCCCACAGCAGTTCGCGTTGTATAACAGCCTGCCGAACGCGCCGGATACCGACAGCATTCCCAATGACAAGGACGACTTCGACAAGGCGATCCTCAATGGATACATGACCAAGCTGGGCTACGATCCGATCGGGCTGGAGAGCGGTGGCCCGATCCATGCCACGCTGTTGCAGGGCGATTATTTCGTCGGACACGACTATGGCTGGACCGATTTCAACATCGATCCTGCAACCGGACAGCTGCTCGTTACGACCTGGGGGATACCGGCCTACACGGCCGCCGACCTCGCCGCCCATCCGGATCAGATCCTGGCGCGGACCCCGGCGATCGTCAGCCAGTTCAGCGTGACGCCGACATCAGACTCGATCATTGGCACCGACAAGAGCGATGCGCTGAGCGGGACTGATGGAGCTGATGTCATCATCGGCGCCGGCGGCAATGACGTGATCGACGGCAAAGGCGGCAATGACTACCTGGACGGTGGAAAAGGCAACGATATCGTCTACGGCGGTGACGGAGACGACCGAATTTTTGGCCGCGATGGCAACGACACGCTATACGGCCAAAACGGCAACGATCGAATCGATGGCGGCGCCGGCAATGACCTTCTGTTCGGCGGGGCCGGCAACGATACCTTCGTCTTCGCCAAAAACCCCGGATCCGACGTCATCGCCGATTTCGTGGCCGCGGGCGCTGACAACGACGTGATCGAGTTCAGCAAGTCGGCGTTTGCCGACTGGGCGGCGCTGCAGGGCGCCATCTCGGACGAGCCGCAAGGGGCGATCATCACCGTCAACGAAAACGACACGATCATGCTTCCCGGCGTCACCTCCGCGCAGCTCATTGCCAACCACGCCAACGCTTTCCACTTCGTGTGAGTTGGGATGTGGCCAACCTGGTTTGCTCAACTCATTGTCAATCTCAGGCTTGGCAGACGCCAATGAAGCGCTCGCGACGTCGTCGAACTTTGGTATTCTTTTCGAACTTTGACCGGCTACTGGCGCAAAACCGGCCGTCAGGCATCGACTTCACATCAGCCCTGATCACACTGACCGCGTCGTAGTGGAGAACGTGCGGCTCACAGCACTGAACGTGTTCTCAGCGCGCAGCGCACTACGGACGGTCCCCTGCCAGGTTTGCTATGCTCGTCCTGAGCAGGAGCCTGGAGATAGCAACGGCTTTATGCCGTTTCTCACTCGATCACCTCGTCGGCGCGCAGCAAAATCGACGTAGGGATCGTCAGCCCCAGTGCGTTGGCGCTCTTCAGGTTGACACCAAGTTCAAATTTAACTGGTTGCTGGACTGGAAGTTCGGCTGGCTTCACGCCTTTCAGAATCTTGTCGACGTAGGTGGCGGAGCGCCGAAGTAGGTCGGGTGTGTTCGCACCGTATGTCAGAAGAGCGCCCGCGGAGGTGAGCCCGTAGGGTGGCGCGGCGAAGACGGCTGGCAAGCGATGTTTTGCCGCCGCCTCGATGATACGATTGCGATTGGCGAAGAACATGCCCTCAATTGTCGAGACCAGCAGCGCATCGGCCCGCGCGCCGCTTGCCCGTGCGACAGCACCTTCGAGTTGATCCGGCACCCGCGCCTCAACGGACACCACTTCGAACTTGAGGGTTTGGGCCGCCAACTGGGTCTCCTTCAGCACGAGCTCTGAATCCGGAGCCGCCGAGTTCACCATGACCGCGAGTAGGACGAGGTTCGGGATCGCCTCCTTGGCCAGCTCGACGGTCTTACCGACCTGCTCGACCATCAGGTTCGAGAACCCGGTGATGTTACCGCCGGGCTCACGAAGGCTCGCGACGAAACCGAACCCGACCGGATCGGAGACGTTTGCCATGACGATCGGGATTGACTTCGTCGCTTGTTTCAGAGTCCACACGGCGGGGGTAGACGGCGCCACGATCACGTCGGCCTTGAGGCGCACCAACTCTTCTGCGAGGCCCTGCAACGCCTCAATCTTGCCGCCCGCGAATCGTGCCTCAATGACGATCGTCTGGCCCTCGATATAGCCGAGGTCGCGCAATTCTTGACGAAACGCCTCGTGGAATGGTGTCACCACAGGCTCGGGAGCGATCCACAGAATTCCGACGCGCGGTACAATCCTCATTTGTTGTGTGTACGCTGAAAGCGGCCACGCCAACGCAGCACTCCCGAGAACCGCGATGATCTCGCGTCGCCTCATGGGCTCTATCCAAAGGGCTGGGACCGCACTTTACCACATCCGCGAACCGCGTTGTGCATCACAGCAGGCTTTGGTCCCAACCTTCGAGTGAGCGATCTGCCGCCGATGCGCGCGGAGTACCGACGCCCGATCGTGCGGCCGCCGACGGAGAGCGGCAGGGGAGTGTCGCTCCGCTTAGCGCCCCCGCGAACTGCTTGGCGTGAATGGCCTGGGTGTCCCGATGCTCAGCCCGCTGGATCACCAGCGTCATTCCCCACGTCGCGAGAGTGGCGAGAGAATGCCATTCCAAGCCATTCCCGGGGCGAGATGCGAGCACTCAGGAGGGAGGTGACGGAGTCCGCTCTCGCCTATGTCTCAGTTGGGTCAGAAGCAGCCTTCAATGGGGGACCGCTCAGAAGATCGGCTAAGGGCCACGAACCAACGTCGCCGATGCTTTGGCGGTTACGGGCGTGTAGAAATTTTCATAAGGAGTCGGCAGGGCAAGCCAGTGCGAGGATTTCCGATCAGAAATTGACCTGAAAGTTCAAGCCGCCATATACGCCTTTGCCGTAGTTGCTGTCTCGCACAAAGCCGAGCGAGACGCCCGTGTTCATGCCGAGTACGGTAAACCCCGTAATGTGTCCGCCGAAACGAACCTGGTTGTAGGTCCAGCCGCCTGAGTAGGCTGCTTCAGGCCCCACGAAAATATTTGGCGCGATCGCAATGCCTGTCTTGCCCTGCGCGTAATAGAACTCGGATGCAGTATTGTAGTGCGCCTGGACGTAAACCATCGTTTGATCAGTCGGCTTGCCGTAGAGTGACGTTAGAACCTTCAGCCCGTACAACTGCGCGTCGGATCGAGGCAAGCCAGGCGCGGCATAGAGGTGGCTGTTAACGGCGGTCATGCCGGCGGCGACGAGCCAGGACCAGCCATGCGGGGCGAACTGGTAGCCTGCAAGCACATCGAGCGTCGTATCGAGCCCGACGCGCTTCTGATCGGCATCGACGAAACTGTAGCGGCGGGCTGAGGCAATGCCCTCCACACGCCAGCCAGGCTCCCACAGGTTCCCGAACGGAGAGTGCAGGGCCGTAAGGTCCGTGTAAAAAGCACCGTAGGACGAAAAATCACTGGTACTCTGCACTGAAAGGCGTGGCGGCTCCTCCGCGACTGCGACGCCCGCCAAGCCAACCATCAAAACCGAGGTGAAGCCCTTCAACAACTTCACCGGCTCTCTCCGACCGCATCTGATCGATGAAACGTCATGTGCCTCTTCACTTAGAGGCTTGATTGCTCAGCGAGCGTCGTCGCGTCGCCGCGTGCGTAACGACCGGTTTTTCGCACCAAGATGCCAGCTCTGATGTCCTCTATGGCGTCGCGCCAGCCAATCAGGCGCCAGATGCCATACACAAGAAACAGAGCATTTACTGCGGCGAATCCGCAGAAGAGTACGCTGCCTCCCCACAGGTTGGCTGCAGCCGAAACAATGGAAGTAGTCAGAAGACCGACCAGGAAGATCAGGTGGGATGGCGGCGCAGCGGTTCGGCCATCGATCTTAGGAGTGCGAGCGAAGGCGCTCTTACGCCCGGTGACTAACTGCTCTAGGGATCGGTAGACTCCAGCGAGATTGACAGGGACGAGCAGCAGCGTCAGGGCATAGACCCGCACTGCATCCGACCATCTGTATCCGCATCGAATAAGGTCTCGTCCATATAAGAGATAATAGGGCGCCGCAGCTATCGGAAACCAGATGTTGGAGAATCCCTCACCGAACGGCACTACGAGAAGCAGCAACAGGCCGATGTTGACGAGTGCTGGCGAGATCAAGTAATGAGACCGAACGAACGTTTCGAGTCCCCCGGCGCGAGCGGAGCCGCGATCACGCCAAAGCGCAAGGAGGCTCGGCAATATGATGAGACCGCCATTCGCCCAACGTCGACGCTGAATGACGAGTGCACCGAAATCAGGAGGCGTGGCGCTATACGCGAGCCGTTCGGGATGATTGTGTAAGCGCCATCCCTTTGCGACGAGATCAATCGTCGAACCTGTGTCTTCAATGAGGGTTCTGTCTTGGATGAAGACAGGTATGGCATGACCACGCTCGGTCGTCGTGGCTTTGATTTCATTCAAAGCTGAATGGCGCAGCAGCGCGTTGGCACCTACCCAGAATGTCGCATTGTAGGCAGTAAACCCTTGATGGACGAGGTACTGAATATCTGTGGTTGCGCCTGCCACTCTCTCCAGCCTTGTGGGTGGGTTTGGATAGGCAGAGTACGGCGTCTGCGCGATGGCGATCGTTGGATCAGCCTGCATGATAGAGACGAGCTTGTTAATGTAGTTGGGCAGGATGATGCTGTCGGCGTCGATAGTGAGGATGTAATCTGCCGCCGGAACGACGAGGTCGGCCTTGCCTTCGGGACAATCCTTGAGAACCTGCATGCCGTCCGATCCCTCGGATACGCGAAATGCACGTCCAATCAGCCCAATATAGCTGTTGAGATTCATCGCCTTATTTGGCGCATGGGAGAGGTTTCCAAATTGCTTGCGCTCGAAGCAGTCGATCGGCACGTCGAAAAGGCTGACCAATCGTCTGTACTCCAGGTGAATGCGCGTAAGGTCGAAGTCGGCCCGATTGCGAAGAGCCGCGGCGTGCTTCCGATACTCGGCGTCAAGATGATCGATGACTTCAAACGCGAAAACGTCGTCCGCATGAGCAAATACCGGTTGAGAGCGCTCCGCGTAAAGTAGACCAAGCCGGTTCACGAAATTTGCGGCTTCTACGTAAAGTCCAGCAAGGACTACGCGCTCATTCGACAAGGACAAGCCGTCCGAGAGACGGCGAGCGTTGAAGTCGTCGGCGGCCATACGGAATTGCCGCGACGCTCCACGGAAAAGATCATCCAACTCAGAGACCAGAGCGCGTGCGGCCTCAAGCCCCGTCAAGTCGGCCGCCGGGCCTGTCGGTGGATCGTCAAGGAGCAGCGTAATTTGCCGATTGGGATGCTCAGAAAGAGCCGCCGACAAGACCGTCTGCATTATGACCGGAATCTGCTCCTTATAAGACGGTATGAGAATGCTGATCCGCGGCGCTTCCGCATTTCTAGCCGCGCTGCGATTATTTGCGCCGTCCCGGTGAGCAGCGTGCCGCCTGATCTCGCCAAGTCGCGTCAGCTGATAAACGATGTTTCCGTAGAAAAGGCTGATCACAGCGGCGCAGAAAACCACCGTCAGAACAGCCTTCTGCACAAATGAGCCATCGAATGCCGGTCTTAAATCGGAAATCACGGTGGCAAGGCCAAGCGCAAACGCAAACGTGCTCACGCCCGCGGCGAGGCGGGTCATTAGAATCTCGTGCTTCATTTAGGAATAGAGCCCCTAGTGATGCGGAACTTGCGGTGATGACGGACTTGCGGGGGCAAATGCATGGATGAAGGTGACGCAAATGCGGCTCGGATAGCAGGAAAACGTGGCAATCCGCGTGCATTTTACCGGCCTTATCCGCACCCCCTAAAGAACGAAAATTTGCGGCCGGAAGCAGCCGTTGCCTTCGCCTTACCGGAAATGATCAAGCAAGCGTCCGCACATCCACATCAGGAAGAAAAGGCAAAGCGCGATGTGGACCTATCATGGGGCAATTGGAGCGCTGGACGATTTTTCGCGTGGCTGCGTCACTCGCACATCTCAGCATTCGGCGATATCCGCGTTGTGTCACAACAAAATGCGATAGGGGTAATCGCGGGCGAGCACGCAACATTAGACGCGCAACGAGGGACCGCAAGCATGCCCGCGCCGCTTGGCTTTATCTTCATCACCGTTCAGCGGTGGACGCACCCATCGCAGCTAGGCTGCGGGTTCGCGATACTGATCTTATGGAAGAAGCAGGCCAATGACCGACGGCCGCTTCGACCCGATCAGCAGACCTGCGAACGTATGTTTCAGGTGTCAGCTATGGGCCCATGTGTGGACGGCTCCGGGTTGGCAAGGGTTTTCTTTACGCATGCGGCGGTAGTCGGAGCAGCCATGTGTTCGGCCTGTTAGCGCGGTTCACGTGACCGCTGGCCATAATGCCCTCCGCGGATCAGGTCCCGGTCAAAACCACGCATTCGACGATGCCATGGCCCAAGTGGGTTGTCCTGATCGCCGGATCGACCGGCGCTGCATTACGTGCTGTTCGCCCTCCCAACCGTTACGTCACACCGGATGTCCGGCGCGATAGGTTACGCCGCGAGCGCGACGGGCTCCCTGTAGCGCTCACCCCTGGCCATCATAGCCCACGCCATCCGAGCAATCTTGTTGGCGAGCGCGATCGCAGCCACCTTGGTGGGGCGGCGCGTCAGCAGTCCCATAAGCCAAGGCCGATGCCCCGTGCCATGGATCTTGGCATAGCGGATCACGGCGAGCGCGCCAGCCGTGAAAAGGCTGCGCAAATAGCGATCGCCTTGTTTGCTGATACTGCCAAGCTTGTCCTTGCCTCCGCTCGAGTTCTGCTTCGGCACGAGCCCCACCCAGGCCGAGAAGTCTCGTCCCGATCGGAAAGCCTTGGGATCGGCAATGCTGGCGACCAGAGCTGTTGCCAGCGCCGGCCCGACGCCGGGGATCGCGTCAAGCCGCTTGCTCGTCACGCTTGATCGATGCCAGGCGATGATGCGTCGGTCGAACTCCAGGATTTGGGCCTTCAGTGCGCGCAATTGACTGCCGAGAGCAGCAAGACAAGCACGGGCCACCTCCGGGAGCCGATAGTCGGCTCTATCGGCGACGATCTCCAGCAGCTGCTCAACACCCCTGCGCCCGACGGGGGCGACAATCCCGAACTCGGCGAGATAGGCGCGGATTGAATTGATCACGGCAGTCTGCTGGCGGATGAAGAGATGCCGCGCCCGGTGAAGCATCAGGCAGCTCTGCTGCTCGACCGTCTTGGTCGGTACAAACCGCATGGTGGGTCTCGTGACCGCTTCACAGATCGCCTGCGCGTCGGTGCTGTGGTTCTTTTGCCGCTTGACGTAGGGCTTCACATAGGCCGGAGGCATCAATCGTACCGTATGCCCCAGCGCCTGCAGCTCGCGAGACCAATGGTGCGATGATGCGCACGCCTCGATGCCTACCAGGCATGGCGCCAGCTTCTGGAAAAATGCCAGGACGTGCCGTCGCCTCAACTGGCGGCGTATCACCACCTGGCCGGCTGCATCAACGCCGTGCACTTGAAAGACCGACTTGGCGATATCCAGACCGATTGTCGAAATCGACTGCATAGGCTGCTCCTCCGAATCGTGGGAGCCTCAAACGGCGCCCACTCCTTGGCACTCTCGTGCCGGTGGAGGAGCCGTCCCACAGCATCAGAACCGGAAGTCGCGGGTTCATTCAATCACCTCCTCCGGCCCAATGAATGGGCGTTCTCCGTCGCAAACTGGAGGGGATCGGGAGAGCCTCACTGGCTCGTTCGGATGCCCCGCAACCCGTCTTTGGCTCCATGAGGTGGGGCAAACTGTCTATCTTGTTACTGGTGCGGCGCACGGTTAACGTAGCGGCCGCACGGCGGCGACTATGGCCCTTGGATGAGTGCGGCCAAGTGTGCGTGTGAAGGCATGAATATTTCTGCCTGGCTGCGCGGCCTCGGCCTGGAACGCTACGGGCAGGCGTTCCGGGACAACGCGATCGATGAGGCAATCCTGCCCACGCTGACGGCCGAGGACCTCAGAGACCTCGGGGTGACGGCGGTTGGCCATCGCCGCATTCTCCTCAATGCGATCGCCGCCTTGCGAGTTGACACTTTTCGCGACACGACCGAACAGCCGGTCGAGCCCAAGCGCTTCGGCGGTAAGGTTCCCGAGGCCGAACGTCGCCAGCTCACCGTCATGTTCGCCGACCTCGTCGGTTCCACGGCATTGTCGGCGCGGCTCGATCCGGAGGAGTTGCGGGACATCATCGGCGCCTATCATCGCCGTTGCGCCGAAATCATCACTAGGTCCGGCGGCTTTGTTGCCAAGTATCTCGGTGACGGCGTGCTGGCTTATTTCGGTTACCCGCGGGCGCATGAGGAAGACGCGGAGCGGGCAGTGCGCGCCGGCCTCGCCTTGATCGATGGCGTGGCCAAACTCGATACGGGCCACGCGACCAAATTGCGGGTGCGTATCGGTATTGCCACGGGCCTTGTGGTCGTGGGTGATCTGCTTGGAGAGGGCGCCGCCCAGGAACAAGCCGTCATCGGTGAGACCCCTAATCTTGCGGCACGGCTCCAAGGGCTTGCCGAACCGAACGCGGTCGTCATCGCAGAGGGTACCCGCCGCATACTTGGCGGCCTGTTTGACTATCGCGATCTCGGGACCATGCCGGTCGCGGGCATTAACTATCCAGTGCATGTCTGGCAAGTCTTGGGCGCGAGCCTAATCGGAAGTCGGTTCGAGGCGCTCCGGGCCGCCAGCACGCCGTTGATTGGCCGCGAGGAAGAGATCGCGTTGTTGATGCGGCGCTGGGAGCGGGCCAGGACCGGCGAGGGTTCCGTCGTCCTGATCGTAGGCGAGCCCGGCATCGGCAAGTCGCGCATCGCTCAAACCCTGCTGGAGCAGTTGGACAAGGAGCCGCACACGCGGTTGCGCTTTTTCTGCTCGCCACATCATCAGCACAGTGCGCTTTATCCCAGCATTACCCAGTTGGAGCAGGTGGCCGGATTTCGACGCGAGGATACGGCTGAGACTCGCTTGGATAAGCTTGTGGCGGTCCTCGCTCTGGCGAGCACGGAGCTGAGCGAAGCCGTCCCTCTATTGGCGGACTTGCTGTCGATACCGGCCGGCAACCGCTACCCGCCGCTCGATTTGACGCCGCAGAAGCGCAAAGAGAAAACACTTGAAGTGCAGATGGGCCAAGTCCAAGGACTCGCGGCACGGCAGCCGCTGCTGATGCTATGGGAAGACATCCATTGGAGCGACCCCACCACGCTGGAATCGCTGGACCTGCTGATCGACCGGGCCGCGGCGCTGCGTGTTCTGATGATTCTCACGTTTCGACCGGAGTTTACGCCACCCTGGGTCGGCCGTCCGCACGTGACATTGCTCAGTCTCAACCGCTTGCCACCTCGGCAGCGCGCCGAGATGATCGCGCACGTAGCGGGCGGCACGACATTGCCTAAGGAGATTGGCGACCAGATCATTGATCGCACGGATGGCATACCACTGTTCATCGAGGAGCTGACCAAATCCGTCGTCGAGAGCGGATGGATGACCAATGCCGGAGATCAGTTGGCGATCCCAACGACGCTCCAGGCCTCGCTTCTGGCCCGGCTCGATCGATTGGCGCCAACTCGAGAAGCGGCGCAGATTGCAGCGACGCTCGGGCGTCAGTTTTCCCATGAGCTGATTACCGCCGTCGCCGACATGTCGCAACAGCAGCTCGAGGACGCTTTGGAGCAGCTTATCCGGGCGGAGCTGGTATTCCGGCGCGGGACGCCGCCCGATGCCACGTACACCTTCAAGCACGCGCTGGTGCAGGACGCCGCTTACAGCACCTTGCTGCGCCCCCGACGGCAGCAGTTGCACGCTCGCATCGCGGAGGCCCTTGAAGCGCGAGTGATCGGGAACGCCGAGACACTGCCGGAAATTATCGCTCATCATTGCACCGAGGCAGGTCTCACCGAACGGGCGATCAAGTACTGGTGGCAAGCTGCGCAATTGGCGATCCAGCGCTCCGCGACTCTTGAATCGATCGCCCACTTGCAACATGGCCTGCGACTATTGCAGACGCTGCCCGATCATCCCGAACACGTCTGTCTGGAACTCGATATGCAGGTGGCGCTAGCCACGGCCTGCATGGCCGCCAAGGGTTGGTCATCCCCGGTCACGGTGGCGGCAATTGCACGGGCAGAAGAATTATGCGAGCGGGTTGATGACCCAAGGCAGCGTAGCATCGCCGACTTCGGCAGGTATGTTATATACCTTCTGCGTGGCCAAACAGACGCTGCGCTCGCGACGTCGACAGCCATGCTAGGCCGGGCTGAGCGAAAGCAAGACTCGACTGCCATGATGATCGCGCACCGATGTATTGGGATTGTGCAGGTGCATCGTGGGGAGTTTGACCTGGGTCGGACGCACATGGCGGAGGCGTTCACGTTGTACGATCCGAAGGAGCATGCTGACCTTGCCTACCGCTTCAGCTACGAGCCTCAAGTCGCAAACCTTTCCTATCTCGCCCATGCACTCCATCCGCTGGGTTATCCGGATCAGGCGCAGCAGGCATTCAATCAGCTGCTGGAGGTGATACGGGCGCAAAGACACAATCCATCGATAGCGTTCGGCCTGTTCCAAGCATCTCTGTTCTGTATCTTTGAAAGAGACGCCGGAGCTTACAAGCGGCATGGCCATATCGGAGTAGACGAGAGCATCGTTGATGAGCTGATCGCAGTCTGTACCGAGCACGGCTTCTTCCTGTGGCGAACTGCAGGAATAATCATGAAGGGTTGGCTAATGGTTCGGGCCGGCGAGGCGGATCGCGGCCTGAGACAGCTGCGCGAGGGAATAGCGGCCTGGCGCGGCGATGCAAAGGCCATGGTGACTCACTGGCTCCTCCTGCTTGCGAACGCACTTGGAAGTCTTGGCCAGCTCCAGGCGTCTCTTGACGCCATCGACGAGGCCTTAGCATTGATCCCCGAGACCAACGAGCGATGGAAAGAAGCAGCGCTGTACCTTTGCAAGGGCGAACTGCTCCTGGAGTTGTCTGCCCGTGACGAGGCCGAGGCCTCTTTCCAACGCGCGCTTGCGGTTGCTCGCAATCAGCGGGCCAGGCTTTGGGAGTTGCGCGCCGCCAAAGCCCTCGCGCGGCTTTGGGTCGAGAAGGTCGAACGACGCAAGGCCCAGGACATCCTCGCGTCCGTCTACGCTTGGTTCACCGAGGGCTTCGACACGCCGGACCTGGAGAACGCGAAGCATCTGCTGGACGAACTTGCCCGCACAGCGCCTTCGAGCCCCTGCTAACCAGGGGTCGATGGTTGCTTCAGCTTGGGGGCAAAATGCGAAGAACTCACATTGAGCAAAATGAGTCCGCTCTTGCCTTGATCGCCGGCACGCGAGCGGACATGGATTTCTGTCGCTAAGGGCCATGAACGGACTCATGCACCGCCGCAATTGTCGTCGCTATTCGATCACCTCGTCGGCGCGGATAAGCAACGAGGGCAGCACGGTGAGGCCGAGCGCCTTGGCGGCCCCGGTTTGGGCCATCGTTAATTGAGCAGGCGCCGCGCCTAGCTTAACCAATAGGCTGTCGGGCATAAACGCTTCCACTTCTCTGCACAGGACCAGGCGCCTCACGGCAGGGGCGTGGCCCGGCTGCTGTCAGATTGTCACGCGGCTGCCGTCGAAGCGCGTGAAGGAGAAGCCGTCGAAGGGTTCGCGGAGGGTCGAGCGCTCGTCCCGCAGCATGCCGATAGCCACTTCCTCGCCGAGCGCCATGGAGGCGGAAGCGTCGGAACGCCAGTGGATGCCCGCCCAATTCCGCCCGAAACCAAAATTCACCGCGAGCTTGTTCAACTCTCCACCAATCGTGAGCGGCGGGCCGCTATAGGGCACGAGCCTCGTCGGGTCGGCCGGATCGGGCTGTACCGGGTTGGCGATGACGCGGCTCTCGTCGAAAAACGCCTTCAATATGGTAGCCGTGACGGCGCCAACGCTCGTGGCACCGCCAGGATAGGTGGAGTGAAACGGCGCGGCCTCCGGATAGGTTTGTGACAAAAGATAGGTGCCGTATTTGGCCTTACTGCGATCGAGGGCTTCCGATTTCAGGAAGTCATCATGCAGCGGGTAGTCGCTCACGCCATTGGCGAGGCGATGGTGCGCCAGAGCGCCGTAGGCTTCCGGTCGCACAGCCCGGTGCACGAAATACTTCTGCCAATAGGACGCGCGGACGGAGTTACTAATCCCCGTGGCGAGGAGTGCTTGCACATACATCAACCCGAAGGTGGCACCCGCAGGTACCTGGGTTTTCGATTTCCGATACGGGTTCGATGGGTAGGACACGGGCTCTGCCGGTGGATAGATCCCGGAGTAGCGTTTGTCCGTCCCACCGCTTGGGGTGGCAAGGAGCAGCGCTGCCGCCCACCCAAGTGCAGGACCAGTATGGATATACTCCGCGAGATCTCTTCCTGTCGTTACGTATCGCGGTGTCGCGTCGAACTGCAACTGGCGTTTCGGTGCGACGCCGTTCTGGATTGCCAACCACTCCTCGTATTCGGTCAGGAATTCGTTGGCGGGCAAGACAGTGCGAATTTGAGCACTGATCCACTGTGCGGCATAGGGCGCGTCCCGGAACAGGAATTGCGAGATCATTGGACCGTCCAAAACGCCTGGAGGCGTGACGGAGCGGCCCTTCGGGTCGCCTGCGTCGAAATAAAGCGCATTGGCGCGGAACAACGTACCGGGTGTGACCCGCCCACCAGACTTCGGCCCCCGGAAATCGGAAAGCTTGTTGATTTCCTCGGTTGCTGCAAGCACGTCGCGATTGGTGGTGTCGTCGCGCAGCTCGGTAAGCGGAACATCACGAAGCAGGGCTTGCCAATAGACCTCGACCGCCTCGCCGGCGCGCTCCGCACTTGCAAGGGCCGGTGCCGGCGGTATCGCAATCTGAGTAGGGTTGATGCCGCTGAGACTGACGGCCAGTGTGCCCAAGGGATTGACCAGTTTGCGAGTGCCGCCGAGCGTGATTTTCTCAAAATCAGCGGGATCGCCCGACTGGCAAGCGGCATAGAGGGTCTGCCATGCCGCCTGTTCGACTTCGCCGCGTTTGTCGTGCGGCAGGCCCCGTGAATCGGAGCCGATCTTGTTGGTGTAGCGCGCCTCATCGCCATTCGTCGGGTGGGGCGCGATGGGAATTTTCTCGTTGTTGCTCGCGCAGACCCCTCGCACTTCCAGGGCGCGACTCTTGAATGCCGCGTCAAGCGGTCGCGGGTCCGCGCTCGCAGGCTGCGCCGCCGCCGGGGCTATTCCGGGCATGGTCGGCGGAGGTGCAAGCACGGCGGCGCCAACTGCGATGCCAGCCCCGCCAAGCAGCGAGCGGCGAGTAACCGCGGTCAGGGGCCGCCCCCGCGATGCCAGGTCGGATTCAGTTGGTATGATGGGGTGATCAGCCATGGAGATCTCCTCCCTCGCGGGCACCGCTCTCGACGAATTTAACAAGTCGGGCGCCCCGCGATGTGCATGTCCGTCGCCAACAGATGCGCGGAGAATTGCGGTATTAGTCCCCGCTGTCAGTTATTGAGGCGCGCGCTTGTTTCCTTCGGACATGCGGCCTGAGCGCTTTCCCGCGCCCGCGCGCATGGCGGATGCCCAAGAAGAGACCGGCGCAAGAGAATTGTCGGTTTACGAGAGTGCGATGCCCGCCGACGGCATTCCCCGCTGCCATTCGCCTCGAACGGAGACGTCGGCACGCCCCGTCTCGAAAAGCAGCTTCAAAGAAGACTACAAGATCCCACGCCAGCCCAAAAGACCTTCATATTGGCCAGGATGTCGCACAGGCAATCCGGTCAAAATCAATGGCTCCGACGTCCGAGTTGGGTCACGAGCAGTAATGCTCTGACCGAGCGTAAGATTTCCGCTTGGCCGTCAGAAGCTGACATCTACGCCTTATGAGCACACCTACTACCTATGCCAACGCTCGGGGTTGATTTCGATTTCTCGCAGATCAAGCAGCGCGCCATAGACTTCGGCGCTGCCGATCAAATCCCCTACATCATGGCGACCACGCTCAACATGGCCGCCGAAAAGACCGGTCGTATTTGATCGAGACGACATGGCCGTCGTCCGTCACCGTTCGCAATCGTTCGTTCATGAATGCCGCGCTGACGACCAAGGGCTCGCGCGCCACGAAGGGTGATCTGACGGTCGAGATTTACGACAAGATCGGTCGGGCGAACCTGTTTCTGCATGCCAAGGGCGGCACGCGCCGGGCGAAGGGCGGCAACCTCTCGATCCCGTCGTCGGTCAACGTGCAGCGGACGAGCGGCGGCGCCGTGCGGACGCAGCAGCAGCCGAAGAATTAGCGGAACAGCTTCAAGCGCGGGCGCTTCATTTTCCAGGGCCGATCGGTACGCAAGGCGAAGGGCCGCATCAAGCTGATGTATTCGCTGCGGCCGTCGGTCCCGATCCGGCAAGACGTGCCGTTCTACAAGGACTTCGCCGAGGTGATGCGGCAGGAGATGACGCTAAACCTCGCAATCGCGGTCATCCGGGCGATGTCGACTCGGCGCCGCTAACACGGAGGGTGCCATGGCAGGCAAGCCGAAAGAGGACGCGCATGAGGACCGGCGCCATGCGGACAAGCCGCCGGCGGACAAGGCCGCACAGGAGCAGCCGACAGCGGACAAGCCGGAAGATCCCCCGCCGCCCGGCGTCCCGCCCTACAAGGACTAGGTCGTGCTTCCAGCGCGTTGCGCACGGGAAACCCAGCCACATCAAGGCCGACCGCACGGTGTCGAAAAAAATGTTCCCCTTTGAAGTATATTTGATGCGCGATTGAAACGCGCACCGCCGCTCGTTGGTTGGACGGTAATCGAAACTGCCCTCGGAGATCCCCATGACCGACGAGGATATGCTCGTCTTGGCTGGATTGGCTGGCTTGGCCTGGTGGACATACGTCTTTCTGCCTCTGGTCTATTTCTATGCCTGAGGGGTTGTTTCCGTCCCGGCGCCAACTCCGCAAGCCGGTCCATTACGCGGCACTTCGCGCGATGCGATGGCGATCGGCAAATCGATCCAGGCCGCTAGGCGGCTTCTCGCCTTGTCGACGCGCCGATGCTTGAGGTCAAAGGTGATCATGATGCCGCCTCCTCGATGGCACGCTTCACCGTGCTGGTGCCGCGACCCGCTAGTGATCCGGGCGGGGCCCATCCTCCGCTACATGATCGGCTGGGATCGGTAGCGCGTGCTCGGATACGCTGACCGCAAGGGTTGGCCCGCACGTGGGTCGATTGACGTGGCCGAGGGCCATCGAAGGCCGACGATTGCAAAGGTATTTTGGGAAAGCCGCAGCGGCGCTTGGCTCGCCCAGTTTTCCAGACAAGTCATTGGCTCCGCTCGCTTATCCGAGATCCAGTTCAGGAACTTTCAGGGGTACTACTGGTTAAAGCTGTACCTGTGCCCGTGGCGGCATGTGATAGTACAGAACCAGCGCCGCCCGTTACTTCGGAGGGACTATCATGGCGCAAAGATCGAACTTGCAGCGCCTCTCTATCGATGAACTTTGGTCATTGCGAGAACAGGTCGATAGGAAGCTCGCCACGATCCTCATCGAGAAAAAGAGCATTCTTGAAGACCGTCTGGGCTGCCTCCAGCGAGCTCCCGGTAGTCGGAGAACAGTATCGCGAATTGCTCATCGACGAGCTGGCCGACGGAGCTAGTAGGCCTCTCAACAGCCGCTGTACTTGGGATTAGGCCCATCAAGGAGCTTGCGTAGATACTCCAGGCCCAGATTGGTTAGCTCTTCAGGATCGCGTTTTCCGGCCGACCACAATAGCTCGATGTACGTAGAAATGTGTTTCCGTAACTCACTCTCGGAACCAGGATAAGTTATAGGCCGCCCCTCGGCAGCCGCCTCCATAATTTGCTCGACTAAATCATTCATCAAAAAGCTCAGAGTCCGAAGCGGCGGAACGACCCTCGCAGCGCTAGAGTAGACCGGCAGAACGGCAATTCGGGAAAGAACCCGCAGTTCCATTTCCCGGTCAGGACGCGGACAATTGGGTCCGAGTTGTGGTGGCGCGATTGTCTAGAGCGCATACGAAACCCCGTGTACCAAGATTGTCGAGGGAATTCGGGGTTAGCTCCTCCGCAGAGGGAGAAACGGCCCCGACCGCAACGGATTAATGGCGGCGACCGCTACTCGTCGGCCGGTCGCAGAGACGCCTCTAACTCTGCAACGATGTCGTGCAGCAGACCAAGTGCAAGCGGATCAGTGACGTCGCGCTCCATCATGCGGTAGCGCATGATCTGATCTTGCAGCTCTTGCTGTTCCTCATCGTCGTCCATAATGCGCTCCGCAATTGAGCAATGACGCCGAACGAGGGCCGATGGTTGCGGGGAACTTTGAAAAATTTGGGCCGGAATTGAGGCGTCCTCCCGTGCCAACCGATGTAGCGGGGTCTCTCAGAATATTCCGATCAAGGCCAAAAATGCGACCTCGATTAGGAAAGCGACGCCCATAATGGCGACAGTGAGAATAGCTTCGCCTGGCGGTAGAGGGGTCATAGCGTGCCTCGCACATTGCGAAGCCCCGAGGCCCAAGAGCCAACTTCCCGATGTTGGGAATGTTTCAGTTCCAAGCGGCGGGCATGAAGTGCCTTACCGCATTTCAAGTTCTTTGATCGCGCGAGCCGATATCTCCGTCGGGGTATAGACGCTGCTTTGCGCTACCTTGATGATCTTCTTCGCGACCATTTCCGTAAGGGGATCGTCGCGATCCTTGACGCAAAGGGTACGGAGCGTTTGCTCGTAAGCTGCCGTGATGCGGCTGACCATTTCCGGCTCAATCGCGACGTCTTGGAGCAATCGGTGGCAGCGGAATGGGGTCGTGATGCTTCCGCCCCAAGAAAGTATCGGGCGGCGCCTGGCTTAATAGCTCAACCGATCTTTCCACTATGTCGTGGTATCTTATCCAAAGGTGAGCGATGTCGATCTCCGAATTCTCGGGTCGGTATACGGTCATCCTCTGTTGCCGCATCGTCTCCCTCCCATGCTGAGACGAACCATCAAAAGCTTCCCCCGAACAGAAGTGCCCGAGAGTAGGCCCTGAAATTTAGTGGTTTCCCCGGAATGGTAAAGCCTCGCGGGATCGCGGGACCGCCCCCTTCGTGTGTATTTGATCCGGGTGAATTTTCGCTTTGCTTGGAACCACGTGGCCGCTGGGCTCGACATATCCCAAGTTGGTGCCATGCTTTGGCGGTGAGCCTATAATGTTCCCGAGGAAGCAGTGGTCCTCAGATGGAAATACTCAGGCGCCCGATCGATCAACCCAGCGCTCCGATCTGTTCGGAATGCAATCTTGCCGATGTCATGGTCGCGCTCGACGCTTCGCGCCGCAGAAAGGACCATCGAGCACGTATTCACTTGTGACCATTGTGGCCGCGTTGGCGAAGTCATCACTCCCGTGAAATCGGAACTAAAGTAGTGCAAGCTGTTCCTCGCATCCGGCAATCCAAAGGGTTGGTCTTTCTGATCCACATTGCGAGTAGTTCACCGCCATCGATCCCGTCGGTTCGCGTGGCTTACGGCCTCAATGGCCTGCGTGAGCTCCTCCGCACTTTGCCGCGCCTTGAGCGCCTCCCATGCCACGTTGAACCGGCCTTTGGCTCGTCGAGCGTCTGGGCGTCACCGAAGGGCGGGCCGGGCAGCGGCACGGTGATGTGCCAGAGCCAAATGGCGGGCGCGCGCTCGTGAGCCAGCCTGATGCGGCCGATAGGCCGTCCGTCTTCGCGGACGGAGTAGTCAGTGGGCGCGATCAGGCCAACAGTGAGCATTCAGAAATGTACTTGGCGAAGTTTGTTCAGGGTGTTGTTTCAATCTGCTTCCTGCTTGGTTCTCCCTAACGAGCGCGGTCCCGCCTCCAAGCACGCTTAGGAGGGTGTCGAAAGCGGGACCGGCCGGACCACGGAGACTAGCCGCGCTCGACGTGGCCCATGAGATAATCGGTGGCAGCGGTCAGTCGTTCCGACAATATCTCGCGCTTTCGGAAATGGGCCAAAACCCGGAAAATTGGCTCAGAAATGGACGCTTTGATCGATAAAGCCGCCGTCGAGGTTTGGCCGATCGGGCGGCTGCGGCCCTATGAGCGCAATTCGCGGCGCCATTCGCCCGAGCAAATCGAGCAGATCGCGGCGTCGATCCGCCGGTGGGGCTGGACGATGCCGATCCTTGCGGCGGATGACGGCATGGTTCTCGCCGGTCACGGCCGACTGGCGGCGGGCAAACTCCTCGCCATCCCCGAGGTGCCGGTCATCGTCGCGCGCGGGTGGAGCGATCAGCAGAAGCTCGCCTATGTCATCGCGGACAATCGGCTGACCGATGCGTCCGATTGGGATGACGAGATGCTGCGGCTCGAATTGAACGACCTTCTCGAAGGCGGCTTTGAGCTATCGTTGACCGGCATCACCGAGAGCGAGTTATCCCGGCTTTCGGTCGGAGTCGGTGTGCTTGAGGCCATGCCGGAATTGCCGGATGGCGATCGGTCTCCGTATCGCGACATGACGTTCATTCTCTATGGCGAGCAGTGGGACATCGTCGAGCGCGCCATCGCTAGGGCGACTAAGCCGCGCGACCCCGACAATCCCAATCGATCGCCGCAAGGCAATGCGCTCGCCGCGATCTGCGCCGAATATCTAGGGCGCGTCTCATAAATCGAGTTTGATTGATGCGGCTTACTC
Source organism: Bradyrhizobium arachidis (assembly GCF_024758505.1). NCBI lineage: Bacteria > Pseudomonadati > Pseudomonadota > Alphaproteobacteria > Hyphomicrobiales > Nitrobacteraceae > Bradyrhizobium > Bradyrhizobium arachidis. The sequence continues at coordinate 6,887,256 of NZ_CP077970.1, read as the reverse complement.
GAGTCCGCCATGCTGCGATACCGACCAAATACCGCAGCGCAAAGAAAAAACGCGATAGGCCAATAGGAGACCTCGCTCCACGGCTTACTCGACCACCTCGTCAGCGGTGATCAGCAAAGACTGCGGAATAGTTATCCCGAGCGCCTTGGCCATCTTTGAGTTGATCACGAGCTTGAAGTGCGTAGGCTGTTCGACAGGCAGATCGGCGGGGTTTGCACCTCTCAGTATTTTGTCAACGTAGCCGACCGACCGTCGGAAGAAATCCGGAAAATCCTGCCCATAGGACAAGAGGAGGCCATGCGGGACCATCTCACCGATGAGGGACAGCGTTGGCACCCTATGCTTGAGGGCGGACGCACCGATCAGCACCCGTTCATTGAACAACAAAGGTCCGGCCAAGGCCACGCCATCAAAACTGTCTCGAGAAATTGTAGAGAACGCCTGCTCGATTTCGTCGGGCGTTGTCACACCGAAGTATTGTGTCGAAACCGTCGCAGCTTTCGCCGCCCTCTCGTAACCAGCGCGCATACGCGGGCCGCCCGGATCTCTCGGATCAACCATGATCGCCAATCGGGACAGATTTGGAACCAGCTCTCTAAAAAGCGCAAGACGCTTGCCGGATACGTCAACCGACATCAGGGAAAGCCCGGTGACGTTCCCACCGGGGCGGGCCAGACTTTCGACGAGGCCATTAGCGACAGGATCGCCATCGAGAACAACTACAATTGGAATAGTGTTGGTGGCCTGCTTGGCCTCCTTAGCACCGAGCGTGGTGACTGCAAGAATAACGTCAACCTTGCTTTCGGCGAACTCCCTAGCAAATGCGCGAAACCTGTCCGGCTGTTCGGCCGGAAAGCGATGCTCAAGCAGAATGTTCTTGCCGTCGACGTAGCCCAGATCAGCGAATGCCTTAGTCACGACGCGCAAGTAGACGTCTTCTTGCTCAGCATTTGCAGCATGCCAAAGGACACCGACGCGAGGTATCTTCTTAGTATGAGTTTGCTGTGCCAGGGCTGCTGGCGGCCACGCGGTCACTGCACTGCCGAAAAGGATGATGAAGTCGCGCCGCCTCATGTTCGCTCCCGGAGTGAGCAAAATGATTTGCGAGCTTAACACAGCGGCAGTGGCCCGGGGATCGCCTTATGGCCACCATATGTCCGTTTTGGGTCCAAAAGCGGAAATGCCGGTCTGGAGACAAGTGTCGCGGTGTGCTAGTGCTGGCAACATTCCACAACCTGACCGGTTGCTGACATTGACAGAGCGCCACCAGATCATCAGAGAACTCGCGTTGCCGTACAAGGCGCCTAACGCCTATCGGGCATTGCTCGATCTCGGGATACGAGCGCTTCCTGCAGTGCGCGCCGGGCTGCGGCACGACAATCCTGATGTCCGCTTGCATTGTTGCAGGTTTCTCGACCGGTATCTGTCGGCCGACACTCTTGCCGATCTGATGGGCATGCTGAACGACAGCGATGAGCGCGTCAGATGCTCCGCCTTGCATACGTTGGCATGCGACCGGTGCAAGGAAGGGACCTGCAGGCCCGAGGAAGTTGTAGTACTTCCGAAGGCGATGAGCCTGCTTCAATGCGATCCCGACGCGCATGTTCGCGCAATGGCGATTGAAGTGGTCGGACAGTTCGTCCACAGCAGTGCTCTTGCTGCTGCGGCGATCTCTGCCGCCCAGCAAAGTGATGAAAATCCAACGGTGCGAAAAAAAAGCCGGATGGTATATGCCGGAAGGCCCAATCCACAGGCGGACCAAGCCGAGGCTTTAATGTCGCCAGTGGGATGGGAAGCACTCGGGCAGTGGGGTGAGGACGTAGCTCGCATCGAACCACTCGCTGGCGGGGTTGCCAACGACGTGTGGAGCATGCGTGTCCAGGGGCAGCTCGCGGTTGGCCGTCTCGGCACCAGGAGCGACGCTGATCTCGTGTGGGAAACCGAGCTTCTCCAACGCCTTGACCGCGAAGGTCTCACAGTGCCGGTGCCAATCCCGACGACAGACGGCAGACTGTTCGCGGACGGTCTGGTGCTGATGACATACGTGGAGGGCCGGCCGCCAGAGACGGAGGCCGACTGGCGTCGCGTGGCCGATACGCTCCGGCGGCTGCATCAGTTGACGCGGGGCTGGCCGCAGCGACCGGGCTGGCGATCGTCGATCGATCTCCTGCACGCCGAGACCGGGACAAGGATCGACCTCCGCAAGATGCCGCCTGAGGGCGTTGCTCGATGCCGAGCCGCATGGGCTCGGCTTGCTGGAAATCAGACTTCGGTCGTCCACGGCGACCTTAACCCGCGCAACATCCGCATGACCGCAGGTCGCGTCGCGCTAATCGACTGGGACGAGTCGCATGTTGACGTTCCCGACCTCGACCTAGCGCTGCCCCATAACGCCGCTGGTCTCGACAGCGTCACGCATGACATAGCGGCGCAAGCGTCGGCCGCGTGGCAAGCTGCTGTTTGCTGGGATGATGAGTACTCGATCAAGCGGCTTGCCGAAGTTCGAGCGGTCTGAGCAAGCGGCGGGGCTCGGCGACCGCTTTGGGTCAATCGCGTCGGTTTGGCTGCGTCACCGCGAGATCCGGTCCTGCCTCAACTGCTGACGAGCCGGGCGTCGTAACCATCTTCGCCTTCGGGCCAGAAGCGGACCTCAGTCAATCACCTGATCGGCGCGGCCGATGATCGCTGGCGGAAAGATCACACCAAGCGCGTTCGCGGCCTTGAGGTTGATAACGAGAACAAACTCAGTTGGTTGTTCAACGGGTACATCCGCCACGTTGGCGCCACGCAGAAGCTTCACGACCTGACGAGCGCATTGGCGAAAAACATCAGGGAGACGTGGACCATAGGCAACCAAACCGCCCGCTTCAGCGCCTTCCGGCCACTGCCAAATGGACGGAATGTGATGCACACTCAAATGGTCAAGTATAAGCTGGCGGAAGCGCCAAAGAACGGGTGACGCCAACACATTGACCGCTTCAATCCCGGTCGTTTGCATGACTTCGATTGCCCTGGTGACGTCATTCTCAGACCGCGCCGTGAATGATGCAATCTTGATACCGAGCGCACGGGCAGCACTCTCGAGAACGTCGATGTTTCGTATCGGCTCGTGGTCTGCCAGCACTGCGATGCGTTGAGCCCTGGGAAGGACTTCATGCAATAGCTCCAATCGCTTCACATCCAGTTGAAATGCAAAGATGGCCACGCCGGTTGTGTTTCCCTCAGGGTGCGGCATGGAGGCCACGAGCTTGCTGCCAAGCAAGTCATCTGCAAGCGCTTGAATAGGGATGTGACGGGTTGCCTTCTGCGCAGCCCTTATCGCGTCTGGCCCGAATGCTATGATAACGTCCGGTCGCGCTTTGACCATCTCCGGCGCGACCTCCTCGTACGCCGCGGGCAGAACGCCAACGCCGCGGCTATCGAACTCAAGATTTCGGCCTGTCACAAATCCAGCTCGGCTGAGCTCTTCGACAAGGAGCTGCGCTCGTTCTGTGGCCAGCATTGCAACGCGATAGCGCCGTCCGGTTGGTTGCGCCCGTGCAGCACACGGCCATAGCGCGGATGAGCCGCCGACAAGCACTATGAACTCGCGGCGCCTCATTGCATCGCCCTCGTAGTTGGACTGCTCGCGGACTCGTAAGAGTAGAGCACAATCTGACGATGGTACAAGCGGACCGAACCTCGCGCACAACACAGAAATAGGCTGATCTGGCGGTATTTATCACAGATGAAATTCGCCTTTGGGTCAACAAGCGAAGAACTCAGACTGAGCAAATCCGGTCCGCTCTGCTCCAATAAGCGGACGTCAACGAGGGGTGTCGTCACTTCTTGATGGGCCAAGAGCAGACAACTTGGGATGCCGGCAATGGCCGACCCACATCGCCAGCGAGGCGGCGGATCCCAATTACTCGGGAAGACCTGAAGCGCGCATTGCTTCGATAAGACGTGTTGCGAGCACCGGCACGCAACCGATGGCGGAGCACTGACCATTGCTGCTGAAGTTGGGTTGAAGTTGTATCACGCGTTCGGCAGCCGCACTCGCATCTTCCATTCGTCCGAGTTTAGCCAGCGCCGCTGCCAGAAACATGTGCGAGACGCTGAAACCTGGTTTGCTGCGAATGGCCCGTTGCGCTGCCGCCGCAGCATCTTCATAGCGCCCGCGAAGAAAATGGCCCATGCAGATGCCATGCAGCGCCGCCGTAATCCAGGGATCGAGTGGACTAAGGCGGATACCTCGCTCGCCCCATTCGATGGCACGCTCGGCTTCCCCTCCCCAACCCAAAATCAACGCGCCCCAGGAATATGCCCACGCTGCCGATGGCGAGATTGCAAGAGCGGCCTCGAACGTTTCCTGAGCCAAGATACGGTTATGTTCGACGAGACCGATAGCGATTGCGGCGTAGACAAGCGCCGGGGCATCGTCGGGGCCAAGCGCCACTGCGATATGCGCATGCTGTATCGCAGCTGTGCGATTGTCTTCACGCCTTCCCGCTCGGAGATATAGTATTTCATTGCAAAACGCCGTCTGGCCGTGCGCGAGCGCGTAGTTCGGCTCAAGTAAAAGTGCGCGCTCTAGGAGTGGCACTGCCTGCGACGCACCCCCCGGCATCCCAGTATCCACCAGAGGCGTCGCACGTAGCAGAAGGTCGTAGGCGTCGAGATTTTCAGGCCGTTTGCGCTTCGCTCGTTCAATTTCGGCTTGGCGCAGGCTGGGCTCGATCGCGGCGACAGTGCTCAAGGTAATTTCATCCTGCAAAGCAAAGATGTCGTCGACGGCGCGGTCGTAGCGATCTGCCCAAATATGGGCCCTGGTCTCCGCGTCAATCAGCTGCGCTGTGATCCGTACTCGGTCGGCTGCCCTTCGCACGCTGCCTTCCAATACGTAACGAACCCCTAGTTCCCGTCCAACCTGCCTGACGTCAACGGACCGCCCCTTATACGTGAAGGTCGAATTGCGGGCGATCACGAACAGCCATTTGAATCGGGACAGCGCAGTGATGATGTCTTCCACCATGCCATCGGCGAAGTACTCTTGCTCCGGGTCACCGGACATATTCTGAAACGGTAGAACCGCGATTGAAGGTTTGTCGGGTAATGGCAGCGATCGATAGTTGTCCACAATCGTTGCCTTCGGCGCGTTGCCAAGTTTGACTCCGTATAGTCGAACCACCCGATCAATGTTCTTCAGCGATCGTTCGCCTAGATCATCGAACTCGAATTTCGTTTTTCCCCTGACTTGTTCGAACGCACTTCCTGACAGACAAACGCCGCCCGGCGCGCACTCGTTCTCAACGCGTGCGGCCACATTCACGCCATCACCAAAGATATCGTTTTCGTCGCTGATAATGTCGCCGATGTTGATGCCAATGCGAAAGGCAATTTGTCCTTGCCGGCCGGCCATCTTCTCTTGAACAGCCATGGCGCAAGTCACCGCGTCGACAGCGCTGGCGAATTCGACCAAGAGACCATCGCCAATTGTCTTAACAATCCTGCCCTTGTACTCCGCGATGGCTGGATCAACGATTTCGCGGCGGATGGCCTTAAGGGCTTCGAGCGTTCCGACCTCGTCAGCGCCCATTAACCGCGAATAACCGGCAACGTCCGCTGCCAGCACCGCCGCTAACCGTCTCTCAACGCGCGCCGTAACCACCGCCATCCCTGCTAGTTTGGACTGAATATAGCAGGTTGAACCTCAGGCGGAAGACGTGGAACCCCAACAATAATCCACCACCGCCGCAGCGCTACAATCCGCCATCCCATCCGGACGAAGCGTCGGGTCTGGACGCCGCGCCAGGTCCGCTTCGGGGCTAGACATCCGCCTCGCTCCGATCGCGACCGAACTAGTGTGTTGCCGCGAAATGACGTGAAAGGTCATGGGCCGTTCGGAAGGTCGGCCGATTGCTTCCGGTCTAACTCCATGACCTGACAACCGAGGACACCGCCCTGACTTCGCGCTCAGGGTCCAGCTGACATAAGCGACAGTCAGGGATTTCTCGGCCCCGATGCCGACAGCGAACATCTTGCACCATCTCAAGGAAGGTCATGTGTTAACCGACGTGTTAACCGCGTTAACCTCGAAATTGTGGTCCGTTGGCTGGTAAGGGGCCGGGCGCGTGTCAACCTCGACGTCAACTCTGTCAACCGTGTCAACCTAACTTTTGGACCGCACCAGCTGCCGAGACCGAGGGGTGCGAATTACCCGCGATCGATCCTAGTCCTAGAGGGACCCATGGGGTGTCCCAAGCGAACGACGTCCGCTCTTCGCCTCGCGAAACCTTTTGCAAAGGCGGCCGCTTCCTTTCGCGAACGCGCCAAAAAATAATTTCCGCGGGATTTTGCGGCAAAAAATCCGCCACTAGAGGACCGGTCCTAGAGAGCGTCTCCAGGCTTTTGCCGCCCCCCACCAGCAAGTGCGATCGCGAGTGCTGCGGTGTCGATCGTTCGGCAGTGCGAATTCAGAAAGTTAGTCGGGCAATAATATGGGTGTACTGAGCATCAACGCATATGCCAGGAGGCGAGGGGGCATACCTGTTCTTGGAGAGGCCACTACGCGTCAGAGCTTAGGGCGGCTATTGCCCTCGGCTTGCTGTTGCTGACTTGGAGCAGAGTCGCCGCTCATTGCTCGCCTAGCCCTACGGTGCCAACCGGTTGGCACCCGTGCCAATAGGTTGGCGCCGTCTCCTCCTATGTTTATCTTTGTGGTCTTTGAGGTGTTCACATTTTCGATTGATTTGGACCCTATGGTGCGCGCAGCTGACTTGCCTCGTTTGATCCAAGTAAGCCACTCGTCCGAGATGACGCGCACAACGTTCGTTAGATTCTTCGCGCCCCGTTGCGGCCGCTCCTTGATTTCGAGGTGACCAAGAAGCCGAGCGTGATGCATTGCATTCTGCACAGTTGTCCTCCCGACGCCCGCGCGGTCGCCAATCTCATCAATGGAGAGCTCGCAAACGCCCTGCCGCTTGACCTCGCCTGCCACAATGCACAGCACGGCCCGCTCGCCCTCCGTGTAGTGGTGTCGAATATTGTCCGGCATGACGGCTGATCCGCCGAGCATCCGCTTCCGGTGGCGTCGCTTCGTGCGTTCGTGGTCGGTCAACCGCCTCCGACACGCCCGAGGAGCGAACCGGGAGAACATGCGGGCGGCGGTCTTTCCAACCATAACGCCGGCCGCCAAGTTGACGGCGCGCAGCGGCCGGCGCTTTTCGACCGCGTTGCTAAGAAACGTGGCCTCGTCATCGGTAAGCACACCTCGGCTCAAATGGTGCCAAACGGAGCGCGCGAAGTTATCGAGCTGATCGGGCGATAGCGCGCCATTGATGCTGTCGTAGATGGCTGCCGCAATGGGTGAGAGCACGTTCATTGTGCGCTCCCTTCCGCGAGAGCAGCCACAGCCAGATAGGCGTTCCGGCGCCCGCAGAACTCGCCCAGGAAATGACCGTCAGCGTCGTAAGCGGCATAACGAGTAGGCGCGATCCGCGTATACCGTCCAAGGTTCTGTCGGCCATAGTAGACCGCATGATCGAGCGGCTCAAATTCTGGTTTGGGGTGCGCCTCAGAAAGTCTTTGATCTTCAATGCCGCACTGTTGCCCCAAATTTTCCGCTAAGTCGTTGATGCGACTTAAATGACCCTCTCCCCTAGGGAGCGCCAGAATTCAACAACTTAGAACCCCTGCGGATAAACCGTCGAATATCTGTTTATCCGAACGAAATTCGGTGAATAGAAGCGAAGGGGCGAGTGCTGGTGTGAAGCGCGCTTGGCAAGGCCGTTCTGGCGGGCTCGACGCCCGCGCTGCGCCGCGAAATGCTCAATCTCACTGCTTCAGCCGTGGCAGAAAGACGCCGAGTTGGCGAAGGATCGACGCTTTGTCGATGAAACGGAGAAGGGACGGCTGCCTTGCTCGGCTCATCGCCGTCGCTCTCGTCTACTTCTTCTTTCGCGGAGCACTACGTGGCCGGTCTGCCGCTGGACCGGTGAAGGCTTAAAGCGCGATGTGATTGAGATGAATCGTCCACGCGCTCAGGTCGCTATTTCGCCGACCAGGCGCGCCTGGCGATTTCGGCAAACTGCTCCGCTGCGGGCGAGAGTGTAAAATCGGCCCGGCTCAACAGCGAGACATGTCGCTTGACGGTCGGCTGGCTCAGAGGAACGGCTGCAAGGGTTGGAAACTGCGCCTTGGGTAGCATGTGCGCCGGCAGAATGCTGATTCCGGCACCCTCCGCAGTCAATGCCAAGGCAGTCGTAATTAGTGAGACTTCGAGGGTTGGCTTCAGCTCCTGGCCCGTCTGCGCCAAGGCCTCGTCGATCTGGGTACGGATTCGCGTTCCGCGGCGCATGGCGATCAGCTCGGAGGCGGTGAGTTCGTCCCAAGTCAAGCGCCGACGCTTCTCGAACCGCCCGTTCTTGATAACGATCGCCGAGAGCGGGCTTTCCATAAGTGTTTCGATCCGCGCCTCCGACGTGCCATCGTCCTCGAAGCTGCCGATTCCGAACTCGGCGTGACCTGCCATGACGAACGGCAGCAGTTCGTCCGGAGCGATATCGAACAGACTGCCACGGCGTCGAGATGAACCAGCGCTATGGCTCGACCGCCGTCGTGTCCGACGGCACGCCGATGCCGGCCTTCAGCCGCGATCACGAACTTTATTATCAGGCGACCACCTGGCCCGGCGCACACTTGCCTCATGTCTGGGTCGAGCATCAGGGCCAGCGCAAATCGACGCTCGATCTTGTCGGCAAGGGCCGTTTCACGCTGCTCACCGGGATCGGGGGCGATGGCTGGAAGACGGCGGCTGCCGCAGTCGAGAAGGCTTACGGCCTGCCGGTGGATGTCGTCACCATCGGCCCGCAAGGCTGCGATGCGCTCGACAGCTATGCCGACTGGTATCGCCAGAGTGAAGTCGACGAGGACGGCTGCGTGCTGGTGCGTCCCGACATGTATGTCGCCTGGTGCGCCAGGGAGGCAGCAGTGAATGCCCCCGACGTGCTGCTCGACGTGTTCGGCCAGATCCTCGGCCGTAGTGCGAAGGCGCAGGCGAAGTCCGTCGCCGCCGCGTGATGCGACGCTGCGCGGATAATTTTTAAGAACGGAATGAACGGCAGCCGGCTTGAAAACCGGCTTGTCTCAAGGGAGGGGAAAATGAAGACCTATTGAACGGAGGTTTCCACGCTCATCGAGCGGGAGCATCGTGCCGACGAGACTCCTGTCGAGCGGTTCGAGCGCGAAGATGTGCTCGCGGTTCGTCAGCACCACCCGACCGATCGCGACCTTGTCCATCTCGCGGATCACCGCGAAGGCGTCATGGCCGACCTTGCCATCCGGTCGCAGATAATAGGGGCGAATGAGATAGCGCGCCTTGGCTGCACTCCATCTCTGGGCTGAATGGGAGAGATATCCGACATCGTTGATGCGGTGCTCTACCTGGATGGCGCAGGCTTTGTGACCGGCGAGATCCTCCGAGTCCATGGAGGGCAAGCCGCCGGTCACCACCGCATCTAGACGCGCTGGGCCGCGCGCGATGTGTCAACGCGAGCCGTCGCGCAAACGCTCACGACCACGTCGCAAACGCGATGCCTGTCCCGGTCCCGGCCGGCGTGCGGTAGGCGGGATAGTAGTCCGACCAGTCATTCGTCAGGCGCTCAGACATAGCTGCGGTCATGACCCAGTTGAGGATCTCCGACGACCCGGAATTCAACTCGTTACGTGTCAGGCTTCGCAGTACTTGCGGATGGTTGCAACGAATGGCGTTGAGCACCTTGCGATCCAATTGCTCGTCCACCACGAAATGGCTGAGACCGCCGCTTGCTGCAACCGCAACGCGAAGGTCGCTCGGCGATTTCTCGATGATGCGCGCCAGCTTGGTGCCGATGTCGTAGCAGCGACGGGCTGTCGGCGCGTTCGGCGGATAATAAGTATTGAGAAGCACCGGCACGACCGGGATGGCGCGTCCCCGGAACAGCCGCTCGATGATGAAGCCATAGGCGTGGCCAAATCCGGCCTTCAGCGGATCTTCGACCTTCGCAGCTGCTGCAACGTCGACATCCTCGTCGATGAGGCCGCGGATCAGTTCGAGCGCGAACTGCGGCTGCCCCGGGAAGCTATGCACGGCATCCATGGCATAGCCCTTCATGACGGTCCCGACCCAGCCCGGCGTCTGCGGTGTCAGGTGTTTCTCGTGCGTCAGGATCTCCTCGCCGTAGAAGATCGACATTGCAGGCATGTTGGCGTGGCTGAACAGTTCGGCCTGATCGTCGCCGATGATCACGACAACGTCGGGCGCAACGACTGCGAGGCGGTCGGCGATTGCATCGAGAGCCTTCTGCGAGGCGGCCTCGATCTCCAGAAATTTGGCTTCGGTCGCCACATCGCCGTAAGGGGCACCGTTTTCCTCTGCGAGATCGTCGTAGCTGACAAATCTGCCGTCGGCCAGGTTCAGCGCCTTGTTCTTCTTGTCGTCTTCGGCGCGCTCGCTCCAGCGCTTTCCTTCGAGCGCCAGCATCGGCGTATGCGAGGCGGCAAAGCTGAATACGATCCTGGCCATCGCAGTTCCTCCCTGATATTAATTTGACCTTATGGACAATATTACATGGAGCGGTCAGGACTGCAAATCGAAACCGACGAGGGTAGGTGGTGAAAATCCGCTTGCAAGTTTGTCGATCTTATATATACCAGGTGGACTAATTAATAATCAGGCCCACGGCCAGGGAGAGATCGCGCCCATGATCATCGACGCTCATGCCCATCTCGTCGCGCCCGCGTCGCTCTACGCCCATCGCAGCAACCTGGTCGTTGCGCGCGGTCAGTACGGCAAATATCCCGCCGCCATTTCCGATGCCGAGCTCGAGAAATCCGCAGCTCAGAATGTCGCGATCATGGATGGCGTCGGCACCGATCTGCAGGTGATCTCGCCGCGACCCTTCATGATGGTCCACGGCGAAAATCGCTGGGATGACGTCGTCACCTGGGCCGAGGACAACAACGACATCATCGCCCGCACCGTGAAGATGCACCCCAGGCGCTTTCGTGGCGTCGGCGGATTGCCGCAGGCCGTCGGCGCGCCGGTTGAGACCATGTTCGACGAGATCAAGCGCTGCATCGAGCAGCTTGGCTTCATCGGCGTCCTGCTCAACCCCGATCCATCTGAGGGCTTGGGGAAGAGCCCGACTCTGGCCGATCCATATTGGTATCCGCTCTATGAATTTCTCTGCAAGCACGACGTTCCCGCGCACATCCATAGTTGCGCCTGCTGCGGTCGGGAAACCTACGACGAGCATTTCATCACCGAGGAGAGCCTCGCCATCACCACGATCACTCGCTCGGATGTCTTCAAGCGCTATCCGACGCTGAAGCTCATGGTCAGTCATGGCGGCGGATCGGTTCCGTTCCAGGTGGGGCGCTGGCGGTCCAATCGGCAGATGGCGATTGCCGCCGGCCGCCTGCCGAAGGATACCGAGAGCTTCGATGCGAGCCTCAAGCGCTTCTGGTTCGACACCGTGGTCCACAACAAGAAATCCCTGGAACTGCTGTTCGACGTGGTCGGCACCGATCGATGCATGTTCGGCACCGAGCGTCCGGGCAGCGGCGGCGGCACCGATCCGGAGACGGGCCGGCCTTTCGACGACCTCAAGCCGGTGATCGAATCGATCACCGAACTGACGTCGGCCGACAAGAAGGCAATCTTCGAGAGCAACGCGCGCAAATTCTTCACCCGTCTCGACGCCTGAGCAGGAGGGGAGATCAGCATGGCTGCGCGGCGAAGCATCGAAGTAGAAGGGTTCGCCCACGGTGGGCAGCCCATTCCCGCAGCGTCCCGGGTCGGCAACATCATCATGACCGGGGGGGTGTATGGGCTCGATCCGGCAAGCGGAAAGATTCCCGACGACGTCGGCCGGCAGACCGAACTGATGTTCGCGAATCTGAAGCGGATCATGGAGGCGGGCGGCGCGAGCCTCGACCAGATCGTCAAAATGACGGTCTATGTGAAGGTGCCTGAGGCGCGCGGCGCCGTGAACACCCAATGGCTCGCCGCGTTCCCCGATGCGGCGTCCCGGCCGGCGCGTCACACCTTCCAGAACGATCATCTGCCGGCCAACATGCTCGTGCAATGCGATGCCATGGCCGTTCTTGACGGCGTCTGAGGTTGCGCGATGGATGGTCTGGTTGCGCGGCTCGCCGCCCTCGACAGTTGCGCGGTGTCGGACGCTCTCGACAAGCTCGGGCTTGCCGGCGCCGTGACCGGCGTCACTGCGCTGACCGGCCCGGCCAAAATTGCAGGACGCGCGGTCACCACCAAACTCGGGGCGCCCCTACCTGGTTTGCCGAAACGGCATCTCGGCGCCGGTGCGATCATGGCCTCGAATCCGGGCGATGTCATCGTCGTCGAGCATCGTGGCCGCTCCGACGTCTCCGGATGGGGGGGCCTGCTCAGCCGGGCTGCCGTTCGGTCCGGTGTCGCAGCCGTGCTGGTGGATGGCGCCTGCCGGGACATCGACGAGAGCCGCACGCTGGGTCTACCTGTCTTCGCGCGGGCTGCGGTTCCGGTGACCGCGCGCGGACGCATCGCCGAGCATTCCTGCCAGGAGCCGATCACGTTCGCCACCGTCGCCGTGAAACCGGGAGATCTCGTGATCGCCGACGGCAGCGGCATCGTCTTCGTCGATGTGATACGTGCCGAGGAGATCATATCGACCGCCGAAGACATCTGCGCGCGCGAGCAGCGCATGGCGGAGGCCATCGACGCAGGTAAGGCGGTCGGCGAGGTCCTGAGCGGCGATTATGAAGACATGCTGAAATGGCAGGAGGCGTGAATGTCTGACATCGCCAGCGAACTGAAGGAGATCGGCACCACTACATTGTCCGACGCGCTCGATCGCCTCGGCATCGAAGGGCAATGTCTGGGCATCAAGCCGTTCGATCATCAGATGCGGCTCGCCGGACCTGCCTTCACCATCCGAATGCTGCCTGTCGGGATCCATGGCGGTTCGGTCGGAGACTACATCGATGATGTCGCCCCCGGTCAGATCGTGGCGATCGACAATGACGGGCGGCTCGATGCAACCGTTTGGGGCGATATCCTCACCATGGTGGCCTCGCGCCGCGGCATCGGCGGCACCGTGATTGATGGCGTTTGCCGCGATATCGATCGCAGCCTTGAGCTCGGCTATCCGATCTTTGCGCGCGGAAACGCCATGCGGACCGGGAAGGACCGCGTGACCGCCGATGCGGTCAATGTGACGGTCCAAATTGCCGGCGTCCGGATCGCCCCGGGCGATTGGCTGGTTGGCGACGGAGACGGAATTGTTTCGTTGCCTGCGTCCCGGCTAGAGGAGATTTGCGCCACGGCCCGCCAGATCGCCGCTACGGAGGCCAAGATTAGGGACGCGGTCGTCGCCGGCGAGCGTCTGGACAAGGCGCGCGAGCGCTTGCGCTATCACGCCCTGCAATCCAAGCCGGCGGGCTGAGGGTCCTGCACCGCCGCGCGGTTGACAAATCCGGTGACCGGGAGGATAGCCTTTGACCGGATATGGCCTGCCTCGCGGGGACGCTTTGACATCGGATCTCACCAAGGAAACGCTCGACGAGGTCGTCAATCAGCGCCGACGCCAACAGCGATCACTCGACACGCGGGAACGGATACTCCAGGCAGCCTTCGAGGAATTCGCCGAGCGCGGCTTCGAGGGCGCCTCGACGCGGAACGTCGCCGCGAAGGCCGGGGTCCAGCATCCGCTTGTGACCTATCACTTCAAAAACAAGGAGGGGCTCTGGCGGGCAGTCGTCACGACCACGAGCTTCAACTTCGGCCAGCATTTCCAGGATCACCTTGCCGGGATGACGGAGAAGGACGAGGTTGCGCGGTTGCGGCTGCTCCAGGAGCAGTTTGTTCGGTTTGCGGCCGCCAACCCGAACTTCCACTGGTTGATGTCGCATGAAGGCAAGCGGGACAGCGATCGGCTGACCTGGCTTGTCGAGGAGCGGGTGCGCAACTACTTCGACGTCATGGCCAAGCTGATCCGGACCGCCCAGAAGCAGGGCCGCTACGTCGAGGGCGATCCCTATCATCTGCAATATCTGTTCATCGGCGCCGTCACGCGTATCTTCATGCTCAGCGCAGAGGTCCAACAGGTGATGGGCCGCTCGCCTTTTTCGAAGAAGTTTGTCGACGAGCACGTCCGGACCTGCTGCGCCTTGTTCTTCCGCGAACCGGCCGAGAGCGCCCGCCCGGCACGCGTTGCGGCACCTCGCAAGAGTAGACGCCTCACCAAATAATCGGAAGGCTCCTGAAGCCGCGCACCATTAGGTGACGAACCCGCTCGGCCCTGGCGATGTCGATGTCGAACTCCCTCAGTGCCGCGAGGAGGCTTGGCAGGATGGTGCGCAGAATGGCACGAGTTGCGCTTGCGCCGAGGCAAATATGTGGTCCAAACCCGAAGCCGAAATGGCGAACCTTGCCGCGTGTGAGGTCGAAGCGCTCGGCATAGCCAATGGCGGTCTCGTCGCGATTGGCCGACGCATAGAGCAGGGCGACCCGCGCGCCCGGGGGAATGTCGACTCCCGCAATTTCGGCTGGCGCCGACGTGGTGCGGGCGAAGCATTGCGTCGAGGTGTCCCAGCGGACGGCTTCTTCGATGGCGGCATCGACTAATGATAGATCAGCCATCACGCGCAAGCGTTGGCCGGGATGGCGCCAGAGCGCGTGCATCAGGTTCGGCAGGAAATGTCCGATCGAGGCGTTGCCGGCGAGCAGTACGGTCATCATGTTCGCGACGATTTCGGCGTCGCCGAGCGGCGCGCCTGCCGCTTGTGCCGCGATCAGGACCGAGAACAGGTCATCGTCGCGCTCCAAGCGGCGCCGCGCCAGCTCCTCCGTCAACAGCACAACGACCTCGGCCCGATCCTCATCCGCGAGTGCGGGACCGGCGGGACCAGCCTGTCCGCGAAACAAGCGCTCCGAAAGATCGCTGGCCTTCCGTGCTGAACCGGGGCCAAGACCAAGCATGCGGCCGAGCGCGCCGAACAGCAGGGGACGGCTGATATCGGCGACGAAGTCGCATTGACGGTGCGGGCTCAGCACGTCCAGCCGCCGCGCGAGCTCGGCGCGGATCCAGGGCAGAACCAGCTCGATGCGTGCCGGTGTGACACCGCGGATGATGATGCGCCGTAGCTCGTCATGCCGGGGCGGATCGATCGAGCCCAGCGTCTTGCCGACGCGAAGCGGGGAATCGCTGAGCGCGTTGCCGGCCGAGGACGAGAACAGATCGGGCTTTGCCAGCGCGTCCGCGACGTCGCGGTGCCGGCTGACGAACCAGAGATTGGTCTTCGGGCATTGATAGGCCGGCTGTTCCGCCCGCATCTGTCGATAGGTCGGATAAGGATCGTCGAAGAAAGCATCGCTGGCGAGATCGAACGAGGCCATGGTCACCTACCAGCGAATCCGGAGCTTGTAGAAGCCGCGCGCCATCATGTGAGCGACCCGCTCGGCATTGGCGATGTCGAGCTCGTATTCGCCGAGTGCTGGCAACAGCGGCGTCATGATGGTCCGCATCATCGCGCGGGCCGTGGGCGCGCCGAGGCAAATGTGTGGACCGGAGCCGAAGCCGAAATGGCGCGTCTTGCCACGATCGATGTCATAAGTGTCCGGATCGGGAATTACCCGTTCATCGCGATTGGCCGCGCCGTAGCAGACCACCAGGCGGCTGTCGGCCGGTATCGTGACTCCGTGCAGGGAGATTTCCTTTGTGGTCTGGCGTGCAAAGGACTGAGTCGAGGTGTCCCAGCGCACGCCTTCGTTGACGGCCGCGTCGAGCTTTGTGGGATCCATCAACAATTTCCGGCGCTCGCCGGAATTCTGCCAGAGCGCATGAATTAGGTTCGAGAAGTAATGGCCAATGGATGCGTTGCCCGCCAACAGGACAGTCGACATGTTGCCGAGAATTTCCGCGTCTGAGAGCGGCGCGCCGGCCTCCTGAGCTTCGAGCAGGAACGAGAACAGGTCGTCGCTTCGGTCCTTGCGCCGGCGCTCGAGTTGCTCACCGAGCACGGCGAAGACGTCTTCCATCACCCCCGGCTTCGACACGGCCCCCATCGCGTTCGGGGCGGCATGAAAGAGATCCCGCGACAGTTCGGCCGCGCGGACGGCGGCGTGCCCATCGAGACCGAGCATGCGGCCGAGCGCGGCGTACAGAATGGGGCGGCTGATGTCGGCCATGAAGTCGCATTCGCGGCGGTCACCGAAATCGTGCAGGAGACGTTGCACGTCGCGCTCGATGGCGGGCTGCATCGACTGGATCCGGGCAGGCGTGAATCCCTTCATCACGACGCGCCGCAGCTCATCGTGGCGCGGTGGATCTGTCGTGCCGAGCGTCTTGCCGATACGCAGTGGCGAATCGACCAGGGTATTGCCGCGCGACGAGGAGAAGGTCTCGAAATCATTGAGGATGCGGGCGACGTCCTCGTTGCGCGTGATCACATAATAGCCGCTCGGCTTGTGCCGGTAGACTGGATGATCGTCGCGCAGGATCTTGTAAGTGGGATAGGGGTCGTTGACGAAGTCGCGGTCTTCGGGGTCGAAGCGAAAGCCCATGCAGTCCTCCCGGTCCTCATCGTCTTCTTTCATTAAATATACCATATGGAAAAGTTAGTAGGCAAGCTGCCAGCCACGCCGCGGGAGTCGCGTCACGCGGCGCGGACCGGTTTCCGGATGCCGACGAATTGCTCGAGCGCGTCACGGTCCTGTGCGACGGTCATGCTCGGTCCGGATCGAACCGCGACGCCCCGTTCGAGGATGATGGCGTGCTGCGCTAGGCGGAGCGCAAACCCGGCGTGCTGCTCGATCAGGATCACCGCCATGTTCTCGCCCTGCGTGATCTCTGTGATACAGCGGGCGACGTCTTGGGCAACGACAGGCGCAAGGCCTTCGAGCGGCTCGTCCAGGAGCAGAAGACGCGGATTGGTGACCAAAGCACGCCCGATCGCCAGCATCTGCTGCTCGCCTCCGGACAGCTGATTGCCGAAGTTGGCGCGGCGCTCCTTCAATTTCGGGAACAATTCGTATACGCGGTCGATCGTCCAGGCCCCTGGCGTTTCTGCGATCCGCAGGTTCTCCTGGACGGTCAGCGGCGCGAACACTTCGCGACCCTGCGGGACCCAGCCGACGCCCATGCGGCTCCGCAAGTGCGGCGGCATGGTCGTGATCTCCTTGCCGCCAAAACGAAGCCGACCTTTCCGGGGAGCGAGATGGCCGGCGATCGCGAGCATCAAGGTCGATTTACCCGCCCCGTTGCGCCCCAATAGCGCGAGCGATCCACCAACATCGATATTCAGCGAAAGATCATGGACCACCACGCCTTCGCCGTAGCCGACGTCTAGGCTTTCGATCTCGAGCAGGGACTCAGTCACCGGCGACCCCCAAGTAGACACGGCGCACCTCGGGATCTCTAGCGATCTGGCCGGGCGGGCCCTCGCACAACACGGATCCGGCAACGAGCACCGTGATGGTGTGGGCAAATCGGAAGACCAGGTCCATGTCGTGTTCGATGAAGAGGATGGCGACATCGTGCGGCAGTGCCTCGATCGCCTGCATGAGCTCAAAACTCTCGCTGGCGGGGACGCCGGCCGCCGGCTCGTCTAGCAGCAGGACGCGCGGCCGGCCGGCGAGGGCAAGCGCGATCTCCAAAAGGCGCTGGCGCCCATACGCGAGCTCCGTCGTCGGACGAAGGCAATCGCGGCCAAGGCCGACCGAGCAGGCCAATGCAAAAGCTTCGTCGGTAACATCCGTCTCCCGATGTAGCGCTTGCAGAGGGCGGCCCAGGCGGCCGTTCCGCCTTGCCACCGCCAGCATGATCGACTCCAGCGGCGACAGATGCGGAAACAGAGCATTGATCTGGAACGTCCTGCCGAGCCCCAAGGCAACACGCTGATCTGTGGTCAGCCGATTGATCGGCGCGCCCTCGAGCAGAATGCTGCCGCTCGTTGGCGCCAGCACGCCGGTGAGCAGGTTGATCAGCGTGCTCTTGCCCGCGCCGTTCGGCCCGATCAAGGCGTGGCGGCCTCCGGCTTTCAGCCGAAGGCTGACCTCGTTGGTCACCTTCAGGGCGCCGAACTGCTTGCATAGGACTCTTGTTTCGAGCGCCGGCACCGTCATCGCGGAGGCCCCCTCCGCGCCAGATGGTCCGCGACCACTGCCAAGGCGCCTACCAGGCCGCCTCGCGCCGTCAGCACCAGCGCGATGAGGATGAGCCCGAGCCAGAACATCCAGTACACCGGGTTGAGCGCGGACAGCACGTCGCGTGCCCAGATGAAGGCCGCCGCGCCAATGAAGCCGCCGATCAGCGTGCCAATCCCGCCCACGATCAGCATGATCAGCGCCGCGACCGATCGCTCGAAGCTCAACGTCTCCAGCGCGACGATTTGGGTGGTCTGCGCCAGCAACGCGCCAGCCATGCCGGCGATAGTCGCTGAGATCGTGAAGGCGATCATCTTGCGGCGGGCGGTCGATACGCCAAGCATCGGAATGCGATCGTGGTTCTCGCGCATGCCCTTCAGCGCCAGACCCTCGGGCGAATGGATGTAGCGCCGGGACGCAAGATAGAGCAGGAAAGCGACAACGTAGGCGTACCAAAACGCGGTCCGGCCATAGAGATCGAATTCGAATTGGCCGAGTAATGGCCACATGTCAATGCCTTGCAGACCGGTATCGCCGCCGGTCAGCCACGGCATGCGGCTTGCTGCCTCAAACAGCAGCAGCCCGATGCACAGCGTCACCATCAGCACCGCCGCGCCACGCACTTTGGCGATGACCGAGCTGAACGCAAGCCCGAGTCCGCCGGCGGCGAGCCCACCGAAGAGAACGCCTGAGAGCGGTTCGCCCCAGCCATGGACGGCGAGCAGTCCCGCTGCATAGGCGCCCAGTCCGAAGAAGGCGGCATGGCCGAACGAGGGGATGCCGCCATAGCCCAGCAGCAGATCCAGCGACATGGCAAAGAGCCCGCCGATCAGCATCTGCGTCAACAGGACGAGCTTGGCCGGAAATAGAAAATAACCGGCGGCAGCCGCGAGCCAGAACGCGATTTCCAGGGGGGTCCACCGCGCGCGGCGGACGACCATCATCCGTGCCAAATCGAGCGTGATGTCGCTCATCGCGGACGACCAACGAGGCCCTGCGGCCGCATCGTCAGGAGCGCGAGCGCCGTGGCGTAAATTATGAAGGCTCCGATCTCGGGCAGCAGATATTTGCCGACGACGTCGATGACCCCGAACAGCATGGCGGCGAGGAAGGTTCCGCGCAGCGAGCCCAGCCCGCCGACGCTGACGACGATCAACAGCTCGGTCAGGAATTTGATCGGGAAGTTGGGGTCCAGCCCAAGCAGGTTGACACTGAGCGCTCCCCCGATCCCGGCAAGCGCCGACCCAAGGGCAAAGGCGAGGGCATAGAGCTTGTCGACATCGATGCCGCATGATGCCGTCATCCGGCGGTTGAAGACCGCGGCCCTGATCTTGGCGCCGAACGTCGTGTGCTCGATGAGACGGACGAGCGAGAGGAGCAGCACGAGGCCGGACACGATCAGGAACAGACGATAGCGGTTGAGGTCGACCGGCCCAAGGCTGAGATTGCCGTCCAACCAGGCGGGCACGCCGATGGCCATCTGCTCGGGACCGGCGAGATAGGTCGCCGCTGCGATGGCGACGTAAACGACGCCAATCGTGAGCAGGACCTGCTCGAGCTCGGATGCCTGATAGAGCCGCCGGAACAGGAGGCGCTCCAGGATCGCGCCCGTCGCCGCCGCAGTTAACCCCGCCATGACGACGGCCGCGAAGAACGGCCAGCCGGCCTTGCCGATCAGTAGTGCGGCGGTGTAGCCGCCGACCATTGCCAGTGCCGCATGGGCCATGTTGGCGAAGCCCATGAGGCCAAGCGTGATCGAGAGCCCTCCGGCCATCAGGAACAGCACGAACCCGTAGGCGATACCGCCGAGGAGGATATTGACGAAGCCGAGCATCGTGCCACCTAGCGCGCCGAACCTGGATCCTTGACGTCGGGTGTCGATGCGAATTCGACATTGACGATTTGTCCGTCGCGCTTCTCGACCTTGCGGAAATAGACGGTCTGGACGATTTCGCGGGTTGCAGGATCAATCGAGATCGGACCGCGCGGGCTTTCGAATTTGATCTGCTTGAGAAGCTCCATCGTCCGATCGGGATTGAGCTCGCCCTCCTGGGCTTCGACCACTTGACGGATCGCCCTGAGGACGTCGTAGGCGACGACAGGCAGGAAGTTCAGCGGACGATCCGGCGCAACCGACTTGAACGCGCGCGCGAACTCCTTGTTGGCCTCTGAGTCGTGCGTTTGCGTGTAATGGAAGGCGGTGACCACGCCGAGCGCCGCATCCCCCGCCACAGGCAACGAGGCTTCGTCCGTGATATCGCCAATGCCAATGATCTTGGCCGGATCGAGCCCGGCCTCCTTGAACTGGCGAAGGAAGATGGGCGGCAGCTCGCCGGCGGCCATGAAGACGAAAACGGCGTCCGGATTAGCGTCCTTGATCCGCTGAATGTAGGCGGAAAAGTCCGTTGCCTTAAGCGGCGCGCGCACCGAGCCGGCGACGGCGCCGCCAGCGGACTTGAACTCGCGAATGAACATCGCTTCTGCGTCGAGGCCCGGTTCGTACTCGTGCACGAACGTATAGACGGACTTGAACTTCTGCTTGCTGGCATACGCCGCGAGCTGCTGCGCCATCTCGGCTGTCGTGAAGCCGAACCGGACGGCAAAGGGATGTTTGGCGAGGATCCCCGATGTCGCGGAATTGACGATGAGGAGGGGGACTTTGGCGGATGTTGACAGCGGCGCTACCGCCATCGTGTTGGGCGTATAGTCCATGCCTGCGAGGAAATCGACTTTTTCGCCTACGATCAGTTCCTGGGCGAGCCGCCGCGCGACGTCGGGCGCCGGCCCCGTGGTGTCGCGCTTGATGATCTCGATCTTGCGGCCTGCGACCGACTTACCGAATGTCTTGAAGAACACGTCGATTGCCGCATCGGATGCGGCACCGGCGGCGGCGCCTGGACCGGTATAGCTCATGAGCCAGCCGATCTTGAGCGGCCGATCCTCTGCACGAACTGAAATTGTGGCGGCGAGCATCGCCGTCGCCACGATCACTCCTCTGGCGATCATGCCGTCACCCTCCCTAAAAGTTGCCCTACTCGAAGTCTCTGGCGGACCTCTCACTATAAAATAGACCATATGGAAAAATTATACAAGCCGCGAAAAGCCGATCCCCCTGATGCTGGCGCACCAGCTGCTTGGGAGAGCGAAAGTAATTAGTCTCCACAGATTAGATGGATGGCGCCGCCGAGGTAAAAGGCGCCAGCGCTAGTCCCAATCAGGGCGGGTCGGACCGCTCCTTGCGATTTCCCTCACCGAAGAACTCCGCGATGTTGTGCCAATTCTTCGCGAAAGCTGTTAGTTTTTCGCGGTGGGTTAGGAGGATGGCTCTTCCGCCACCGCGCGCCTCTCATCTCTGTCCCATTGCTTGAATCGACAGCAAAAACGACGAGCAACGCGATAAAGGCTGTCGCGGTCAGTCCGCGATGGTGCGCCTGATCGCGGCCCAAACCGTAAGTCTTGGCTATGGGTTCGGAGGATGAATTTTGGGAGGGAGACCGGCCGTCACGCTGCTCGCGCTGCGTGCGACCTTGATGTCTTCCGGAAGCAAGTAGAGGACAGCGGCGCTGAGGACCCGGTGATGGGAGCAGGTCTCATCGGCAAGCGACACATCGAGCACGTTCTCGCGCGGCCGGAGGCGATGCTGTCGTCGATCGTCGATCCGGCGCCGGCAGCCCGAGAGTTGGCGGTTTCGCTGAAGGTGGACTGGTATTCGTCCTTCCAGGACATGCTCTCCGGAAATCGGCCGGACGGGGTGGTTGTCGCCACCCCCAACCAGCTGCACGTGGCCAACGGAATGGATTGTATCGCAGCGGGGATCCCAGCGCTGATCGAAAAACCGTTAGCGGATGACGTCGCCGCTGCACAAGCCCTGGTCGAGGCTTCCGAGCGCGCGGGCGTGCCGCTGATCACGGGCCATCATCGTCGCCACAACCCGATGATCCGGCGCGCTAAGGCAGAGATCGACAGCGGCCGGCTGGGCCAGATCGTGTCGGTGCATGGCATGTTCTGGCTGATCAAGCCGGACGATTATTTCGACGTGGCCTGGCGCCGCGAAAAAGGGGCGGGGCCCGTTTTCCTGAACCTCATCCACGACGTCGACCTGCTGCGGTACCTGTGTGGGGATATCGTCGCAGTGCAGGCTGCTCAATCCAATCGGCTGCGTGGCAACGCGGTTGAAGAGACAGCGGTGATCCTCCTGCACTTCGCCTCGGGCGCTATGGGAACGGTCAATGTCTCCGATACCATCCAGTCGCCCTGGAGCTGGGAATTCACGGCCGGTGAGAACCCGGCCTACAGTCACACGCAGGAGGCCTGTTACCAGATCGGCGGTACCAGAGCATCGCTCGCAATTCCGCAACTCGATCTTTGGCGTCATCCGAGCAAGGCCAGCTGGTGGGCGCCGATTGAGCGCGAGCGGCTGAAGTATGAGAAAGCAGACCCGCTTGGCCTGCAGATCGCAAACTTCTGTGGGATTATCCGCGGTACGACCGAACCTGTGGTGAGCGGGCGCGAAGACTGAAGACCCTCAGAGTGATCGACGCGGTTAAACGCGCAGCGGAAACTGGGGATATCGTGTCGGTTTGATTATGTGAGAATAAACGGTGGTTGCCTCCCCGATCTGTACCTACTCGCAGACTATTTAGCCGGCGATCGGTTTCGGACGAACGGCGGTTTTAGGATCGGCGCCGCGGCCTGTCTCGACTGGTCGCCCGTGAAGGAGAGCGCCACGCCTCGAGGAGCATCTTGAGAAATTGGCTGGCATGAGGGGATAGGGTTGACCCGTGCCTGCGCACGATTCCGATCGTCCGCGACACCTCCGGCTCGGTCAACCTGACGGTTTGAATGATCGGATGGCCGGCGGCCGGCGTCGCGAGCCTCGGCAGCACGGCGATGCCAAGTCCCGCTTCGACGAGACCGAGCGAACCCGAGAGGTGAGCAACTTCATAGGACCAGTTCAGTTGCAGGCCGTGTCGCGCCAGCGCATTGTCGATCAACGCGCGGTTGCCACTGTTGCGACCGACGGTAATAACCCGGTGCGACACGATCTCCGACCAGCTTACCTGTTTGTGCGATGCCAACGGATGGTCGTGGCGGCAGGCCAGGACGAAAGGATCCTCGACGAGTTTCTCGAATTCGATTTCGGCATGCGAAGCACCGATGAAATTGATGCCGAAGTCGGCTTCTCCGCGCGCGACCGCTTCCAATCCCTCGTTGGCCCCGATGTCCAGAATCCGGATGCGAATGCGCGGATACGCATCGGCAAAACGGCCGATCGCACGCGGCAGGAAATAAAACACCGCTGTCGGCACCGCAGCCACCGAGACCAGGCCTGAACTTCGCGCGCCGATATCATGGATGGCGAGCACCGAGGTCTCGAACTCGTCGATGAGACGACGCACCTTCGGCAGGAAGTCGCGGCCGGTCATGGTGAGATTGACGTGACGCGTCGAGCGTTCGAGCGATGCTGTCCGGAACACTCGTGACGATCGCAGGCTTCCTGCCGGTGGGCTTCGCGCGATCGACGGCTTGCCACCAGTCGAGAACCTTTACGCGCTGAAGGCCCGATTGAAGTTACGGCCGATGACGACGGCAAGACCCACGTTCGCCACGTCTACACCGTCTCGGCGCCCATCGCCGGAAAGGTGCTGAGGATTTCGCACCCGCTCGGCGAGCAGGGCCCGTCGCTTCACGTCGGCGACGAGGTCGTCGCGGACCGAACCGTGATCGCCCTGATGCAGCCGACGCTGCCAGGCTTCATCGACGTTCGCTCGCGCGACCAGCTTGAGGCCGAGGTCCTGGCGGCGGACGCAGCCATTAAGCAGCAGGAAGCCGAGGTGCAGCGGATCGAAGCCACGCTGGACTTCGCCCGGACCGAATTCCAGCGGGCCCAGGCGCTCTCACGCACGCAAACCATTTCCGCCCAGGCCTTCGACAAGGCGAAGTTCGAGGTGGCCACCAACGAGGCCGCCTTGGCGAGCGCGAAGGCCCAGGTCGACATGCGTCGCGCGGTGCGCACCAGCCTGGCGGCCCGTTTGATGGACCCGGCCAACGCCGCTCCGTCGGCAGAGCCGACCTGCTGTGTCCGGGTGCTCGCGCCGGCGAGCGGGCGAGTGTTGAAGATCATCCAGGACAGCGAGGCGACGGTTTTGCCTGGAACACCGCTGGTCGACATCGGCAACCCTCTCGATCTGGAGGTCGTGGCTGACCTGCTCTCGACCGATGCCGTCCAGATCAAGGTGGGCGCGCCCGTCCGGATCGACGGCTGGGGCGGGCAGCCCGTCAGGGGCAAGGTTGTCCGCGTGGACCCGGCCGGTTTCCTGAAGGTTTCGGCTCTTGGAATCGAGGAGCAGCGCGTCCGGGTGACCATCGACTTTGTGGACCCGCCGGAGACTTGGGCCTCGCTTGGCCACGACTATCGCGTCGTTGTCCATGTGACCATTTGGAGCGCTCAGGATGCCCTGAGCGTACCGGTGAGCACATTGTTTCGGAAAGGTAACCAATGGGCCGTTTTCGCCGATGAGAACGGCCGCGCCCGGGCCAAGCCAGTTCAGATTGGGCACCGTAATAACCGGTCCGCCGAAGTGGCCTCTGGACTGACTGCAGGAGATCGCGTCGTCGTCCATCCAAGTGACCGAATTGCCGACGGAAGCAGGATTGCGCAGCGAGGCGTACCTTGAGTAGAGGTCCCTCAGACCTTCGAAGCGGCTGCTTCTGGCGCAAAGCGGCCGTTCGAAGGGACTGCACGTCGCCCAACCTCGAACATTCCCGAGGAGCTACACCGCCTGGGGACTGCATCTTTGTGCGAGACCATCTGTCGGATACGTCCTTGAAGCGGGACGTGCCGAAATCACGGTCCGGGG
Source organism: Bradyrhizobium arachidis (assembly GCF_024758505.1). Taxonomy (NCBI): domain Bacteria; kingdom Pseudomonadati; phylum Pseudomonadota; class Alphaproteobacteria; order Hyphomicrobiales; family Nitrobacteraceae; genus Bradyrhizobium; species Bradyrhizobium arachidis. Next base: position 6,862,233 of record NZ_CP077970.1, on the reverse strand, counting down.
CAAACGAGCAGTTACTGGTGCTATCGGCAGGCACGCTCTCTTAGAGACCGTTCTTTTTTCGGTTTCGCACCACCGTTCACCACTTTACGCGCTGCTTTGGCGCGGCTCCTCGTTCGGTAATGTCGGGAGAGAAGCGATGAGCGAGGTCGGCTTCGGCGGCCATGATCAAGCCACCGCCGCTCAAACCAAGGCCACAAGCGTACGATGCCTTGGGCAGGTGTCGTGGTGCGTGACTATGAAAGCGAGACACCATCCCTGATCCCAGATTGTATGCGCGATATGATTATGCAGCCGCGTCGAAGACTATGGACGCCCGATGATGAATGCCATGATTTGCCATATCACCGAAGGGGAGCTTCGGCTTGAGCAGGAGGGAAAGACCTTTATGGCAAGAAGAATTTTGTCTGGACCTGCAAAGAGGACACGAAGGTACAAGCGTACGACGATGGGAATGTGCTATCGATTATCCAGATCACGTTCCTAAAGGAAGGCTCATTTCTTCGCGCGGACGACGTATGCGACGACGCGCCATCCGCGCGGAGTCAATCACCTTGTCCCGTGCATGAACGCCTGCATCTCCTCCAGTGTCAGCTTGCCATCCTTGTTGCTATCCATTGCCTTGAAAATCCGTTCGTGGGCTGCCTGGAACTCCTGGAGTGAGATGGTCCCATCGCCATCGGCGTCCATCAGCGCAAACATCATACGCATCATAAAAGGTGGTCCCATCGCGCTCCCGCCCATCATGCCGCGCCCCATCACACGTCCCTCCATCATTCCGTGCCCCATCATGCCGCCGCCTTGTCCCATTGGGCTCGCGCCCGCTTGGCCCGCGGGATGGGACTGCATTTGCTGCTGATCTAGCTGGGGTGTCATTCGGTCCTGTGCAATCGCACCGACCACGCCGTACGTCACGATAAGAGCAGTTATTGTGAGTCCTAAAACGCGCGTGTACATTTCGAACCTCCTCCGAAACATGTAGCCTGTCTCATTAAATTCGGCATGAGTGATATTGATCCTCTGATCCCGGCTTTCGCCTACGTACCCCGCACACACTGCGACGCGTGTAGGGCCGCTTCGGCAGAATGCGACTTGCCGGGAAGGGCGGCTCTTGACGCAAAGCGGACTTTCGTCGGGGCCAAGTTCGCGAAGAATCTGTAATGGTCATCCAAGCGGTTCTGGTGACGAGAAGGAAAGCTGGGCTGACGCATTGATTTTCCTCGTTGGCACAGCAGACTTACTGGGATGATTTAGTGCTATCGAGGACAGCCAGAGCCGGCCGCAGAATGCCCCATGAGCAAAGAAATCCGCTGATGGGAGAGGTGCGCAAGCGGGTTGTTCAGGTCAGGTGCTTCGCGATAAACGAGCGCGAGTAGAGGTCGAGACCCCGTGTGCCCACCGGGCACATTCGTTCTTGCCGCGGTCCGCGGCCAGCTCGGCCTTCGAAGAGGCAAGTATGTCGGCTCCGACGACGCGACGGCCGGTCCTCCGTGTTTGATCTAGCGCAAGAAACTGGGATCGCTTTCAGGATAGCTTCCATTATTCAATGGTTCATTGGAGGTCGCAATGATCATTGAGCGTCTATCCCGAGAACACCGCAATATAGAGACGCTGCTCGCCGTGCTTGAGCGCGAGCTTGAGATTTTCGATCGCGGGGACCACCCCGACTATGAGGTCATTCGCGCGATTATCAGCTACTTCGAGCTCTATCCGGAGATGTATCATCATCCCCAAGAAGAATTGGTCTTTGCCAAGCTAAAGCTTCGAGATCCAGCTGCGGCGGCAAAGGTCGGCGATCTGACGCTTGAGCACCAAAAAGGAACCCAGCGTTTGCGACGCGTCGCCCAGGCGATCGACAGTGTTCTGGCGGATCGAGAGGTTCTTCGGCAAAATGTGGACAACATCGTTCGCGATTTCATAGAGAGCGAGCGGCGTCACATCATGATCGAAGACCGCGATTTCTTTCCCGCCGCCCTCAAGGTTCTAAAGCCTTCAGATTGGACTGAGATCGCTTCGGCCTCAACGAATCATGAGGATCCGCTGTTTAGCGAGGCCGCCGAAGAAACCTTCGACGCGCTACGAGCGCGCATCTTGCAGATGGAGCAAGAGTCCGAAGCCGAACGGCGTTAGAAGTGCAGCCAAGGTTTGTCGCGCGACCTGAGCGGACGACGGCTGTTGAGCATGAAACCGCGACTTGCGGCGAGGGCAGCTTCTGGCGCAAAGCTGACGTCGCACTCCGGCGGTCAAAGCCCGCTACCCAAGCCCGCAACCTGCAAGAAAATGGGCGGTGGCCGGCGGCGCCGATACGGCATTGTCGTCATCCCAGCGGCCGCTTGCGGATCGCACGCGAAATCCGACTGGGGCATGATCAAGGCCCAATGCGACGTCTAGGGTAGAGGCGGATGTCCGTTTGTCGGCGCAAGGGTCCGAGTCGGTGACTCGCACGCGGTCGCCTATCCCACTTCATCGTTCGCTTGGATGGGCAGCACAGGCGAGCAGATGGGATTTGCACGAAGCGCGAACAGGTCGGTTGGATCGTCGGGGCACCGTCGTGAGTGAAAACGCGGGTCAAGTCCGAGCCGTAGCTTCAGGTGCCGGGATCGCGCCGATCGCACTGCGGGCATCGGCCATCCGTGGCGGCGCCGAGTTGACGGCCGAATTCTTCCCTGAGGACATCCGATGCCCAGAACCCGCCATCGCTCTTGATGATTCTTTTCGCCCGCTCAAAGGCATGGCTCTCGGCGGCATCGTCGCCGACGCGGATGATAACCTGATCGTGGAAAGGACAGACAATCGTGGCACGGGTGGTTTCGAGCGCGTAGCGCACGACCGCAGTCAGATCGTCGGCGTGAATGTTGCTGGACATCGTTGGGCTCTCCACGGAGCGGAAAGCAAATCAGCTCCGGGCTTCCGAAGAGGAGGTTGATAAGTTTAACCCCAATTCCTCGGGTCCGCATTGACCCAGCTCAACAACGGGTGTCGCGATGCTCCAATCGCCGTAAGGGGGCTGTATGATCATCCGCAATTTTGCCGAGGCCTCAACTCAAAGGTCGCCTCCGCGTCAGCTATCGGGAAAGCGAGCAAATCGTTGATCTAAATCATTTCGCTATACTGCCATAAATCGCATGCTGCGCACCGTAAACGAGGGAGGTTCCATATGGCACCGGTCTCAAAACCACGTAACGAAAAATGCTCTCGCTGTGGTTCCGGGTTAGTACACCTCGAGTGGCATGAACGCGTCAACGCTCAGGAGGCCCAAGAGCTCTGGCGCTGCTGGAACTGTCAGAGCGAATTTGTCACCGCCTTCGCTTCTAACGGGACGGAGCCGTCAGCCGCCAAGATCACCGAACCATTCTTTACGAACCTGCTTGTCTGATCAATCACGCCTGCGCCGATCGACAGGGAAATCGTTCGATGTTCTTGGTTGATGCATCTGGACCTCGCTCTGGCAACGTGCGCAGAGGAGTTGATCGGAGTCAACGCTGAGCTTGACGTTGATGCCATCGTGCCTCATGATTTCGAGCGCTGGCATGAAGTTCGGGACGCTGATGACCGCCGCAATTGTTGCCATGCTCCCGCTATTCAATGCCGGAGCAGAGGTGAACTTGCCGGCTGGCAGCACGTCAACCCAACTATCCGACCTTATGATCGCGCTCCAATTCCAGCACATCAAATTATGGTTCGCCGGAAAACTCAGCAACTGGAGCTTGGCGAATTATGAGCTTCGACAGATCGAGACCAACTTGCGGAAGGCGATGCCGTCTCCCTCCGAAAGCTTGCGATCGTCCCAAATTACCGAACGGCTGCAAGCTCTGGATCGCGCGATCCAACTGAAGGATGGTGCAGCGTTCGCCAAGGCTTACTCGGATTTCACGAACGGATGCAATGCCTGCCACCGCGCCAGCGGATTCGGTTGGATCACCATCCAGGTGCCGGCCAACTCGCCGTTCAGCGATCAGCTGTTCGCGGATCAGATCGCGCAGGGTCGCGCGCTCGCTCACGGGACCTGCGGCCTCTGTCACGTCATCTCGGATTCTTCAAGGGAGACACCAGCCTTTCGTTTCCCTGCGCCAAGCTTCAGCGAAATTGCCAGCCGGCCATCCTTTTCAGCCAACGATCTCCGACAGCTATTGACCTCAAATCACCGTCGCGTAGGCCCGAGCCAGGCAATGCTCAAGCCAAAGCTCGTCGAATACCAGATTGACGCGATCGTGGCGTTCTTCGAGACCTTGCAAGCCGACCGGGCTCGCTAAAGACCCCAGCTTACGGTCACGGTCGCGCCGATCAGCGTTCTAGTCCTGAGTCTTTAGGCTAAGGATGTAATTCGCGAGAGCGTCGGCCTGATCGGGCGCGATGACCAGGTTCGGCATGTTCTGGTGGCTGGTCTTCAGGAACACTTTCAGCGAAAGCGCCGTCGTTCCATGCCTGTTTGCGATCGCCGCGAAGCCCGGTGCCTGATCCGACATTCCCGCCATGTGTGGTTCGATTGCATGACACGGCTTGCACCATGCTTCCGCGAGGCGGCGTCCTTCCAACGGGCCGTCTGCAGTAAGTTTAGATCCGCCGGCATTTTGCACGCGGACGAGAAACAACGCTATTAGCGCGATCAGGATCGCGAGGCTGATGTTGACTCGTATGCTGCGCAACATGTTCCGTCTCAACTCGCGGTTGGGCACTCACAGCAACCGCGCGAGCACCCACGGGCACCTCATCGCCAAAACCGGCTGCCGATCAACCGTTCTGGCGAAGGAAAGCAGAATGACCGAGCGCAACCGCGCCTCAACGGAAGGTGCGGCCCTTTAGCACGCGATCAGGTCGGTATGTCCAAATCCCTTTGAGTAGTCGAGCAGGGAGACGATCGTGGGTGTCAGGCGGAAGACGCAGACATCCGAAGTTTTCGGCATGGGGAGATCAAGGCCCTTCTGGTTCGGATATCGCGAGATCAGGAGCCGCAAGGCTCTTTCGAATTCGGCGGGATCCGTTACGAGCTTCGCGCGTGCCGCCATCGATAGGCCAGCGATGTCCATCACTTGCGCGGGATCGTCATCCACCGTTAGCGAGACGCGATCGTCCCTCGCCAGATTAGCTGCCTTCTGGCTGTCTGCTCCGCAAAGGAAATAGATGACGAGCCCGTCATTGGCGTAACCGACAGTGGTCACCTGGGGCCAGCCGTCGGATCGTAACGTCGCGATCCTCGTTGTCCGGTGCTGATCTAGAAGCCGAAGGATTCTCCGCCTGAACGTTTCATCCATTGGTCGCCTCCGATTTGGTCAGTCTAGCCCCGAAGTAGCGTGCGCCTTTTGAGGTAGGTCAAGTATCGGCCGGCCGTCAAACCTGAGCGCAGTCGGCCTGCCCATCCGCCTGAGGGCAATTGCACCAATCGCTCGGAGGGTGCGGTGCGATTTTGGCGGTCCATGCTAGTGGCTATGGCTGGACCCATCATCAACCGAGCTCCTCCTTTTGAGCTGCATCAACCTGGCTCTTGAACGGCGGTGGCATCGTGTGGACTGGGAGGGCTGCTTCGATGCGCCGATTTGCCATGAAAGCCCTATTCACGGCTCTGACTTTCAGAAGAGCCGAGAAGGAACGAATCGATGGGGATCGGAATATCTTGATCTTCTCGACGACGGTAACCGTCGGGTTGGTTGCGCTCTATGTCTTCGGCAAGGCAACCTCGCGCTGGTGAACTGTTTCGCGGGAACGACTGCGATGATGCGATGCTTGCTGATAGTTTCGACAATAGGTCTCTGGTCGAGCACCTGCGCCCATGCGCTCGACGAGGAGCAGCAGCATGGCAAAGAGCTGCTGCAAAAAATGTGCGCCCACTGCCACTCAGTTGGCAGGACAGGCGCGAGTCCCAACAGGCAAGCGCCGCCCTTTCGCAGCTTCAATGAAACCAAGCTCTACGACAGCGACTTTCTGCAACGACTACAGGATGGCTATAGCAGCATTCATCCTGTAATGCCGACCTTTCGCTTCAACAGGGACGATGCCGAGGCAGTCCTAAACTACATGAAGTCAATTCAGGAAACACCCAAGCTGAAACAATCTCCGCAGCGATGAAGGCGAGTCGTCTCAAGGGCGGCAGCGTTCCCAACTCGATTGATTGTGCTCAAACAACGAAGCTGGTTTTGGAAGAGAGTGGTCTGATGTGCAACTGCGGAACCAAGTTATGTCATTCGAGCGAGTCCTGCGATGGACCCTGGTTGCAATCGCAATCGCGGGATTGACCGCTGGTATTCTTGCGCGAGCCGCGGGGCGGCCTGATTTGGCCGATCTCGCATGGGCAATCGGCACGGCCCCTGTGATAGGAGGACTGGCGTTCTCGATCGTCAGGGACTTGCTGAGCGGGCGCCTGGGAGTAGACGCGATCGCACTCCTGTCGATGAGCGCGGCATTGGCGCTCGGCCAACCGCTTGCCGGCGCCGTGGTGGCGCTGATGTATTCCGGCGGCAACGTGCTCGAGGATATCGCGATCGCGCGGGCTGAGCTCGACCTGCGGTCACTGGTCGATCGTGCACCGCGCCGGGCACATCGGAAGACTGGTGAGCGGATCGAGGAGGTGCCGATCGAGGGAGTCTCCGTCGGCGAAGAGCTCCTGGTACGCGCCGGCGAGATCGTGCCGGTCGACGGCATCGTCCGTTCGACCGTGGCGACCATCGACGAGTCCGCCGTTACGGGAGAGCCGATTCCGGTCGAGAAGACGCGGGGCAGTGCTGTTCTTTCTGGTTCGCTGAATGCGGGTGAGACGTTCGAGTTGACCGTTACCGCGCCGGCTGGCGAGAGCACCTACGCTGGTATTGTGCGCATGGTGACGGCGGCGCAAACGGCGAAGGCTCCTTTTGTGCGCTTGGCCGACCGCTATGCGCTGATCTTTCTGCCGGTGACGCTCGTCATCTCCTTCCTGGCGTGGCGTATTTCCGGCGATCTGACCCGTAGCCTCGCCGTGCTGGTGGCGGCGACACCTTGTCCCCTGATTCTGGCCGCACCGGTCGCCTTCATCGCCGGCGTGGCGCAAGCGGCCCGCCGTGGAATCTTGGCCAAGGGCGGAGGGGCGCTGGAGGGGCTGGCTCGCGCGCACACCGTTTTGTTCGACAAAACCGGTACCTTGACGGTGGGAGGTGCGCGATTGCTCTCGGTTGAAGTCGCTCCGGGGGAAAACCCGGACGAGGTCCTCACCCTCGGGGCATCCCTTGAGCAGGCCTCACATCACGTCCTCGCCAAGACTGTCGTCGCTGCGGCCGTCGATCGCGGCCTCAAGCTCAAAGCGCCAGAACAGGTCAAAGAGACCATGGGCACCGGCTTGTCCGGCCTGATCGACGGCCACCAGGTAACCGCTGGCTCGCGAGAGCTGCTTCGCTCACGTGCCGAGCTGTCGCCGTGGGAGTTGCGGGCAATCCGGCGCGCATCTTGGCGCTCGGCGCTGATCGTCTTTGTTGCCGTGGACGGCCGTCCGATCGGTGCACTGCTGCTCGCCGACGAACTCCGGGCTGATACGCCGCGAGCGATCCGGTTGCTGCGCGATGCGGGCATCGCGCGAATGGTGATGGTCACGGGCGATCGCGCTGCAGCGGCGCAGGCAGTCGGAGCAGCGCTCGACCTCGATGCCGTGCTGGCCGACCGCGTTCCCTCCGACAAGGTCGACGCCGTGCGCACAGAACAGCGGCTGCATCCGACCATCATGGTCGGCGATGGCATCAATGATGCGCCGGCACTGGCCGTGGCCGATATCGGAGTTGCGCTCGGCGCGCGCGGCGCGAGCGCCTCGTCCGAGGCGGCAGACGTGGTCATCCTGACCGATCGGCTTGATCGGGTGGGCGAAGCGATCATAATTGCGCAGCGAGCACGGCTTATCGCCCTCCAAAGCATCATTATTGGTATGGGATTGTCGATAGCGGCCATGGTGGCCGCCACCGTTGGCTGGCTGGATCCCGTGCCGGCGGCGATCGTGCAGGAAGTGATTGATATTGCCGTCATCCTGAACGCGCTGCGGGCGCTCACTCCAGCCCATGGGATCGCCGGTCGCCGGATATCCGCAGAGCAGGGGCTGGCACTGCATCACGAGCACCAGGCGCTGTTCAGGGATCTCGACCGGCTGCGCAAGATCGTCGATGCGATTGACGATGCGACCCCAGACACCGCGGCGGCCTTGATCGAAGAGGCTCATCGCCTGGTTCAGGGCAGCGTCGTGACGCACGAGCGCGAGGACGAGGGCACCGTCTATCCGAAGATTGCAGAGGTGCTGCGAGACCGCCACGGCCTTTCGGCCATGAGCCGCGCGCACCGAGAGATCCTGCACCTTGCGCGGCTGCTCGCGCGGATCACGGCGGACCTACCGTCAGAAAAGGTCGACCGTTATCTTATCCGAGACGCCCAGCGTGTGATCGAGGCGATCGAAACGCTTGTGCGTATGCATACTGCTCAAGAGGAGGATATTTACGAAGCCGTGGCCGCGCAGTGAGCAGCTTGGCGAGCTTTACGCAGCCTGAGCGCCGAGCAACAAGGCCTTGTTGGTTAGGGCGCGGACTCATTAGCACACAGCCAATCACGTCTCCGGCAGCAGCATCAATCCGCAACGCCCCCGGCCTGATCTACTTCCACTTTCGGCGGTATAGCCGACTTGGCGGGACTTGCTACTGGCTTGACCCGATCGCGAATGACCCAGACCGGAACTCAACCTAGGTCGGCGCTGGCTCCGAACCCCACGGATAAAGTCGGGGAATGAGTACGGTCATAACCGTTGCAATGGCGATCGCAGTAAGCGAACCAACTATAAAGAAGGTCCACGTTGCGGGCTGCATCGCGCCAAGCGCGATGATCACGAACAGGATCGGTAGGTCGAGGAAATGCGTAAATGTCGGCACGACCTCGCCGCGCGCACGCGCAAGCCCAGGTGTGATGCGCCCCGCCGTAAGGGCGGTCCGCGTGAGCCGGCGCATACGCATGAAATAGAGGCGCGTCACCGTATTGCCCTCGATGAACTCGAAGGCGAACAACCCAACCATTCCTGCAAGCCACGGGGTCCACAGGAAATTCCAGCCGTCGTAGAATTGCACGATCAGCCAAGTACCGGAGACAAGCAGCAACAATGCGCCCGGCACGACAAGCCCGTCATAAAAGACAGCGATATTGCGAATGGCTTCGGAGAAGGGCGTTAGCTCACGCAACTGGCGCGAGCGTAAATCGGTCATCCAGACGCCAATGAGCCCGCTGCCCATGAGAACGGCGCCGAGCAGATGGAAGAACTTCAACAGGCCGTACTCCATGAGGTCATGCCTCTTCCGGGCAAGCCGTCCGCCCCGACAAATTACATGGGTTCACGGCCTAGTCGATCGTGCCGAATTCTGCCACGGGCAAAATCCAATAGACAAGATTGGTGGCGGTAAACGAAGTCCGAACCCGGTCGAGCAGGCGCTCGGCATCGCTCCGTGGTAGTATAATCCATACGATGACCTGATCGGCGTGTCCTTTCACGCGCTCGTCCATGCTTTGGAGCCGCACGCCTGTGCCATGTCCGGCCGCATCGGAGGCCGTGAAACCCCTCACAAGATCCGTTTGTTCGCCGAGATAGTCGAACAGCTCATCGCGAAGTTGGCGCGGCAGGATCAGTGTGAGGCAGACGGAGCCGCTCGTCATTTGGCCCCCTTCGCAGCGCCGCCGTAACGGCGGTATAGGATAGGCAGCAGGATCAGCGTCAGCAGTGTGGACGAGACCAAGCCCCCGATAACGACGATGGCCAGCGGTCGCTGCACTTCGGATCCAGGACCGGAGGCGAACAACAGCGGGATCAATCCGAGCGCCGTGATACTGGCCGTCATTAGAACGGGCCGCAGTCTTCGCATCGCGCCTTCGACGACGATGCGCCCCTCGCTCAGGCCGTGAGCGCGGAGCTGGTTGAAATAGGAGACCAGCACGACGCCGTTCAGTACGGCTATGCCGAGCAGTGCGATGAATCCGACCGACGCCGGAACGGACAGATATTCGCCGCTCGAGACCAGCGCGAACACGCCGCCGATCAGGGCGAAGGGGATGTTGACCAGCACCAGGAGGGCATGGCGCACCGAGCCAAATGTGGTGAATAGCAGCACGAAGATCAGGCCGATGGCGACCGGCACCACGACGGAGAGCCGCGCGGCGGCGCGCTGCTGGTTCTCGAACTGGCCGCCCCAGGTCAGCCGATAGCCGTCTGGCAGCGGAAGCTCGGCGGAAACCGTCTGCTGAGCTGCCTGGACGAATCCGACCATGTCGCGGCCGCGGACATTGGCGCGAACCACGCTCATCCGATTGCCGTTTTCACGGTCGATCTTCACGGGGCCATCGACGCGCTGGATGCGGGCGACCTGCGACAGCGCAACGTGCTGCCCGGACGAGAGCGTCAATGGCAGGCTGGCGAGCAGAGTCGGCGCCTCCCGAGTCGTCTCGCTGCCGCGGACCAGGATGGGCGTGCGGCGTCCCTCCTCGAGCGCCGTCCCGATGGTACGGCCCTCGATCTGCGTGCGCAGCGAGTTGGCGATGGAGTCGACCGTCAGGCCGAGGCGGCCGGCCTCCATCCGGTTCACGGCTACAGTGTAGTATTGGGCGCCTTCGTTGAGCGTGGTGTAGACGTCTTCGGCACCATCGATGCCAGATAGGATGGACGTCAGTTTCGCCGCGATTTCATTGAGCTTGACAATGTCCGGGCCGAAGATCTTGACCGCGACGTCGCCGCGTACGCCGCTGATCATCTCCTGCACGCGCATATCGATCGGCTGGGTGAAGCTGAGCGAGATGCCGGGAAAGCCGGCCAGAACCCCGCGAAGTTTCTGCAACAGGGCCTCCCTGTCCGTAGTCTGCCGCTCTGCCGCCGGCTTGAGCACGAGAAACGTATCGGTTTGATTGGGACCCATGGGGTCGAGGCCAAGTTCGTCCGAGCCGGTCCGGGCGATGATGCCGGCAACGTCCGGCACCTTCAACAGCGCGGATTGCAGCCTGGCATTGATGGCCAGCGATTCGTCCAGGTTAACGGAAGGAAGCGTCTCCACGCTGACAATGACGTCGCCCTCGTCCATGGTCGGCATGAAGGTCTTGCCGAGTCTCGTGTAGGCAAAGCCGGCGGCGATCAGGCCGATCAGCGCTGCTGCGATGACCTTGCGCTCATTGTTCAACGCCCAACCCAGCGCAGGCGCGTAGGCGCGCTGTGCGGCCCGGATCAGGAGGGGGTCGCCATGCGAGGCGGACTTGAGCATGAAGGAGGTCGCGACTGGAACGACGGTGAGCGCAAGCAGGAGCGAACCGGCGAGGGCGAAAATGATTGCGAGCGCCACGGGAACAAAAAGCTTTCCCTCCAGTCCCTGCAGGGTCAGAAGCGGCACGAACACGATGATAATGATCAGAACGCCGGAGGCGACGGGTTGCAGGACCTCGCAGACCGAGCGGAACACGATGTGGATCAGCGGCGTGGCTCTGCTGGGATCGTGCGTGCTGAGATTGCCGACGATGTTCTCGACCACGACCACAAGTGCATCGATCAACATTCCAATCGCGATTGCAAGGCCGCCGAGGCTCATCAGATTGGCCGACATCCCGACCGCCCGCATCACGATCAGTGCGATGACGATGGCGAGAGGCAGGCTGAGCGCAATCACGAACGAGGCACGCCAGTTGCCTAGGAACAGCAGCAGAAGAACGATCACGAGCACGGTGGCTTCGCCGAGCGCCCGTACCACGGTGCCGACGGCACGGTTGACCAGATGGCTCCGATCGTAGAACACGTTGATCGAGACGCTTTTGGGCAGCGACGGCTGTAGCTCCGCAATCCGCGCCCGGACGTCGCGGACGAGCTGGCTCGCATTGGCGCCACGCAGGCCGAGCACCAGCCCTTCGACCGTCTCGCCGCGGCCGTCGGCGGTGACCGCCCCGTAGCGGGTTAGCGCGCCGATCCTGACGTGGGCCACGTCGCTGACCCGGATCGGGATGCCGTCGCGGGTATCAACGATGATGGAACGGATATCGTCGACACCGCGGATGCTGCCTTCGATGCGAACCAGTGCGCTGTCTTCGCCTTGGTTGACGCGACCCGCGCCGTCATTCCGGCTGTTGGCCTCGATGGCCCGGCGGAACAGGTCGTAGGAGATGCCGCGGGCGGCGAGCGCGTCGCTCCGCGGAACGATCTCGAAGGCACGGACATGGCCGCCGAGCGCATTGACATCAGCAACGCCGGGAACGGTGCGCAAGGCCGGGCGGATCACCCAGTCGAGCAGGGTCCTCCGCTCCGCGAGCGAGAGCTCGGCGCTGTCGATGGTGAACATGAACATCTCGCCCAACGGGCTCGTGATCGGCGCAAGCCCGCCGTTCGCGCCGTCCGGGAAATCGCGCGAGATGTTTGACAGGCGTTCCGAAACCTGGTTGCGCGCCCAGTAAATGTCGGTGCCGTCCTCGAAGTCGACGGTAATGTCGGCCAGCGCATATTTGGTGGTCGAGCGCAGAATCTTCTTGTTGGGGAGCCCGAGTAGCTCCAGCTCAACGGGAACAGTGATGCGCTGTTCGACCTCCTCGGGAGTGAGGCCCGGAGCCTTCATGATTACCTTCACCTGAACCGGCGATACGTCCGGAAAGGCGTCGATCGGCAGGCTTGGCAGAAACACGGCGCCTGCACCGATCAACAGCAGCACGCTCAGGACGACGAACAGCCGCTGCGAAAGTGCGAATGCGACGAGGCGTTGGAGCATCTATTGCCCTAATCCGGAGAGAATACCGCGAAGCGCCGATATGCCGCCGATAGCGATCTCGTTCTTGTCCGTGAGGGGGCCGGATACCACGACGTGGTCCTGGTCTTCCGCGAGCAGAGTGACCGGAACGAGGCGGAAGCCGCCGTCGATGGCCACGAAGACCGAAGTCAGTTCGCCGCGGCGGACCAGCCCGCTATAAGGAATCTCCCAGGCGCTTTCGCCAGCGGAGAGGAAGCCGATGCGTGCTGCGGCCGTCTGGCCAGGATGCAGCTCCCCGTTGTTGGGGATTTCCGCGCGCACCAAAATGGTCTGGGTTGCCGCGTCCGTGGTCTCGGAGACCAGCACGACCTTGCCCGGTATGGCGTAGCCCTCGATTTCAATTTTCGCACCGGTGCGGATCGCCCGGATGTTGGCCGCTGGAATTGCGATTTCTGCCCAGAGTGACGATAGCTGCGCGAGCTTGACGAGCGGTGCGGACTGCTCGAGCCGCTGGCCTGGCGAAACCGAGATATCAACTACGGAGGCGGCCCGCGGTGCTATGACGGTCAGCGTCGCGCTGATCGCCGCTTCATTGGTCAGCCGCGAAATCGCCTCGTCGGACAGTCCGCTCAGACGCAGCATTTGGCGCCGCTCCGCGACCGCGATGCTGGCCTGCCGCGCTTCGGTCTGGCTCGCCTCCAGCACACGTTGCGGCACTGCCTTGCCTTCAAACAGGTCGGCGTTGCGCTTGAGTTGCTGAGCGGCGAGAACTTCTTGCGCGACCGCTTGCAGATACTCGCGTTGCTGCGAAACGAAGCTTGGGCTTTCCAGCGTAACGAGTGGCTGGCCGGCGTTGACGCGATCTCCGCGAGCGACAGCCAGATTGGAGACCATCCCTGCAACCGGCGCGCTGACGACCCACAATTGCGGCGTTGGAATCACGATCTGGGCCGGATAGGGCAATGTCTGGTCGGTACGGCTCGATACCGGATGCGTCACCCGAACTCCGAGATTCTGAGCCTGCGCCGCGCTTAGCTTCACCTCGTCTTCCGCCACTGACACTGAAGGCAGAAAACTGAGCGCGAGCGCAAGAAGAGCGCGGGCCCCGCTCCGAAAGGGGCTCGGACGGAAAGTTGCCTGCCGGAGCTGCATGACGCATGTCCTCTGTCGCAGGGCGGCCGGAGCGCCCCGTGATTGCAGATTTTGCTTACTCCCTCAGAGCCTTGGTGGGTTGATTTGCATCAACTGAGCACGATCCACTTACCGTCCAGCAATGGGGATGCCGTCGCGTGTTGAACAGCCTTCCTGGTCGCCAACAGCTCTCGCTTGATCTCGCTCAATCCGTTCGCCGCGTTAGGGGCTAAGTTTCCCCAAACGTCTCGAGGAGTTGTGGGCAGTGAAGCCAATCAAAATCGCCTCGGTAGTTGCATGCGCTCTTGTTGCTTTGTTCGGGCTTCGGCTGCCGGCGCTCTCCCATAGCGGGACAGCGCAGGACCCTTGGAATCCCGCGCACCTTCAAATGCTGCCTCCCGAAATTCGAGCGGACGTGCGAAAATGGGATGCCAAGTGCGGAGGCTCAGTAGCCGCGGCCCAGCGGTTTGCTCTTTACCTCACGGTTCCGAGCGCGCAGTTCTTAGCTCTCCATTTCGACGATTTTCGCTGCCGCAATAGGACGGTTTATTGCGGTACCGCTGGATGCCTGCACGAAGTCTACGTCTCGACCACCGGCCGGTATCGCCGTGTGCTTGCCGTTCATGCTCATGACGTTCGGTTATCGTCCTTTCACGATCAGGCCGTCCTTGAAGTCGTTGATGCAAACGGTAACAGCAGCTTGCTACGGTGGAATGGGAGTCGGTTTGTCGGGAAATAAACATCGCAAAGTCTCCAGCAGGTCAGCTAAATGATTCCGACCGGCGCAAGGATGATCCAGGATGATGCCTGTTCGGATTGAACGATGCCGCGCTCGGTCGGCTGCGTAATTTCGCCTGCGGTCACCAATGCGTTGCGAGTTTCGCAGACACCGCCATACTGTTTCGCAAGCGTGCCGCGTCGGTTGACGAGAAGTCCGCGCCCCGGCAATAGGAACTCGCGCGGGGAGGTCGCCCTTCTGTCTGGCTGCGATGCAGAGGACTGATCGGCGCGATGAGGCCGTCCCGCAAATCGCACTTAAGGAGGAAAGTCGGCTGGCTCCACGTCGATTCGATCGGCGTGCAGTGACCAGTCCCGAATCGCGCGCCCATCGCAGAATGTCTGCTTCGCCAGCCAAGCCGCTTCCGTCTCGCCCCGCGCATCGACGTCGATCGTGCGTTGGCACGCCTCGCAAGGCTGCCGACTACATCCTTGATAAAGCGAATGACAACGTCCTTACGCAAATCTGGAGTTTCTGCTTCGCGTCAGTAGACGAAGGTCGGTGTCTCAAGCAGGTGATCATTCACTGTCACGACACCAGGAATAGCTTCGGCCGCCACGCGGATGGCTGTGCGTTCGGCCGCGGATGGTGCGAAACCCCAGAGATCGACGACCCCGTTCCGTACCGTTGCGTTCAGGTTGAACGTATGCGCCCAAGACTGCTTCTTGAGCTCTTCAAGGAGCTTCCTTCTGATCGTTGAATCAGGAACCGAGATCTCGAGCTCCGGCCGGGCGCTTGCGATCGCCTGAAGCAGATTGGCCCGGCTGACGATTCCGACGAGTTGGCCGTCCTGGTTGACGATTGGCACACGTTTGATCTGATTGTCTTCGAGCAGCGTTGCAATCTCGTGCAGCGGCGTCTCCGGCGCGGCGGTTACGACGTTGCGCGTCATGATGTCGTTGACCTTGACCGCGTGCGATTTGACATAGTCGGTAGCCAGTTGAGCATCGCCGGTCAAAAGACGAAGCCACCAGGAGTAGGGACGTTCGGTGCCGGCTTCGGCTCGATGGAGCAGATCGCCTTCGGTCACAATCCCGAGGATCTTGTTGTCGGCATCGACGACGGGCAACGCGCTGATGCGTCGGGCAAGCAGCAACTGCGCGACCTCGCGGACGGTGGCGTTGGCGCCGACGGTCAAAACGGGGGAAACCATCACATCTCTTGCCTGCATGACGACCTCCGTATCAATCGTTCAGTCGGCATCTTGCCGGATTGGGAGCGGTCGAGATTGATTGAGATCAAGCGACAGCACCTGCCGAACGGTCAGAATGATCGACCTCCGAGGGAGGAAGTCCGAATGACCAAGATACCGCATCGTGCCGTAGTGTTCGTCGGCGACGGGCGAAAGGCGCTATTCTTCCGGAACGAAGGCGACGAGAAGTTCCCGAATTTGAAGGTGGAATCCGCCTTCGAGGATCAGAACCCGCCGGCTCACGACCAGGGAAGCGATCGGCCCGGCCGGGTGAGCAAAGCCTGGCATAGCGGGCAGAGAAGCGCCGTGGAGATGACCGATTGGCATGAGCTCGAGGAGCTCCGCTTTGTGAAGCAGGTGGCGGCTGCCGTGGAACGCATTGTACGCGGCGAGCCTTCGACCGCACTGATCATCGTCGCACCGCCGCGAACGCTGGCGGCGCTGCGGTCGGATTTCCATCCTGATGTGAAGCGCCGGATCGTGGCGGAGCTTGCCAAGGACCTTACCAGGCACCCGGTCGGCGACATCGAAAAGCATCTGCGGGACGAATAGGGCAGGTCGCTCGCGTGCGAGAAGTCCGCGTGGGGCGCTTCCGATGACAGCGAAGCCTGGCAGGCAGTCATACTCGCTTGATGTGCATCAAGCCCGGAAATGGCCGGATGCAGGATAAAGGGCTATTGCGTCAGCTATCGGAGCACGGACATGTCTTTTGCCAGCCTCATGGTCTACGTCGATCCAGAGCAGCAGAAGGTATCGCGCGCGGATTTGGGGCGTCCATTGTCGGTATCTCGGCGGTCGCAACAGAGCCCCCGTTCGTGGCCGAGGGCGTCATCATAGAGGAGACAACGCCAGAGGACCTCGATCGCATACGGGCGCAGCTCTCGGCCAAAGAGGCGTGGTTCAGGCGGATTGTCCGCCTGCCGAGTGAGAAGGTGGAATGGCGCTCGGCAATCGCATTTCCGACCGAGTTTCTGGTTGAGCAGGCCAGGGCTGCTGACCTTATCGTCGTCAAGCGCAGGCAGCTCAAGGCCAATTACTCCCGGTATCTCGATTCCGCCGGCACCATGCTGCGGATGGGCCGTCCCACGCTTTCGGTGCCGGACGGTGTGACCGAACTGGCTGGCGATCGCATCGTGATCGGTTGGAAGGATACTCGGGAAGCGCGTCTCGCCGTTCGCGAAGCGCTGCCGTTTTTAACGCGGGCATCGAAGGTCACAATCGCCGAAATCTGCACATCGGACGAACAAGATGCGGCACATCGCCGGGTACGGGATGTGGCCAACTATCTCGAAAAGCACGGTGTGAGCTGCGAGCACGAGGTCCGCGTGCATACAGCGGAGCTGGATGCTGGCTATCTCATTCGCCTGGCTACGGACGTCGGCGCCGACCTCATCGTTACCGGAGGTTATGGACATAGCAGGTTGGGCGAATGGATATTTGGTGGCATGACGCAAAGCTTGCTGCAACAGGCGCGAGTCTGCTTGCTGATGGCCCACTAGGCCGCAACGCCCTTCTATTCAGCTCGATTGATGGCTACTCAGTGCCGCAATTGTGAGGATCGAGGCACGGTTCCGATGGAAGAGAAGCAATGCGGGCGTCAGATATCATGCGGACTTCGTTCGCAACTGTGAAGCCGGAAGCGCCGCTGCTGGAGGCCCTCCACCTGCTGCTTGAGACCAATCAACGCGGCCTGCCGGTCCTCGATAATGAAGGGGCCTTGGTCGACATCATTGCCGAAGGCGACTTCCTCCATCGTCGCGAGTTGGGCGTCACCTATCCTGAGGGGTGTTGGCTCGAATGGCTCTTGGGAAAGCAGGAAGGCGAACTCGCTCGTGAGCGAACGAGGGGACTGCGGGTCGAAGCAGTCATGAGCCGTCATCCCGTTTGCGTCGACGAGAATGCCACGATCGATGCTGTCGTCAAGGAAATGGATGTCTACCAGGTCTCGCAGGTGCCGGTGCTCCGCAAGAGAAAGGTCGTGGGCATCGTTGGTCGGATGCAAATGCTCACAGCGCTAGAGAGCTGTCTTAGGGAGCCTGGGCAAGTCTTGAGGGAATAGGCAGTCCAGTGGGGATCAGCGCGCACCACTTATGGCCCTGCGAGCGCTCTTCGCAGCTTCCGGACGATGACGCCGCGCGCTCGATCGTCTGCTGCGGCCTCGATCTGGTCATTGATATCGAGGAGCAGTTTGGACATATCGTTGTGCCAATCAAGGTTGACGACCGCATCGAGAGTGAGCCTGCGGCGGCAAGCAACGTCGATCGGTGTCGGCGCAGCAGTCGATAGGTCGTAGACGTCGTCCAGCATCGGCGTGAAAATCTGCGCGGTTGGAACGGTTCGCTCGGCGATCCGGTTCAGAAGGCCTCCGAGCGCGTGTTCTTCCCCGTGCACAATGAACAGACCACGATGAATGGGGCGCCGCGCGGCAATCCAGCGCGCGAGTTCCGGACCGTCGGCGTGCCCGGAGTATTCGTCGATATATCGAATTCTCGCGGCGACCTTGATCTCCTCGCCTTGGATCCTCACCGCCTTTGCGCCATCGTGCAGGAAGCGGCCCAGGGTGCCTTGAGCCTGGAATCCCGCGAGCAGGACCGTGCCCTCCCTGCGCCACAACCAGCGCTTCAGATGATGGCGGATGCGGCCGGCGTCGCACATTCCGCTTGCGGCAATGATGATGTGAAAGCCGGTGAGCCTGGCGATCGACTTGCTCTCGTCGACGGTTTCCGTGAAGTGCAACTGACTGGAAGTCAGAAGCCGGTCCAGATCCACGGTTGGGTCAAGGCTGGCCGCGTTATTCCGGAAGACTTCCGTCGCACGGATCGCCAAAGGCGAATCGAGGAAGATCGGTGCGGTCGGAATCTCACCACGGGTCATCAAGTCGGCCAAATCGACGATCAGCTCTTGGGTCCGTTCTACCGCAAAAGCAGGGATCAGCAGCGCGCCGCGTCCGCTGGCGGCATCGCGCACCTCCTGGGCGAGGTGCGAGCGACGCAGTGCGTGCGTTGTGGACGGGCGGTCGCTATCGCCATAGGTCGACTCGCAGAACACGTAATCGAGGTTGGTCGGGCCCTCCGGATCCGGCTCCAGCAGTTTGGCATCTGGGCCGATGTCACCCGACATCAAGACACGCAACGGCCCTCCGTTTCTGCCTTGATCGGCGAATTCCAACTCGATCGAAGCCGAGCCAAGCAAATGGCCGGCATTCCAGTAGCGGGCGCGCACGCCCGGTATCACCGTGTACCATGCCTGGTACTCGATCGGCCGCAAGGCATCGAGCGTCGCAATCGCATCGGCCTGCGTGTAGATGGGCGTGACGGCGGCCCGTCCTCGGGCTGCGTTCCGGCGGTTCAGGGCGGCAACCTCCGTTTCCTGGATGTTGCCCGCATCGGGAAGCATATAGGAGCAGAGCTCGATAGTGCCGCGCGTTGCCAGGATCGGGCCTGAAAAGCCTTCGCGCTTCAGCTTCGGCAAGAGCCCGCTGTGGTCGATGTGGGCGTGTGTCAGCAATACGGCATCGATGTCCGCCGGGCGAAACGGGAACGCGCTATAATTCAGCGCTTTCAACGTTTTTTGTCCCTGGAACAGCCCGCAATCCACCAGGAGTCGTCCTGTGGGCGTATTGAAGAGATAGCAGGAGCCGGTAACGGTGCGGGCGGCGCCACAAAACTGGACAGTAACGTTCACGGGGGGCTCCCACTCTCCGGTATGCCAACCACCTCCCGCCGCAATGCGCGAGCGAGAAGATCGTCGAGGCTGATGGCGTTGGTTGGATGTGGCGCGCTGTTGGTGGATCGGATGGAACGGATGCCGGCGCGACCGAACTCTGTCATAAGCGTCGGCGGAAATAGTGCGTGGACGATGATGGCTTCGACAGAAGAGGGTCCTGACGCGGCAAGAGCTTCCGCACAGGCGGTAAGCGTCCCGCCGGACGACACGATGTCGTCGATGAAGAACACCGGACGGCCGGCGAACAGCGTCGCATCTGTGAATGCGATCTGCACCGATTGATCACTCCGTCGTACTTTTCGCGCCACGCTGTACGAAAGTCCGAGACGGCCGGCAATTTCGGCCACCCAGGTGCGTGACTCTTCATCGGGGCCAACCACGACCGCCGTCGGAGCGACTGTTTCGGTACGAAGAAAAGCCTCGATCGCAGGGGCAGCCGACAGATTGTCCGCTTCAATTCCAGGGAAAACGCTGGCGAGGCTGGGCGTGCGATGGAGATGTGCGTCAACCGTGATGACGCGATCGAAGGTACTTGCGAGGAGAGCACCGATTGCGTGCTGACTGATCGCCTCACCCGGATGGAACGCTGCGTCCTGGCGCATGTAACCGAGATAAGGCGAAACGAGCACGAGCCGCTTGGCGCCGTTGCGCCGCAAGGCCTCCGCAGCGAACAGCAGCGCAATAAGCTTTTCATTGGGTTGATTGAGTGAGCAACAGACTATCGTGGTGATCGCCGCCGGGCCGACGGTTGCCCGCAGCTCCCCATCGGGAAATCGATGTAGGATGATTTCATGGCCGACAATACCCAGAGTTTCAGCAAGCCGAGGCCCGAAATGGGTGGAAGTGGGCAGCCATTGAACTGCACTCCGGATCATGGTGCTGCCCCGGCTTGCGGTTCGATCTGGTAAGCAGAGTCCAGCTGAGCCATGCCGACAGCAAGGTCAAACCCCGAGGGCTCGAACGCGTGAATGCGATAGAGCGGCTCTCCTTGCTCGACCCGATTGCCGATCTTCTTGAACAAGTTGATACCTGCGCCCTTGTCGAGCGGGGCGCCTGCCGTGCGCGCCAGCCGGTTAAGACGCAAGCAATCGATCGCTGAGACGACACCATCTCTTGCGGCGTGAATGTCGATGGTAAGGCTACCGATTTCGCTCGCGGAAAGCGCAGGGCCCTGGGCCTCGATGATCTTCACCATCTGTCGAAGCGCTGCCCCGCTCTCCAGCAGCTCGCTTGCACGTGCATAGCCAGCTCCTCCGCGCAAGTCAGGGTCGTGTTCCAGAAGGTGGGCGGCAAGGCGTAGCGACTTCTCGCGGAGATCGCGCGGGGCCCGGGGCTCATTAGCGAGCACTGCCATCACGTCATGTGCCTCAAGCGCCGGGCCGATACCGCTGCCGATGGGCTGCCGTCCATCGGTGGTCACGACCTCCACTTCGAGGCCAAAACGATCGCCAACGAACTGAAACAGCTTGCGAAGTCGCATAGCCTGCGATGCAGTCGTGAGCTTGGCATTGGGTCCCACCGGAAGGTCGATGAGAAGATGCGTCGAGCCCGCGGCCAGCTTCTTCGACACAATTGATGCAACCATCTGCTCGTGCGTATCCAGCGCCAGCGGTCGCTCGACGCTGATCAGGATGTCGTCTGCCGGCGAGAGATTGACATGCCCGCCCCATGCGAGGCAGCCATTGCATGACGCGACGACCTCCTTCATCGCTTCGACACTGAGGTCGACCCGGGCCAGCACCTCCATGGTGTCGGCCGTTCCAGCGGGAGACGTGATCGCGCGAGACGACGTCTTCGGGATTGTCAGTCCATGCGCGGCCACAATCGGGACCACGATCATCGATGTGCGATTGCCGGGAATGCCTCCAATACAATGCTTGTCGACGACGGTCCTGGCATTCCATCTGAGCTGCGTTCCGGCTCTGGCCATGGCCTCCGTAAGAGCGATTAGCTCGCCAGATGTCATGAAATTGGCGGAGCTGACGAGAAACGCGGCGATTTCCATATCCGAATAGCGATAATGCGCGAGATCGTCGACAATTGCGCCGATCTCGGGAGGCTCCAGCGTCTTGCCCTGAATCTTGGCGCGAACCGCGTCCAGACTTGGCGGGGAGGGGGCAGGGGTCACCGCAATGTAGCTGCCCGCCGGCTGCCCAAAGCGCCGGAACGCGGGCTCCGCCATGCCAAGTTCGTTGGGCCCGACCAGGCTGTCGTCATCGGTGAGAAGCACTGTCGCCAGTTGCGTCTTCGAGCCGCTGCGCAGCTCAACCCTGGAAAAGCCTCGAAACAGGTCCGGCCGCAGCGCCGTGGACCGGCGGGAGATCACAACGACATTCTCCCGGCCGGTGTCGAGATTGACCCGGCGGGATTTGAGCTGGGCGTGGCCGGGCGGAATAGCGTTCATCAATGGAGACTTCTTTGTCGCAGCAAAGCTAGAATAGGGCTCGCCGGGGAGTCCGATTTGCGACAGATCAACCGGCAACCTGTCCTCCAGCACGGGGCGGTCGTGGTGCGCCGGCGATGCGGGTGCCTCACCGAGACCGTCCGCTCGCAGCGTTTGCAGGCATGCTACAATTGCTTCGATCTGGTACTCCGTCATCCTCGGATTTGGCATTGCCTGGTTAGGTCCGAGTCGGCGGTGGCTTGAGGCCAGGAATTGCCGGCGTCTCGCCGGCGGACTACGATGGCCGCTTGATGATCTCCAGGAAGCTTGGTGCCGAAGGGCGGGATGCCAGCGCTCTTTGCAGCGTCCGAAACGACGTTGCACCATAGCAGCTGGCCTGCGCTTAAACGCAGGTCTCCGCTCCTCCCTTCAGCGTCACCGGAATAGCGAGATAGCGTACTCCGTTGGCTTGGGCCGGGGGGAATTTGCCGGCGCGGATGTTGACCTGAATGGAGGGCAGCAGCAACCTCGGCGCCGAGAGCTTGGCGTCGCGCGCTTGGCGCATGGCCACGAACTCATCCTCCGTGACGTCCTCCTTGACCCGGACATTCTTTTCGCGCTCCTCGCGAACCGTCGTCTCCCAGGCGTAGGTGTCGCGGCCGGGAGCCTTATAGTCGTGACACATGAACA
This sequence comes from Bradyrhizobium arachidis, assembly GCF_024758505.1. NCBI lineage: Bacteria > Pseudomonadati > Pseudomonadota > Alphaproteobacteria > Hyphomicrobiales > Nitrobacteraceae > Bradyrhizobium > Bradyrhizobium arachidis. The sequence continues at coordinate 6,839,650 of NZ_CP077970.1, read as the reverse complement.
GCCGCGTCTCCGGTGGCAGCGCCAGGAGCCGCTTGATTGACCGGTAGAGCTTGTGCGCATCGCCGCCGGGGAAGTCTGCGCGCGCCGTGCCGTAGTCCGGCATGAACAGGGTGTCGCCGACGAACACGGTTTCTTCGATCTTGTAAGAGACGTCGGCGGGCGTGTGCCCGGGCGTGTAAATCACCTCCACATCGAGTCCGCCGATCTTGAAGCGCTCGCCGTCCCGGAAGAGATGGTCGAAGTCACTGCCGTCCGTCTTCAGGTCGGTGGCGTTGAATACTGGCCGGAAGATGCGCTGCACGTCCTTGATGTGCTCGCCAATGCCGATTTTGGCGCCGGTCTTCGCCTTGATGAAAGGGGCGCCCGAGAGGTGGTCGGCATGGGCATGCGTCTCGAGGACCCATTCGATCGTGTAGCCCGCCTCTTCTGCGGCCTTCGACATCGTCTCGACCGAACGCGTGTCCACCTCGCCCGAGTTGTGGTCGTAGTCAAATACGGGGTCGATGATAGCGGCCTCCTTGGTCGCCGGATCGGCGACCAGATAGCTCACCGTGTTGGTCGGCTCGTCGAAGAACGCGCGGATAATGGGTTGTCCTGACATGGTTTGAACCTCCTGATGTCACCAGTTCGTTTGGTCTTGACAAATATATTAGTAATAGCTAAATAAGCAATAGCTAAAGTAATGGATAGCCAATGAGCCCCCGGACCTTCGATCCAGAGACTTTCGAAAAGCAGGCGGTTGAGGTCGCCAACATTCTGCGCGCGCTCGCCAACGAGCGTCGGCTGATGATCCTATGCAACCTCGTCGAATGCGGCGAGAGCAACGTGAATGCGCTCGCGGAAGCCGTGGGGCTGTCGCAATCGGCGCTGTCGCAGCACCTCGCGAGGATGCGCGAGGAGGGCCTCGTCACCTTTCGGCGCGAAAGCCAGACGCTCTGGTATCGCATCGCCGATCCACGCATCGAGCAACTCTTTGCCACGCTGCATAGGCTGTTTTGCAAGCCCACCAAGGCGAAGAACTGATCAGGAAAGTAGAGGAGCCAATCATGTCACTACCCACGATCAAGCCAGCCGAGGCGCGCCGCCTTCTCGACAATGGCGCCGTCCTGGTCGACATCCGCGAAGACGATGAGCACGCCCGCGAGAAGATTCCCGGCGCGCGGCACCTGCCGCTGTCGAAGCTCGACGAGATCGACCTCGCCGTGCATCAGGGCAAGTCGGTCATCTTTCACTGCAAAAGCGGCGTCCGCACTCAGGCCAACGCGCCCCGGCTTGCCGCGAAGCTTGGCGAATCCTGCGAAGCCTTCATCGTCGAAGGCGGGCTCGACGCCTGGCGCAAGGCGGGCCTGCCGGTCGTTAACGACCGGCGTCAACCGCCGGAGCTTCAGCGCCAGGTGCAGATCGGGGCCGGTAGTCTTGCCGTTGTGGGCACGCTGCTCGGCCTCATTGTGTCGCCGTGGTTCTTCGCGGTGCCGGCCTTCGTCGGCGCCGGGCTGCTCACGGCCGGCCTCACTGGCTTTTGCGGCATGGCCCGCATTCTCATGCGCGCGCCTTGGAACCGCAGCGTCTACGGCTCGCCCACACGGGCCGCGTGAGAGGGGACGAAATCAGGAGCTGCCCATTATGCTGTCGTTGACCCAAGGCGCGTTCGGCCTCGCCTCTGGCTCGTTGGTCGGCTTTTCGCTGGGGCTGGTTGGAGGTGGCGGCTCGATTTTGGCCGTGCCGCTCCTCGTCTATCTGGTCGGGGTGTCGGATCCGCACGTGGCGATCGGCACCAGCGCCATCGCCGTCGCGGCGAACGCTGCCGCGAACCTCTTCAACCACGCCCGCGCCGGCAACGTGAAGTGGCGCTGCGCCTCCGTATTCGCATTCGCAGGCGTAGCTGGCGCCTTCCTCGGCTCCACCCTCGGCAAGATCGTCGAGGGCCAGAAGCTGCTGGCGTTGTTCGCCATTGTCATGATGGTGGTGGGCACGTTGATGCTGAAGGGCCGCTCCGGCGCGGGCGAGCCATCGGTCCGGCTCAACCGAAAGAACCTGCCGAAGCTCCTCGCCTTGGGGCTTGTCACGGGAGCGTTGTCCGGCTTCTTCGGGATCGGCGGCGGCTTCCTGATCGTGCCGGCGCTCATCGCTGCCACCGGCATGCCGATCCTCTATGCGGTCGGTTCCTCTCTTGTCGCAGTGACCGCCTTTGGGTTGACTACGGCGGTCAACTACGCGCTGTCCGGCCTCGTGGATTGGTATCTTGCCGCGTTGTTTGTCTCCGGCGGAGTTCTCGGCGGCCTCTTCGGCGCCCGCTCGGCCAGCTCGCTCGCCGGGCGTAAAGGTGCGTTGAACGCCGTGTTCGCGGCGCTCATATTTGCGGTGGCGATCTATACGCTGGTCCGCAATCTCGGCTTCGTGTGATTGAGACCTCCGAAAAAACAAGTGATCGAAGGTCGCCCTCGGGTCGAAATTCTCGATGCGGGCATAGAAATTATGCTCACCACCACGGAAGCGGACGGCGCATTGGCAGATCGCGCCGTCCGGCCGGGGCGCAGTTTCAAGAGCAGTCTGGGTGAGCTGCGGGTGCGTCCTCAATGCGAGAGCCGCTGCTTGAGCTTCTTGACCAACTCGCGGATATCGTTCGCGTACTCCTCGATTCGATGCCGGCGGCGGCTTCCAAAATTATCCGGAGGACTATGCGGGTGTCGCATGTTCGTCACGCTGGCGCAGTTGGCACGCAAGATCATCCAGATCGACGGCAGCGAAGTTATCGGCGACGCGGACATCGGCACTATGCTACTCATCATGGCCGCCGCGATGATCGGCCACGCCGAACATCGCCCGATGAATAAAAGCAGCGTGGCGGCGTTCCTCGGCTTACCGCGCACAACAATCGGGCCGAAGCTCGACAAGCTCGTTGCGGTCGGCGCGCTCGTTTGCGAGCAGGATCGCTACTTCTTCCTGGAGCCAGAGCGCGCTACTCATCCGCCGGAGCGTGACGTCAGGCGGTGGACATCTGCCGTCGCTCGCTCGGCGGCGATCTTTGAGGGCGCACGCTTCCGAGGCAGCCCACAGTGAAGTGCTTTTCGACGTGCGGGGTGGCTGGCACAGGATACTCCTGGTTGGAGAGGATTGACGGGTTGAGATCGAAGAGGACCGCTCAATTGACGGCCCTCTTGCGGCCGGAGATCATGGAAGCGACCAGGTTTTCGCGGTGCTCGAAGCTCGCGATCAACACGCCGACGACATGTGCAACGACCAAGCCGACGGTTAGGTTGGCCAGGAATTCGTGGACGTGTTCGACCGCCTTGGAGCCCCAGTAGGCGTCCGTCGTCATCATGTAGCCCGTCGCGCACATGCCGGCCAACGCGACCAGGAGCGCAACGATCATAGCACCGCCCGCGGGGTTGTGCCCGATGTAACGGGGAGCTCTGAGCAGGGCGACGTCGCGGAGATGGGCGAGCACCTCGCGCGGCGGACGAACGAAGCTAGAAAAGCGCGCATGCCGCGGGCCGACGAAGCCCCAGACGATGCGAATCGCGAGGAGCCCAGCGATGGTGTAGCCGGCCGCGACGTGGACCCGCTCGATCTCGTCGCCGGTGGCGTAGGCCAGAACGAACAGGCTCGCCAGCGACCAGTGGAAGATCCGGACGAACGGATCCCATACCTTGATCGTGGCCGGCGGCATCGCGCCGGCTCCGATCGTGCTGCTCACAGTTCTCATTTGCGGACCGTCACATCTGACCGATGATCTGGCCGTTGGTCGGATCTACGAACAGCTCCACCCGGTTGCCGTTCTTGTCGAGCGTGTAGAGCTCGCCGCAGGCGTTCTTGAGCTTGGCCTTCTGGACCTTGTAGCCCTGGGCCTCGACCTTGGCCTGCAACTGGGTTATCGGCAGCCACTGGCCCTCGGAGGCCGACGTGCACGGCTTGCCGAGGCTGCCGGCCTGTGCGGCGGCCGCCCCGAGGGTCACGGCGGTGACGGTAAGAATGGCAATCTTGATCTTGCGCATAGGTATCTCCTGACGGTTGCCGGCCGCACCATGCGCCGGCGATGTGGGGCAACCTGCCAGAAGCGGCCTGACCGACGCCTGTTGAGCCAAGTCAGCGATTTGTCAGGTGATATTCTGGCATCCATATCCTCCGGATGACGAGTTGCCTCATGAACCTGCCTCTGCATCGCCTCCGCGCTCTGATCCTCGCGGCCGTCATCGTGGTCGCGGGTAGCTGCGCGGCATTCGCTCGCGACCACGATGACGCGCGGCGGGCCGTAGAGGCCGGCGAGATACGTGCGCTTGCCGAGATTCTGAAGGTGGTGAAGGGCAAACTTCCCGGCGACGTCGTTGGCGTGAAGCTCGAACGGGAAGCCGGTGCCTGGATGTACGAGCTGCGCATTATAGACGAGAAGGGACGGCTGTTCGAGATCCATGTGGACGCCCGTAGCGGCGAAGTCGCGCGGACCAGGGAGAAGTGAGATGCGCGTGCTTGTTGTCGAGGACGACCAGCGGATCGCGTCTGATGTCTCGCGCACGCTCGAAGCATCCGGTTACGTGGTCGACACGGTTGCCAACGGCGAGGATGCCTGGTTTCTCGGCGACACGGAGGATTTCGGAGCGGTCATCCTCGATCTAGGGCTGCCGGGCATGGATGGGCTTGCGGTCTTGAAACGCTGGCGCGCTAACGGCCGCCACATGCCGGTCCTCATCCTCACCGCGCGTGGAAGCTGGGCGCAGATCGAAATAATAACGTGGCATCACCGAACAATTTGCTGGGCGTCCCGGCGTTCCAAGCAGTGCCGCCGGTTCACGCGGGCGGGGCCATTTTTTTGAACTACCAAATTTGCGGTTGTCTTATTCCAGGGCGGACCTAGCTCTCGACCGGGATAAACTGGTAATGCAGCCCGATAAAAACCTACCGGGCATTCGTCCTCACCTCCGAGGGCGACGTTATTCAATCGGTCGATCTTGTCTGCGCTACCGAAGAAAATGCCCGGTTGCTTGCCGAGCGGCTGGCGGAAACCAATCCGGTTGAGCTTTGGGATGGGCCGCGCCTGATCGAACGCTTTGAACCTAGAAAATCGAATTAGGCATCCACCTTTGATCGGATCGTCGAAAGGCCGATCCGAGCCCCTGGTTCCGGTGCGTCCAAAGAGCGCCTAGACCCTATTACCACACTTTCCCGATGTGCCATGCTAGCCTGATGGGATTGGATGGCGGGCTTACGGACTGTCATTCGATAATGCTGAAGTGGAAATACTTAGCCTCAGAGCCCCGCCTTCGGACGACATCTCAAAGTACGTTGGGCATGGATACTTTGACCCTTCGTTCTTCCCAATGACTCGGAGGCGGGTCTTCTTTTCATCGGTATCCCATAGCCCGGACCACTGGCTTATTCCAGTTGAAGTCCGGCCGCACCTCGACGCCGTGCTTGCCACAGACGGTGCAAATGAAGCGGCCCTTTAATATCTCCTGGCTGGCGGCATGGCTTTGCTTGCGGCAGTCTGGAACCAGCGCCCACGCGAGTCATTGACCACCGCCGGCTCTTCCAGGATGCCTGTGGCGGCCCCGATCTCGTCTACGCCCCCACTGAAAGGGTCGGGGTCGCCTTCTCGTTGAGCTATGTCAATCCCTGGTACCCGACGGGAATGCCGCAGCCCGGTGAAACAGCCCAGGCCAAGGGCCACCGTCTGCTCGAGCTGAACCGGGCTCGCGTTCGTTCCATTCGCAACAGGATGCCCGCAATCGCGTGCCGAACGCGCGTCGTATTACCGGTCACAGCATTAGAGCCCGCGCTGATCAATGACCGGACCGCGCCGCCATAGTTGCCGCTGAGCACTTGCCCGACCACTCAGGGGCCGATTCCGAGCGCCTCGGCATCGGCCAGATTGTCGGCCGTCTTTGATCCGCCCAGCGCCGTGTTGCGGGTTTCAAACATCCGCATTTTGCGGCCAAGACGCCGCTGCATCAGGTCGTTGCCAGGCGCCATCGCGGCGGCTTCATCCGCGAAAGCATCCCCACTAAACGGACGCGCCTTATTGACGCCGAATGCGGCGTCCTGCGTCTGTGCGATTAGTGGATCGACGTATCCGCTTCGGAATGCTCCCGGGGCCTCAGGCCGAAGTGCCTGATATGCGGGGATGACGTCTTCCGAACGACCGCGAGTTGCGGCTTGGCGGCCAGCTTGTACGGCCTCAATATCACGTGTCGCCTGAGCGAAGTTACGATTTGCTTGAAGAAATCCCTGTGATGCATTTTCCAATGCCTCAATCTAGTTGACGAAGAACCCCCCGTAGCAATCTGGCTCTGTTGCCATGACCAGATTGTGCGGCTGATTGCGCCATATCTGAGACATGGCCGCGCACTCGTTGCACAGCGCTAAAATCAGTAAGGTTCCGTCCGTCAGTTTATTCATGCTGTCGTTTGCAATGTTGGTGTGGAACGTGGTTCCGGGCGAGAGCGTCCTGTCGATCGTCGCAACCACGTTGGTGATATCAACTGGCCGCGCATCCGTGCGAACGGCGCCGTACTCAGCATCTGCCGCGGCATCGCGAGCCGGGTCAGCCGCGCTTCCGTCTGTGCCGCCGTTTCCGGCGCTGGAACCCTTCAGCAAGCGCGCTAGAGACGCGGCGGCCCACCATTCGCTTCCACAACCGCTGTGCGGTTTTCTCCGGGTGCTTTCGCAACCGGCCACCGTTCATTGTTCATCAGGTTTGAACGTCGTGATCTTACGGTCGAGGTGCCAGCCGCCGTTGATCGCCTGATCGACTGTCGGTGACGGGTATCGATCGGCTCGCCATCCGCCCACATTCTCTCATTCCAGCTTTCGCACAGCAGCTTGTGCTTTATCAGTGCATCGACCTTCGCACGGGCTTCTGCAGATTGCGAATGGTCGTCATCGTACGCGCCTTACCCAGCTCCTTCTTCAGAGCCTTCTGATCGCCTCAGCCAGCGCACCAAGGACGCCCTGAAGGCGGCGAAGGCGCGAGGCACCAAGCTTAGCGACCACGCCGCATCCACGCAGCGAAGATCAAAGCCACCAAGGCCCGTTATGAGAAGGTCCGCCATCACATCGCCAAGACGCGCATCTCAACGCGACGCAGGCCGTGCTCGCTCTCAACGCCCACCACGTCACGACACCGGGCGGGCCACATGGCGAGCCGAGCAGATCATCCGCGCCCGCCGTCATCTCAACATCGCGGCGGCATGACGCCCAAGCTGGGCCGCAGCGCCGCTCGAATTATCCCATGGATAAATCGCGTTGTGACTTGGTTCATAGTCCCCCCGCCAACAGAGGTGCTTATAAAACTTGAGGTTGAGGACCAAACAACTGGTGTGGGGAGCGTACCTTCGAAAGCGGAACGGAAAGGAATTAGCACGAGGAGATTTGATTATGCTCGGATTGAGACAAAGGATCGCGTTCACCGCAGTACTGGTAATTAGCGCCGTCCCTTCTGGAAGCAAAGCATTCACAATTGAGGAATGCTCTGACGCTGTTGAGCGAGACTACGCGAATTGCAGCGTAGGCTCGTATTATCAAAATTTCGGTCAGTGCGAAAATAGGCGGGCGCAGGGGCTGGCGTTCTGCTTACAAGGCCGATACGTGCCACCCGGTTCAAGCCCAAAAGACCAATGTCTTACGAGAGTACAAGCAGAGTGGGCGAACTGTGGTTACAGGAATGTTTGCGCGAACAGGTGGATTCAGGGGCTCCAGGAATGTAACTCCTACCCAGGTTGATCGAAGCCGGGGATTACTGAAATACGAAGCGGCCTCGTCGACGGCGGGGCCGTTCGTATCTAGCCAGCGAGCCGCAGCGCGCCTCACCGATGCGATAAAATCAGCAGCTTGACACTGGGCAGAGCACACGAGCACCAGCAGCCCTGCCTAGCTCGCTGAAATCGACAGCTTTGCCACTGCGTGCGCTTGGCTGCGCTTAGGTGCGCTTAACGCCACCTTGCGCTGCGCCCGCCATCGCCGCACCATCGGAGCGAGCGCGTCCTTTCGAACCAGATGCAAAATAAGCCTTGCGAAATAGGTCTGGGCGAATCATGCGCGTATTGAATGCGGGCGAAGAAATTCACAATCGCGAGAGCGATTCTTGCGCCCGGTGATCACTTGTTATCGGACTTGGGGTCCCACAACAAGAACGGCTTCTTGGGACATGATTTGCCCCACCACCAGCACAAGTTAAATTCAATACCGGCAGCAGCCCAAGCGGCGTGTCCCACAGTCTTGCTGGTGGTTCCCGCAGCCTTGCCAATTGCCCTCACGGTCTTCACAGCTTCTCTGGCGGGCGAGGCTGCGTGAGCCGTTGACCAAGGGGAATTGCAGAATATCAGCGCCAGCACAAAACAAAATGCTCTGAGCATGCGGCCCTCCCTGCTTCAAAATGCGTGATGAGCCTAACCTTCTGCAACCACCGGCTAAGTAATCTAAATCACATATCACTCGCCGGTGATCCGACCGAGCCTTTAGGTCAATGCTTCCATTTCCATCTTGCCTCTGCTCTCGCGTGGCTTGGTGAGCTAGATGCGGCGCGGGCGTCGGTTCAAGCGGGACTTGCACTCGATCCAAGCTTTACGATCCGCCGCTTTCGTCAAACGAATGCTTGGAGCAACAATCCGATCTTCCTTGCCGGGCGCGAACGCACCCTTGAGGGGATGCACATGGCGGGCGTGCCCGAGGGCTGACGCTTCGTCCATGAAGCCGGGCACGCCGTTTCCGCGCGCTTGCTCGGGCATGAGGTCGGCGGGGTCACCGTGAATCCCGACAGCGACAGTAGGTACGAGGGCTTATGCTGGGGTATCGGCCATGCGGAGGCGTTCGCGGAAGGTCGCGGCGACGCGTCGAGCATTCGCGAGGCGCTTGCTTCGGAGATGCCCCAGGCGGGCGAAGATCGCCGTCCTGTGGCGGATATTTTCGCCAGCGTCTGCGTCAGGTGCGTCGAGTTTCTTGCCGGCCGGGCGGCGGAGCGCATGCTGCTCGACGGTGAACCTGCCGTTCCGGCTGACGACCTCCGACAGGCGCGCGAGCTGGCCCTGCTGTTCTGCAAGAGCGATGAAGCCGTCGAGAGCTTCTTGGCGCACTGCGACATTGCTGCGCGAGACCTGTTGACGCCCTATGGCGATCTCCTGATGGTGCTGTCCACGCTGATGCGCATCAAGCGCACGCTGGATGGCGCCGAGATCGACAAGATCATCTGGGGATTCGAGACGCACAAGGCGTTGGCGATCGAACGAGGGCGTGGCGCTCTGGCTGAGCGCGACCCTTGCGAGCGTTCTCGGACTGCTTCGAGCCTTTGGCGTTCTCCCGGTAATGAGCTGCATGCAGTGCCCGGCATCGAGACCTATTTCGCATTCGTTGGTACCCCGGATTACCCGCCACAGTCGCGCAACTCGTTGCGGATGAAATCTCGGTGGGCGATGTGAAGCGCCCGAGCAGCGTAAAAGGTAGTCAGCAAGTCGAACGCCAGACGCGTCGGGTGGCCGGCGCATTCTAGCGCGTCAGTGATCTCGATCTGTCGGGCAATATGCTCGTCGCTTAGCGCGACGTGGCGCTCCGCTTCGATCAGGTGTTCCCGTATGCGCTGCGGGTCCATCCGGGAAACTCATGGCCTGGGCGGCAGATCAGGAGCGGTGTCACTTCCTGTGGTGTCGCCAATGGCGCGCTCCACTTCCGATGCTAGGACGGCCAAATGGTCGGCTAATCTGCCAAACAAATCACGCTTTTTAGGATCGGTGGCCAGATCGCGGATGAGCGCACATTCCGCGGCGTCGGTCCGGAGCTTTTCCAGTTGAGCCTGAAAATCCCTCTTGCGCGGCTCCCGTTCCTCCTCGGGAACATTACAAATACACCCATTCCGCAAGTAGTAACATCACGACTTGGGCTTAGCTTGGCGGTGCGGGGGCGCTTGGTCCTCGATATTTCGCGCGCTTCTTGCGGGGAAGTTCGGCTTCATGACGCCTGAGTGCACGCGACATCCCGATGCGAGCGAACAACTGGGAGGTTTGAATGGAGACTGCATCCCGCATGCGCGCAATGGCGTCGCTCTGCCGACAGAATGCCGCGTATCATCCTGACAGAAGTTGGGAGTTGCTCGCCGAGGCAGAGTACTGGGAGCACATGGAAAGTGCAGCCCTGCTGGAGCATTTCAAAGAATGCATGGGCAGCTCGAATGAGCTGATACAGCCACAACAAACCGCCAACTCGAACGACGCACACCGGACCGTGGCTGTATGAATGCTGTCACCATCGGGCGACTACCGCTTTTTCCAGAGGAAGTTCAACCTGCGTTCCCAAAGTATGACGCGTCAAGACGGCTGAAACGCTCCGTTTTGGCTACGGCCTTTGGGCCGAGAGGGCCATCAGAAGTAAAGCCATTGTGTGCCGTTCGCGCCGGAACTCTCGTCGGACGACGAAAATGGCACGAGGTCAAGAGCGGTGTGAGCGAAGCTCAGACACAGTTCATGATGTCGTGCATGCGCTCGGTTCCCCGCAACCATGGTCGTGTCCAAGCATTGACTTACGTCGTTCGCGATCTCGACTAACTTTTTCCAAAATCGCGCGGCGTGCTTGTCCCAATGACAAGAAGAAAGCCGACACCGCAGCGCCCCTTGGCAATTGCCAAAGAACGGCTCGCTGTGTGTCGCATGTTCGTCACGCTGGCGCAGTTGGCGCGCAAGATCATCCAAATCGACGGCAGCGAAGTCATCGCCGACGCGGACATCGGCACTATGCTGCTCATCATGGCCGCCGTGATGATCGGCCACGCCGAACAACGCCCGATGAACAAAAGCAGCGTGGCGGCGTTCCTCGACCTGCCGCGCACAACGATCGGGCCGAAGCTCGACAAGCTCGTTGAGGTCGGCGCACTCGTTTGCGAGCAGGATCGCTACTTCTTTCTGGAGCCAGAGCGCGCTATTCATCCGCCGGAGCGTGACGTGAGGCGGTGGACGTCTGCCGTCGCAAAAACGTATGAGCAGCTAGTCCCCCTTTTGACCGATCTCGACACTAAGGGATTTGGCTCGAAGCGTCGCACGAGCTAAGAGAGCACAATCCACGTTGATTGGTGGAAGGCACTGAGCACCAAAGCATCACACCGCACATATCGAGGTTCGACTATGCAGAGGCCGCTGCAACGCGGACCGATCGCGCGCCTTTTGCGCAAGCGGGCCATCGTTACCAAGGCGCAAGCCGAGTTGGAATACACCTTCCGATCAATCGGTTGGGTCGCATCTGCGCCGCCAACGTCCGCCCGAAACACGCACAGTGGCGCACGTTCCACGAATGTGCGGAACACTTCCGTGCGGAACACACACGATCATGATCGCTAGACACCTCCCTAAGGGCGCAAACAATAGGACCGTCGAAGTAATGAGCGCCCCGACTTGGAAGGTCGGTCAGCGCGTGGCCCGACCAAGCAGCAACGAGCTTGGCACCGTGATCGAGATCACGCGCGACCAAATGAAGATCAAATGGGATAGCGGTACGACGAGCTACTATCGTCGTGTTGAGGCTACACCACTACGATGTTGATTTCGCACTCCAGTATCTTCGAAGGCGAAAATCGTGTAGGGGGGCTCGGTGCAAGAGGCTGCGCGATCATCGTTCTCCCGGCCACCACGTCGAAGGTGGATTACTCACCGAAATCTTAGTGCGCCGGAGCGCATCCAGATGGCTCCGTTTGTACTGATAGCCGCGCACCGCCGAGCAATCCTTGCAGCGCATGTAGCGCTCAAGCTTGTGGATAGGCGTCGTCTTCGGCCGCCGCACCACATCAAGCGCGACGGTCTGATGCGTCTCGCAGCCAAGGCACTTCAATTCGAGATAAGCATAGCCAGCGTTGATAGCATCGCCCAATGCAGGCGACGGCTGAGCCGGACCATGGAAAGCGAGCATGCGCTTACGTGCTTATCGCGTTGGTAGCATTGAGAGCCGTGGATCGGTTCATTCGACCACCCTCCAAATGTTCAGGCCGCGACGAGCGCCGCGCGCTATCGAAGCCGACAAAACCACGGGAGACAAGGCCCTGAACATCGGCGAACCAAGATGCCTCGCGCCGAATGTTACGCCGCATTGCACGCGGAGCATGGGATCGGAGCGCCGCCTTGGCGTTCGGCGAAAGATCGTCTGGAGACAAAAGGGCTTCTGCGGGCGACGGATTCTGCAGCCGGCCTCGACCGACTGCCTTGAGCGTTTGTCCTTTTCACCGACGAGGTAATCGAACAAGGACGCTGCTTGTTGCGGTGCATGAGTCTGCCCCTGGCCCTTGGCTGCACAACGTGCGAGCCGTTTCCTTGTCGGTTGTTGGAGGGAGACCGAACATCGCGCGATTGGCCTGCTGATCGCAGCTTTTGATCCTGGCTGTGTGAAAACGCTGCGCTTGAGGTGATTCGCGCGATATGATTCCCGCACGATTTGCGGGGGGCTCGGATGAAGCGCTTCGTTGAGGGTGTGAGGGTGCGGATCGTGGGCAGAGCACGCTGTTTCCTGAATGCGTGGAGGACTGGATCGACGCGGATAATCCAGTTCGCGTCATCGACGTCCTCGTCGACGACCTCGATCTGGCTGGACTCGGGTTTGGCGGGGTCGATCCTGAGGCAACCGGCCGGCCGTCGTACCATCCCTCGATTCTCCTCAAGCTTTACATTTGCGGCTATCTAAACCGGGTTCAGTCCAGCCGGTGGCTGGAACGAGAGGCCGGGCGCAATGTCGAGGTGATGTGGCTGCTGGGTCGGCTCGCTCCCGATCACAAGACGATTGCGGACTTCCGCAAGGATAACGGCCTGGCACTACGCAAGGTATGTGCGCGCTTCGTCGAACTCTGTCGTCAGATGGGTCTTCTCACGACGGCGAGCGTCGCCATCGATGGCAGCAAGTTCAAAGCTGTGAACAACCGCGACAAGAACTTCACACGGGCGAAGGTGGAACGGCGGCGTGCCCAGCTGGAGGAAAGCGTCGCGCGCTATCTGAGCCAACTTGACACGGCCGATCGACAGGAGCCGACGGAGGCGCTGACCGCGAAGGTAACAAGGCTTACCGAGAAGTTGACGAAACTGAAGGAGGAGATGGGCAAGCTTGCCGTTTACGAGAAGCAGATGCGCGCGACGCCTGACCAGCAAATCTCACTGACCGATCCCGACAGCCGTTCGATGGCGACGAGCGGCCGCGGTTCCGGCGTCGTCGGCTACAACGTGCAGGTCGCCGTAGACACCGAGCACCATCTGATTGTGGCGCATGAGGTCGCGAACAGCGGCTCAGATCGGGCACAACTTGCCAATATGGCCAAGCAGGCGAAGGACGTTCTTAAGACTGAGACGCTCGAGGCCGTTGCCGATCGCGGCTACTTCAGCAGCCCGGAGATCCTCGCGTGCCACGAGGCTGGCATCACGGTAACTCTACCCAAGCCGCAGACGTCGGGCGCCAAATCGGAGGGGCGCTTCGGTAAGCAGGACTTTGCGTATTTGCCAGAGGAGGACGCCTATCGCTGTCCAGCTGGGGAGCGATTGCCGTATCGCTATACAAACGAAGAAGACGGCAAGATGCTGCGGCGCTACTGGACCACTGCCTGTCAAAATTGTGCGCTCAAATCCCAGTGCACGACAGGGTCAGAGCGGCGAATTACACGGTGAGAGCACGAGCATTTGCTCGACGCTGTGCAGCAGCGCCTCGATGCAAACCCAAAAGCCATGCGCCAGCGTCGCGAGACGGTCGAGCATCCGTTCGGCACGATGAAAGCCCGCATGGGGGCGACACACTTCCTCACCAAAACGCTTCCAAAAGTGGCCGTTGAGATGGCTCTCTCGGTCCTCGCCTATAATCTGACACGGGTCATGAACATCGTCGGAGCCAAGCCGCTGATCGCTGCGATCGCGGCCTGAGACAGGCCCGGTTCCTGGCTTCTCATCGACTTCCCTGCGAAGGGCGTTTTTACACGGCCAAGACCCCAAGCCGACATGCCGGAGCGAGCCGATCAAGGCTCAATCCTTGGCGCCGATTGACATCACAGGAATGTCACCGGAGCGCATCAAGCAGCGCTTTGGCCTCGCGCAGATCAGGCGTGTCGAAACCTTCTGTGAACCAGCCATAGAGCGGCGCGAGGAGATCATAAGCCTGCTGCTGCTTCCCCTGATCACGCCAGAGCCGGGACAAGCTGTTGGCGGAGCGCAGCTCCAGGGCCTTGGCGCCCTGGCGACCGGCCACCTTAATCGCACGCCGAAAGCACTCTGCCGCTTCGGCCCTGTCGCCGCCGTGCCTCGCCACCGTCAGCTCCCCAGTCAAGCGACAGATTTCCGCCTCCCATCGCCGCTCGCCGGTCTCCTCGACAGCGGCCGCAGCTTCGGCCAGCGCAGTCAATCCTTGCTCGGTTGCTCCGGCCCACGCCGAAGCTTCAGCCAGCAGCGCGAGATAATAGGGCCAACGGATGCGCACGCCCGTCGGCTGGACAGCCGCGAGACCGCCGCGAATCTCCGCGATCCCTTCCGCAGCCTGCCCGCGTTCCGCGATCGCCCAACCTCGCAAGATGCTTCCAGCCGCCGCCAGGTGCGGTGCGATGCGATGCTCGGCGCACATCGCGATTGCGGCCTCCGCGTGCTCCCGGGCCGGCTCCGCTTCCCGCCGATGCTGGTAGATCATCGCCGCGAACACCAAAGCGAGAACAAAGCTAAAGGGATGCGAGAGCTCCCGCGCCATGCTTACCGCTTCGCGCACCATGGCAAGCGCCTGCTCGGGGAAACCAAGTGGCCACAGCACGGCGGCCGCGGTGTACCGGTTGCAGACAGCCGCGTCGTGGCTGCCGTAGAGGAACTTATGGGCGCGGTGCGCGTCCGGCCGATAGAGCGCTACTCCCGCCTCGAGATGCGCCCGGCACGCGGTCAGCTCCGGAAGATTGAGAAGGGTTGTCCATGCGGCATGATGCGCCTGCAGGAGGAGGGCCGGATCGGCGCTCCGCCGAGCGATTGAGAATAGCTCGTCCAACAGATCGCGAGCTGTTTTGAACTCGCAGCGCTGCTGATAAACGAGCCACAACCCCCAGCTCACGGCAAAGAGCTGTGCCATATCGCCGGCTTGCCGGCACAGGTCGCGGGCGCGCAGGTAGGCTTGCTCCACCTCCGGTGCCGACCAGCTCTTGGTGCTGATCAGCACCGGCGCAAGCACGAGCTGCAGGTCGAGTTCGCGGCGGGCCCGTTCCGCCGGATCGGTGACCCGCTCGACGAGCATCAGCCCCTTGCGGAGATGGGCGATCGCCTCCGCGTGGGCCGAGCGCTCCGCCGCGCGCTGGCCGGCCTTGCGCCAGTAGGCAACGGCGTGTTCCGCGAGGTCGGCCTCGGTGAAGTGGTGCGCGAGCACCTCCGGCTGAGTGGCCGCGATGTCCGGGAATTTGTCCTCGAGCGCCCGGGCGATGCGCGCGTGCAGTGGCTGCCGCTTGCTGCGTAGCAGCGTTCCGTAGGCGGTGTCCTGAACGAGGGCGTGCTTGAAGCTGTAAGCCGATGTGCCACGACGGAAAATCAACTGTGACGTGGCGAGCTGTTGGAGGGCCGATTGCAAGGGCGTTTCCGGCAGCGGCGACACGGTCCGTATCAGATCGTCGGTGAATTCCCGGCCGATGGCCGCGCCGGTCTGGGCGATTTCCTTGGCTTCCGGACCGAGACGGTCGAGACGGGCCAGGAGCGAGGCGTGCAGGGTGGCCGGGACGGCGAGCGGGCCCGGCAAGGTTCGCGAAAGCACGGCCTTGGCATCCCCTTCACCGGCTCCCGCTTCGAGCACCGCCTTGGTCAGTTCCTCCACAAACAGCGGCACGCCATCCGTGCGGTCGACGATCTCGTGGACGATCGCGCTGGGCAGCACCCTGTCACCGACCACCCGCTGCACAAGGGCTGAGGTGTCGCGCCAGTTCAAGCGACCCAGCGCCAGCATCGTGACGTGCGGCTCACCGATCCACGGCGGCGGGAACTCTGGTCGGAAGGTGAGAAGCAGCAACACCGGCAGCTGCTGCACGCGATCGACCGTCAGCTGCAGCAGCTCGAGCGAGGTCGGGTCGATCCAGTGCGCGTCTTCGAAGACCATCAGCACGGGATTGCGCCGAGACAGGTCCTCTATTTGCCCGACCAGCGCCTGAAGCGTGCGCTCCTTCTTCGCCTGTGGACTGAGCGATACCGGGCCATAGCGGTCGGAGGGCAACGACAGCAGCTCGGCCAAAAGCGGCATATCTTCGGCGGCGGTCGCTGCGCCCGCCAACAACGCCTCGAGTTTGTCGAGCTTGACCGTCGGCGCATCGTCCCTGGTGAACCCGGCCGCCCGCTCCAGTCGCCTGATGACGGGGTACAGCGCGCTACCTTGGTGGTGCGGCGAGCAGAAGCAGCGCAGGCGCGCGTACGGTTCGGCTTGGAGTTTCTCCTGGAGGGCAGCCACAAGCCGCGATTTCCCGACCCCGGGCTCCGCTGAGAGCAGTACCACCTGCCCCTCACCAGAGGTCGCTCGCTGCCACCGACGCCGCAGCAGTTCAATCTCCTCCTCGCGGCCGACCAGCGGGGTCAAACCGGCCGAATGGAAGGCTTCAAACCGGCTCTCGACGGCGCTCGACCGGAGCACCTGATAGACTTGGACCGGCTGCGGGAAGCCCTTCACCGCAACCGTGCCGAGATCGCGGTACTCGAAGAGATTGCCCAGCAGGTGGCGCGTCGTGGGGCCGATGACAACGGTGTTCGGCTCGCCAAGGGCTTGCAGGCGCGCCGCGAGATTGGGCGTTTCACCCACCACACCGCGCTCTTGCGCCTCGCCAGAGCCAACGAGGTCACCGACCACGACCAGCCCGGTGTCGATGCCGATGCGGACCCGAAGACTCTCGAATGTTTGCAATTGATCGACGGCGTCGATGAGCGCCAAACCGGCGCGCACCGCTCGCTCGGCATCGTCCTCGTGCGCCTGCGGGTAGCCGAAATAGAGTAATGCTCCGTCGCCCATGTACTTGGCGACGAAGCCGTCGAAACGGGCGACCGTCTCAGCGACGCAGCGGTGATAGGCGCCAATCACCTCGCGCAGGTCCTCTGGGTCGAGACGAGCCGATAGCGCGGTCGAGCCGACGAGGTCGGCGAACATCACCGTGACCTGGCGCCGCTCGGCCTCGGAGAGCGGCAGGACCGTTCCGGGGACCGCGACGGGTGCGGTGGTGGGAGGGGGCGTCGCCGGAACTGAGCCGGCGCGAAGGAGGGCGATCGCTGCGAGCAACTTTCGGCGATGGCCAATCGAGCTGACGCCGAGTCCGATCAGGTCCTCGGCCGTGAGATCGGCAAGGACCTCAGCGTCGACGTCATTCTCGCGGAACGCGCGCTCGTACTGTCCCAGCCCCAGACCACGCAGCCACGCCGCGATGTCCATGGGCTCCTCCGCTCCACGGTTCTCAAAGCGCTAGGTACGCCAGCCTAGCTCAAAATTAGTGAGCGGGGGGCGCGGTGAAACGTCACGAGTTGACCGCGGAGAAAGGGCAGCTTCCGGCCGAAAGACGTGCAGCACGATCAACGTTAGAACTTGGCCGGCTTTGGCCCCTGCGCAAATTGCGAACTGAAGCTGCGTTGCGAAACCACTGCTGGCACCCGGTCCTCGGTGCGTATCGACTTTGTAATCCAGAACAGTGCCGTCCATCATCATCGGGATCATGATCGTACCATTAGGCCCCACGCCGAGATCGGCGCTCCCCTTCGCGAGTGGAAGGAGGCGCGTTGCCGCGCCTCTTGCGGAGATGCAGCGGCAGCTTCCGCAGTTCGTCGCCGCCTTCGGCAAGGATGTCGAAGGCGCAGAACTGCACCTCGTGATCATGCTTGCGCGAGTGCGGCGCATTGAAATCCGAGATGCCATCGACGCCGAGCAATACTGCTTCGTCATCGAGCACAAGGTGCTTTGGCGGGCCTTACGGGGCGGCCTCGACGATAATTGCGATGGTTCCAGTTACCGGAACTTTAGCAACCATACGACAGTAAGCGTTGTTGATGTTTATCAGTTCCTTGGCAGCGGTGATGTGAACGGCAACCATCGCGCTCTCGCCCAGACCATGTAGGGAAAGGAGAGCGCCATGAAGCGACGCTCAGAGCCCCACACATTCGACGAGAATTTGAGCGCGGAGAAAGCCCGCCTTGAAGTCGCGTTCGCAAATATCAAACCAGGACCGCAGCGCGAACTGCTGGAACGCAAGCTCCGTCAAATCGAAACTGCTTCCCACATAAATGAGTGGCTGACATCACCGGGGTTGCAGCCACCCAAGTGAGCGCTGGTTGCGTTTTGGGTGACGCGGCACAGCGAGGGCATCGTTGCCGATCTTGCAGCACGATGCGACCGAACTTACGGCGCTGGAATGCCGCGGTAATAGTCGTCGACCGATCTAGCCATTGAAGGGTCTGACCAATTCCAATTGCTCTCGTTCCTGTACTTTGGCGCACCGGTTAGCTGCTGATTGGTAATGCCGGTGACGTAGCCGCCGAGTCTGGTGTCGTATTTGAGCGATTGCCACGGCAGAGGATAATGGTCGTCGCCGATGCCGAGAAAACCACCAAAGCCTAGCACTGCGTAAGAGACCTTGCCGCTGATCTTGTCGATCATGACACGCTCGACCGAACCAATGCGCTCCTTGTCAGCGCCATAGACGGCCGTACCTTCGACCTTGTCGCTGCCGATCAAACTTCCTGTTTCACGTTTTTCATAAGTCATGCGAAGTCCTCCTTTGACGGGAAGTTCAACTAACGGCTCGTTCGCTCGTTCCTGATAGTTAGTGGCGATGCTGGAGACCAGCGAGAGGGCCTTTACATTTCGACAGCACAGAAGAGAGCCGTCCTGACGGCGCGTTGTGACCGCGAGCTGCGAATTTGTACCGCGAAAGGTAGGGAAGTCCGACGGGAACATAGGGATCCGCGAGACGTTGAGCACCAGCTTAGAACGCCTCCGTCGTTCTTACAGGCCGCCGCGAGGGGGCAGCGATAGTGGCCAACATCCTAGTTAGTCGAGACCAATTCAATGTCACGCCCGAAGGCATCACACACAAGCCAACGGGCGCTTCTTTTGTACCTGACATCCGCAATCCTCATTCCGGGAGCATTCGCGCGGGACAACTCGAATGCGAGCCTCGGCCTGGCGACGGATACGATCCGGAGACCGTGAAGAGGATGATGCGAGAGCTTTGGGCAGAGTATGTCGAGGCAAATCCGAGCTTGTTTGATACTGCACGCTGAGAAGCGTGAGCAGTGATGGCCGCAAAAGCCATCTCAAGCCTTACGACGCTTCTCCGGTCCTATCATTCGGCTTGTCAGAGGCTCGCATTCGATAGAACGGCGTCGATCGTGCGCTTAAGGGTTTCCAGCTCGCAGGGCTTGGAGAGCACCGGCACTCCCTTAAATTGATCGGGGATACCCTTCAAGCCGTAGCCGCTCAGGAAAAACAGTGGCAGCCCCCGCTCGCTAACTATCTCGGCAACGGGCAGCACGCTGAAGCCGTGCAAATTGACGTCGAGGATCGCAAGGTCGTATTGCTCGATTTCCGCAAGAGACTGGGCCTCATCCACGTTACCCGCTTCAGCGACGACCCCGTACGCGGGCAGAAGCAGACGTGTCAGCAACCATCTTCAAAGTTCGCATTTTGACCCAGAGCTGCCATTCCGCGTGTGGGCAGACGCGCAGAAGCCAGCATCAGTCTGCCTGCAAACCGGTAGCCTTGATGGGACCTTCCCAGCGCGCGATCTCATCAAGCACATATTTGGCAAGGTAATCGGGCCCGCGCCGCTCAGGCGTAACACTCCGGCTGCCTATAGGACACCGGAGCCCGAGGAATGTTCGCTTCGGGCACGGTCCTCCTTGCAGCGGTCCGCACGCAAGACCGGAGCATTAGCGCTCCTCAGCGAGCACCGCGCGACAACCTCGCATCATCACTAAGTGATTGAGATCCGCTAAATCGGTTGATCGGCCTTCGTGAGCCCACTGTCAAAACCCACCTGCAACGGATTTGCATGAAAACCGGCATAAGCCGACAGCCCGAGCTCGTACGTTGCGGCTCGCCCATTTGTCGCCATTGCTCGTTGGCACCCGGCGGATTGCTCGCGAGGTACCTGGACCAATCAAGGAGTGACGCTCTCGCGCAGTCGGCGGAGCTGAGACCGGAGCCGCTCGCAGCCCAATTCCTTTTCGAACTTGGTGATTGCCTCAAGCGTAGGCTCAGCACGCATACTCAGCAGACGCGCCGTGTCGCGGGTACAAGTGTCTTCGGAACGAACAGACTCGTTCTGCGCCTGCTGTTTCGGAACCGTTTGCGGCGCCGGATTTCCGCCAGAAGGCAGAGCGGTATCGCCAGCAAAGCTTTCGAATAGGCGCTGCACTTGGGGGCGCAGTCGAGTGCACGCGACCTCGCGCTGGAAGTTGATGATCTCTTCCGGCGCGGGGTTGGCGCGAAGACGCGCCAGCCTCGCTTCGTCGCGGACACAGGGGTCTACGGTCTGGGGCGCCGACTGCGCCGGAAGCGGCGGCTTTGGGACCGCTGCGTTCACGGTTGGCGGTGCCGGCGCTGGACTGACTAACACCGGTTTCGGCGGGATGGGTACCGAAGCTGGCGGGGGCGCCGTGGCGGCCGCGACGGGCGGCGCCGGCGCAACTCTTGTTGTATCCGGCACCAAGGAGATGGTTGCGCCGCCGAGGGAGCCATAGATGAACGGCTCCTGCCGTCCGCCGGTCATGGCGATAACTGCATCGCGAACACGGCCAAGCGTGATCCGGATGTCGACGCCGGGCTCGGCAAGATGTCTGAGTAGTGCGATTGCATAGGGACTGTTAACGCCGTCGCCGTCATAGGAAATCGAGCCGGCCTTCGCGGCGTAGGCCACCAGCGTATCAGCCCCGACTTCATCAAGCTTCGCGAGCCCGCCCCTGGCCGGTGTGCGGCCTGCCGAGCGCAGCTTGGCTGCAAAGGGGTTGTCGCGGCAGGCGTCGAGCAGGATCAAGCGCAGGCGGCGTACTGGTTGCAACGCCCAGATGATGCGGTCGAGCGAGATAGCTTCATCGTCGACGTCGTAGTCGCGGCTCAACCGGGCATCCACCGGTATGAGATAATTAGTGCCACTGATCTCGAGGCCGTGGCCGGCGTAATAGACCACCGCCATATCAGCGTTCTCTGCCGTGATGAGAAATTCCCGCACAGTGCGCTTGAACTCGACGACACCAAGATCGTTGCGCGAAATGACGACTTCGAAACCGATCGATTTGAATAGTGCCGCGATTGCCGTGGAGTCGTTGATGGTATTGGACAACGTAGATGCGTTCTTATAGGCAGAGTTTCCGACAATGAGCGCGACCCGACGCTCCGCTGCTGCCGCATCGGCGAACATCGCGCCGACGACAAGGCAGAGGCAGTAGATCAAGAGTTGGCGCAGCTTCATCGCGGCATCAATATCCGTAACTCCGCCAGGAACGATGGCGGTACTTCGAGCGCTTTCTCGGCGGCTGGCCACTCTCCGTCACGGTGACGTTGATGACGTCGGAGAACAACGCCGGATCCTGTGGCACGTGGGCGAAGTCGGCGAACAGTAGGCGCAGCTTGTGTTGGCCGACCGGGAGCGTGATCTTCGCTTCAGTCTGGCCGGCGCCGAAGTGCAGGTGGTTGAAGTCGTTCGGGATCGGCTGGTCGAGCGGAGGCAGCTCGGCATCGACAAGTAAATGATGATGCCCGGTGTTGGGCTTATCGTAGCCCGCCGGTGCGACGCCCATATTCAACAGGCCGAAGCGGATAACTGGGTTCGGAGAAATGTAAGAGCCGTTCTTCGGATAGATGAAATAGACCTTGGCCTCCTTCGGGGAGGGGCGACGTCCGCCGGCCGCGGGTTGAACCGCCGCAGGAGCGGCTTGAGCTACCGCGGGAGCGGTCTGGTCAGTAACCTTGACCTTGATCCTCTCGGAGGTCACCGGCGGGGAATGCGGAACGTGATTCTTGTCGCCGAACACAAGCTGCAAGGTGTGCTCGCCGGGCGTCAGCGAAATCTCTGCCTCAGTTTGTCCCGCGCCGAAATGCAGGTGCTGGAAGTCGTTTGGAATCTCGGAATTCAGTGGCGGCGTTGGCGAGTCAATTATCAGATGATGGTGACCGCTATTTGCGCGATCCGAACCTGCCGGCGCGACGCCCATGCCACGCAGGCCGAAATGCAGAGTAATCTTGGTTGGCAACGTATCGCCGTCTTTCAATCCGATGAAATAGACGGCTGCTCCCGCTGGCGACGGTGTCGGCCCGCCAGTCTGCGCCTGTGCCTGCACCGCGTGGAAATACATCAAACCAGCAAGAAATGGAACCAGAACCAATGTCAGCAATCGTTGCATCATCGGCAATCTTCCCAATACATGGATCCACAATCTGGACCGCACTAGCCGCGGGAATCTGAAATAATTGCAAGCGTCAAGACGATCCCCATCCGCGCAGAACGGAGGGGAATGAAACGATATTCCTTTGCCGCCCAATGTAAACTGAAATCCGGGCGGCGCGAGCGTCGCCTTGCCGGGTGTGGTCGAATGAAGCATGCTATGTCACATTGAATGTGACGTGTGCATACTTCCGATCGTTCGAGCCGACCGGAGATCACGATATGAAATCCGCCGTTTTGTCTGCGTTTTTCCTCATGGCGCTCGTTGAGTTTGCGAGCACTGCAGCGAGCGCGCAGCGAGGGCTTAGCAACGGCCCATCTGCCGACCCGCCATCCGCGTCATCCGACACCAGGGTAGCTCAGCAAAGCGCCAGTCTGGATCCGGGTGAGCTATTTCGCGATTGCACCAATTGTCCCGAGCTTGTGGTCGTGCCGCCGGGGGACTTCGTGATGGGGTCTAATGACACGCCCTACGAGAAGCCCGAGCATACGATCAGCATTCGCAAGCCCTTCGCCATTGGCCGGCGCGAGGTGACATTCGCGGAATGGGATCAGTGCGCTGACATTGGCGCGTGCAGGGTGCGTCCCGAGGATCACGGCTGGGGGCGTGGCGACCGCCCGGTGATCAATGTCAGTTGGGAGGATGCCAAGCTGTTTGTCGCCTGGCTGTCGCAGAGGACCGGACAAAGATATCGTCTGCCCAGCGAAGCGGAATGGGAATATGCCGCGCGGGCGGGAACCCGAACGCCGTTCTGGTGGGGCAAGGACATCGGCGACCGTCATGCGCAGTGCGACGGCTGCGGTAGTCCGATCAAGCAGCAGGTCGTGCCAGCGGGCTCGTTCCGGCCAAACGGCTTTGGGCTCTACGACACATCAGGTAATGCTGCGGAATGGGTCGAGGATTGCTGGAACGACTCGTATCGCAATGCGCCGAAGGATGCGTCGCCCTGGACGTCGGGCGACTGCCGCCTGCGGGTACTGCGCGGGGGCAGCTTCCTCAGCAGGGCCAGCGACGTCAGATCGTCGGCGAGGTTTCGCTACGACGTTGACGTACGCTATTACGCCAACGGCTTTCGTGTCGTGCGGGAGTTGCCGTAATCATGCCGCGCGCGGGAATGACGCGCACGTTCGTTGCGGCGCTGCTCGTGTTGACTGCCGTTACTCCGACCGCTTGGGCGCAATCCTACCCAGCGAGTGGTAAAATCGGCTATCTCCAGGAGTGGGAGATCACGGGAAGCTTGGCGAAAGCGGCAATGCGCTCCGCAGTGGATTATTCAGGGACGGTCACGCTGCGGCACATAGGCCTGTGTAGCATCAATGGTGTCGAGCAGAAGCAGGCGCGCATGCAGTTGAAAGTTTCGTCCCTGCGCCTGGAAGGCACGTTGATCATGGACGACGATGAATGCCGCATTGTCGCTTCTGGACCATCAGGCTCGGGGCTGTTGACCTGCCGCGGCGGACAAGACATTCCGATCAATCTCCTGATCGGGAAAGCCGTCGAGACCGAGACGTCTGATCGCGTCGGCCGCAATCGCTAAACAAGTTGCAAGACGATTGTCCGCGAGAAAAATCATTGTCGACTGTGCATTGAGTCCTGATCGCGTGTGCTGATCAGACGCGACTTTGGAGCGCCGCGATCCGTTGTTCAGTTTGGTCTTTCAGTAGTTGCATTCATGTCCACCCTTTCGATAGCGGCGTGAAGAAGTACGCGCGATACAGCTCTGAACGATTGCGTGCACGTCACGGTTCTTGAAGCGCGAGTTCCCGCGCATTTGAGTACTGCGCGTTGAATGCAGCGGGCGATGCGAATGCAAAGCGATCGCCGCCGCCATGCGTGATTTGCGGCACAGAGTTATGAGCCGGCGAGGCCTATCGTCAAATCATCGAACGGCAGTCACGCAGTTCGACTTCATCCAAAGGGAAAATATTATGCTTCGCTCCATCCTCCTCGTCTCGGCGGCCGTGCTCTCGCTCGCGTCTTCGGCGTATGCTGGCAACACGTCCTCCATCGTGCAGAACGGCAACGGCAACGGTGCCGAGACCTTCCAGCGCGGTCGCAACAACGACAGCCAGATCGTTCAGTTCGGTAACGGCAACGGCGCCGGCGTCCACCAGGTTGGCCGCAACAACAACGCCGGGATCGGCCAGAACGGTGACGGCAACTATGCTGGTGTGTGGCAGCGCCGCCACTAAGCGATCTCACATCGCGCGGAAAGGAGTCGTGCCGGGAACCTCCCTCACACTCCTTTCCGTCCAGCAAACCCCGAAAGGACAAGCTCCATGAGAAAGCTTCTGTTGATTGCCAGTGCCGCGCTGACCCTGGTCTCCGCTCCGGCATTCGCTGGCGGCATCACCGCCTGCGTGCACGCGAGGACTCAGATCGGCAACGGCTCGAGTGACAGTGCCAGCCAGAACTGCCAGTACAATATGAACGGCCAGGTGCAGGCCGGCAGCGGTATGTCGGCGACTGCACGACAGTCCGGAACGAGCAACAGCTCGAGCCAGCTCCAGCTCGGGAACGGCAACTTTGCCGGAACCAGCCAGCATGGCCGTAGCAACAGCGCCGGCGCCATGCAGGTCGGCGATGGCAACCGCGTCCGAGTCCATCAATGGTAACGCCGCTGGCCTATCGGGCCAGCGGTACGGCGATTGGGCGGGTTCTAACCTCGCCCAACGCATGCCATCATCGAGGAGCTACACATGAAGCTTATTCAGCGACAATCGGTTGTGCTTGCTGCCATGTTGATGGTTGCGCTGGCGAGCGCGTCCACGCGGGCCGAGACGACGTCCGTGAACAATGGCAGCAATTCTGCCACGATCACCCAGAGCGGCGATCCATCCAAGACCGAAAAGCAAGTCAAGACTGGTCCGGGTTACACCAGCATTGAGCAACACAGCGGCGGCAACTCGGCGATGATCATCCAGCGATCAAAGCCTGGCGCCAGCGATCCGACCGATGCCGAAGCCGGCAAAAGCCCGGATGCGCCGCCGGCACCCGGCGCAGCAGACGGTGATGCCGATCGTGATCCGCCATCGACCGACGCAGACGTCTACCGGCAGGTCCGCAAAGGCGCCTCGCCGCAATCGCAGCAGACGCTCGACAAGTTGATGAAAGCCTTGGGCCTGCAAAATAAGATGTGACCGGCCTAGGTGGCCTTGCAGGCACGGCGTCGTGGTCGCGTGAGTGCCAGCCTTACTAGAATCTCGTCGCATGCAGTAGGCGCGCGTGACGGTTCCAGCCGTCCTCACCGGAAAAGCAGGACGCGGACCTTGAGGCGATTGCCTCGGCTTTGCGTGCCCCGCGCATTCCGCAATTGGTTACCAGCACGCCGTTCGCGCGTTCATAAGATTTCACTGCTGTCACTTGGCAGCAACAGCCAGTCTCCTCGGATCAGGTAATATGCGAACAACTGGATGCTGGGCGCAATCCTCGTCAGGGGTGGGCAATGAATGGCAAATTAGCCAAGCTAGCAGGGCTTGGATGTGCGGTCTGGGCGGCCGTCGTCTTGTTCGACGGGTCGGCCCGCGCACAAACAGGCTTCGTCGATACGACCGGCTTCGGCTTTGTGCCGCTGAACGGACCGATCGTGCTGAACCAGGCGTTCGGGGACGGGCAGAACATTGCCGGGATCGTCCAGCTGGCGCCGAATCCGACGGCGACCGTCAATCAGAACGGCTTTTATAGCCGCAGCGCGATCATCCAGGTCGACGGCACCAACACTGCAAACATCACCCAGGTTGGCGATTTTAGCCACGCCTACGTCATTCAGGTTGGGCCGACTAACGCCTCCGCCGTCGCGCAGACCGGTAACAAAACATCGGCGATCGTCATTCAGCTCGCGGCATCCCCCATCACTGCGGCCGGAACCGGATACCTCGAGCGGATTGCGTCGAACCTGCTGTTCGCTCCGGAGACCGCCGCGGCGCTGCCGAGCATGGCCCAAATCAGCGCTCAGGGATTCTCGCGCGACTTGTTGTCCCAGCTCGATACCGGCCGTGGGGAGGCCTGTGTCGATCAGCCTCTGCCCGTCAAAGCACCGCCGCTCCCCTGTCGAGCTTCAGTGTTCGTGCAAGCCAATTATCGGCACGGCGACCACGCCGACGCCTTCGGGTCGACCAAATACAGCTATGATTCGGCCGGCGTCCTCGCGGGTGGCAAGTTCTATGTGACCCCGAATCTGACGTTGGGACCGACATTCGGCTACACGCACATCGCTTCAGATCTCAAGCAAGGGCTGGGCTCGACGGATCTCGACTCCTTCCATCTCGGGGGTTTCCTGGCCTACGACACGAGCTCGTTGTTCGTTCATGCGATCGCGTCATATGGCTGGAACCAGTTCGACATCTCTCGCACCGGGTTCTTCGGACCGATCACGCCAAACACCGACGCGAATACAACGGTTGCTGCAATCAAGGCCGGTTACTTGTTTGATCTCGGCGCCGTGCGGCTCGGCCCGATCGGCGGGTTCACCTACACTGACACTCACGTCAAGGGCTATTCCGAAGCCGGCGATCCATTCCTGACTCAGACGGTCGCAGATCAGTTTCTTCAGTCGGCGGTGGTCAGTGGCGGCTTGCGCTTAAAGCCGCAATTCGCCGCGTTCGGTAGGGCCGATACCTTCTTTGACCTGACCGTGGAGAAGAACCTGCGCAATTCCATGCCCATCTTACAAACGGCGTTCACGCTGGCGCCCGATGTGCCGATCTTCACACCGGTGCGTCCCATAAGGGACGTTTATGTTCGAATGTCAGGCGGCCTCGGGTATAACTTCACACCCAATGCACGCGTCAACGTCGCGGCCGAGGGAATTGTCGCCAACAACGGCTCAAACAGTTTCGGGTTGAACGCGGGATTTCGATACGGCTTCTGAACCGCCGCATCCGAAAATTCCTGTATGGAAGGCCACCACGCTGTTTCCTAGCTAAAACGATCTTCGCCGCCGTATTGCGATCGGCGCGTTGTGATGCGTTTACCTCTCAGCATTGTGGGCGGGCAACTTCAACCAGATTGCACTTTGGGATTTCGTGCAGCCAGATTAGGTTGGCGTGATTGACGGGCAAGTCCATTCGGAGTTTTTGTCGCGCAACAGCGTGGTTGGTGGGCGCTGATGAGTACGACAAGCAAGACGGTCAACCTTGCTCTACAAGGCGGCGGCGCGCATGGCGCGTTTACCTGGGGCGTTTTAGATCGCCTCCTCGAGGAAGAACGGATGTCCTTCGAGGGAATCTGCGCGACCAGCGCCGGCGCCATGAACGCTACGGTCATGGCACATGGCCTGACAATCGGCGGTCGAGAGGGGGCCAAACTTAGTCTTGCGGACTTTTGGAGGCGCATCAGTGAAGCGGCAGCCTGGGGACCGCTGCAGCCGTCCCCGTTCGATCGCCTTATGGGATATGGTTCGATCGAAAGATCTCCTGCGTTTATATTCTTCGACATGATGACGCGGCTTCTGTCGCCTTATGAGTTCAACCCATTGAACTACAACCCGCTGCGCGACGTGCTCGAGGAGACTGTCGATTTCGAACGCCTTCGCAGAGAGAGTGTCGTCAAGCTGTTCCTTTGTGCGACGAATGTCCGCACCGGAAAAGTGAAGATCTTCGAGAACGACGAAGTGACACTTTCGGCCGTTCTTGCTTCCGGGTGCCTCCCGTTCCTGTTCCAGGCTATCGAAATCGATGGCGAGGCCTATTGGGACGGCGGCTACATGGGCAATCCGGCAATTTTCCCGCTCATTTATCAGTGCCAGTCCACCGACGTCATAGTCATCCACATCAATCCGATCGTGCGTGAGGCGATTCCTCGCGCGGCCAGCGACATACTGAATCGACTAAACGAGATCAGCTTCAATTCGTCGCTGATGCGAGAGATGCGGGCGATTGCCTTCGCCAATAAGCTCGTCAACAGAGGTACGCTGGGCGACGAGGTAAAGACAATGCTGATTCATGCGATCGAGGCAGAATTGTTCATGAAAGACCTCGGAGTCGCCTCCAAGTACAACGCGGACTGGAATTTCCTTACCCATCTGCGCGATGTAGGTCGCTCCTGCGCCGATAAGTGGCTGACTGCGAATTTTTGTCATGTCGGTACGCGTTCGACTATCGATATTCACGCGAGATACTTGTGAGCGAAGCCAGGTTGCTACAGCCGACCTCGAGGCGCATCGATTTCAGCAATTGCATTCATGTCCACCCTTTCGATAGCGGCGTGAAGAAGTACGCGCGATACAGCTCTGAACGATTGCGTGCACGTCACGGTTCTTGAAGCGCGAGTTCCCGCGCATTTGAGTACTGCGCGTTGAATGCAGCGGGCGATGCGAATGCAAAGCGATCGCCGCCGCCATGCGTGATTTGCGGCACAGAGTTATGAGCCGGCGAGGCCTATCGTCAAATCATCGAACGGCAGTCACGCAGTTCGACTTCATCCAAAGGGAAAATATTATGCTTCGCTCCATCCTCCTCGTCTCGGCGGCCGTGCTCTCGCTCGCGTCTTCGGCGTATGCTGGCAACACGTCCTCCATCGTGCAGAACGGCAACGGCAACGGTGCCGAGACCTTCCAGCGCGGTCGCAACAACGACAGCCAGATCGTTCAGTTCGGTAACGGCAACGGCGCCGGCGTCCACCAGGTTGGCCGCAACAACAACGCCGGGATCGGCCAGAACGGTGACGGCAACTATGCTGGTGTGTGGCAGCGCCGCCACTAAGCGATCTCACATCGCGCGGAAAGGAGTCGTGCCGGGAACCTCCCTCACACTCCTTTCCGTCCAGCAAACCCCGAAAGGACAAGCTCCATGAGAAAGCTTCTGTTGATTGCCAGTGCCGCGCTGACCCTGGTCTCCGCTCCGGCATTCGCTGGCGGCATCACCGCCTGCGTGCACGCGAGGACTCAGATCGGCAACGGCTCGAGTGACAGTGCCAGCCAGAACTGCCAGTACAATATGAACGGCCAGGTGCAGGCCGGCAGCGGTATGTCGGCGACTGCACGACAGTCCGGAACGAGCAACAGCTCGAGCCAGCTCCAGCTCGGGAACGGCAACTTTGCCGGAACCAGCCAGCATGGCCGTAGCAACAGCGCCGGCGCCATGCAGGTCGGCGATGGCAACCGCGTCCGAGTCCATCAATGGTAACGCCGCTGGCCTATCGGGCCAGCGGTACGGCGATTGGGCGGGTTCTAACCTCGCCCAACGCATGCCATCATCGAGGAGCTACACATGAAGCTTATTCAGCGACAATCGGTTGTGCTTGCTGCCATGTTGATGGTTGCGCTGGCGAGCGCGTCCACGCGGGCCGAGACGACGTCCGTGAACAATGGCAGCAATTCTGCCACGATCACCCAGAGCGGCGATCCATCCAAGACCGAAAAGCAAGTCAAGACTGGTCCGGGTTACACCAGCATTGAGCAACACAGCGGCGGCAACTCGGCGATGATCATCCAGCGATCAAAGCCTGGCGCCAGCGATCCGACCGATGCCGAAGCCGGCAAAAGCCCGGATGCGCCGCCGGCACCCGGCGCAGCAGACGGTGATGCCGATCGTGATCCGCCATCGACCGACGCAGACGTCTACCGGCAGGTCCGCAAAGGCGCCTCGCCGCAATCGCAGCAGACGCTCGACAAGTTGATGAAAGCCTTGGGCCTGCAAAATAAGATGTGACCGGCCTCACGCCGATTTCGCCGCCACCACGCCTCTCGATTTCCGCGATCGTAAAGGCCACTTGGGAGGGGTTCTGCGTGACTTACTTCACGTGAGTTTGCGCGCACCTCTCCTAGTCTTACGTGCCAGTCAAACGGGAGACACCACATGCACAGGATGATTGCTGCCATGGTTCTGGCTTTAGCGCCGGTTCACACAGCGAGTCCGCTCGGACTGACGCTCGCCTCGGCCGACGATACGATCGCTTTGCCATTGTCCACGACCGCTACAACGCCGGCGCCAATAGCAATGCCGGCGCCTGCCGATGCGCCGGTTCCTCCGTCTAATCCGCAAAGTCCGCTAGAGAGGAATTGCACGACCCTGGGAGGCAAGACCTTTAAGTGGTCTTTCCCGAATGTGCCATTTGGAGCCGCGCGATGCTCTTGAAATGGCGTGCGGGTTGCGCCGGAAATCCGACTGCGCGAGCATCGCTCCGGCGAAGGCGCGGCGAATGACCGCCGATGCGATCGCGTTCAAGCCCTGACGAAGAACCAAGAATGAAGGCTGCGCTGACTGCATGACATCCTCAGTGTGGCTTGCCCAGCACGAATGCGAACGGCAGAACGAAAATCTCGTCGCCGGCCTCATAGCTGACATGCAAGACCCATTGACGCCAATCTTCCAGGTTGGTCCCTGTCACGAGCGATCGCACCCTGCGGGTGGCCTCCTCGCACGCCTCGATCAGATCGGATACGAATGTGCCGCGACGATCCATCAATACGCCGCGAGCGTTAGTGCAATGGAAATAGATCTGAGCCATGTACGCCTCCTTGTGACATCCGGGTGAGCAAGCTCGACCCTGCATGTCGGAGTCATACTAGGCGTTCAAGGGATCGTCCGTGATCATGCGCACATGGTGCCGCTTGGCAGCTTCGCAGGACGATAATCGCAGCGGAAAACTCCATGGCCGCCGTCTGTCATACGCGCCCCATCGGGTTTGGCCTGCTTGCCGCCGCTTGAAGCAGGCGTACATTAGGTCGATGGTCGTCAGCTCGCCAGATCTGAAATCATTCTTGCTCGCCACGCTTTTTTCGGCGGTCTCTCACATTCATTGCGGGCACGCGACAACGCCGAATGATCCGGGATGGCATCCTCGATACCGAGCTTGCAGAACCAGCGATAGGCGAGGTTCACCTGTACTTCGCGGCAGATCAATCGCTCCGAGCGGATCGCAAAGACATACCCAACCACCAGCATTCGGATCATCAGTTCCGGGTCGATCGACGGACGACCCATGGACGAATAATAGGGCGCAAGCTCGCTACGAAGCGACGACAGATCGAGAGCAGCATCGATCTTCCGCACCAAATGATCTTCGGGAACCGCATCGCCAAGACGAAACTCGTAGAACAGTTGACCTTGGTCACTCTTCAGACGGCCCATCATGGATCGACCTCGCCGAGAATCGCGTCAACACAACGGAATCATCGTTCGAGGTCTTACTCAACCGACTTTTGCAACAAAATCGGCCATTAGGCGACATCGATAGGCCTATTCAACGACCTCATCTGCCCGGGCGAGCAGTGGAAGGGGAAGTGACATGTTCAGGTCCCGGGCCGTCCTGGCATTAAGGAGAAGCTCAACCCTGCTCACTTGCTGGATGGGCAGATCGGCCGGCTTCTCGCCCTTCAGGACCCGGCCCGCATAGGTGCCGAGCAAGCGATAGACCTCACTGAAGTTTGGTCCGTAGTTCGCAAGACCGCCAACCTTCACGTATTCGCGTTCGGCATAAACGGCAGGAATTTTGTAACGGGTGACGAGCTCAACGATAGCATTGCGATTGTTGGTGAAGACGGCATCGCCACCCACCACAAGGGCTCCGCAACCGGCCCGGCGGACGGCGTCAACGGCCGCCTCAAATTCCGTGGGTACATCGGCCTGCTGCATGACGACGTCAACTCCGAGGGACTTCCCCGCCGTGAGAAATTCGTCCCTGACATTCGCAAAGCCAAAAGACGTCGAACTCAAGAGAACGCCGATCGACCTTGTCAGAGTCACTTCGCGCGCGAGCTCAAGGCGTTTGGGTCCAAGTGGTCCCGTGAGGATGAAGACGCCCGTCAAATTCGCCCCAGGGTGATTGAGACTTTCGACGAACCCGTTCGCAACGGGATCGAAGCCCGTCAGGAACACGATATTGATCGCTTTTGTGGCACCGTGGGCAGCTCGAAGAGCAGGGCTCGCAAGCGTCACAATCAAGTCCACCTTGCGATTGACCAGATCCGCAGCCAGCCCGGGCAACGCATCAGCCTGATATTCAGCGGCACGATATTGAACGTTGTAGTCTCGACCTTCGACGTAGCCAATTTCTGCCAGGCCACGCCGAACAGCGTCCGCGTTGTTGCCATCGCGTACGTCACCAAGAGCCCCAAAACCGAGGAAACCGATGGTCGCCTTTTCGCGCTGCTGCGCGTTGCCTGAGAGAGGAGGCCAGGTCGTACAGGCAAAACAAGCGGCAAGAAATTCGCGTCGTCTCATCCGATTGCTCTCAATGGATATTCGACGAAACACCTCATCTGATCACGACCGGCCGCCGTCGACCAGAGGAATTGGCAACCGAAATGTCAGCTATGGGTCAAAAGGCACCCTATTCGACGTGTCCGCCTTTGCAGCGAAGCGGACCTGGCGCAAGAGCGACAAGATTGTGCGCTGAGGCGCTCCGAATCTGGCCCTCGCGCTCAGCTCGGCCGATTTGCGGGTTCACGGCCTAAAGGATTAAGTTTGCGAACTTTCCTTGCCGGATAGCGCGGCCTAGTACGGGGAGACATCAAACCGAGAAGGGGAGACGGTAAAGCCTGCCCACAAGAGTCTCCGAAGCCGCCTAGTGGCGGCGGTTGGGCCTAATGAGGACGTTGACGACCGGCAATATCGATCACCGCTGGCGCGATTTTGCCAGAGTGGCCGACGGCGTTTCGCCGAAGTGAAGGCGATAGCTCCCGGCGAAATCACTTAGGTGCCAAAATCCAAAAGCGAGCGCACTCGCTTTTACGCTATCCGCTCCAGCCAACAATCGTTGCCGCACGAGCCAAAGACGCCTCAGGCGCAAATATCGATGCAGGCTCATGCCTTGGTATCGCTGAACCGCCGCGTGCATGCTGCGTACGGAGACACCAATATGGCGCGCAAGTTCTTCGCTGTAGATCGGACGCCCAATGTTGCCAGACAATACGGCCTGAATATCCCGATAGATCTGGAAATGCCGAACGGAGTTCGCCCGAGAGGCCCAGCTTGCGTCAACCAAGTGGGCCAATGCGGCATCGACGCCAGCAAGCAAGGACTCCCTGATCCCAAAAGAAATATCGGCCGCCTCGCGGTCATCGAACGTGGGGGAAACCGATAAGACCTGCCGCACTAGCTCCCGCAAGCGATGCTGCGCAGTGGCGCTCGTTTCAAACACGTTCCAATTTGGACCTGGTTTCGGCCAGCCACGATCCCGTATCTCTTGCGTAAAGATGATCGACGTAAATTGCCGCTCGGCGAGTTCGACCGTGGTGTATGCGGCGCCGCTGCTTCCAATCGCGATCGCCGAATGGTCCCTTTCCACCCCGTTGAAGCGGATTGGAACGCCGTCGTCCATCGAGAAGCCGATCGCGGTGCAATTTTGGGCAAGACGACCATCGGCGATACGTGGAAAGGACTTGGCGAAATTGATGTCGCATCCTGGGAGATTGAGGATAATTTGCTCAGCAGAAATCCTCCGCACGAGAGGTGTAAATTCCACCTCCAGATTTCGCACGGCAGTTCGATACTGATCGAGATCGGTAAAGCGATATATCTTTGGCGCCAGCCGTGGGAGAGCTTCGCTGTTTGTCCCTGTCAGGGGGCCTGACATCGCTCTCATTTAGAAAACCCCGGGATATCACGGGTTGAGCATTTGACCACGAAACGACGGCTCGCAAAAGTTTGCCGAATTTCGATCGCGTATTCTTATGCAATCCTAATACCGCAATACCAACTGCCGCAACTCCATAAGTCTTTGTTAATCAGTTGAGCGTGAAATCCAATCATTAAACTTAGTCGTTCCAAAGCGGGTTGGCGGAGCCCCTGTTGTCATGGGCAAAGCGGCCGTCGTGTGTGGTCCGTCGAGTACTTATTGCTTTTCCATTCTCATCTTTCGCTTTTGAAAACGCGAAACTGTAACGGCAGTGATTGCAAGCGCTGGAGCACAGCGAGAATGTCTACGCTTGTAAAATTTCAGCCGCCTTACCAGCGGAGATCAAGCCTCTCCCGCCCAATGTCGTCTGACATTTTGACGACCGTCGTTGCTCTGGTGGCGCAAGTTGAAGCTCTACAAATTCAAACAACAGAGGACCTGCGCCAGGCCATCTTCATTCTAGATCTCGCGAATACGTCCATCCGATTGATCATCAGGCAGATCAACATGGATGAGGCAGCCAGAACGACATTAATGGCTCAGTCTGGGAGGATCCAGCAGCTTATTGAGGCTGTGCGCAAGGAGGCACCGCATCTATTTGAAAATGATAATTAGTCACTTGAGAATTGCAGATGATCGGAAACAAGCGAAAAGCCGACCGTGTTCGGTTTGATCACAAGCATAGTGTCAACATCATGGGTGTTGATGGAACATGGCAGCGAAGCGGCCTTCTGCTCGACATTTCTACAACGGGCGCCCAGCTTGAGGTAGAGGGCTCAACCGAGCCGCTTAAGGCACAGGAGTTCTTCCTGGTTCTATCCTCCACCGGCCTGGCATTTCGACGGTGCGAACTGATCTGGGTTGATGGCACACGCGTCGGCGTTCACTTTGTCACCGCAAAAACAAAGAGCAAAGCGAACGCACCGAGACCCCTTGCTCCTTCACAATAAGATAAGCCACTTATGCAGCTTATTTCTTCTAGGATTATTCCCTTCATCGATACCCACTCTCTCTCAATCAGTCAGGCTAGAGAAGCGCTACTGCACGACCATCGCAAAGGATTTATCCTTTACCTCTCCAGCGGTGAGCCATCATCGGCCACGGAAGAGCGTGTCTTGTTTCTAGGACCGCGAGAGGCACTGATATGGCTCAACGAGCCTCCAGAGGATCAAGGATCGTTCTGGGCGTAAGAACGCGAAATCATCGCGGCGTCCTCTGCACTTGCCACACGGCGCAGGCGCCCGCTTTCCCTATAAATGGTGCCGACGGCATCGGAATTGGACCTGAGGCTGCGCGAAACCGGATTACGAACGTTCGCGGCCATCGGGCAGGCGCCCAGTGCGGGCGCAGGAGCAGGGTGTCGGTTTCCATCATCGCTTCCGTACCCGATCTTCGAGCCGCACGGTCGGCCCGGCGTCGCTGTAGGTGCCGGGCGATCGCACGGACGAGAGGTGGCTCCGTGACTATGGCGCTGCTCGGCCATGCCTCCGTCACCTCGAGAACGGCGCGGCCTTTCTCCATGATGCACCGGCCGCCCCTCTCGACGAGCCTGCGAGGATTTGGTGAGGCCGCGTTCTTCGCATTTTGGCCCAAAGCCGAAATCACAGATTGGCCGCCGGGCTGCCGCTATCGGATCAGCAGCGGACGTAGACCACGGGCGAATGGGATTTCCGCTTCTGACCGATTGTGTTGAAAAAGTTGAAATTGCTGCCTCAGCAAAATTCACGCAAAAGCGAACTGATCTCCGACCTCGTCTGGCGATGCCCTCTTAGAGTATGTGGGAAGGCCGCTGAACGAATCCGCCCAAGTCGAAGCGGTCCCCCACGTCCCAAAAGGCAAACCGCACCAGCGGCTGTTAGAAAATCAGTCCCAACGTCGGAGATGACTTTTTCAACACAATCGACCCTGAGCAGACCTCAGAGGCGGTTCCGATCAATGGTTTCGACGGGCGACAATGGCGACCGCCCCTCGCAAGCACTTGTTCAGTTCACGTCACCGCCTCGCTGTTTCTCGGGCGCGCTCAATACCCCATCGAGAAGCGGCCCACGGTTATCGCCGCGATAGGACGGAACGACCATCGTCGAGGTCCTTGGTCCTCAGCAATCGGCGACACGATCTCCCCTGATACGATCCCCGAAAGCTAAAGCCCCGACCGGTCAACATTTTGCCCAATGCCCGGCGGAAGGTTTGAAGCGGCCGCAGATGCTCTCGCACTGAAGGCCGTTTCGTTGGGCGCTCGCGAAGAGGAACGACGAACCGACAACGCAACGCCGCCAAGCGTTGAAACGTTCGCTAGCGGCGCTGGGCCATACCCGAGAGGGACTGACAAAATCCCGGATATAGGTTGGTCTGGATAGCCGCGCGAAAGCTCACTCGCGGAAGGGAATTGGGACACTGGAAGCTGCAGGCGGCCTTTTGCTTTCTACGTTGGAGCGCGCTGTCCTGGCGAAGTCAGCCACTTATTGATCTCAACGGCAGCATCTATTTGGCGTGCCTTCCGCAAAAGCTCGTCGCGACGGATGCTAAGGGGCATGCCTTTAGCTTGTTCGCGCAAATTGATTGCCTCTTGCGCTAAACGATATCCAAATGTCGATGATTGTTCGGGGCGTTGTCGAACCAGCATGATGGTGCTCCCTGTGGGTTTGGGCGGGAGCGCAACTGGCGTTCTCAGTCACCGATGAAAGCCACGGTCCGGGCGGTGATGGGAGCAGCAGATTCCCTTTCCGTTCGGAAGTCGAGTCAAATCGAATTAGACAGCCATCGCGGAAAACTGCAGCGGCTCGTTTCAGCCATGATTTTGAGGAACCACCTTGCGCAGCTTGAGTTGATCCAGGTCGGCAGCCGGTTTCAGGTCGGTTTCAGGTTATGAAGGACCTCACGAAGGAAACAATGGATTTCACCGCCGCGCGGCACCTCGCGAATGGCTTCAACTTCCGCGCCTACACTCCGCATAAGATCGCCCACGAGCTGATGCGCTGGGATCAGGTATTCAAAGACGCCGATTACACGCAGCTCGTTGCGGCTGTGACGCTTTGGCAAAGTAGCTCGCGCGACTAAGCAAAAGCGATGAAAGGTGGACGCCACTTTTGGATGGAGCGCAGTACACGTGACGTCGCGCTTTGCGAAAGTATTGCACAAGAAGCGGCCGGTCGGACACTCAGCCGTTGGTCATCTCTACGGAGCCGATTGGCTGTCTGGTCCGTTGAATTACCATTGCCGCGACGATCAACAGCCCGAAAAAGATCGGCAGCAATACCGGAGGTACGAGCCACTCACGAACTCCAAACCTACCGATGTTCGACATTTCGGACCGCCTTTCAGAACGGCGGGAGCGCAACAATCTCTCAGTCACCGATGACAGCCAGGGGGACGCGCGGTGAAAGGGGACATATGGTGAAGCTCGACCGAATAGGAAGGCCGGTCGCAATTTATTTGTCGCAAGCCGATTGTAATCCGACCGTAGAGTAGCCACTTACTGCTCAGCACAGCCGGATCGCGCCGGAGTGTGTTGCCTCGCTCCGCCAAGCTTTGGCCTCGCCAAATCTCGACAGCGATGGTCGCCGAGTGGTGCGTCGTCAGCATCACGATGGAGCATCGAGTTTTCCTCGATGCACATCGTGCACAGCAGGCAGCTTGCTACACTTGATCGGACCACCCAATGATCGAATTTCCAAATCATAGCCGTTCATATGACAGAACACGGCATGCCGTGCGTTTTTGGGGGTACGACAGCGCAATTGAAGCATCATTTTTCATAGAGGAAGACGCGTTGAGACGACTTCAACCGGAAGCTTGCCACAATGAATCGGATTTCCTGAATGCGTTTGATTTAAATCGTGATGTGATATGTGCCGCCGCCGCAAAGATGTACGTCCGCGGCAGCAGAGGCTCCTATGATCTGGTCGCCGCTAATTTTTCGAAAGGCTCCTGAATGGAGCCTTGCCGTGACGTCTGAGCGGCATGTGGCAAGCCATATTCCATACGAAAAGATCGATCCAAAGTCGATCCAGCGAGGTGAGACAATGGGCAAATTCAAGATAAGGGTCGCACGCATCGAGATGATTTCGTCGAATGAACGAGGCGAGGACATTCGTTTGACGTTTCATTTCGAAGGCCATCAGACCAGTTTTGCCTTGCCAATCTTCCTGAACTCTCGTGAATTTGACGACACCGAAATCGTCAAGGTCGCTCGAAGCAAGTTGCATGAGGTTTTCCAGCAGCTTTGCAGTCAGTGCGAGAATTGGCAGTTATCGGACGGCGAACGTCGCGAGCTCGCAAGGATCAATGTGCGGCCAGCAACGCTGGTTCCACGAAGCCAGCTGCCGTCGTTGAATTCGAAATGAGCTATTGTTTCTCACCACGGCCTTCGTAGGATCGCGAGCCGCCCGCATGCACGTGACGCGCCGGGCTACGGATGCAATAGCCTCATGCGTCTGAAACGCATGCAGGATGAAGACTGGCAAGTAGCCCAGGTTCCTATGGAGGGTCCAATCCGGAGCGAAGATCGGAAGGGGGCAACCGGTCGGGGCCGTCTCCGGCAGACACAAGGAAACGGCCTCAGCGGTGGACGCGCCGAGGTCGTCAGGCTCCGAACAGTGCTATCTGCCGGGGACCGGAAGCAGCGAGCAAACCAGCCTGAGCTGCTACTGTTCCTGATGATACGCGAACTCACTTTTTAGCGCGATGTCAGTCTGTAGACATCGCCTGGCTTCAGGTTGAGCGCTTCGAATAGTTTCTGTTGCTCTGCGGTGATGAGGGCCACTAGAACTTCGCCGTTCCAACCTCCCGGTGCCGCGGCGAGCACCAATGTCAGCGCCTGGGCTGGCTTGGCTAGCGCGATCCAGAGCTCTCCGGCAGCCCCATCCCCTGCAGACACTTCCACGATAGTGAACTCGGTGCCAAAGGACTCCGCCATGCTGGCTAATCCGGCCACGCATTGCTTGTTGCAAATGACTCTTGACTAATTTGATGGGTGAGGACCGCGGGGCCGCTTACTATCCTTGAGCCATTCCTGACCGGTTCCTCCAGAAGGATGAAGAAAAGACTCGCGCCGCGACAACATAGGGCGCGCCCTCATACCATCACGGATCGTGGCTTTTATCGGTGATGGAACGCCCCATCACAGCGCTCCCGCCTTCCTCTTTGAAAAGGAGCAGCGCATGGCAAGGCGTCGTCTTCGCATTAAGCACCAGAAAACCTACGAACAGCGTTTGGCAAAAGAGGTCGCGCGTCCCCGAGAGGGAACTAGCAAGATCCCGGATGAGGCCAGCTTGCACATACTAAGTCGGAGCGGTCTGTTAGGTGCGCCACACTCGGCGGAGGAGGAATTAGGACAAACGCAGCTGTCGTTATTTCGAATCTATAGTCTGTGCTAGCCGCCGGGAACGAGGAGGGGCGCTAAGGATTCGTCCCGGCAGGAGCTCTCTTGATGCCGATGACAAAAGAGAGACGACCGCGGATTCGAACACTGCGGGGATGGGCGATCGCCGTTCTGAACGATGCCGGTGCCATCCGCGAGTGTGAGGAGCATGGCTGGATGCAGGATCGAGCCGATCGGCATGCCCGCGAGCGCGCCTTCGATGTCGCGCGTCAGAACCCGCCAGATGGCGTTCCACCCGAAGCTGCGGCCGCGGCGATGGAGGAGGTGCTAGACGGTATCGGCGACACTTGTCCCGAATGTCCCTCGCGCGATTGACGACCACAACTTCACGGTCAGAGGTGGGGCCTTGTCGGCAATACTACTCTCCCTGTTCGATTGCGGCCGGCATTTTTGCCACGGACATGAGCGATCGGGCGACCTGGTTGAGAAGCTGATCCGCATTTTCCTCCTCGGCCAACGACTTCGACAAAAGACTCACGATTGCGCTGTGGCGCAACTGTTGGGCAAGGTTGCGCGCGGTGGTGTAGCCAGCTATTTCGTAGTGCTCGACGCGCTGCGCAGCGCCGATAAGGGCGAGGTCGGCGGCGGCGTCCTCCTTTTCCTCGCCCTCGGTCATGATCTCCTGGCCTTCCTCGACCAGGCCCATCATGCCCTTGCACGGTTTGGCGCGCGTCGATTTTCCGAGTAGCTCGAAACACTCGTTAATGCGCTCGATCTGCGCTTCAGTCTCTGCGAGATGCTGCTCGAACAGCTCTCGCAATTGATCAAAACGCGCCGCTTCCGCCATCTTGGGGAGGGCTTTCGTCAGTTGTTTCTCCGCGTGCAGGATGTCGCGGAGTTCGTCGAGCAACAAATCGCCTAAGCCGTTCTCGTCTACCGGCGACGAGCTTTCCGTTACGAGGGCTGTCGGCGGGCCGGCTTCTCCGGCCTGGATGGCCGGCGATTCCGTAAAGACCCAATCGCTGCCGTCGTTCCATGGTCCGCGGGTGTCGATCTCGCCATGATCGCCCGTACCCGTGGAATCGTTGAAGAACTGATTGACCAGGCCGGGGGTCGGTGCGATGCGGCCGATACTGAGGGCCGGCTTGCCCATGCTCTCGAGTGCCAGCGCGAAAGCTTTCATGTGGGTGATCTCGCGGGTCATCAAGAACTGGAGAGCGTCCTTGGTGCCCGCGTCATCGCAGAAGTTGAGCAGCCGTTCATAGACGATCTTGGCGCGCGCTTCGGCGGCGATATTGCTCCGAAGGTCGACATCGAGCTCGCCAGTGATCTTCAGGTAATCGGCAGTCCAGGCGTTGCCCTGGGAATTGAATAGGTTCACCCCGCCGCCGCCCGCAATCGCAATCAGGGGATCGGCTTCGGCCGCCTGGCGATCGAACTTCGCCGGCTTGAGGTGCATGCGGGCGAGGGTACCCACGACTTCGAGATGGCTGAGTTCTTCGGTGCCGATGTCCATAAGCAGGTCTTTGCGATCCGCATCTTCGCAGTTCAAACCCTGTATCGAATACTGCATGGCGGCCGCGAGTTCACCGTTAGCGCCGCCGAATTGTTCAAGAAGCATGTTGCCAAAACGTGGGTCTGGTTCGTCGACGCGGACGGTGAACATCAGCTTCTTGACGTGGTGATACATGGAGGGCCTCGGGAGTGAGAGAGGATATCAGTCCCGAACGATAGCCTTCTGCGTTAGTTCCTAAGCGGCGAAGGATTCGCCGGAACGATCGTTGAGGCGGAGACGGTTGGGCCCGAACAAATGGCGCACCCCAGAGTGCATTCGCCACGCACAAGTAGCCCTGCCATTGGTTTGATCAGATCAGCACTGAGCGCGATGCCGGCCGCGCGACGGACCTCGATGACCGGTCGCGCGTTGGAAAAGGTGCTCTACCTTTGCGATCCTTTGAGTCATGTTCAATCGAGCTAGAGTTTCAGCAAGTCGCCTTAGAGGGCCAAGCCTTCCGGTCACCGTTCGGCCGACCAAAGCGGATGTCGTGGTCGCACGCTTCATCGCCCGCAACACTGCGCCGGCTCCGGAGATGGTAGCCCGCGCCCTGACTTGGGGCGCCGACGAGAAGGTTCTTCTAGTTCTGGCGGCGGCAGGTTGGCTTGCGTCGCGCGGGCAGGGCGAGCCGCTGCGGCGCGCCGGCAACCATGCTCTGCTGGTCACGGTCGCGGCGTCGCTGCTGCCCCATGGTTTGAAACGTCTGTTCGATCAGACCCGACCGGACCGCAGAACGGTGATCGGGCACCTCCATGGTGTCCCATTTTCCGGGAAACGTGAGGACGCCTTTCCCTCCGGTCACGCGCTGCACATGGGCGGCTTGGCATCGGCGGCCGGCGCGTTGCCGGCCGGCACGCGTCGGGCGATCCGCACCGTAGCGGTCGGCATCTCGCTGACGCGCATAGTCATCTTGGCGCACTGGGCGAGCGATGTCGTCGCAGGTTTCGCGCTGGGAGCGATTCTTGAACGGTTCGTGCGGCTGGGCACCGGCTACCCGCTCGACGCTTCAACGGAGAACGATCATGCCGACCCTTGAGGATCTAAAGGGATATGCGGAACGCGCCACCGGTTTGCGGCGCCCCGGCAAACGGAAAGCTACGGACTTCGCGCAAGCGCGAAAGCCGCAAACTGTACGCTTTAAGGATGACGGCCTCATCCCCAATCATCCGCGATGGTCCCTGGTCATTTATCGCCGGGCAGTCAATCTCGATGAACGCTACGACCCCGCGGCCGAAATCGAGGACCTGTTTGAGGCGAATGGGTGGGGTGATACTTGGCGCAACGGCATCTACGACTACGTTCACTATCATTCCCAAATCCATGAGGTGCTCGGCATTGCGCGCGGAAAGGGGCGCGTTCGTTTCGGCGGTAAGAAGGGCAGGATCTTCACGTTGAAGGCTGGCGACTTCGCCATTCTGCCCGCCGGCACGGGGCACCAATGTCTGGGAGCAGACGACGACTTCCTCGTCATCGGCGCCTACCCGCCGACAGGGACGTACGACGAATGCAAGACGGTTGAGGATCGTCCGCGCGCGCTTAAAACCATCCCGAAGGTGCCTGTACCGCGCAAGGATCCGGTCTACGGGACCGGCGGGCCGCTCTCGAAAATTTGGAGGAAAGTGAAATGACCGAGTATGTCATCCGCTTCCTCGCCGGGGGTGCCGTCGTGTCGGCCTTCGCGATGCTGGGAGATCTTCTACGTCCTAAGAGCTTCGCCGGCCTGTTCGCGGCCGCCCCCTCCGTCGCGCTCGCCACGCTCGGAATCGCGGTGTACCAGCACGGCGCCCACTACGCGACTTTGCAAACTCAGGCGATGATTGCCGGAGCGATCGCGCTCGCCGTTTATAGCGTCGTTGTCTGCCAGATCCTAGTTCGCGCGAGGATGCGAGCATTGCCCGCCACTGTGCTATCTCTTGTCGTCTGGCTGATCGTGGCCTTTGGCGCCCTGACGCTTGCCGGGGGGCAGACATGACGCCGATCCGTTTTTCGCCGTCATCGCTCAAGGAAGGCCGCTGGTACGAATACGCAATTCGCTTCGCACTCGGCGGCGCCGCGACCGTTTTCACGGGTCTCATCAGCAGCCGCCATGGCGCCTTCGTTGGTGGGCTCTTCCTCGCCCTTCCGGCGATTTTCTGCGCCAGCGCCACATTGATTGAGAAGCATGAGATCCGCCGCAAGCGGGAAGCGGGCCTCGGCGGCGAGCGCCGCGGACAACTGGCGGCCGCGGTCGACTCCGCCGGCGCCGCGCTCGGCGCGCTCGGCATGCTTGCCTTTGCGATCGTCTTTTCGTTGACGGCGGAAGCCAGCATCGCAGTTGCGTTCATGGGCGCCTCGTTTGCCTGGCTGGTCCTCTCGGTAATGGCCTGGTACGTGCGGCGGAAGACGCGATCGGTGCGGAGAAAGCAAGCGCCGAGAGGAAGAGGCTGCTCGAGAGAAGGAGCGCGAGCGGTGGCAGAAGGCGGTCGCGAAGGCGAAAGAGGCGTTCGATGAAGCCAGGCGGGAGCACGACCAGAGGGTAGCCGCCATCGAGGCCGAACGCGAGGCGCTGGAGCGACGGTCGCAGGCCGAGGATGCCCGTTGGGAGAAGCAGAAGGAAAAGCTCGGAGTGGTCCTGCGGCGGGCGAGGGACTAGAGCAGCGCGGGGCTCGATGGTTAGCGGAGAGACCTTGGCGGCAGCCAAAAAATTTTGTCGCGACCTCTTGAAACTTCGGGCGGCCTTCTAGATTTTTTTGGCGTCGCCAAGCGCGGCCGGAGCGCCTATCGGGCTCCGAGAATTGAGACGGGTGCCGGTCAGATGTCCGGTGCCGGCTCGTACCCATCTTGCTCTTTGGAGGATTTGGCTATGAGGTATGATTGGACTCCCCTCTGGAGGTCGACCATCGGTTTCGACCGCCTTTTCGATGTTCTCGACGAGGTCCAGCGGACCAGCGAAGAGACCTATCCCCCCTACAACATCGAGCGGACCGGCGAGAACCAGTTCCAGATTTCGGTGGCTCTGGCGGGCTTCGCTCCAGACGATGTGACGCTGACCGTCGAGCAAAACGTGCTGGCGCTGGAAGGCCGCAGGGCCGAGAAGGACGACAGGCACTTCTTGCATCGCGGGATTTCGGCCAGGTCATTCAAGCGGCAGTTCACGCTCGCCGACCACGTCGAAGTGAAGGGCGCCCGCTTCGAAAATGGCCTTCTGATCGTCGACCTAATGCGCGAGATCCCGGAAGCCATGAAGCCGCGGCGCATCGCCATCAACGGCGCTGCAGCGAACCAGATCGAGGCGAAAGCGGCCTGAACGCTGCGCAATCAATGATCGCTTGGCCGCCGCGCCGTTCGGGCGCGGCGGCGTACCTCGAACTCGTCGAAAAATTGGAGGCTGACCATGCGGCCGACGACCGCGACTGACAACGTTTTCGATTTCAACGCATTGCTTCACCCGGGCACTGTCTTCGATCATCCTCAGGAGGTCGTCTCGGATCCCGGTCTCACCATCTCGGAAAAGCGGGCCATTCTCGCCTCGTGGGCTTCCGACGCCTCGGCGATCGCGTCCTGTCCGGCGCTGCGGGCCCACGACGGCCTAAAGGCGCCAGTGACCATCGACGAAATCCTCGAGGCGCTCTGTGCTCTGGACGGCGGTCCGGGCAATCCGCCGGGCGGCAAGCCGATGCGGCTGCGCTCGACCGAGCGCCGCGCTGCGGCATAGGAGGACGCCAT
The DNA here is from genome assembly GCF_024758505.1 of Bradyrhizobium arachidis. Lineage (NCBI taxonomy): Bacteria > Pseudomonadati > Pseudomonadota > Alphaproteobacteria > Hyphomicrobiales > Nitrobacteraceae > Bradyrhizobium > Bradyrhizobium arachidis. The sequence continues at coordinate 6,795,153 of NZ_CP077970.1, read as the reverse complement.
GGAGGAGTTCAACCTGCCGCGGCATGTGGTCGAGACATTCGAGAAGAGATGGGCGCGGAAGCTTCAGCAGGAGGTCGTCGTCTGGCGAGCCGGCAGGTCGCCGGCGCGACGCCGGACCGATGCCGGCGCCCCGAGCGAGCGCCGATCGAGGCGATCTGGGCTTGCCGACGAGGCCGGGCAGCGGCGCGACCGGTACCTCTGCGCATACGGCGACGGGATCGATCCGCTCCAAGATCCCGCGGTGCGGAGATGGACGGAAAGCTCACTGAGGCCGCCCGGTCGCTGAGCAGCCTAGAAGCGGGACCCGAAGCGCCTAGGACTCCGGGTCCCCGCAACCGCAACAGCATGTGAGTGCGCTGCGACCTAGGTCGCCGGCATCGGTTAGAACCCAGAATAGTAGTCGTTCACAGCTCGCGCCCGTCCCGGGTCGTTCCAATTCCAATCGTTGTCATTGCCGTACTTCGGCGCACCCTCGAGCCTGTCGGCGGTGAGATTGGTTCGGTAGGGCCGCTGATAGGAGGTCATGGTCAGCGGCCTCCGGGGTTCTCAAAACTTTGGACATCAAAAGTCTAGCCCTCCCCGTGTTGCCTAGTTTTCCTGGCGGGGGCGCGTTCCGGCCACAACATTTGTAAGTCCCGAACCTAAGACGTTGGTCTAGGAAGTACGCCCCCAGCCGAGTTTCCGGCTGTGGCCCTTCCGTCGCAAACGGCTCGAAATGTCTGCCGCCCGCGCGAGCCTTTGCCATTCCATCTGCGGACGCCCGAGCATCCTGCCTCCGGTGAAACCACAGAGCGGCAGACGGATTGTCACAGATGGCGGAGTCATTCGGCGGAGATTACACAATCGTCGAAGTGACCGCAGGCGATGGCTCTGCGGCAGAACTCTGGATTGCGTTGGCCAAGCCAAAGCAAGCCCGTACGTTGGTGCTTGCCCAGGCACCGGAGGGAGCGAGCGCAGAAGTCTACGCGGGTTCGATCACCGACGAGCATCGTCAACTGTTCAGGCGGCTCAACCTTAAGCCAGGGGACGTTTATGAGGTGGCTTCAAAGTAGAACGACAGTCTGGGTGATCTAAGCGGACCTAGGAACGAGCACGATCTCAAGCAAATTGATTAAGGCTTCGAGCCCTGTTCCGAGTCTCAGCTCGAAGCGCACTCCGGCCGCAGGTTCATTCATCCGCGGTCGCTTTTTGGAGCACCGAGATGCGAACGAGTTTGGCAACTTTATTGATCATCCTCGGGAGCCTGCACGCCGCACACGCAGAGCGGGATTATCCTTGGTGCGTATTTGGCGAACAGTTCGGCGCCTCCGGCGACTGCTCCTATCAAACAAGGGAGCAATGCTTGGCTTCGGCGTCCGGTCGCTGGAATGCCTATTGTGATGTGAACCCGCGCGTGAGGTTTGGGCAACCTCCGCCTCGAACTGGTCGAGGACCGCATGTACGCTGATTAAGCGTCGCATCGGCCGCTTTCGATCATTGCGTGTTTCGAAACCCCATTGCCGGCTCCGGCGGCTTATTCCAGTGGACGTCCGGCCGCACGTCGGCACCACGCTTGCCGCAGGCCGAGCAAACGAACTGCCGCTAAGCCTTAATTCGTCAGGCAATCTGCGCCGACGGCTATGGAACGGCCGCAACGGTAGTCCGAGCTCGCGCAGAAGAGCCGAACTAGCGTGAGCGCATTGCGTCGATCGCGTGGGCGATCAAGACCGCCGCGCTGGCAGCGATGAGCACGACAAGCAGCCACGTCACGTCTTCGCCTCCCGTCTGGGAGTTCAACGCGCCGGTCCGTGCACAGTCAAAAACAAGCAGCCGAAACGCGTAATTTCGGCCATCGGCTGAGGATTCAATGCAACTGTTGCGCTCGTTGTCGGACCTATCGGCAGAATGCCACGAAGAGCAAAATCCCAACAACGCACGCTACCAGAGACAGTAGGTAAATACCCACGGGTGAGTACCCCGACTCATTGGGAATAAGGAATTTGAAAAGGATTCTAGACTTCCAAGCGTTCGATGCCAATTTTTCCCGATAGAGAATCTGTCGTAGGCCACAGGACGTTGACGTTCCTGGTATTCGAGCGTGCGAGTAGTTGGGTATATTTCCACTCGTTCGCTGGGAACCGTTCGCGACGCATGCGGTGAAGACCTGGGCCCCGCCGGTTCACGCCGGCGCGCCTTCACATTATGCTGAAAATCAGAAATTGCGCTTGTGCCGCCGGGCAAATCGGGTGTAGATGAGGGGCTGGTCCAACTCACCGAAGGGGAACCAGCTCTCATGCCCGAACAAGTCGAACAGTCCTGTGATCTCGCCAAGATCGCCAAGCTCAACGGCGATTTCAGAAGAAACTATGGAATGTTCCTCGGCGCGTTCCTTTATTTGCGTTCAATCAGCGCCGTGCGTGGCCGTTCTTGGCTTTGGGCCGGTCTAGTTTCGTTCGCTTGTTCGGCCGCGCTGGCTTGGGTAGGGAAGTACGGCTTGGCATGGTTACACGTCGGATAACTGCACGAGCCAGCGCCTGAGGCGTTTCGTAGCGGCTCATCCGGCGCCGTATGCGGGCTCTCTCCGAGAATTTGACCGTTCGACCGCTCGTCCCGTCTGTTGACAACAACACGTAGTCAAACACGGATCTGCTCTGCTCGGTCAATCGGATGGCAGCGATCCATCCGTCAGGCATTCCTCCGCGTTGGATGATCCAATAGCAAGCATGGTTCGCCTTTGCCCCGGCCCGCCATCGGGCAGTTCGAAAAGAAATGCTCAAGCCTCTCTTCAACTCGATGCAGTCAGTCGAGCATCGGAGGCGCACCCCAGCCGCCTTGAGCTTCTCGGCGACTTGGGCCGCGAGCTTGGCTTTTTCCTCAGCCCACATTTGCCGGTGATCAAGATATTCAGTGTTCCGATTTGAGGTGTAGCCAATCAACCTGTAGGCATTTCGCAGATTGCCGAAATGTGCCCTGTATGTGGGGTAAGAGGGAAGACCTACGGCTCGATCAATGATCCTTGGACTGAGACGTCCTTCCTCCATCAGCGTCTTACGCAACCGAGACAACATTTCGTCCTCCGTCAAGAGGTCTACTCGACGCTCACTGATGATCTTGTTTGCCTCAACGAAAGTTTCGCGTTCAATGATCGGTTCGATGCAGCCTTTGGTTCGAACCCACAGCTCTGGTGGGTTGGGTACTAAGCGGCTATTCAGCTTCTTTGAGTGACGATTGTAAACTAGATTCCCAATGTAGTTCTCATTCTTGAGAACCCGAGTGACAGAGTATCGAGTCCAGCGCCTCCTCGCTGAGGTTAGAATGGCCTTGCGGTTTAGCTCGTCGGCAATGACAGTTTCTGACTTCACTTCCAAGAACCGAGTGAACATCCACCTTACTATTGCCACTTCATCCCTGTCGCCAGGTCTTAGCCTTATATGATCGGTGGCGATGAATTTGCGCTCGCCTGGTTTTAAAACGCCCCGAGACTGAGATTTCTCGTCAACCAATTCGCGTTCGATTCCGAAGCCTTTTCGGCCACCGGGCGCATAGCCGTTGCGAACCAACCTGCAAACGCCGGCATGGACTTTGGCCGATAGCTCGCGACTAAACTCGGCCGCCATTACTCTCTTAAGGTTCTTGACGATGCTCGACAGCATGCTGCCATCATTCTCAAACTGTTCGGCGCAGTAGGCGACCTTGATGCCGGCTTGCTTGCAAACGAACTCGTGGTGTGCGCTTTCGTCGATATCCTGGAAGCGGCCCCAGCGGCTTACGTCGTAGACCAGGATATGGCCGAAGTCGGTATCGCCGCTCTGGACGTGCTCGAGCAACCGCTTCAATCCGTCGCGGTTCTTGAGATGAAGACCGCTCTCGCCCTCGTCGCGGTAGGTCCGGACAATCGTCAGGTTGTGGGCGTGGGCAAAGGCCGCAATGACAGTGGCCTGATTTTCAATCGAGTACTGCTGCCGCTCGGTCGACATGCGGACGTATTGGGCAGCGCGTGACGCGAGCTGCGCTCTTGGCAACTGAGCCTTGTGAACAACGAGCGCGTTGACCATCGATCAAGCCCCGGGGCTGCCGCCGGAGGGATCAAACGCCGCCGTCGGTCGATGGGCAAGACGAAATGCCGTAAGCCTAAGGAATTGTTTCTAAATGTTTCTGATTGTGTTAGGGGAGTTGCACAAGCAAAAAGAGTAGCGGCGGAGCCGTCAGTGAACTTCATACAGAAGGTAAGGCGTAAGCTGTTTCCGCCCACCGAGGTAATTGAAGGCTACGAAAACCCCGAACTCGTTGAGACGATTTTTCGGAAGACCGCGAGTTACGTGCCCGTAGGCGAGTGGCCACTCGTCGCAGGCGTCAAGACGGTGCTCGACTTCGGAGGCGGCGCTGGCATCCACTACAAGATTGCCCGGAAGCAATCACCGGACATTCGCTGGGCTGTGGTGGAAACGTCCGCCATGGTGCGGCGAGCGCGGGAATTGGCGACCAACCGGCTGATGTTCTTCGATGAGATCGCGAAGGCGGCGGATTGGTTGGGTGAGATCGAGTTAATGCACTCGAACGGAGCGATTCAATACGTTCCTGTCGCGATAGACACGATCAAAGCGCTTTGCGCAGCGCGGCCTGCAACGATGGTATGGCATCGAGTACCGATCACCGACGGCATCGTAGAACCGGAAGTCCAAACGTCCTTTCTCAGTGATAACGGGCCCGGCCTGGAGGCCGCAGGTAAGGACAAGCTTGTCAGGTATGCGAGACATTGGATTTCCGGAAACGCGTTCGTTGCAGCTCATGAGGGGTATCGCGTGACCGAGCGCGCTGCCGATCCGCGCGAGCACGGGACGCAGCAATTCCGCTTTACAAGGCATTAGGCGGAATCGATGTCTAGTCTCGCTCTCACCTTCGATCGTTCCGATGACATATCCAAGCCGGAAGGCTGCGACACGCGTGGGATCGTCTATCGCTGGAACATCTTCGCGACACATCTTGCCGTCGTGCCGGCCGGTGCTGAAGTGTTGGACTTTGGGGCTGGTTCACTTCGGGAAAGCTTTGACCTAGTCCAAAAAGGCTTTAGCGTCACGTCAGTCGACGTGAGCGCCGAGACGCTGAACGAATACAAGCGCAAATACGATTGGCCGGCCAATGGCAAGCACCGGCTGGTCGCAAACCTCGATCTCTTCGCCGCTCTCAGCGAACTCGAAAGCCAATATGCCCTGATTACGGCTTTCGACGTGCTCGAGCATCTCGCGGACCCCGTGGCCGCGCTGCAGGAACTCGCCAAACACCTGCAGGACGGCGGTTTGATGTTCGTGACCGTTCCCAACGGCTGGACGCTTTTCGAGCTCGCTTTCAGGACTGAGTTGATGATCGCACGTGCCGCCGGCCGAAAATTGCCGCCGGGCGAGCCGCATTTGCAGTGGCACTCGCCCGGGGCAATGGAAACGACTGATCGAACGATCAGGGCTTTCGATTGTCGACCACGACATGCAGATCGGCTTTTTTGCCAACACGGCCGCGGCGCTCGTGCAACTTCCCTTAGTAAGCGGCGGACGGGTGGCCCGAAAGGTCGGCATCAAGAACGATGCGCTGGGGTTGGCTGAGCGTATAGTCGAGAAGGGGCCGCAGGCTCGGGCAATGGACTTCCTAGACAGACACACCAAGCCGTTGTTCGAAAGCTTGTATGGCTGGAACTTGTATGTGTTGCGAAGGACAGCGCACATGAAAGTAATGGCGCGCTAGCACTGTGGCTCGAAGTCTTGGGTTGTGTTCCGGCCTTACTATTGCTTTCTATGGCCACTTGCCAGGGTCGATCGAGGTTAGGGGGTCTATGGCTGGAGCATTGAAAGGAGACGTTGCCGGTCCTGCTCGAGTTGACGCTGGTTGGCGCGAAGCCTCTCAAGCTCGGCCTGAGCTTTATTCAGATCAAGCTGCTGCCGCTTCAGTTCGACAATCTGCGCCTCTTGCTGCGCGAGCTGCCGTTCTCCGTCCACGACCGCGCGTTCGATTCGCCTCAATTCATCGAAAAGCGCGTCCCTTTGCATTTCTCCAGCTCGTTGAAGTGCGCGAGGCAAGCTGTGCCTGCTTAACGTAGGCCGAAGAAGGAAAGGACGGCGGCAATCACAACAATCAATCCAACCAAGTAAATGAGATTGTTCATCGAACTCTCCTTCTCCGCTCAATGATTTGGATAGCTAACCCACACGGCTTGCCACTTGTTCCCGATCTTTAAGGACGTTGGGAGAACAAGCGGCGTTTCCGCTTTGTTACAAACGTCCTGAGTGCGGAACTCGGCTTGCTCCGGCGCGTCACTAACTAATGGTTAAGGAACGGACGACTAGCATGTTCCCGTCGTTGACTGTCCAGTCGGTAAGGACGCGAAGGACCTGAACAGCGTGAAGGACCTCAGGGCAAAATTGGACAAGCTGCGAGCCGACGCTTCAGATTTGGCTCTCATGAGCAGGCAAGCTGCAGACGCAGAAAAGCGGGCACTGTTCGGACGGCTGGCGGACGAGCTCGCAATAGAGGCGCTTGAGCTCGAGCAAGTGGTGAACCGGAGGAGCGGGCGCTCAGGTTCGTTCGATCTGGACAAGGTCGTAAAGTTGAAAGCCGGACCAGGTCGGGACTAACGTGAGTCCACGATGCACCTTGGTAGGCGCACATTGCTGCCGGTGAAATCATCGTTATCCAACTAGGAATCGGGCGATCAATCGTCCTCCGGCAAGACGTGTCGGAGTTCATGGATCGACCCGCCGCGTGATCTCTTGTCATTGTCAATCGCGCGGTCGAGGTCAACTAAAGCTGTCCACGACGCGTGCAATTGCCGGGTGCGTTCTGTTCTTCACTTTGACCCAGTGCGGCTGCCGGCCGCCGCGATAGGCGCGGTCGCGCCGCTTGGAGACGATGCCCTCGAGCCCCATCTTGCAGGCGGCGCGGACAGATCCGGGCCGATCTCCCCAGCTCGAACGGCGCCACGAAGATGCCGTCCGTTCGGCCGCGCAACAGGCGCTCGAGATTGGTTTTGCGCATTTCGAGCGGCAGCGGCCGCACATCGTCGCCGTCGAGCGCTAGGCAGTCGAAGGCATAGAGCTGCACCTCGTGATCGAGTTTGCGCGAGTGCAGGGCGTGAAGTCGGACACGCCGTCGACCCCGAGGATCACGGCTTCACCGTCGATGACGAATGCTTCTGCCGGTTCTTCAGCGCAGCCTCGGCGATCCACGGATAACGCTTCGTCCAATCGCTGCCATTGCGCGAAAGCAGGCACACGCGCTTGTCCTGCCGGATGACCAGCATCCGGTAGCCGTCGTGCTTCACTTCATGGAGCCAGTCTGGTCCTGATGGGACCTGCTTGCCGGCAATCGCCAGGCAAAGTTCGTATGGCATGCGCATGCGCAGAACATAGGCAGCTATCGCAGAAATTGCGAATTTCGCCGGGCGCCCCAGCAGCCACCACATGCCTCGGGACGGAACCGCCCCGGACATGCGGGGCTTGGTTCGCGTCGGCCATCGTTTCTGTTGAGGCAGGGCAATTGGAAGTGGCTGGCGCGGGGCCGTCGGCTCTTAAACCTCCGCCGGCGGCCCCACCAAAGTTGGGCCCTTCGCCGCAAATTCTCTTAGCCGCCTTCATTGCGGGATGGCTTCCACAGCCAACTGGCTCAAGAAAATAGAAAGTCGCTATCCGTTAGCGTGCCGGTGAAGCCGACGAGGGTGACCGTGTCGGTTGCGGAAACCGTGGTGCTGATGACGGTGTCGGAACCAATGACGTCTATGTCGAGGTCGCCGAAGTCCGCGACGCCGGCCACCCGGAACTCTAATGTGTCCTCGCCCTGGTGGAAGTCGTTCACAAAATCGTCCCCGAACGCACCCACGAACACAAAGGTATCGTGGCCGCCGGTGGCAGAGTCCAACAGGAATTCCGCATCACCCCACATCTGATCGGTGGTGTTGATGCCACTGATAAGTCGGTCATTGCCACCCTGAGCGGACCCAGTCATTACCCGGGCATCGCCGAGAAGGGTGTTTTCAACAAAGCCGCTGCCGCTGTTGGTGCCGCCGGTGAGGGTGTCGTTGCCTCCCTGAGCGGACTCGCTCATTTCGAAGGCATCGCCGAAAAGGGAGTTACTGCCGCCGTTGCCGCTGATGTCGCCGCCGGTGAGGGTGTCGTTGCCGCCCTGAGCGGACCCGGTCATTTCGGAGGCATCGCCCAAAAGAATGTTTGCAAACGCAAAGACGCTGCCGCTGTCGTTGCCGCCGATCAGGGTGTCGTTGCCGCCCTGAGCGGACCCGGACATTTCCTGGGCATCGCCGGAAAGGTACACACTGATAGTGCCGCCGCTGCCGCTGTTGTCGCCGCCGGTCAGGGTGTCGTTGCCGCCCTGAGCGGAGTCGGTCATTTCGTAGGCATCGCCGTAAAGGGAATCTGCAAAAACGCCGTGGCCGCTGTTGTCGCCGCCAGACAGGATGTCGTTGCCGCCCTGAGCGGACCCGGTCATAAAGGCGGCATCGCCGTAAAGGCTGTTTCCAGAAATGAAGTTGCCGCTGTTGTTGTCGCCGGCGGTCAGGGTGTCGTTGCCGCCCTGAGCGGACCCGGTCATTTCGTACGCATCGCCGACAAGTTCGTTAAAAAAAAGGCCCAAGCTGCCGTTGTTGTCGCCGCCCGTCAGCTTGTCGTCGCCGCCTCGAGCGGAATCGAACATCGTTCCCGCGTCGCCGATAAGCGAGTTGACAAACAATTCCGGGCTGCCGCTGTTATCGCCGCCGATCAGCTCGTCGTTGCCGCCCCGAGCGAAATTGAACATTTCTTGCGCATCGCCAAAAAGGATGTTGGAAACAATGCCGCTGCCGCTGTTATCGCCGCCGATCAGCTTGTCGCCGCCACCCCGGGCGGAGTCAATGAGCGACACCCCCGCGTCGCCATAAAGAAGGTTGTCTTGGTCATTCGTGCCTACGAGGATTTGGGCTGCGCCTTTTTCCTTGTCAAAAAGAGTGCCGCTGGTATCTCCAAAGAGCGTTGCCATGTGAGCCTCCGAAGTGCTCCACTCATGCATGGGTCAAATACCGATTTTGGCGTCTGCGAGACGCTCTTCCAGGGACTTCGTCTGTTTTCGGCGATTGCGCTGCATGCGGCATGTCCGGGACGCATTTGCGTCCTGCAGCATAAACCCGCGGAACCAACGCTCGTTCCTACGTTGAAACCCGGCGTGGCACTCGGGTGGTCGGAGCCCTGGGCACCGAAATCCTCCAGCACAAGGTAGATGTCGCGATCGAGGCGATCGGACGGCGTGATCGAGGGCGAAGCCATACGCAAAACTCCAACTGCCCCGCGTTGAAAGCTATGTCGACGCCGACCCGAATGCGCAAGAGGGCCGCGACCTGGAGATCAGCGGCCCTTTCCGGGGTTTCGAAGCTTTCGAACAAGTAGGCACTCCCCGGATTGCCGAGCCTTCCCGGTGCCGAGTGTTCCCGCCACAACACCACAACATTTGTGAACCGGAAGCTCAGACGTTAGTCGAGGAGCAGTCTTCTGCCGGTGGCGGAGCTCGGCCAGCCCCGCGCGAGGCCTTTAGGAAATTCTGCCTGATCTGTCTTTTTCGCACGCTGGAATTTGCCGGTGCGGACACCGCCGGTGATGGGACTTCATTCAATCTTCTGTGGAATCGCGCGACCGCGTTGGCTGGCCGAGCTGTTGAAGTCGCTTTTCCAATTTTTGCTTTTTGGCAACCAGCCTTGCAGCGAGAATTTGGCCGACTTCCGTGTGGAGAGCCCACATCTCATCAATGGACATTTTTTCAAATTGCTCTCGGTAATCGTTCACAGTCCTGCCCCCCATTGGGGCGGGAAGCACTCAAATCCTCAGGTCTTACGCCGATTCAGGGTCCGGGCGTGGCTGGCCAGCCATTCCCCGTTGCCTCACAAACCGCCTTCCTGGCTTTGCGTACCTCACCGAACACTTTGCCTTCGGCCGCGCTACTCTGTCTTGGAGCGTTTTCAGTTCTGAAACTCGTGAAGCGAGTTCCTCAAGAAGTTGATGCAAAAAGGATATGCGCTCGTGCAACCGCTCGCGATCATGCATGGGGCCCCCATACTAATATACGTCGTCGGTAGTCGCGTTCTCCCATCGGAGCGAACAAATAATGCCGGCAATTGCCGCTTGTTCCTTACCTCGCTTGATTCGGAAAAATCGATCTCGCGCGACGCTTCCTTCCACTTGCCTCGGATCGCAGAACTGAGCCGCGTTAAAGGCGACTCAAGATTCACATAGGCGAATGCACTCGGCCATATTGTTGATCCCGCTACATAGCGAAACCGCGGCAGGCATTCAGGGGAGCCGATCATTTGAGTGATAATACGCCTTTGCAGGCAAGATTTTTTATTCGGAAGGGAGGCAAGGGTTGGATGGTTTATGATCGAGAACGCAAGGGACCGGCGCAAATCGGAACCAATTTGGCGGCCAATCTCACGATGGAGCAAGCCGAACACGTAATGCGAAACTTGAGCAGTCCGCGCAAGACAAGCGGTCCTTCTGAGTAGAGAGTCTCGATGGCAGATTGCGTAATCGTCCGCGCCTATGGCCGTCAATTGGACCAACTGCGCGATGAGGCATCCCGCATTTCACGAAGCCACAAAGTGGACTGGTGGATCGAGCGGGGCGAGAAGGGAGCGCGCTTTTGCTTCGAGAATGCTGAGGCGAAAAGGGTCTTTGCCTCGATCTGCGAAAACTTCGCTATTCCGTGCCTTGAGATCTAGCGAAGTGGTCCCTTCTCAAAGAGCTGAGTCAATGATCTTGTCGCGCTCGGCTGAGGGATCGCGCGAGACGGCCACGGTCTCGCGCCGGGAAGCCGGCCCCGACCCGGGATGGGGGGCAGTTGAGGCCGAGGCCGCTCCACCGGCAATCGGCGGTGAGCCGGCCAAAATCAACGGCCGGTTCCATGAAAGAGTTCCTAACTTGCCTCGCTCCGCCATTTCAGCGCTCCGCCCCGACGGCCTCTGGATCTGCGTCGGGCGGTCCGGCAAGGGCGGCTGATTGGCCCGCCGGTTCACGGCGGTGGGCCTAGTTCATCTTGCGGCGCATCTTCTTGAGGATCTCCCGCAGGTCTTTCACATATTCCTCAATGAGCCGGCGCGCCTCCTCCAGCCGGGAGGGCTTGGGCTCCTGTACTTCCCGCTGTTTATCGGGCTCGATCATGGCCCAGCGTGGCTGGGGGCAAGGCGCGGCCGTTGCGATAGATCAACCGAAAAAGGCTGACGGGGGCGGCCTTACTCTTTGGAGACCCTAATTGGCGTCTTTGTTTCGGCGGTCGCGTTACAGCGCGGGCAGAAAAACTCGTGCACAATTGCCCTCTCTTCTTTGAGAAGAGCCGACCGCGACCAAGCCATCGCGACGTTGCAATGGGAGCAAATCGGAGCGCTTAGTTGCTCGATTGAATGCCTGAGTGCTTCCATCGAGGCCCGTCCTTTCTAGGACAGAACATAATACCCATCCTGCGGACTGAACGGCAATAACCTGGAATAAGGGACGGAGGCGGGAAAAACTGGTAAGGCCGCCCGATGAAAACCTATCGGGCATACATTCTGACCTTTGAGGGGAACGTCATTCAGTCGGTCGATCTGGTGTGCGCCAGCGAGGAGAATGCCCTGGCACTTGCGGAGCGACTAGTTGAGACAAGCCCGGTGGAACTATGGGACGGGCCGCGCCGGGTTGCTCGCTTTGAGCCCAAAAAGTCAAACTAAGACAACGCTAGGACAGGGGCTCGGCGCGCGGCCTGCACCTCGCGCAACGCATGATCGATTGCCTCATTCAACATTTTGACCCTGCCAGATGATGCTCGTCCGAGGCCGACTGTCTTCTTGCGAAGGCGCGGCAACCTTTGAGTTGGGTCAAGCGTCACGAGGCTGCCTTACACAGCGTCATCCTAACCCCAATCTCACCCAGTCGTGAGTTGGGTCGAGCGCCTGCACGGGTCTACATCAAGGGCGGGTTGATCGAGACGGCCTCTCGCACCACAAAAGCCCGTAGGACCAGAGCCGATAGTGCCGGTGCCGACAGTGCCAGCTCCTAGTGGCCAGAGAAAGCGAGCATCAACCTCCGCGCCCCACGTGGTGCAAGCGCTTGCGCTGCCACGGGCGCGGTTGCAGCTTTGACCTGTTCATCTGGCGATCTTGGCCTTCTTCGCGCGCTTCTTGCGGGGAGGTTCGGCAGCATAACGCCTGTGCGCACGCAACATCCCGGTGCGAGCGACAAACAAATGCGGGAGGCTGGAATGGAAACCGTATGCCGCATGCGCGCAATGGCTTCGCTCTGCCGACAGAGTGCTGCGTATCATCCTGACAGAGGCTGGAAGCTGCTCGCCGAGGCAGAGTACTGGGAGCACATGGCAAGTGCAGCTGTGCTGGAGCATCTTAAGGAAGGCACGGCCGGATCGCTGGCGCAGCCACAACAAACCGCCAGCTCGAATGACGTGCAACGAATTGCCGTCGCTTGAATGCTCTGGCCTCATTCAAAAACGGCGTCCTGTCGATCTCGCTCCCGAAGTCATGAACCCGCGAGCGGGCGTCAAGCGTATCGCAATCAACACGCAGTAAAGACCATCACGGGCGGCGGTCTCCGCCGCCCGACTCCACGGAAAACCGTCCCGAGGAAAGGAGCGTAAAGGGAGGCAATCGATGACCAATGCCAAGACGAACACGGGCAATCTTCACCTTATCTTCCACCCGGCTGCCTACTATGCGTCTCCGGAAGACGACTTGAACGACAACGAACTTTTTGAACGACAACGAACTTTCCGCGCCTGAAAAGAGGATCATCCTCTGGTCATGGGCGTCCGACTTGTTCGCCGTCGAATCCTGCCCCGCGCTGCGCGACATTCCCGGCATGGGCCACACCATGCGGCTCGCTGATATCCTGGCCGCGTGCGTAAGCTCGATGGCGAGGACGACGACCCTCCTCCGGGCGGCGGGGTACCGATGCGGTTGCGGCGGCCTTGGGCCGCAGCGCTCCGGAAAGGGCCAGGGAGTTCTCGCAGACCGTTCTGATAATGCCCGCCGCGTAGCGAGCTTATCCTTCAGCTCTTCCTAGGCCGGCCCTCCTCGTCCTCGGCTCGTCTCTCGAGAGAATTCGGATCGAGGTCCAGGTCTGGAACCGGAAACTAGAACATGAGTTATATCCCCGGAGCGTTCCGGAGGCGTTCATGTTCGATGATGTCGAATGGCGCGTGTAGGATATCAATGCAAGGCTGGCTCGATTTCAAGCCAATACCGAGCGCGAGAAGGAAATGATGGAGCGGTCATTTGAACTGCTCCAAAGGTCCGAGCAGCTTCTTAAGATGTCCGTCCCGATCACTTGGCCTCAATCGCAAGAGCAGTAAGCCGCCCGGTCGCGTGGAGAAGGTGTCGAACCACGCGGCGGCCGAGAAACCTGCTCCGCCGAACACCGTAACAAGACGATATTTACGGCCGGGCGGGATCCAATGTGCTTACGCGAAAGCGGGAAGCCATCGATCTCGGTCGCAAGCTGCAGGCGACGCGATGCCGTTATTGACAGCCGCGCGACCTCGACCACAACGGCGCCGAGACCCGATGGCCAGCCCTTCTGGTAACCTGACTAGAGCTGCTAGGCCCGTAACTCCCACCAGGGGACCACCTTGAACACCTAACCGGCGACGATCATCAGCGGCCCGCCGACCACGGCTGTGACGCAGCTCTAGCCTTCGTCTCGACGACGTCGACACACTTGGCTTTGCGGCGGCACCGCCGACCGGCACCTAGACCGCCGGCCGGCGGGTGCCCCGACGAGAACGAACACGCGGGCCAGGGACCGTATAACCGCACTCGGGATCTTGCGCGATGGTAAGCGGATCGGTCGCGGGAAACCACTTCAACATCGCCTTCCGGGCGGTCCGGTTGAGGCACTTACCGCGGCCCTGCCGCACGACCTCGCCAGCCACCCACTCGAAAAAATGCTGCGCCGTTTCGCAGTTTGCCGCAGAACAGTCACCCACGATCTCCGCGAAAGTCTCCAGCATGATGTGTCCGACAACCGAGGGTTCGAAGCCCGAGGCGACCTTGGTCAAACGCTGCAGGAGAGCAGGACTCATGGCATCCGTGGACGCGACCAACTTGTCAATGAACGCGCGATGGCCGCGACGCCAATTGCGCCACAAGCCGTCGTCGTACACGCTCGGAAACCGATCTCGCGGCAACGAATCGACGTAGATCTGATCCTGTTCGATCGCATCGGACAAACGTCCGAGAAACTCCTTGATGTCCGTCTGGACCAGCGCTCGGGTCAACATTTGATCTCTCCTGCTTCGTGTTGTACATTACGTCCGGCTGCGCACGGGGCGCTGAGGACTAGGCCTCGACGATATGTGTCGATATTGCGCACCTCAAACGCGATCGGGAAGCTAAGGAGAGTTAGCTTCCCACCGGCGAACTTCTCCACACCTAAATTTTGGTCTTGAAGAGTATCGTTCTCCCGATCCTCGAATAGATGGTCAGTCGATTCGAGCATATCGACGAAAGAACCGGGGCGCCCATCATCGGCCTCTATGATGCGGGTGGCGCGCGCATCCAGGAGGGCGTCGCAGCGCTCGCCGGCTAATCCTGCGTGTCCGCCGCAACGTGCTCGCTTCGGGCGTGATCCCGCAGATCTCCGTCATCATGGGCCCCCATCGCCGGCGGCGACGTCTATTCGCCGGCGATGACCGACCGAGCGTCGGCGTGGTTCACCACGTTTTTGGTTTGTTTCCCAGCGTCGGGCCGGCTATTCCTCGGAGATCGAGCGGACCAGACCGGCCTTGACGAAATCGTCGGCGCTGGTGCCTGATGGCCGCACCGTGATTGCGGGGCAGGGGCCACTGCTCTGGCTTCTGGCCGCGCAGATCCTGCGCCTCGGTGGCCGCATCGACCGCATCCTTGATACCATGGAGCGCCGCAATTACTTCGCCGCGCTGCCTCCCGCCTTCGCGTTCCTCGCCTCGCCTTATTTCGCAAAAGGCCTCGCCATGGTGCGCGAGGTGAAGGCGAAGGTTCAGGTGGTCTCCGCTGTGACCGAGATTGCAGCAGGCGGCGACGGCCAACTGGTCAGCGTGAGCTATGGTGGCCGGTCGGCAGCCCGAGACCATCCCCGTGGATCTCTTGCTGCTGCATCAAGGCGTGGGTGCCGAACGTCAATCTCGCGATGGCGGGTCATGACACCATTTCTAGGAAGTTGAGGAAATGTTCACCGCTGCTCAGGATCCGAGAGCCCCGAGCGCGTCGTCGTCTTCCGGAGCGAGCGGGGTGCAGCCGAAGGCCTCGAGCCGGCGGACGATCTGGCGCGCGGCGGCGATCGTGCTGAAATAGCTGCGGGTCAAGGTTCGGTCTTCGAAGCGCGAATACTGCGTAAGCAGGCTGAACGAGTCGAGATCATTCGGTACGTCCTTGACGGAAACAGCGCCGGCAAGGAGTGGCACGGCTGCGCGCAATGCCTCATTTTGGGCGTAGCTCCAGACCGTTTCGACGAGGCTACGCGCGCACAGGCGAGCCGCTCCTTCGGGGAGGTGCAGATCCATAAGGATTTCGATACGGGATCGGAAGCGGACCTCCGTGTGGCGCCCCGCCACGCGCTCAATCTCGGACTCGATCTCGGTCAGTCCGTAGGCGTGTCCGTACGTACAGCAATAGTGCTGCATGTGCCAATCGGGCCCGGCGGTCCAGACGTAGGTTTTCTTGCGATCGAGGGCTTCGTGGCCGATCAAAACATCAACCCTGTTGAGGGTGGGCTTTTCGGCGACGTACCAGATCGGCGCGCCAGCGCTCACAAAGACGTAACCGTCGCAGAACGCGAGCCTCGCTGAACCCCTCAAGGTCTTCAAGATCTGGTCGTCTTTGTTAGAATCGCCGTATTTGTACGTGGGAAATTCGTTAACGAACTCGACGAAGGTACGGCCGTCCTTCCGGCCGAATTTTTCCGACCTGCAGAACGCGATGAACGAGCCGAGCCTGCCTTCGGCTGCAAGCTCGACAAAACTCGTGACGCTGACCGGCCCATCGGGTGCCATGAGAGGCCACAAGAACGTGCTTTCGTACGAGCGCACTTCGTGCAAGCGTTCGCTCACATACTCATCCTGGGTGTGGATGCGATATGCGATCGGCGCCTCGCTCGGGTCGATCTCGCGAATGAGGATCGGCACGGCTTCGGTGAGGACGACGGTCTGCTCCTTCCTGCACCTTGGCCGTTTGAAGACCTGGTGGTAGGGCATGCGCAAATTGACGTGGTGTTCCTTCACGCGAAGAGCTCCATCATGTTGCAGCCGGCCGCTGGCGTGCTCGCGGGCGACGTCGAGGCGAGCGCGACGCAGCCCGAATGAGGACCGAGGGTCGGCCGACAGGTTTGACGTTGCGAATGCGCCACGAACTTCATCGACGTCACTATCCCGCCTGGTCCGCGCCGTCGGCGTCGGGGCCCGGGTCATCGCGGTGCTTGGGCGCGGCAAAGCGCTGGAGGATGCGAGCGACTTCGGCCGGGTCGGGGACGGGCACCGGGAAGCGGCTCTTGCGGTCGTCGGCACGCGCATAGTGAGTCGTTGCGGTGGCATCCGAGGCGTGGCCGAGCAGCGCCGCCACCATGGCGAGCCCGTGCTGCTTTTCCTCCTCGGTGGTGGCGGTCGCCACGTAGGCTGCTTTGAACCGCGCCGTCGCGGCATGGCGCACCGACGACAGGGTCGGATGCACGAGCCGGCGTGGAAACAGTTCCTGCGTCACCCGGCGCATGAGCGACTCCAAGGTGTCATTGAGCGTGTCGTAGCGTCCCTGCGCCTTCGCGGCCTTGGCGACCGCGATCCAGAATTTCATCTGCGAAACGAGGTGAGGGGGAAGGAACTCCCACCGCAGCGCCCGCGTCTCGCCGTGCGCCCGGCCATTGGAGTGCTTGCCGTTAACGACGATCAGTTCCCAGGCGTAGCCCGGCGCGGCGCTGGGGCCGAATTCGGCGGTCGGCCATTCGGCGAAACGGACGCCCGTCAGCGTGCCCGAATTGAGCGCCGCCACCAGCGGCCTGGCGTACTCGCTCGTCGTGGCGAGCGCGGCGTGGCAGACGCGTGAAAGATCGTTCTCGACGCCAACTTTCTGCTTGCACTGAGAGGTCCGCGGCTCGCCCTGCGTGTCATTCTGCGAGACCCAGGTGCGGAGCAGGGCGATGGCGGCGTTCAGGTCTGCGGCGTTCTCGGGCTGACGCTCTGCCGCCTCGGTCATGGTGAAGATCATCGCCGCGCGGATTTGCCGGATGCTCGTGGGCTGCAGATCGCGCTGCATCACGGCCTTGACGAGTTCGACCGGCGTCAGCTTACGGCCGGCTTTCTTATTCTCCGTCTCGGCGATGCGCCGGGTGCGCTCGCGGTAGTCCTGTTCAGTCTTGGGGTCACGGGTCGGCATCGAAACTCCTAGAAGAGCGACGGCTGCAACACGTCGCCGTGCTTGCGGCAGCGACGGGTGAACTCGCGCAGCGCCTTGCGCACGGAGTTCTGGCTCATGCCCAAAGCGACCGCGTCCTCGATGGTCGGGAGGAACTGAAGATCCATGCCGGTGTCGCGGTCGAGCATGGATGCATCTTATGCATAACTGATGTTAGTCAAGGAGCATCGTGGAGTCAAGATCATGCAAAACTGGTCTGATGCATGATTCAAAACGAGCTATGAAGAATTTCTCCGTAGCCGCGCCAAAAGCTGCGCGATTCCAAAGATATGCTCGATCTCGGCGCGCAGGTGGATGCGGCGCACGATCGAGGCGGGAAGCAGCACCGTGACGTATGCTGGCGGGAGCCGCCGGTGGTCGCGATAATATTGAAGAACGTAGGCGGGGGCCTGTGCGCGAAGGTGCCGGCGCTGGCGTAGCAAGGCGGCGACCCGCCGTGCGAGCCTACGCGGCGGGATTGCCGTCATCCGGCACCTCCAACGCCTTGATCAGCGCGACGCCAGAGCGCTTCCACCACAGCGCCAATTCCGAGGCGCAGGAGGCGGCGCGGAAGATGTCGATCCCGAGCCGGCGGCCGAGCGGCTGAATGTCGGTCATCATGGCCGTGGCCACGTCGAGACCGGCATCGGCGCAGATCTCGAGCGCCCTCCCGGCGACGTGCGGGATCGTGATCACGGGGATCTTGCCCGCCACGGCCTTCAGCCGGGCGAGGCCCTCTGCCTGTTCGGAGCCGCTCGCGAAGTCAAAGCCACCCGCGCGCCCGGAGAGCACGAGTGAGCGGCGCAGCACGGGCGCCACCTGGGCTAGGGTCTTCAGATAGCGGCTGGCCTGGTGCATGGACTCCGCCGCGCACGTCGCGAGAACCAGGGACGTTCCAGAAATGCCGAGTGAGGCGAGCGTGGTGTCGTAGGCGGTAGCGGCGACCACGTCGAGCCGGTGCGACGCGGTGCCGCCCGCCCAGTCGACGACGACCGCGCCGCCGGTCTCGGGGAGTTTGACGAGCACGTCCCAGAGCTGCGTCAGCACGCCGCTCAATCCGCCGGTGCGCGTCGCCGCCGTGGCGAACTCCTCGGTCTCGATGAAAATCGTTTGATCGGCGGCGCCGGTCTCGGCCGCGCGGCGGCGGCCGCTTTCGATCTGAACGAGGGTCACCGGCCGCCCGGCGTCGCGGTAAATGTGGCAAACCCGGTGGGCGGTCGTGGTCTTGCCGACCGACGTGGCGTCGGCGACCACCTCGACGACATCGGCAAGCCTGCGCGTGTCCTTCGTCATCTCTTTCTTAATCATCGTGTTCTCGCTCATCAGGGTCGCTCCTCAACTGTTCCAGAAGTGCCGCGGCGCGGCTGGTGGCCGTCGGAAGCTGCGCCGACGGTTTCGGCGATGGCCGAATTTGGGAAAGCTGCGGGACCGAGCGCGATGGTGCGGACGGCGGCGGCGCCACATCGGCCTTGATCACACCCGTCGCCGTGCCGCGATCTGCAGGGGCGTGCAGGGCGTTGCCGCCAACCGCGGCGACCTGCATGTCCGTGCCGGCCTGTGCAGGCGCGAGCCGTGGGTCCCTCGACTGCTGCGCCGCGCGGCGCTCCCTGGCGCGGGACATGGCGCTCGAAACCGTTCCCTGCGGCAACGCGCTGCCGTCCTCACGCGTGATGCCGACCTCGGACAGCATCTTGCCGATCATGGTCGCGGTGGCGCCCTCATCAGCGAGGAACTCGAAGAGCGGAAGATGCAAGTCGAAGACATGCTGATAGGAGTAGCCGAAGCGCCGCAGAGCCTCGCGGCCGATCGCGATCATCTCGTTCCGTTTGTCCTGCGAAAGGCGGTCGATGAGCTTCTTGTCGGCGGATTGCATCACCAGATGTCCAACTGCTGTTTTCGAGAAGTTCTGCGTTTCACCTCTGACATCTATGAATTGCTTGACGATCGCTGCGCTCGTCAATTCCCGATCGTCGCCGCACGAGCCGCCCATCGCTCGCTTTCAGGCCGGCCGACCCGCGATGAAGGCCCGTCGTTATTGAGCTCAGCGGCCGTCCGCCGGTCGCTGAGACCCGCCCAACGGAGCTGGGGAAAACCTTTGCAGATCGAACCTGCGACCCCGGTTCTGGCAGTGTTGGTGCGCCGACGCCGAGATCATCGTCCAACGGAAGACGCTTTTCAGGGGCGAGGAGGTGGGTTGCGCGCGGGGTCCCGCTAGTGTGCGCCTCTACGCCGACGAGAAGGCTAAAGCTAACGAGAGCAAGACTGAGGAGAGTGGGGCGGACGTAGACGTCGGCGGGACGAGCGCGCACATGTTGGCCGCGTCTGTCGGGCTTCTGCCGCACGGCCCGTTAGAGACCGATAGGCGGCGTCGCGGCTACGTATCCAACCGGCCTGTGACCGAGGTCGTGCATTGACGGGGCCGGCCCGGCACCGCGAGCAGCGCTCGATCTGGCCGTCGTGCCGGAGCGACCGCGATCATTGTCACTGCGTCACCGGGCTGCTACACATCACCCGGTGTCGTGCGGATTTTCCGAGGCATTTCAGGTACGTAGTTCTGGCGGAGGCGTGGCTGAGTACCCTCCCGCCCCAGCCAGATCTCCCGCTCAGCCTGAAATCACGCACGAAACCGGCCTGGCTGGGGAATTGCTGGACACTTCTGCGGGCTGTTGCGGCCGACCGGGTAACGCTCCGCCAAGCGCCTCGCTCTCGAAACCGTTGTCCAATCCCGACTTGCGGCGCGCGGCTCAAGATGCCTTGAGCACGCCGCGCTGAATCTGATCGGCCTCGATGCTCTCGAACAGAGCCTTGAAGTTGCCCTCGCCGAAGCCGTCATCTCCCTTCCTCTGAATGAATTCGAAGAAGATCGGGCCGATCACGGTCTTGGAAAATATCTGCAACAGGATGCGGGTCATTCCGCCATTGACGACACCCTCGCCGTCAATGAGGATTCCGTGCTTGCCCATGCGGTCGAGTGGCTCGCTGTGGCCCTTCACGCGATCACACGACTTGTCGTAGTAGATCGAGGGTGGTCCCGGCATGAATTCGAGCCCGCGAGCGGCGATGGCATCGGTTGCCAAATAGATATCGTCGGTGCCGACGGCAATGTGCTGGATGCCTTCACCCTTGTACTGGCGCAGATATTCCTCGATCTGGCTCTTGTCGTCGGCGCTTTCGTTGATGGGGATCCGAATCTTGCCGCAGGGTGACGTGAGTGCGCGCGAGGTCAGGCCGGTCAGCTTGCCGGAAATGTCGAAGTAGCGGATCTCGCGGAAATTGAACGTCTGGCTGTAGAACTTGTACCAGGTGTCCATGTTGCCGCGCATGACGTTGTGCGTCAGGTGATCGAGATAATAGAACCCCACACCTTTCGGTGTCGGATCGACTTCGCCGATCCAGTCATACTCGGCTGAATAGGGTGAGCCCTTCGCGCCATAGGTCTCGACCAGGTACAGGAGAGATCCTCCGATCCCGACAACGGCCGGCACGTCGAGTGACTTGTCGTTGCCGGTATATTCCGTTCCGCCGAGATCGAGGATGCGCTTCAAGGCATGTTTGGCATCGACGACGCGCCAGGCCATGGCCGGAGCGCAAGGTCCGTGTTCGGCGACGAAGCGGGCGGCATGGGAATTCGGATCCCGGTTCAGGACGTAGTTGATTTTTCCCTGACGCCAAATGGAGATGTCCTTGGTCTTGTGCCGGGCGACCTCCGTGTAGCCCATTTGCTCGAAGAGCTTGGCGAGCTTCTGAGGCTCCGGATGGGCGAACTCGACAAACTCGAAGCCGTCGGTGCCGGCCGGATTGGCTGCCGAAATCGTGGCGGGTGGGGCATCGTGCGGGAAGGGACCCAATGTCGCGCTCCTGGAAGGGTATTTGATTTAGATCAAAATACTGCGAGTCCGCTGCACGATCTCTGCAAAATCTGCTCGACAAAGCTTGGCTATGCGTGAAACATGCATCTGGTGCCATTTTCGCGCAAGGATCACGCATGGACCAGTTTGACGTAAAATTGCTGCAAGCGCTCCAATCCAATGGACGCTTGTCGAATTTTGAATTGGCCGATGTCGTTGGTTTGTCGGCATCTCAATGTTCGCGTCGTCGTGCGGCGCTCGAAGACGCCGGTACGATCGCGAGCTACCATGCTCAGCTCGACGGGGAGGCGCTGGGACTCGGCATCATGGGCTTCGTGCAGGTGACGCTCGCAACGCACTCGCCGGATAATTCGAGGCGGTTCTTCAAGTTGATCGAGAGCCTGGAGGAGGTGCAGGAGGCGTACGCGCTCACCGGCGAAGCAGATTACCTCATCAAGGTGTCGATCACCGACCTGAAGGCGCTCTCGCGGCTTCTCAACGATGTATTCCTGCCGCATGACAGCGTCGCGCATGTGCGCTCGTCTATTGTTCTCGACCGCCTGAAGCAAACTTCGCAGTTGCCGCTTGGGCACCTGATACCTGCCGAGAAGCGTCCTGCGGGGCGATCTCGATCCCGAGGCGAAGGTACACCACGATCCGGACGATCCAGAGGGGCTTGAGATTGCGAGACAGTATTCGGTAGCCTGTCGCCGCAAGGTGTGTGAAATGTCACCGGTTCGATAGTCCCTGCATGGCAGGAGACCGTAGGCGCCTTGGCCGACGGAACGTACCCCGCTGCGTCCACAACAGCCTCAGTGCTGCGACAGGATCTCGCCCAAGAACTTTTTCGTGCGCTCATGCTGCGGGGCCCTGAAAAAGGTCTCCGGCTCCGCTTCCTCGACAATCCGGCCGTCCGCCATGAAGATCACACGGTCGGCGACCTGTCGCGCGAATCCCATTTCGTGGGTGACGCAGACCATGGTCATGCCGTCGGTTGCGAGACCGATCATGGTGTCGAGCACCTCCTTGACCATTTCCGGGTCGAGGGCCGAGGTCGGCTCGTCGAACAGCATCACCTTCGGCTCCATGCAGAGCGCACGCGCGATCGCCGCGCGCTGCTGCTGGCCGCCCGACAATTGCGCCGGATATTTGTCCGCCTGATTGAGGATTTTCACACGGTCGAGGAGCCGCCGCGCGGTCTCCTCGGCCTCCGCGCGTGGTATTCCGCGGGATCGGATCGGCGCCAGCGTGCAGTTCTCCAGCACCGTCATGTGCGGAAACAGGTTGAACTGCTGGAACACCATGCCGACCTCGCGGCGCACCGCGTCGATCGCCTTGCCTTGCCCGCCGAGATGGACGCCATCGACGACGATCTCGCCCTCCTGACAGGTCTCCAGCGCATTGATGCAGCGGATCAGGGTGGATTTGCCCGATCCGGACGGCCCGCAGAGAACGATCTTCTCGCTGGCACGGACCGCCAGATTGACGTCGGTGAGCACCTGGTACGTGCCGTACCATTTGTTGACGCCGCGCATTGCGATCATCGGGTCCGCGGTGGCTGCGACCGACATGGCGCTCTCCGTTAGCTGACGGTGAAGGGGATGCCGGGGATGCTGTCGGGGAAAGCCGGCAGCGGGTTGTTCATCCACTTCGGATAGATTTTTCCCCATTCGCCGCTGGCGATGATCCTGTCGATGAAGCCATTGACGAAGGCGTTGATCTCCTTCTCGCCGAGCCGCGTGCAGGCGCCGTTGTAGAGCTTTGTGAACTCGAGCTTGTTCTCGTAAGTGCCGGGTTTGGATTCGTTGAGGCGCGGCACGTAGAAGATGTTGCCGCCGACCGCCTGGACCTGACCGGAGAGCAGCGCCTGCATGGTCGGCGCATCGCCGTCGAAGCGGCGGATGGTGGTGCCGGCAGGCGCCGCCTTGGTCACGTCGGTGTCCTGCACGCTGCCGCGCGCGACACCGATGACATATTTGCCCATATCCGCCGGCGACTTGATCTCGATCTCCTTCGGCGCGATGAAGGTGATGATGTTGGCGCCATAGGGTTTTGAGAATTGCACCGCCTTGGCGCGCTCCGGCAGCATCGCCATGGTCGCGAACAGGATGTCGACGCGCCCGGAGGTCAGCGCCGGAATGCGATTGGCGACGGCCAAGGGCGTGAACTCCGCGGGCACGCCGAGTTCCTTCGCGAACAGCTCGGAGAGGTCGGCATCGAGCCCCTCCTGCTTGCCCGACGAATTGACGAAGCCCCAGGGCGGATTGTCGCCCTGGATTCCGATCAGCACCTTGCCGCGCGCCTTGATCTCCGCCGGCGTCACCGCATAGGCGGTCCGCGACAGCACGAATGGCGCGGCGAGTGCGCCGGCTCCGAGTGCCAGCATGTGGCGGCGATTGAACCCAGTTGTCCTGCTCTTGGTCATGTTTCCCTCCTCAGGTGTATTGAATTCCTCAACGTGCTGCGGTGACGAGCCGCCGCTCCAGCCACGCGCCGTAGAGTGAAAGCGGCCAGCACAGCGCGAAATAGAGCGCGCAGACCAGGCCGAGCACGAGCAGCGGCTTGAAGTTCTGGTTGGAGACGATCGTGCCGGCGCGCATCAGCTCGGTGAAACCGATGATCGCGGCAAGCGAGGTGCCCTTGATCAACTGCACCAGGAATCCGACCGTCGCCGGCAGCGAGATGCGGATCGCCTGTGGCAGGACGACATCTTTCATCCGGTCGAAGTAATTGAGGCTGAGCGCCTTGGCCGCCTCGACCTGGCCGCGCGGCACCGCCTCGATCGAGCCGCGCCAGATTTCGCCGAGGAAGGCGCCGGCATGCAGGGTGAATCCGATCGAAACGGAGACCCAGGGATCGAGCTTCAGTCCGGCGAGCGCGAGCCCGTAATAGACGACGAACAGCTGCATCAGGAGCGGGGTGCCCTGGAACAGCGCGATGCAGCCGGCCGTGGCGCGTTCGAGCCAGCGCCAACCCGACGTGCGCGCCAGCGCGACGCCGAGGCCGGCCACCGAGCCGACCGCAAAGCCGATCGCGGACAGCGCGACCGTCCATTTGAGGCCGGCGAGCAGGAACAGGATCTGGTTCTTGTCCATGGCCGCCTCACTTCAGGGGATAGCTGAGGAAGCGCGCGTTGATCCGCGCGAACATCTGCATCAGCATCCAGGACATCGCGAGATAGAGCAGCGTGACGACGCCATAGACCTCGAAGCTGCGGAACGTGTTGGTCTCGATCGCCTGCCCGACCGAGGTCAGCTCATAGGCCGAGATCGCCGAGGCGATGCTCGTCGTCAGCGTCAGCATGATGAACTGGCTGGTCAGCGAGGGGTAGATCGCGCGCAGCGCCGGCTTCAGGATGATCAGCCGGAAGATCAGGGGGCGGCTCAGACCGAGCGCCAGCCCCGCTTCGACCTGTCCCTTGTTGATCGACTGCACTCCGCCGCGGATGATCTCGATCGCATAGGCGCCTCCGTTGACGCCGAGGGCGATGATCGCAGTCAGCGTCGGATCGAGGCGGATGCCCACCATGGGCAGCGCAAAGAAGATGAAGTAGATCTGGCCGAGGAATGGCGTGTTGCGGATCGCCTCGACAAAGGAAATGACGAGCCAGCGCAGCGCGGCCGAGCGGGAATCGCGCAGCAGCACGCCGCCGATGCCGATGATGAGTGCCAGCGCCATGCCCGACAGCGCGAGGCCAAGCGTGCCGACACAGCCCCAGAGCAGCTCCGGTAGACCCTCGAGCACGGGTCCGAAATCGAACTGGTAGTTCACTTCGTTCCTCCCTCCGGGCGACCCTCTTGGCGGGGCTTGGCTCGGTCCCGTCCGTCCGACGACGGCGAAAGCTTTTTCTACGTCGTCCTCTGCTCGACCTGTCCGCGCGCGAGCGCCGCGTAGCGCTCGCGCAGATCGATACGCCGTCCCGAAGTGGCGGCTTCGGCGATCGCGAGCGTCACCAGCAGACTCCGTGCGCCGTCCTCGACCGGTTGCAGCGACGGCGCCACGCCGCGGATGACATCGCAGAAATGATCGAGTTGAGCGACATAGGGGTCGATCGACGCAGCATGGTTGGCCTGAGCCTGGATCGGCCTGTTCCAGTCCTGCGCGTCGCCTGCCTGCGTCCATTGATCGAGGCTCGGAAACTCGATCGCACCGCGGCGGCCCATGATGCGATAGCTGCTCTCTCCGCTGAACGGAAACTCCGGCGCCTCGCCGAGCCCTTGCTCCATCGTCCAGGGCGTCACCGCGCAGTCGCTGAGAAAGAACGTGCCGAGCGCACCGCTCTCGAACTCCAGCAGCGCGACGGCGGTATCCTCGACCGCAAAGCCGCGCTGGCGGTTGGTTGCGATGGCCTCCACGGCGACGATCTCGCCGACAGTAAAGCGCAGAAAATCGATCTCGTGGATTAGGTTGATCAAGATCGGTCCGCCACCGGCCTGCGACCGCCAAGGTGCGGTCGCGAAATACGCCGCCGGCTTGTGCGTCGCCCAGATCGCCGAGGCGCCGACGACATCGCCAATGCGCCCCTGTGCGAGCAGCGCCTTCAATGTCTTCACTTGCGTATGATGGCGGCGGTGATGCCCGACCAGTGTCCGTATGCTCGCCTTGCGGATCTCCGCGATCAGGTCGGCGGCGCTCTGCAGCGAATCTGTGACCGGTTTTTCGATCAGTATATGGATGCCGGCCCGCGCGCAGGCGATACCGTTCTCGGCGTGGAGCTGATTGGGCGATGCGATGATCACGGCTTCGGGCCGCGCCTCGTCGAGCAGCTTTCGGCAATCCGCGAAGACGCGCGCGCCGGGTTGCTCGGCTGCGACCTGCTCGGCATTGACGTCGGCGATGCCGACGAGCTCGTAGTCGCTGTGTTCGGCGAGCTTGCGCAGATGCTTGCGCCCGATCAACCCTGCACCGATCACACCAATTCTGATTTTCGTCATGTCATCCATTCCGTTGGTCAGGCCCAGCCGCGACAGTCGCGGCGCCTGGTGCCGCGCGGCCGGCCTTCGAGCAGGTGCCTCGTTGCGTTGAATGCCGTTGCGATCCGCTCCTTTGGATCAAGCGCCGGCATCGGCATTTCGACGCTGAGGCTGGTGTCGGCGGGGAGCGCATCCAGGAGCGCGCCGAGCGGCAGGGCGCCGCCTCCTGGCGGCAGCCGACCCTCGCGCGCCTCGGCAATGACCGCGGTTTCAGTTGCCGGCGGTTTTGCGCTGGCATCACAGAGTTGGGCGGCGCGCAGCCACTGGTCGGGAAGCGAGATCAGATCGTCGGCCTCACCGCCCGAGCGCGTCAGGTGCAAGGCGTCGACCAGAATGGCGCCGTTCGCTTGGCCGGCGTCACGGACGATTGCCGTCGCCTGCGACAGGCTGCCGATCACGCGCCAGCGCATGAATTCGAGGTCGACGCGCAAGCCGAAGGACGCGGCGAGCTGACAGAGTTCGGCGAAGTGCGCGGTGAGCCGGCCCAGATCCGGATCGTCGCCCGACGCGATGACC
Source organism: Bradyrhizobium arachidis (assembly GCF_024758505.1). Lineage (NCBI taxonomy): Bacteria > Pseudomonadati > Pseudomonadota > Alphaproteobacteria > Hyphomicrobiales > Nitrobacteraceae > Bradyrhizobium > Bradyrhizobium arachidis. The sequence continues at coordinate 6,768,412 of NZ_CP077970.1, read as the reverse complement.
GCCGTCGCGCCGAGATCGGCGCCAGCTTCGAGACAGCTCTCAAGCAAGGACAGGTCGATGGTGGGCTTGAGCTGAACCAGCTCGATATCGCTGACCCGCACGCCCTCGCCAATCAGCACGCGCTTGAGCGCGCGATGGGCCTCGGTGCCGACCCGTGTCGGATAGGCGGGGCCATCGCTGCTTGCCGGGATGAAGCGCAGCCCGACGGCGGCAAACCCGGCCCGCGCAGCCTCGGCAATCAGCGCCGCTGGCGCAAGCTGCAAGGCGGTGAGATGGGCAAGGCCGAGCTCGATCATGAGCCCGGCAACGTCAGGAGAAGCGAGGTGAGGCAGTTCGCCTGCGTCGGATGCATCGGTCTCCTCCTGCCTAATTAATCCATAGGTTAATTGCTAATTAATCCACGGGATAGTTGATGTCAAGAGCGTCCGAATGAGCTATGGATGGGCGGCGAGCCGCTCGGCGGCCGATGCGAAGGATCGAACTGCCAGATGCCAAGCGTGAAGAAGCAGCCGGCGCGGGCGGCGAAGCCTGTCCCGATCAAGCGGCGCGATCGCGAGCGAACGCGGCAGGAGATTCTCGACATCGCTTTCGAGGAATTCGCCGAGAACGGTCTGTCCGGCGGCAATACCGACGCCATCGCCGCCCGCGCCAACATCACCAAGCGGCTGATCTTCTACTATTTCAACTCGAAGGAAGAGCTGTTCACCGCGGTGCTCGAGATGGCCTATGCCAAGATGCGCGCCGCCGAGGAGGACCTGCATCTCGAGGCGCTGGTGCCCGAGGCCGCGATCCGCAGGCTTGCCGAATTCACCTTCGATTTCCACCAGGCCCATCCGGAATTCGTCCGCCTCGTCTCGATCGAGAACATCCATCGCGGGCGGCATATCGGCAGCAGCCAGAGGCTCAAGGAGATGACGCAGCCGAGCATCAGCCAGATCGCGAAGCTGCTGGAGCGCGGCGTCGCCGGCGGTGTGATCCGGCCCGGCATCGATCCGATCGAGTTGCACATGACGCTGAACGCGCTGAGCTTCTTCTCGGTCGCCAACCGTCACACTTTTGAGGCGCAATTTGCCTGGGACATGTCGTCGCCAAGAGCGAAAGCGCAGCGGCGGGCCGAGATCGCCGATGCGCTCTGGCGCTATGTGCGACGAGACTGAGCCGCGGTCAAAGTGTTCGAACACGCCACAAAAGAATCTCCAGAGCGATATTTTCAAAGCGGTATAGTTAAAGGCCTGATGAGATTCTTTTGAGACACTTACAGTGATTTACCCAGTCCTAAAATTGATCCACGTTCTGAGCGCTACAATTCTATTTGGTGGAGGCATTTTTGCTGCCTTGCTAGGCACAATTGTCTTTGGCTCCAAGAAGGTAAGGCTAATCGCGGAAGTCGGGCCTCATATTGTCAGGGTCGAGTTTTACCTGACGACATTGTCCGCGCTCATTCAAATCATCACTGGATTGTGGTTGGCATCGCTTTTGGGATTTCCGGTTTTGACCGGATGGCTTGGGTGGGCCTTGATCCTGCTTTGTACAGCTGCTGTTTGCTGGATCCTCGGTGTCTGGTTGCAGCACCGCATGGTCGATCTTTCCAAGAAGGCTATTGAGACGAACTCGGAATTGTCCGCGGAGTATGATGCGCAATTCAAGAATTGGACTTTCCTGGGCCTCCCTTCGACGGTAGCGATGATTGGGATATTCTATTTGATGGTATTCAAGTCAGTCTGAAAATCGTTGATCGCGCTCAATCCGCCGAGAACCCGAACGGCACGCTCAGCGTCCTGAAATCGTCGGGAAGCAACTCGCGTCCGATCGGCGGCGCGGAGCGTGCGGTGCATCGGGGACGATGGCAGACGCGGCAAGCGACGCCGATCGGCGTGATCGCGTCGGCATCGGGCTCCTTCTGATTGCGCGTGTAGATCAACTGCCCCGCATGTTCGGCGGCGCAGCCGATCGCGATGGCGCGCTCCACGCGGATTGCGCCGAAGGAGCCGCCGCCGGCGGTGACGGTGCGGGCGATCGAGAAGAACCGCTTGCCGTCAGGTAGCTCCAGCCATTGCGTGACGATCTGGCGCGGCGTCTTGAAGATGCCGTGGACCGACCACAGCGGACAGGCGCCGCCGTGCTTGGCGAACGGGAATCCGGCGCCGTCGAGCAGTTTTGAAATATTGCCTGCGGGATCGACGCGGATCAGGAAGAACGGGATCTTCTCGAGACCCGGTCGCTGCAAGGTCGTGACGCGATGGGCGGTCTGTTCAAAGCTGGTGCCGAACTGTCGCGCCAGCGCCTCCAGATCGTAGCGGCGCGCATCGACGGCTTTGGCAAACGCAGAGTACGGCATGATGAGCGCTGCGGCGGCATACGCTCCGAGCGCGCGGCGTGCCAAAAGCTGGGCGCTCTCGGACGTGAACTTGCCGGCTTCGAGGGCTGCCGCGATCTCACCTTCCAATTCGAGATAGGCGAGTTGCTTGGCCAACTCGAAATGGAGACTTGCGGTATCGAGCGAGTCTTCGAGCAGAAGTTGCCTGCGATGCAGGTCGAGGCGCCTGACCGACCCGAGCATGACATTGGGCGGCAGATAACGGACCTGAAGGTTGTGGCGTGTCCGAAGCCGTTCGATGAAACCGGCCGTCCCGGACGAGTCCTGCGCGATGCGCTCGGCGGCGTCGTCGAGATTGGCAAAATTGTTGCGGCGGGCGGCAAGAAACCGCCTGACGTCTGCGACGGGATCGTTGGCATCGAAATTGTCAGGACCCGACGATGAGGCGGCGCCCGCCATCGCTGGGTCTCTGCGCTCCGCCAGCGCCAGCTGTTCTTCGCGATAGGCGGTGTAGAGGCGAAGGAACGCCTCGGTCATTCCGGGATAGCTGACGGCGAGGTCGTTGATCTCGAGCGTCGGGATATCGATGTCGGAAAACATCGGATCCTTCAGCACCGACTGCATCCGCGCCGTGTGGTCGGCGCCGCCGTCGCCGGCGACATCGGCCAGGTCGATCTTGTAGGTGCGGGCGAGGCGCAGCAACATATCCGCCGTCACCGGCCGCTGATTGCGCTCCAGAAGCGCGACGTAGGGGGCGGAAATCTCGAGATCGGCCGCCATGTCCGCCTGGGTCAGCCCCAGGTCGCGCCGAAGCCGCCGCAGTCGCGGTCCCATGAAGACGGAGCGGCCGGTGGAGGTCGTCATCGGGGTCTTCCCTGTCTGTAATATTCTTACAGCTATACACCAGATTTCTGTAAAGTGTGACAAGTTTTCCCGGGAATGGCTAGTGATCGGCACCCTCGCGCGTCAAATGGATGCCAGTTTGTCGTCATCGAAGGGATCACGGACATGAATTTCCAACCGCGCGGAATCAGCGACCGGGCCATCCAGGGACCGGCGTCCTACCAGAGCGAGATTGAGGCGGCTGAAGCCCTCCTCAAGGACAAGCCCACCTGGAACGGCGTGACCGCCGAAGCCGTGGCGCGCATGCGGCTGCAGAACCGCTTCAAGACCGGCCTCGACGTGGCCCGCTACACCGCGGCGCTGATGCGTGCCGACATGGCCGCCTATGACAACGACCCGACCAAGTACACCCAGTCGCTCGGCTGCTGGCACGGCTTCATCGCCCAGCAGAAGCTGATCTCGGTCAAGAAGCATTTTGGCACGACCGATCGCCGCTATCTGTATCTCTCGGGCTGGATGATCGCCGCGCTGCGCTCCGAGTTCGGCCCGCTGCCCGACCAGTCGATGCACGAGAAGACCTCGGTGCCGGCCCTGATCGAGGAGCTCTACACCTTCCTGCGTCAGGCGGATTCCCGTGAGCTCAACGACATCTTCCGCAGCCTCGATGCCGCCCGCAAGGAAGGCGACAAGGTCAGGGAGAAGGAACTGATCGCGAAGATCGACAACTTCAAGACCCACGTCGTGCCTGTCATCGCCGACATCGATGCCGGCTTCGGCAACGCCGAGGCGACCTATCTGCTCGCCAAGAAGATGATCGAAGCGGGCGCCTGCGCGCTGCAGATCGAGAACCAGGTCTCCGACGAGAAGCAGTGCGGCCACCAGGACGGCAAGGTCACCGTGCCGCACGACGTCTTCCTGGCAAAAATCCGCGCCTGCCGCCACGCCTTCCTCGAGCTCGGCGTCGAAGACGGCATCGTCGTGACCCGCACCGACTCGCTCGGCGCCGGCCTGACGCAGCAGATCGCCGTGAGCCACAAGCCCGGCGACCTCGGCGACCAGTACAACAGCTTCCTGGATTGCGAGGAAGTGACGGCGGCGAATGCCAAGAACGGCGACGTCATCATCAACCAGAACGGCAAGATGATGCGTCCGAAGCGGCTGCCCTCCAACCTCTACCAGTTCCGCCCCGGCACCGGCGCGGACCGCTGCGTGCTCGACTGCATCACCTCGCTGCAGAACGGCGCGGACCTCTTGTGGATCGAGACCGAGAAGCCGCATATCGAGCAGATCGCCAGCATGGTCGATCGCATCCGCAAGGTGATCCCGAACGCGAAGCTCGCCTACAACAACTCGCCGTCCTTCAACTGGACGCTCAACTTCCGTTGGCAGGTCTACGACGCGATGAAGGAAGCCGGCCAGGACGTGTCCAAGTACAACCGTGCCGAGCTGATGAAGGCGGAGTACGACGACACGCCGCTGGCGAAGGAAGCCGACGAACGCATCAGGACCTTCCAGGCGGATTCGGCCAAGCGCGCCGGCATCTTCCACCATTTGATCACGCTGCCGACCTACCACACGGCCGCGCTGTCGACCGACAACCTCGCCAGGGAATATTTTGGCGAGCAGGGCATGCTCGGCTACGTCAAGAACGTGCAGCGCGCGGAGATCCGTCAGGGCATCGCCTGCGTCAAGCATCAGAACATGGCCGGCTCCGACATCGGCGACGATCACAAGGAGTACTTCGCCGGCGAGGCCGCCCTGAAGGCGGGCGGCGCCCACAACACGATGAACCAGTTCGGCTAACCGATCCGATCATCTGAATTCTTGCGGGGCGATCTCAACGGCGGTGACGTCGTCGAGATCGCCCCGTCCATTTTGATCAGGGTCATGATGCGACGGGCCCAGGGCGCTCAACGCGCTGTCGCAAGCGTCACCGGTCGACCATCTCGGCGGCACCGCTGGGTGCAAGACGTCGTTAATTGTATGACTTATTCAAGATCCTGTTTGCTCGGCGAAAATCTGCGGTTGGGTACCGCAATTGTCCGTGCTTGATCTCGCCTGACGGCTCTGTTTGGATGGTTCTGGTCGGCAATTCGCATTTCGGATTATCGCAGTGGATCAAACAAACGGATACGGTCGTTCATTGACTGCTCGTTCACCAGACAGCATCGCGACCGTCCAGCGCGCTGGCATCGGCAACCGGCTGCTGGCGGCGTTGCCGCAGGCGGATCTCGATTTGCTCACGCCTCACCTCCAGAAGGTCTCGTTCGAAGCCGATGCAGTCCTGGTGCGGTCAGGCGACGAGCTCGACCCGGTCTACTTTCCCCACAGCGGCGCAATCGCCTTTATGCTCGATATGCCGGATGGGCAAACGGTCGCAACCACCTTGATGGGACGAGAGGGCGCTTTGGCCTCGTTCTCCGTGCTCGGCCCGGCGCTTTCATCCGTGACCGCGGTTGCTCGCGTGGCCGGAACGGCATCGCAGATCTCCGCCGCCAAGTTTCGGGCCGCCTATGCGCGAAGCGCGGCCATCAGGAATGTCGTGCAGGTCCACGTCCGCGCGCTGATGTTGCAGCTCCAGCACGTTGCCGCCTGTAACGCGCTGCACCTCGTGGACGGCCGCATGGCGCGGTGGCTGCTGCAGATCCACGACCGCGTTCCCGATGACCGCCTTCCGGTGACGCAGGAGGCGCTTGCGCAGTTGCTTGGGGTGCGGCGGACGACAGTGACTCTGACGATGAGCAAGCTGCGCGCGGCCGGCGCCGTCCCGACCGACCGGCGCGGGTTCGTCGAAATCGACCGGGCGCGGCTCGAGCGCGTCGCATGCGATTGTTATGCCCTCATGCAGCGCAAGATCGATCGGATGTATTGCGAGGAATTGTCGGCGCCGCAGCCTGGCCTAGCGCTATCAGAGGAAAACTCCATCGCCGCCTCCAACCGAAGCGGGCGCTGAATCCAGAGCCGCTTCGCGGGCGTCGCTACGCGATCGCGACGATTTCGATGTCCTGACCGGAGGTTTCGATCACGTCGCCGATCGCCTTGCCCAGCAATGACCGGGCGATCGGCGACACGAAGGAGATCATGCCCTGCTTCGGGTCGGCTTCGTCCTCGCCAACGATGCGATAGGTCTGGACGCGTCCATCATCGCGCTTGAAGGTGACCGTGCTTCCAAAACTGACGGTATCGCTCGCGATCGGATCCGGAACCACCTGCGCCGTTCGCAGCCGCGCTGCAAGATATCTGATATCGCGCAGCGGCAGCGCGCCCTCCCGGCGCCGTTCGTTCACGTCCTCGATCTTCTGCGCGAGATCGTAGGCCTCCTGCGCCTGCTTGAGCTGAGCTTCCAGGGCTTTCAGGCCTGCCGCCGTGACGAGGTTTTGATGAGACGAGATCGGGCGATCCGGCAACATCGTCTCGGCCGCGGTTTCGGCACTTTCTTCCTTGGTGAATGCAACGCTCAAACTGTGGAACTCCTGGCGAGGCGCGGCGCGCCCTGGTCCTTGTCAGATAGCGGCCGCGGCAGCCAGTGCAAGGCTCACCTATCCCTCGTATTGATCCGGTCCCATCGCCCACTGCGATTGATCGTGACCGAAGGCGTAGTTGCGGTTGTTCAGTGCCGGATTGCGATTGACCATCGGCCGCATGAACATCGGGTGGGTGGCGCTGCGCACCTCGTGCTCGACCGTGAAGAGAGGCTTGCCGCTGTCGAGATCGACGATGTCGCAGAACCGGTACTGGTACTGATTGTCCTCGCGGGAGATCAAATTGCGCGCCAGGAGCCGGCGGTATGGGCCGGAGAAGTCGGTGATGTACATCTGCACGTGGTGGCCGTCATAGTCGGGCTGGGGCCGATCGCTCTCGCGGAACAAGAGGTGCTGGTCGCGCCCCGTCTTCACGGCAGCGACCCTGCCGTCGCCGTTCCGCAAGTTCGCGGGCATGCCCATGATTTCGGGATAGAAGGCGCAGATCGCGGGTGCGGTCCCGGCCGGCACCTCGAATTCGACATAGGGGATGCCGAGCGTGATGCGCCCGAAGCGCGCCGCGTCCGGCTCGTAGCAGCGCAGCCGGTTGCCCCACGGGCAGGTCGCCTCGACATGGTCGTTGTGCTCGGCGAACGCGAACGCCGTGCCCTCGAGTTTTTTGGCGACCGACGCCAGCCGCTGCAGCAGCGCCTCGCGGCCTGCGATCACCAGCCCGACATGACCGCGCACCACCTGCGGCCTGCCGCTCGGCAGATGAAACTGGCTCCGTCCGGCGTTGATCCACATGTTGGTGTCGGAGACCATCAGATAGGGATCGCGGGTGAGGCCAAGTCCCGCCACGTAAAATAAGGTCGCCAGGCGCTGATCCGGGACCTGCACGTTGACGTGCTCGAAATGGACGGCGTTGCCGAGATCCTCGGCGGAACGATCGAACTGTTGGGACATGGATGCGGCTCTGGGTGCGGGACGGACGTGACATAATAGAGCAGAACGCGGGCTCGTCGAACCCTCCGGCCCGATCACTTCTGTGGGCTGAGGCATGCTGTCGGCCGCCTTGCCGCGGCAACCATTCTCTGTAATCTGGCAAAAAACATCAGGGAAAGAGACCGATGGGGGGAGTTCTGGAAGGCGTGCGCGTCCTGGATTTCGGGCGCTATATCGCGGGGCCGTATTGCGCGACATTGCTGGCTGAATTCGGCGCCGAAGTCATTCGCGTGGAAAAGCGCGATGGCAGCGAGGATCGCTTCGTGGCGCCGGTCGGCGAAGGCGGCGAGGGCGCGCTGTTCCTGCAGGTCAACCGCAACAAGAAGTGCATCACGCTCGATCCGATGAAGCCCGAGGGGCAGGAGGTGATGCGCCGCCTGATTGCGACCGCGGACGTGGTCGTCGCCAACCTGCCGCCGCAGACCCTGCGCGCGATGAAACTCGACTATGACTCATTGAAGGCGATCAAGCCCGACATCATCCTGACGACGGCGACTGCATTCGGCGGACCGGGGCCGTGGTCCGACCGCGTCGGGTTTGACGGTGTCGGGCAGGTCATGTCTGGGTCGGTGTACATGACCGGCGAGGGAAATCCGCCGTACCGGGCCGCGGTGAACTGGGTCGATTTCGGAACCGCGCTGCACTGCGCGTTCGGCACGCTCGCCGCGCTGATCGAGCGCGGCAAGTCCGGGCGCGGGCAGATCGTCGAAGGCGCGTTGCTGGCAACCGCATTGTCGTTCACCAACGCGACGCTGATCGAGCAGGCGGTCATCAATGTCAATCGCGTGCCATCGGGCAATCTCGGCCAGACTGCAGCACCAGCCGACATCTACCGTACCAAAGACGGCTGGGTGCTGTGCCAGGTCACCGGTCATCCGCTGTTCAAGCGCTGGGCGAAGCTCATGGGCGAGGAAGAGCAGTGGCTGAACGATCTGCGCTTTGCCGACGACATCAGCCGCGGCAACAACGGCCCCATCATCAGCGAGCGGATGGCGCGCTGGTGCGCCGAGCGCACCACGCAGGAGGCCGTCGATACGCTGGGCAAGGCGATGATTCCAACCGGGCCCGTGCTGAGCCCGCAACAGGCGCTGGACCATCCGCATATTCGTGCCGCCGGTTTCATGCAGGACGTCGACTATCCGGGCCTGCCAAAACCTGCGCCGGTGTCGCGGGCCGCCGTGCGCCTGTCGGAAACGCCGGGCGAGATCGCAGCGCGCCCGCCGACGCTCGGCGAGAACACCGATCGTGTCCTCGCCGACCTCGGCTATGACGGGGCTGCGATTGCGGCGCTCCGGCGGAGCGGCATCATCTAGCGCGTTCGCGTCTCAAACCTGCGTCGGAATGAGCCGCGCCACTTCCTGATCTCGCGGCTCTTCGCTCGCGGCAAGGCCGGCCGCGACTCTGACGCGATCAGCTTCGGGACGGTTTTGGCTCATCTTGCGCTTGCCCTCGAACCGGGTGACGGGGATGCGCACGCCGACGATGCCGCGCAACTGCGCGGCGATGAAATCTGCCGGCGCGTCGCTGACGGCCCAGGGTGTCGCGCGCGCTCCTTCGTGGAGGTTGGTCAGGCGCGTCACCGCGTCGAGCAGGCGCTCGCTGTCCTCGAAGAACTCGACCGGGCCGTAGGCGTGGACCGCGATGTAGTTCCAGGTCGGCACGACCTTTCCGGTCTCCTGCTTGGTCGCGTACCACGACGGCGTCACATAGGCTTCCGGCCCCATGAAGATGGCGAGCGCCTCGCCGATCGGCGACGCACGCCAGTGCGAATTGGCCCTTGCCATGTGCCCGTACAGCACGCCGTGCTCGCCCTCGCTCTCGTCGAGGAACAGCGGCAGGGGTGTCGCCAGCGGTCCGTCCGCCGTGGCGGTGACGAGATTGGCCAGGCGTGCGGCGCGAATGGTCGCGCGGATGTTTTTGACATCGTCGTCCCTGAAGGCGGGGGGCGTATACATCGAAGGTCTCCCGGCGGATCTGCGTTCTCGGCTCAGGGATAGCCGCAATCTGGCCTGCCGAGAACGGCCAGTTCGTGAAGATTTAACTAGTCCAGTTAGGGCGCCGGCGCGGTGCGTCTATCGCCTCGGCCGTACCTGATCCACGGCCTGCGCCAAAAGCTGGCAGCCGCGTTCGATCTGGCGCGCCTCCAGTGCGGCGTAACCCATGATGAGCCCGACGCCGTCAGGCCGGCGCGGCGAACGCCGTTGATCGAACAGCGCCGAGACGGGATAGATGCCGGCGCCTCTAGCGCGGGCAGCTTCGATCAACGCCGCTTCGCAAGTTTGCGGCAGGTCGCGAAACCAGACCACCACATGCAAGCCGGCCGCGGCGCCTTCGATCCTGATGCGCTCGCCAAATCTGCGGTGCAGGGCGTCGAGCAGGGTCTGCCGGCGCTCACCGTTGCGTCGCCGAACGCGCCTGACATGGCTGTCATAGCCGCCGCTCTCGAGCATCGTCGCGAGTGCGTCCTGCTCGGCCAGCGGTGTGTGCCGGTCCATGATTTGCTTGGCCGCGCTGAACACGGATTGCAGTCCGGATGGCACCACCAGATATCCGATCCGCAGCGTGGGCGAGAGCGTCTTGGAGATGGTGCCGAGATAGATCACGTTGTCGCTGCCTTCGAGCGCATGCAGCGGCGGGACGGGTTTTGTATCGTAGCGGTACTCGCTGTCGTAATCGTCCTCGATCACATAGGCGTCGAACCGTCTTGCCCAGGCGAGCAATTGGTGCCGGCGCGCGATCGGCAGCACGCCGCCCATCGGAAACTGATGCGACGGCGTCACATAGGCAAGCCGCGCTTCGGTCTTTGCAAGTCGCTCCGTCTCCAGTCCGTCCGTGTCGACCGGGATCGGCACCGCAGAAGCTCCCGTGGCCGAGAACACGCGTCGCGCCATCAGGTAGCCGGGATCTTCCATGACGAACCGGTCACTGGAATCGAGCAGCAGCCGCGCGCAGAGATCGAGCCCCTGCTGCGAGCCGTTGACGACGACGATCTGGTCGACGTCGCATCGCACGGTCCGCGAACGCCAGAGATAGGCTTGCAACGCCGTGCGCAGCCGAAGCGAGCCGCAGGGCTCGTCATAGCTCAGCTTCTCGCGCCGCCGCGTCATCGCAGCAACCACGGCGCGCTTCCACGCCAGCACGGGAAAATCCGACGGCGAGAGATCGCCATAGCGAAAGTTTGCGATGGGGTTGCGCGCTGGCGGCTCTGCGCGCGGCGCGGCCTGCCGCACCCGCTCGCCATAGGCCGACAGCCGCGGCCGCCGCGACGACGCGCGCGACGCAGTACCCGCGCGTCCCACATCGGTCACCGCGCGCGCGACGCGCGGCCGCGCGCCGTGCCGCATGTCGATGAAACCTTCGGCAACGAGCTGCTCGTAGGCGACCGTCACGGTCGAGCGCGATACGCCGAGTTCGTGGGCGAGCGCGCGGGATGACGGCAGCAGGCCGTCGGCGCCATAGACGCGGCCCAGGATCTGGTCCCGGAGCGCTTCGTAGATCTGGCGTGCGCCCATGTGCCGGGCAGGGTGTCCGCGGGACGTCTTCATCTGGACCATCAAAAGCTCGCAAAACCGATCGATCTTGCAGGCCAGTCTGCGACTTCCCCGGCGGAAAGCCAAGCGGTGGACCTGTTTGATGGCCGGACGCAGGGCCCTTGTCTTGCCCCTTGCCAACCCCAGTATGATAGTTTTTGATAAACATCATACTTGGGGTGACTTCGGTGGACGGACTAGGGCGCGTGATCAATAGGGCTTTGCGGGCGGTTGAGCCCGGCACGGTCCTGCTGTTCGGCGGGCTCATTGCCGCCAATGTCGCCGCCTGGGCGTGGGCCTTCGCCGTGTTCGCCGACCGGCCCGCTGTCATGGCGACCGCGGGGCTCGCCTGGGTGTTCGGCCTGCGCCACGCCGTGGACGCCGATCATATCGCGGCGATCGACAACGTCGTGCGCAAGCTGATGCATGCCGGCGATGCGCCGCGAAGCGCGGGCCTTTATTTCGCGCTCGGCCATTCCACGGTCGTCGTTATCGCGACTGTGCTGCTGGCCGTTAGCGCGGTGAGCTTTGGCGGCGACAGCCTCTTCAAAAGCATCGGCGGGCTGATCGGCACCTCGGTCTCCGCGATCTTCCTGCTGCTGATCGCCGTGCTCAATCTCGTCATTTTCATCAGCCTGTGGCGCACCATGTGCGCGGTGCGCGACACTGGCGGCCACGATGCCGAACAGCTCGACGCGCTGCTGGCCGGCCGCGGCTTCCTGGCGCGTCTGCTCGCGCCGATGTTCCGCATGGTGACAAAATCCTGGCACATGTATCCGCTGGGCTTTCTGTTCGGGCTCGGTTTCGACACCGCGACCGAGATCGGCCTGCTCAGCATTTCCGCGACCGAAGCTGCGCGCGGCCTGTCGCTGACGCATGTGCTGGTCTTTCCGGCGCTGTTCACCGCCGGCATGGCGCTGGTCGACACCGCGGATTCCGCGCTGATGGTCAGCGCCTATCGCTGGGCCTTCGTCGATCCCATGCGAAAACTCTGGTACAACCTCACCATCACCGGCGCCTCCGTCGCGGTCGCGCTGTTCATCGGCGGCGTCGAGGCGCTCGGCCTGATCGGCGAGCAGCTCGGGCTGTCCGGCGGGCTCTGGACACTGGTCGATCACCTCAACGAGTCCCTCGCCAATTTTGGTTTTGCGGTGATCGCGCTGCTCGCGATCGCCTGGCTTGTATCCTATCTGGTTTATCGTGCTGCGTTCAGGCCTGACCGCGCTGAGGCGAACGTCTTGAAGTGCGGCGATGCGGTCGAGGTGGTCTAGGATTGCGGGGCGTGGCCAGCCATGCGGCCAGGCCTTCGCACTTGGCGCCTCTAGCCCGCTGACGGAGGACAACGCGTTCCGCTCGCAGCCGACCAGCATCGTCTAGTTGGCGGCAAGTTTGTCGTAGCGTTTCGCGACCCGGCAATTGAAAACACGGCGGTCATTTACCCGCGATTTCATTGTTTAGTCCGGCGCGCGAGCCATCGAGACGGGCGACCGACCCGGTGGCGAACAGCGGGGTCGTCCCGAAATTGCCGAGGCCCGGCTCACGGGTGGGTGTTGGTTTTCTGAATAGGCCGCCATGCGACGCGGGATCGTGGAAGGTCTCCGAACTCGGACGAGGCGTAGTCCCGGCCTTCCGGGGTAATGATATGGACGTCGTAGCAGCCTAGCTTGGCAAGCTCCCTGGCCTTCGTAAGGGCCGCTTCGGCGGTCTTCCTCCGGTGCGCCAGCTCGCCGTGCTTGCACATGCCTTTGACGGTGAAACTCATTTCTTCTTCTTCTTTTTGTTCTTCTTCATGGTATCGGCCTGGGCCCGGAATGCCTCGGCCAAGGTCTTCATCTGATTTGCCACAAAGGCGTCAGCAGTGCGTGCGGCTGCCTTTTCGGCCACCTCAGCCTGCTTGCGGATGTCCTTTACAGCTCCCATGGGGGCTTAATTTCGAGGCCACAGTGTTGTTCCGCCTTACAGTCTCTATTCCTGGCGGCTTGCTTTTGTTTTGGGGTTTGGCCCATTGGGCGCCCACATTCATTCGCGGGACATGCCGAACCTAGATTTTATCAAGGGATATCCACGCGCCGGTGGTCAGGTGACGCGCAGATTTTCCATCCCTTGACAGGCGCCCGGGAGCATCTAGATAACATCCATGGACCATCCAGGGGGATGGTAAGAATGGATGTTAGCTATGGCCGATAATGTGCGCGAGCTGCGACCCAAGGCCCCCGACACCGAGAAGATCACGATCAACCTTGGCTATGTCGACCTCGGTCATGTCGATCTCATGGTGCAGGAAGGGTTCTATTCGAACCGGACCGATTTCATCCGGACAGCAATCCGGAACCAGCTCGAGCGCCACGGAGAGGTCGTCAGACAATCCACGGCCCGGAAGAACCTGGACCTCGGGCTGCGCAACTACACTCGCGAGGATCTCGAAGCGGCGCGGCGCGCCGGCGAGATGCTGCAGATCAATGTTTTGGGCTTAGCCACCATCGCCCAGGACGTCACTCCCGAATTGGCTCGCGCCACAATCGCGTCGGTCTCGGTGCTGGGGGCCCTTCACGCCACTCCCGCGGTCAAGGCCGCTCTCGCCGACAGAACGAGGTGAACGATGCTGAATCAAGACATAGTCCGCGAAGCAACCCGCCTCACGCGTGCCGGCCAACTGGTCGAGGCCACCGCGCTCCTGCAGCGCATGCTCCAGGGCGGTAGTGCTCCAAGACCGCAGTCTCGCAGCGCCGCTCAGGCTCGGCTCCCGCGGCTCGATCCGCCTACCATCGACGCCACGGCAGACGTCGTCGACGAGCGGGAAGCTCCGCAGATCTCGCCGGCCCGCTCTGCTCAGGGACGCAGACGCTCCTTACCGCTCGACGGCCTGCGGAATTCTTCCGGGCTCGGCCTGCGAAGTCCGATCACGCGCGCTCCTCTGTCCCCATCGGACATCGTGCCCGAGGGCACACGGTTTGTCGCCGGTACCTTCAGTAACGCCGCGGGAAGCCGGACCTACAAGCTGTTCATCCCAAGCCGCTGTCAGGGACAACGGCTTCCCCTGATCGTCATGCTGCATGGCTGCACCCAGTCGCCGGACGATTTCGCGGCCGGCACCCGGATGAACTTCCTGGCGGAAGAGCAGAATTGCTTCGTGGTCTATCCTGAGCAGCCGAGCGGAGCCAACCAGTCGAAGTGCTGGAACTGGTTTCGCACCGGCGACCAGCGCCGCGGCGGGGGCGAGCCCTCGATGATCGCCGGCATTACCCGCCAGATTATGCGCGACCATGCGATCGATCCGAAGCGCGTATACGTCGCGGGTCTGTCGGCCGGCGGGGCCGCTGCCGCCATCATGGGCGCGACGTATAGCGACCTGTACGCGGCCGTCGGTATTCATTCAGGCCTCGCGTGCGGGGCCGCGAGCGATCTTCCCTCCGCGTTCGTCGCCATGCGGCAGGGAGGCGGCTCCAAGGCAATTGCGGATGGCAAAACTTCTGTGCCGACCATCGTTTTCCATGGTGATCGCGACGCTACGGTGCATCCAAAGAATGGCGATCAGATTATCGAGCAGTCCGCCAGGGCAACGAGGCCGACGACGAAGGTACTTCGCGGACGCGTACCCCACGGCCATGCCTATACTCGCACCGTCCTGATCGACGGGGCCGGTCGGGCGATCTCCGAACACTGGAACATCGATGGCGCCGGACACGCGTGGTCAGGCGGCAGCCCCGCCGGGTCCTACACTGATCCGCAAGGGCCGGATGCGACGAGGGAAATGCTGCGCTTCTTCCTCGAGCATTCGCTCGGTGGGTAGTCTGGCTTCACAGGGCGCTCAAATTGTCCTCGAGCACGTCGCCGAGCTTCCGGCAGCTTGGCGTCGCCGAAGCCGGCCTCTACTGCCAGCGCGGCGCGCGCCATGTGCGTGCAGGATGAAGTCACCTTTCAGGCTTTCAACTCGAAAGGAGCCGCAGATTTTTGCGAGAGATCTAATACCTTTGAGCGCCCATCCTCGAAGCTCGAAATGAACGCTTGCGTAGTCGCCGCAACTTGAAGCGGTCTTTGGCGAACACAACGAACGGAAGGCTGATTGTTCTCAGACTGACGCCGTTGAGCATAGGTCTGGAAGATCGCCAGCTAGACGTTTGTTGGTTGGAGTTGCTACCTAACATCATCGTCGACATCGCAGAACGTGCGATTGATCTCAGTTCATGCGGCAACAACGCGCGGGTTTGGAACGCCACATCACAAGGCCTGTTGTCCTTTCAGAAAAGATCGTTGTGGTCGCACCCGCATTATCTTGGAGCGTCAGATGAGCAAACGCAAACCGGCAACAGCCCCAAAGCGCGCCCGCAATCCGAAAATGGCCGCGCGGGCCCAACGGAACAAGCCGGCCATTGTTAGAAGCCCGAAAAAGGATCTTCTTCGCTCTGTTGCGGCAGTCTCGATTGAACCGCCTCTTAAGCTTCATGATGATCCTAAACACGAGGTTCCCATCATTGAGCCTCGGGTGGATGCCTTGCCAGATGACCCCAGTCAGAGAATGACGGATAGCGATCCAACGAAAGGCTTTGCTTTAGCGACGGCAAACATGCAGGCGTATCAAGCGAAGCTTCTAGAGATAGCCCGGGCCAACGTGCAATTTGCTTTTGAATTCGGCCTGAGACTTGCGACGATCAGGTCACCAGCTGAATTTTTCGGCGTCATTACGGAGTTTACAAGCAGACGGGTTGATATGTTCGGGCAGCATTCGAAAGAATTGGCGGCATATCCGTTCTGGCACATCAAGCCGCTCCGAGAGCTCACGGCGCTGCCGGGACGATAACTGCAAGCGTACCCGCTTGCAGCAAAGCATGGACCCAAACGCGGATCACGCACGCGCCGATCACGGTTGCTTGCTTTCGGCTGGGAAGCGCGGCTCACAACGAGGGAGGGGAATCAGCATCGGCCATCGGCCCTTAGCGGGCTCGGTGCCGCCGAACTGAGGTCTTAATGAGTACACGCCCTTGATCGCACGCCCGATCGCTAATTCGCCGTCAGCGCGGTCTTGGCGACTTCCGCCATCCAGGTGGAGGCAGTGGGCAGGATCGCGTCGTTGAAGTCGTAGCGCGGGCCGTGCAGCTCGGCGCCTTCACGCAATTCGCCATTGCCGATCCAGACGAAGGCGCCGGGACGATGCTGCAGGTAGAAGGCGAAATCCTCGCCGGCCATGCTGGGCGCGAGGTCGCGGCGCAGCGGTGCCTCGACCTTTTCCGCGGCCATCCGCGCGAGGCCCGCTTCGCGCGGCGTGTTGGCGAGAACCCCGACGCCGGGAGTGACTTCGGATGAGATGCTGACGCCAAAACTGGTTGCGACCCCCGCGCAGATCCGCTCGATGCCTTCGGTCAGCGTGTCCCTGACCGGACCGCGGTGGTTGCGCAGCGTGCCGCGGATCGTCACGCGGGAGGCGATCTGGTTCGGCACGGTGCCGCCCTCGATCGTGCACAGCGACAGCACGGCGGTATCGAGCGGGTCGACGCTGCGCGAGACGATCGATTGCAGCGCGACGATGAGATGTCCGGCCGCGACCACGGGATCGCGCGTCAGATGCGGCATGCCGGCGTGGCCGGGATGTCCGTCGATCGTCAGCGTCACCCGCCCGCCGGCCGCCATGACGACGCCGTCATGCACCGCGATCGCGCCGGCCTCGAGTCCGGGCCAGTTGTGGAAGCCAAAGATCTGCGTCATCGGAAACCGCTCGAACAGGCCGTCGGCGACCATCGCCTTCGCGCCGCCAAGACCTTCCTCGGCCGGCTGGAAGACGAGATCGACGGTGCCGCTCCAGCTCGTGTCGGCGGCCAGCAGTGCGGCAGCGCCGAGCAGCGAGGCCGTGTGCCCATCATGCCCGCAGGCATGCATGATGCCGGGATTGCGCGAGGCGTAGGCGAGCCCGGTCTCCTCAGTGATTGGCAAGGCATCCATGTCGGCGCGCAGGCCGACGCGGCCTTGCGCAGTCCCGCGCGACAGCGTCGCCACGATGCCATGGCCGCCGACGTTGGCCGTGAAGGGAATGCCGAGTTCGGTCAATCGCGCCTGCACAAACGCGGATGTCGCCTTTTCCTGCAGGGACAGTTCGGGGTGGGCATGCAGATGCTGGCGCCACGCGGTCAGCTTTTGGTGCAGGTCTGGTGTCACGGTTCGCGTCTCTCGGGAAGATGCCGGCTGGTGCCACACTAGCGGAATTTCCGCAGCCGTCACCCGGCACGCGGGAATAGCTCGCGTGCAGCAAGACGCTTCGCTTAAGGGCTGAGCTGTGCCAGCCCCTCCCAGTCGAAGCTAATGCCGTGGCCGGGCCGCGGCGGCGCCAGGGCGAGCCCCTCGTCGAGCACCAGCGGATGCTCGATATAGCGGTCGAGCCCAAAGCCGTGGGCCTCGAGGTAGGAGCGGTTTGGGCAGGCGGCGAGCAGGTGCACGGTGATGTCGTGCGCGCCATGGCTCGTCACCGGCAGGTTGAAGGCTTCCGCAAGCCGCGCGATCTTCATGAAGGCGGTGACGCCGCCGCAATTGGTGACGTCGGGCTCGGGATAGGACACCGCACCCGCCGTGATGTAGTTCTTGAACTCCCAGATCGAGCGCAAATTCTCGCCCGCCGCGATCGGCACGCCGCCGGCGGACATAATGCGAGCGTGGCCGGCGACGTCGTCGGGAATGATCGGTTCTTCCAGCCAGGTGAGATCGAACGGCTGGAGCGCGCGGGCGGCGCGGATCGCTTCCTCCACCGTCCATTTCATGTTGGCGTCCGCCATCAGCGCAAAACCCTCGCCGAGATGTTTGCGCATCGCCGCGACGCGCGCGACGTCGGCGGCGAGGTCGGGACGGCCGACCTTCATCTTGATGGCGCGAAAACCCTTTGCGAGATTGTCGTCGGTCTGCTTCAGCAGCGCCTCGATCGACAGATCGAGGTCGATGCCGCCGGCATAGCAGGGCACGCGGGCATCGAAGCCGCCAAGCAGGCGGAACAGCGGCAGATTGGCGCGACGCGCTTTGAGATCCCACAACGCGATGTCGAGCGCGGAGAGCGCGAGCACGGCCGCCCCGCCGCGTCCGCCATAATGCAGAGCCCACCAGATGTGATGCCAGATCGCTTCGCTGTCGTCGGCCTCGCGGCCCTCGACCAGTTCCGGGATCTCGCGCGTCAAGATATCGGCGATCGCGCCGCCATTGCGGCCGACCGTGTACGTGTAGCCCACGCCTTCCGCGCCGTCGGCATCGCGCACGCGGCAGGTGATGAGCTCAAACGCCTTGATCTCGCCATGCGTGCTGTCGGAGAGCGTGACGGGGAGGGGGATCCGGTAGAGTCCGGTCTCGGTCGTCTTGATGCGCGCCATGTTGTTTCCATCCCGTCTTTTCTTTGCAGGTTAGGCCGAACGCGCGAGCAGGGCAACGTGCCGTGTGGCGGAATTGGCGTGACGATACGCGCATGGAAACGCGATTGCGTAATCCGTCGCGTTCGATATTGATTTCGAACCCTCGCATCGTCACGCAGATGACGAGCGATCTCTCAGGGATGGAGCACGACATGCAAAGAATGGTTCGCTCACTCTCCGTGACCGTGGGATTGTCCCTCGCGCTGCTGCCGTCCTTTGCCGTCGCGCAAAAATATCCGAACCATCCGGTCAAGATCCTCGTGGGGTTCAGCGCCGGCGGCCCGGTCGACGTCGTGGCGCGCATCGTTGCGGACCGCCTCCAGGCCAAACTCGGCCAGCCCTTCGTGGTCGAGAACCGCGCCGGCGCCAACGGCATGATCGCGGCCGAAGCGGCTGCGCGCGCCGAGCCCGACGGCCATACCATCCTTGCCAGTAACTCCTCTGCGATCACGCTCAATCCGACGCTGTTCAAGGATGCGCGCTACGACGTGCAGCGTGATTTCGCGCCGCTCACCACGGTGGTGTCGGCGCCGCTGGTGCTGGTGGTCAATCCGGAGAATCCAAAGACCGCCAACATCAAAACGGTGGCCGATCTCGTCGCCGCGGCGAAGGCCGCGCCTGGCGAGCTCGCCTATGGTTCCGGCGGCAACGGCAACCTCGCGCATCTCGCCATGGAGCTCCTCAGCCAGAAGGCCGGCATCAAGATGATCCACGTGCCCTATCGCGGCGGCTCCGCCGCCGAAGTCGGCATCCTCGCGCAGGAGACCTTGGCGGTGTTCGATCCGCTGTCGGCGGTGCCGCTGGTGAAGGCCGGCAAGCTGCGGGCGCTTGCGGTGTCCTCGGCAGCGCGACTGCCGTCGCTGCCCGATGTGCCGACGGTCGCGGAGGCCGGCTATCCCGGTTTCGACATCTCGTTCTGGGTCGGCTTCCTGTTGCCGAAGGCCACCCCCGCGCCGATCGCCGAGACGCTGCATCGGGAGATCGTGGCGGTTGCGACCGATCCGGCGCTGAAGGAACGGCTGGAGACGCAGGGCGTCGTATCCGTGCTCGGTGCGGCCGACTACGCGGCCAGGATCGAGAAGGAGACCCGGGAACTCGCCGCCGTCGTGGCGGCCGCCAACATCAAGGCGGAATGAGGCGGGAGCCCGGCCCATCCTGCGAGTGGCGGGGTTCAAAATAATTTGTCGGTGATGTCGGAACGCGCGCCGTTCGCCCGTCCTTTGCTCCAGGAGAGTTCAACTAGCAACGAGCTGAAAGGACCTGTCGATGGCCGGGACTACACCGAAGAACACGATCTGCGTCTGGTACGACAAGGACGCCGAGGCTGCGGCCCGCTTCTACGCCGCGACGTTTCCCGACAGCAAGGTGACTGCAGTCCACCGCGCGCCCGGCGACTATCCGTCCGGCAAGGAAGGGGATGTGCTCGTCGTCGAATTCACGGTTGCCGGTGTAGCCTGTGTCGGCCTCAACGGCGGCCCCCTGTTCAAGCACAACGAAGCCTTCTCGTTCCAGATCGCCACCGACGACCAGGAAGAGACCGACCGCTACTGGAACGCCATCGTCGGCAATGGGGGCCAGGAAAGCGCATGCGGCTGGTGCAAGGACAAATGGGGCGTGTCCTGGCAGATCACGCCGCGCGTGCTGACCGAAGCCGTCGCGGCCGGCGGCGCTGAGGCCAAGCGCGCATTCGCTGCGATGATGAACATGAAGAAGATCGACGTCGCCGTGATCGAAGCGGCGCGGCGCGGCTGATCCCGCTCACCGCTTGTAGCCGACATAGCCGATGCTGATCGAGGCGCGGCGCGGCGACGTTCGCCACACCGACATGTCGAGCGTGTCGCCGCTTCCCGTGCCGACACGCCAACTCGCCAGGCGATGATTTTCGTCGTTGGACGGCTTGTCGGCCCGCTCACGGGCCTTCAATGATTTTTCGATCAGGCCGGGCAGCGCGTCGGCCGACACGCCTGTGGCCGTCACCGTGCATGTCACGCTCGGGCCGTCGTCGGGGCCGGCGAAATAGGCGCTCATGCTGCCAATCCGCTCGCCACGCCTGATCAGTTTTGCCATGTAGAGAATGTCGATCTTGGGTCCGCGTTCCATCTCGGCCGTGATCGGGCCGCCGTCGCTGACGAAACCCAGGCTCGTTGCGACCCGCTCGACCTGGCTCGGCAGGGCGGGCTTGGGCGCGCAGATTTTGGCGAAGAGATCGACCAGCAAGGCGCTGTTGTCCTCTTCCGCAGCGACTGCGCCCGCGCACGCGAGCATCGCCAGTCCCGCCACCGCGAACCTGATCATGCCGATCACCGCATCGTCGCGAGCTGCACGGCGAGGGCGCAGGCGCGGTCGTATTCGCCGAGATTGATCCATTCGTCGATCGTGTGCACCTCGTTCTGTCCCGCGCCAAAGGTGACGGTCGGAATGCCGTGGCGGACCATCCAGTTGGCATCGAGCCCGCCATTGGCGGCGCGCAACACCGGTGCTCCGCCGACCGCGGACACGGCTTCGATTGCGCGTTTGACGACGGGCAGGTTCTCCTTCATGCGGAACGGATAATAGTCGGTCTCGGCCTTGAATTTCACGCGGCCGGATTTGCCTTGCGCGTTCGTGACGCGCTTGGCCGCCTTCTCGAACGCCGCCTTGTAGGCCTTCGTGATCTCCCTGAAGAATTTTCCGTCATGGCTGCGGCTCTCGCCGCGCACATGCACATAGTCGGTGACGACATTGGTGGCGTCGCCCGCGGGGCGGCCCTCGCCGCCGGTGACGGGGCCCACATTGCTCGTGCCCTGCCGCGCGCTCGCGCCCTTGCCCTTCACCACCTTGCCGAACCAGCCGCCGGCCTTCACCTCGGCGAGCGCCAGCGCCAGGATCATGGTCGAGGAGATGCCGCGCTCGGGTGCCACGCCGGCATGCGAGGCGCGGCCGAAGATTTCGACGGTCCAGCGATCGGCGCCGACCGCGCCGATGGTGACATTCGAGGCCGAGCCGCCGTCATAGTTGAAGGCCATCTTGGGCGAGCCGAGCTCGTCGAGCTTGACGTGGCGCGCGCCGTAGAGCCCGCTCTCCTCGCGCACGCAGAACAACAGCGTGATCGGCGGATGATCAAGCTTCTGCTTTTCGAGCTCCGCCGCCAGCGTCACCAGCACGCCGCAGCCGCAGCGGTTGTCGCCGCCGAGCGCGGTTTTGGCGTCGTTGACGATCTTGCGCCCGGAAAGTTTTGGCTTGGCGCCGGCGCAGAGCGGCACGGTGTCCATGTGGGTCATGAACATGATCCGCGGCTGGTTGTGCAGCGCGCCGCGGCCGGGCAGGTCGACGATGAGATTGCCGGTCTCGGTGGCTAAGGGAATGCGGGTGTTGGCGTCGTCGAGGCGGATCGCGTCCGCGGGCACGCCGGCCTCCCGGAGCGCTGCGGCGAGTTCGCGCCCGATCGCCGCCTCCTTCCCGGTGACGCCCTCGACGGCGAGGAAACGCATGAGACGATCGGTGGCGGCCTTGGTGTCGACGGGCATCAACTCTTCCTTTGCTGAGGGCATTCCGACCTAGTCTATCGCCGACTGCGGCGACGTATAGATCAAAAAGATCAGCGAGCCGGCCAGCAGCGCTGTCGCCATGAACAGCAGCACCGCCGGA